>JAPPCV010000023.1 GCA_028824715.1 Boseongicola sp. | reverse complement strand
GGTGGTCGGGCAAACCCGCTTGGTGCCCCATTCTTCCTTGGGCATGTCCGCCTCTTGTCCTGAATGTTCCTAGGAATCGCGCGCGACGTGCCACAATGCCCGGGCCCTGTCAAAGGGATTCGCGGCACTGACCACGACTAAATTTCTGCAAGGCCCGTTGACGCCGGATTCCGGCGGGACGCAAGGGCCTGATGCCTGTCACTTGCCCCGCGATTCGCCGGCGGAATTCGCGTGGTCGTGCCCCGTCGGTGGTTCTCGCGTCTGCGCATGCAGCCCGTCCAGCCAACGGCACCTGGATTGGCGTGGCGATTCGCGCGATGACGAAACCCGGACTTCCATGGCATTCGGCGGATTGCCACCGGTCACAATGCGGGGTCGCGACGGACCGGCGGCAGGTGGACAACCAGTGCCTGGAGCAACAGGCCCACCACAAGGCCGTTGAGAAGGCGGCACAGGAAGTGCGTGCCGACACCACCTGTCGCGACGCAGACCTGCAGGTCGATCGTCCGGAAGACAAGCGACAGGAAGAAGACCAAGGTCGCGCCAGTGACAAGCCAGCGCGCAGGGTGCTGACGTGCAAGCGCAAAGCCTGCGAAAGCGGTGAGGGCGATCAACGCCGGCAGGCATTGGAGCGATCCGTTGAGGCGCATTGGAGCAGGATCCGCGCCGGTCGTCACGCCTTGCCCGCCAGCCCAGAAGGCAATGCAGGTTGCTGCCGTGGCAATTGCAGCAATCCGTGCAGTGCGGACGACATTCTGTCCGGTCGTCCTCCAGATGACCGCAAGCACATAGAGTGCGACGAAACTCCAGATCGGGATCACGTCGGCCAGTTCCGCTGCCGGGCTTGCCAACGTGTGGAAGAGGAAGGATCCAATTCCTATGGAGCCGCCGAGTGCGATTGGCAGGAGTTCCAGGGGGTCACGCATTTCTCGGCCCAATGCCACTGGCAATGCATGGGCGGCGGCAAGCAAGGCGGCATTGCTGACGGCATTGACGGGTTCGTCCCAGAAACCTGGCGCAGTGCGCTCGCAATACAGGTCGATGAACCGCGGGCTGAGCGTGGACGCTTCCCTGCGCATGGTGCCACGCTGCATCAAGGCGGTACGGCCAAATTGAATGCAGCTGGCAGTCTGCCGGCCGCCGCGGGTCCGGCCTCAAGGCCAGGTGCCAGCCCCAGCCGCAATCGTCCATGTCCACCGGAAACCTGCCGGTCTGGGGCCGTTGAGACCCGTCCGGGAAACGCAGGTCGCCGGCCTGCAATCGGAACCAGGGCGGTTTCCTGCGGAACTTCGGACTTCCGGTTCCCCGGCAACGATCCGGCAGGCCTGTGCGGCACGAACTCGGGGCCAGCGCGATGCAGGCATGGCAAGGTCCCGAGAGGATTGTGGGTCGGCGGTTGACCTGTCGCCTTGCATTTGCGGGACAGACGTGCCGCGACGGATTCGCATTGTTCGGGCCAACTTGTCATGGCACGGTAGAGCCAGGATGCAGGCGGGCTGCGAGCAGGCAAGAGGCTATGGAGTACTTGAGGCTGGAATCGGTGCCTGGCACACGGATCGACGTTCGGAGGTCTGCGCGAGCCCGCCGATTGAGCCTTAGGGTGTCGAATCTTGACGGCCGGGTGACGCTGACGATGCCGGCAGGCATGAACCTGCGCGCAGCACGAGATTTCGCCGAGAAGAAGGCCGAGTGGATTGCGAGTGCGGTCGAGAGACGGCCGTGCCCGATGCTGGTCGACGTCGGCGTGGAGATTCCGGTCGAAGGCGAGATGCACATGGTTGTGGCAGGGGCTGACGCGACTGCCAGGCTTGCGGATGGCGCAATCGAGGCCCCTGCAGGTTTTGCCGCACCTGCCGTGATGGCGCTTCTGAAGGAGCTTGCCCGCGAGCGCCTGGTTTCCGCAGCCAAACGACACTCCCGTGCGGTCGGCAGGGATTTCCGGCGGTTGACGCTCAAGGACACGCGTTCCCGTTGGGGTTCGTGCTCCGAGAAGGGCAACCTGATGTTTTCGTGGCGCCTTGTTCTGGCACCGCCAAGCGTGCTCGACTACGTCGCCGCCCACGAGGTCACGCATCTCAGGCATATGGACCATTCGCGCGCCTTTTGGGACATGGTCAGGGCAATCTGTCCCGAGTGTCAGGCATCTCGCGACTGGCTGAGGCGGGAAGGCGCAGGTCTGCACCGATACCGGTTCAGTCCCGGCGATTGACGCAGCACGTCCGTTGTGATCACAGTCCGGCATGCAGGCGAGGCCGAACGAACCACCGATTGCCGCCCATGAACGGGTATACCGGACCCTTAGGTCGCGGATCATGCATGGCGAAATGGTGCCGGGATCAGCACTGACGTTGCGGGGCATCGGACAGGAATTCGGGACGTCAATGACGCCTGCGCGCGAGGCGGCACGCCGCCTGGTGGCGGAAGGCGCCTTGACGATGTCCGTATCGGGGCGCATCTCGACCCCTGAGCTTGCCAACGACCGGATAGAGGAGCTGGCGTCCCTTCGCGGCCTGCTGGAAACCGAACTCGCTGTCCGTGCCCTGCCACGTGCGCACCTGGCGCTGATCGAACGCCTGACCGCGATCAACAGCACGGTTGCGGAGGCAATCAGGAGGGGTGATGCCGTCGCCTACATTCGCACGAACCTGGAGTTTCACCGGACGCTCTACCTTCGTGCCCAAGCCCCGGCGATGCTGGCCCTGGTTGAAACGGTCTGGCTTCAGCTTGGGCCGACGATGCGCAAGCTGTACGGCCGCATGCGGCAGGGAAGGCCGCCGGACAGCCATCGCCTGATACTGGCGGCGCTGCGCAACAGGGAAGAGGCGGCGCTGCGCGTGGCCGTCAGGACGGACGTGACCAAGGGCCTGAGGCTCCTCATGACTTGAAGATGCAGTGACGTGAGGGCAGAACGGCGCGCCCGCTCTGGCGTGGCCAGATCTGGAATTGGCTTGCGCCGAAAGTTCCGTCGCCAGATGGAGGATGTCGGGACCCTTGCGGGCCCGCGTGGACGCGCCGGACAAGTTGGCGCCTGCCGTGTCATGGAACGTTGGTCATGCAATGCCTTGTTCGCGCATGGACGACCTGTATTCTCGCGCCGAGCACGGGGAGAGGAGCACATGGACGAAGAGGCATTGGCGGCAGACCTTCGGGAGCGGGCATGGCTCGGCGAAGAGGCCGGGTCATTCGGGAGTTTCTGCGCGCAAGTGTCGGAGACGACGGAGCTGGGCGACTGGCCCGAGGCGGAGGCGGTCGAGCGCAACGTGCCGATCTACGACGGGTCGCGCGTGCGGGAAGCGGCGGCCGATTCCGCCCGGTCCGTCGACATGATGTCCGAATGGAACGCCGTCCTTGATTGCGGCCCGGGCATAATCGTCATTCGTGGCGGCATGGTGGACACCGACATCTTGGATGAGGCCACGGAGATCTTCGAACGGATCATTGATGACGAGAAGGCAAGCGGTACGGGCGGCGGGGATCACTTTGCGAAGCCCGGGGCGAACGACCGGGTCTGGAACGCGGCGCAAAAGCATTGCATGGCCAGCCCGGCGAATTTCCTGCGCTACTACGCGTCGGACGCGATCGCGCTGGCGGCCCGGGCGTGGCTGGGGCGGGGCTATCAGCTGACGGCACAGGTCAACCGGGTGAACCCAGGCGGCGCGGCACAGACGGCGCACCGGGACTATCATCTTGGCTTCATGAACGCTGATCAGCTGGCGACCTATCCGATCCAGGCGCACGAGATTTCTCCCCGCCTGACGCTCCAAGGAGCGATCGCGCATTGCGACATGCCTGTGGAGAGCGGCCCGACGATGCTCATGCCGTATTCGCAGCGCTTCGCCGAGGGGTACGTCGCTTTCGGGCGGAAGGAGTTTCAGGAGTTCTTCGCCAAGGCCCATGTGCAACTGCCGCTTGAGAAGGGCGACCTCCTGTTCTTCAACCCGGCAGTCATGCACGGCGCCGGCACGAACAGGTCCCAGGACATTCGGCGGATGGCGAATCTCCTGCAGATCGGATCCGCGTTCGGGCGATCGATCGAAGCCGTGAACAGGTCGGCAATGTCCGTGGCGCTCTATCCGGTGATGGCAGAGGCCCGCGCGTCCGGTTCGTTGACGTGGAGGGAAGTCCAGAATGCCATTGCCGCCTCCGCCGAGGGCTACGCGTTTCCGACGAACCTGGACCACGATCCGCCTGTGGACGGCCTGATACCGAAGAGCCAGGCGGAACTGATGGAGGCGGCGCTGGAGCGCGGCGCTTCTGCAAGTGACTGGGAAGCAGAGGTTGCGGCAATGGATCAGCGACGAACGCCCTGACCCAGGTT
This sequence comes from Boseongicola sp., assembly GCA_028824715.1. Lineage (GTDB taxonomy): Bacteria > Pseudomonadota > Alphaproteobacteria > Rhodobacterales > Rhodobacteraceae > JAJEFO01. Next base: position 15,090 of record JAPPCV010000023.1, on the reverse strand, counting down.
TTGTCGATTCTGCGGCGTGTGTCAGGAAAGTCACGCCTGATTCACGCTGCTCGGCACAGGATGTGGCGCCGGGAATCCGTGTAGCTGCCCTGGACACGGCAGATGCTGATGCTGGCCGGCCATACGCCTTTGCACCGCACCAAGTAGCAGCGGCGTTGGCTGAATTCCAGGTGGTGGACGGCGGGGATGGGGATCTTGCGCCGCTCCCGCAGTTTTCCGGGTGGCCCGGAATGTCCGCCATGACCGCGTTCCAACACGGAATCTGGACAGCACGGCCACGACAGCGGCACAGTTTGCCGGCTCGGGCTGCAGTGGCCTGGATGTCTGGTCACCGACGCATCATCGGGCGCTTTAGCAAGTGCGGAAGCGATGCCATCAAGAAGGATCTGCCGGAAACGCTGGCAACCTTGATACTTTCGGATCGGTTCTCGCACGCATTCGCCTTAGGTGCTGTACCCCCTCGATGACGCATGATCTTCGACATGGACGCGAAGGCTTTCGGGCAGCGAGACGTTCACCGCGCCCATGGGCTGTCAATGGCCTTGTTGCCAAGTTTCGGCGATCCGGAATTCGAGTCATCCTGAGTTGCGAAATGACGAGTCTCCTTGACGGATCTCCGAATTCCTCAAGTTGCATGAAATCGCGAAAGTGCATCACCGCCTTGTCGGCAGTCTTGCCGAACACGTGCCAACCGGTCCAGATGACGCAATTCGGGTCAAGCCAACGTTGGCCGTGATCGGATCGCGGTTTTGGCCCACCACGTACGCAATGTCGTAGGAGGCTCTGCAGAGCGCCTCATGCGAACAGGACGACCGGTCGGTGCCGCCGAAGTGTCGTTCGCAAGGGCGGTGGCCGCTCATTCGAACATCGTCTCCCTTCCGGACAGGCAAAACCCGGCAGCCTGTGCCGCTCTGGATCGACCGGCATGGCCGTGGAACAGCAATGGTTGTCGACCATTGTCCGAGTTGATAGCACAGCCAATCAAGTTCTGGGGAGTGCACGCCAATGCCTGTAATCACGGAAGTTGCCGACCTGAAACGCATTTATCGTCGTCGTGTGCCGAGGATGTTCTATGACTACGCTGAAAGCGGGTCGTGGAGCGAACAGACCTTTCGCGAAAACACCAGTGACTTCAGCAGGATCCGTCTCCGCCAAAGGATCGCGGTCGATCTTGCAAATCGATCTGTCGCGACCCGGCTGATCGGCGAGGACGTGGCGATGCCCGCGGTTCTGGCGCCTGTCGGGCTCTTGGGCATGCAATGCGCCGATGGCGAAATCAAGGCGGCACGCGCGGCGGAAAGGGCCGGCGTGCCGTTTTGCCTTTCGACCATGTCGATCTGCTCGATCGAGGATTTGGCTGCGAACACCGACAAGCCCTTCTGGTTCCAGGTCTATACGCTCAAGGACAACGATTTCATGTCACGCCTGCTGGCCCGTGCACGCGCCGTGGGATGCACCGCCATAGTCATCACGGTCGATCTGCAGGTCCTCGGGCAGCGCCACAAGGACATCAAGAACGGCCTTTCGGCTCCTCCGAAGCTCACGTTGGCGTCAATCGCGAACATGATGACAAAGGTGCGATGGGGACTGGGAATGCTTGGAACGAAACGCCGTTCCTTCGGCAATATCGTCGGCCACGCTGAAGGGGTGACCGACCCGACATCTCTCTCTTCCTGGACTGCGGAGGCGTTTGATCCGTCCCTGAACTGGGACCGGGTCAAGGAGTTGATGGACATGTGGGGCGGCAAGGTGATCTTGAAGGGCATCCTCGACGAAGAGGATGCCATCAGGGCTGCGGAACTTGGCGCCGACGCCATAGTCGTTTCGAACCACGGAGGGCGTCAGCTCGACGGGGCGCTCTCGTCGATCCGGATGCTCGAGCCAATTGCAAAGGCAGTTGGTGACAGTACGGAAGTCTGGCTTGATGGCGGAGTTCGGAGCGGTCAGGACGTGCTGAAGGCGGTGGCGCTTGGCGCAAAGGGAGCCATGATCGGACGCTCGTTCGTGTATGGTCTTGGTGCGATGGGCGAGGCTGGCGTGACCGCGGTCCTCGACATCATCAGGAATGAACTGGACATTTCGATGGCGCTGTGCGGGCGCCGGGAAATTGCCGATGTGGACCGGGACATCCTTCTCGTGCCGGAAGGGTTTTCCGGCGGTCTTGCCTGAGCGGGCGAAGATCCCCGGGGGCCGGCTGCCCGGGCGATGCCAGGCATCGTGACCGTGCCGGTTCCGCAAGCTGCCGGGCGTGTTCGGACCTGCTGCAACCCGGCACAGTGAACGGCCCGGCCTGATCGCCCCAGATGATCGCCAGGGCGAGAGGTCCGAGGCCTGTCCGTCGCGATGCGAGGCGTCAGGAGAGTTCGGCGAGGATTTCGTCGATTATGTTCATTCCGGCGCCCCAGCCCTTGTTGAAGTCGGATGCAGAGGCGGCAAAGGCGGCCTTTTCGGCTTCGGTTGACTCGTGGGGGTCCCAGTCCAGCGTGAGAAGGGTGCCTCCTCCTTCCCGATCCTCCAAGGTCACGGTGGTCAGGAGCGTCCGTGGCCAGTCCGGCATCATGGGGTTGGCAGTGACCTCCCAATTCTCGTCCGCATTCGACATCAGGTAGACAAGCCGTTCGGTCGGGCTCACCTCGGTGAATTCCATCCGCTGGTTCATTGAGCGTTCGCCCATCCTCATTTCGTTCAGCCAAAGCCCGCCGGGCTTGACCTCGAATTCGTGGATAACCGTTTCGACGCCAGGTCCGTACCAGCGCTGAACCAGGTCTGCCTCGGTCAACGTGCGCCACACCAGATCCTTGGGTGCATCGAAATTGCGGGTCAAATTGAAAGATTCTGAGTTCATGCGTTCTTCCCTGTTTGGAGGTTCGTGGGCGCTCCGTCTGTTGGCAGTGCAAGACGGGCACTGCTGGATCGGAGGGACTTCATCGTCGTGTCGGCGGCGAGCACGGTTGGCCCCGCCTCGGTTCGGCGTTTCGTGCATGCAGGGCCCCTTGGGTCATGACAACTGCGTGGGCGGGCCTGCCGCAGCAGAATTCGACGGTCCTGCCGCTCACTGTCAGAAGCTCTTGTTCAGCGTCAGGAAGAACGTGCGTCCCCAACCGGCCGCCTCGGGGCCGTCCACGCTGTCGGGGTTCGCGGTGTCGACCGTGAGACCGGCGTCGGTGAGGTTGAAGATGCCGGCCGTGATCCGCGCGCCTTCCAGCCCCATCGGCTCGTTCCAGTCCAGCGCCACGTCGTGGCCGGTCCAGTCGTCGAAGTCTCCGGTGTCCGCCCGGTTCCGGAAGCCGGCCCGGTGGTTCACCGTCCAGGTCGCCGTGAGGTTCCGGCGTCTGGCCTCGAACCTGATGCGGGCCATGTTCCTGGAAGTGGCGTATCGGTCCTCGTTGCCCTCGATGCGAAGTTCGGCGTCCGTCACGTGCCGCCATGCCCCGCTCAGCCCGATCTCGCCCCAGTCCGTTTCGAAGTCCGCCCGGTAGCGGGTCGTGATGCCGGAAATCTCGGTGTCCACGATGTTCGCGAAGCTGTCGTGGATGGTGATGTCGCCGCCGACGCGCTCTATGCAGTTTGACTGTTGCCCGTCAGTGCACTCGTCCAGGTTTTGCATGGCCCAGTTCGGATTGCGCAGCCCCGCCAGGCCCGAGCGCGACAGCCGGTACCATTCCACGTCCACGACGAACGGATGCCTGCGGAACTCGGTGCCGACGGCAATTCTCTCGACTCCGGATGGTTCAAGCTGCGGGTTGCCCTTGGCCTCCCGCGTCACCTGTCTCGGGTTTGGCGCAGTGCAGTCGCCGCGGGGCGGGGGGCCTTGCCCGGGGTCGCACTGGATGTAGGGGTGATCCTGCGACGCGGTGCCATGCAGGTGCCGCATGGACGGCGCCCTGTCGCCCGCGCCCCAGGAACCGCGCAGCGTGACGGCATCGGTCGGACGGTGTTCGGCCGCAACGCGGAACGACTGCAGCCCGCCGACGTCGTCGTACTCGTTCCCGCGGGCCGCGAGCCTGAGGTCCGTTCTCCCGGTCAGCGGCACCGCCACGTCCGCGAACGCCCCGACGCCCTTGCGCTCCCCTTCGAAGCTGACCCCGCCCGAGCCGAGCACCTTCGTCACGTCATGGGTCATGCCCTCGCCGTCGCGGAAGCGCAGGATGGAATGTGCCTTGGACTTGCCCGCGTCGATGCCGGCGGTCCACGCCACCTTGCGGTCGCCGATGGCAATCGTCTGCCCGTTCAGTGCCAGCCGCCCTCCAAGGTGGGTCCCGCCGAAGTCTTCCATTTCCTGCAGACTGGTGCGTTCTATGGCCTGCCGATGGGCGTCGGGGTCGGCGGGCGACGACGGGTTCGCGACGTCGTATCTTCCGCTTGCGATCTCTTCCCTGATCCTGCCGGCATGGACGAAGGTGTTCCCGACAAGGGAGCCGTCAATGCGGTAGGCGTCGATGGACGCTTCGTATTCGAGGTCTTCCGCGAGCCGGCCTTCAATGCCTGCGACTACGTCGTGTTCATTGAAGCCGGTCAACCAGTCGCGGTTCCCGTGGCCGACAAAGCGATGCCCGATGGCGAAGAGGTCGTCATTGTCCGCGATCATGGAGCCGGCTGCATCGTTGATCCCGTCCACCACGCTGGGGGGAGGCGTGAATCTGAAGATGTCGACGGCAGGCGCGTAGCGGAACGCGGATTCGCCCTTCCCGAAGTTCGCATGCAGGTAAAGGTTGTGCCGCTCGCCGATCGGCCGGTCCAGGTGCACGATCGCGGTTCGCTGCTCGGATTCGGCGGTGTTCCACATGATGTCGCCAAACGCGAATCCGCAACCCAGGTCGCCGTCGACCTCGGCGCCTGGCGGATTGCGGAGCGGGCCGGCGTAGCCCTTCGCCGGGTCGCAGTCTCCCAGCGCGACCGTCCTTGTGTCCTCGAACTCTCCGTCCGCGTCACGCTGGACGACCCACACCGTGTTGCCGCCGACGCTGACATTGGCGGCTTCGGCGAACGAGCCGCCCTGCTGCCAGACGGAGCGGCTGAACTCCCGGCTCCGTGCCGGGATTTCCTGGCGCCTGAGAACGTCGACACCGACGGTCATGTGCCCGCCGCTCTCGCCGAAGGGGCCGCCCCAGAATATGCCGCCTTGCCAGCTGTTGCCGCCTTCCTTGCCGGGCATCCGCGTGACCGCACGCGTCTCGAAGCCGTCCATGCCCTTCCGCATCACGACATTGATCGCGCCGTTCACCGCGATGGCGCCGAACTCGCCCAGGCCCTCCCCGCCCAGAAGCTCGATTCGCTCGATTGCCGAAAGCGGCAAGGTGTCGAGATCGCAGTTGCTGGTGCAGTAGGGTCTTCCGTCGACCAGGACCAGCAAGATCTGTCCGCCGGTGTAGAAGTAGCGGACGATGCCGGTATCAAGCAGTTCCTCGAGTGTCTGGGCGCCGGACCTCTCGATGAAGTCCCGGTCGCGTGACGCAACGACGCGCATTTCCGGACCAAGCGAGCCGGACCAGGCTGAAGTTCCCGCAACTGCGGCCATGAGCGTCCAAAGCGCCAACCGAAGCCGAATCTTCATCGGAAGTCCCACCCACATTCGCTCCACGACAGGCCCGTTTCCTAGTGCACACTGTCTGCGTGCGCAATGGGCGCACCCCAATTTCCGCACTGTCGGGACAATCGTGCTTCGTGCGCCAAGCAGTGATTGCCCGGATCGCAAGTCGCGAAGGCGTCACGCTGCTGCACATTGTGAACTGACGCGCTTCATGTGCGCCTGCCCCCCGAAGTCGCGCTCGGCCTCCCAAGTATCGCCACGACGCTGCACGCCTGGCCGGACACCGAGGATTCTGCCGAATGCGCGGACAGGGATCGGCCCTGCGAGGGCAGTGAATCTGAGTCGGCCGCGGCACAACTCCCTTTTGGCCTGGGCTTGGTCATCGCCAAGGTCCGCGTCACTTCGTCCTGCATCATCCGCAGTCGTGATCGTCAGGACTGACGCCGACGCTTCGCCTCCGCCGTTGTCCCGTTGGAGAACCCGCCGCCGCTGATGGGAGGTGCGGTCCCAGCCACTGCCGCCGCCGGATTGTTCAATGCGCATCGTCGCGCGTTCACTTCGGTTTCGAGCTTTCTCACCTCATCTCAGACTTGTCACGATGTCGTCGAGGTCAACGTCGAGCGCGGACGCAAGCCTGTTCAAGGTGAATGCTGAACCGGTCTTCGGTCCCGCCTCGACGTCGATGGACTGGATCCGGTTCACCCTGGACTGCCGCGCCAACTCCGCTTGTGACACTTGACAGTGCTCGCGCCAGGCATTGGGCGGCGAATCTCCTTCCAATGGCCGACCAATGACGGTGCCGGCAGCCAGATTCTCCTCTCCGGCCTCAATGCATTCCAATACCGCGTGGGCGCTCCGCAGATCGGGACCGTCCTCTTCAATTCCCTTGAGGTGGAGAAATTCACCCTGTGGAATTGTCACCACTTGGTTCATCTTCCTTGCTCCCTCCAGGCGCCTCCGCGACCTGACGCCCAAACTTCCATGATGTCGCCTTCACGCAAGATGATTCGCAGGTCCCCAACTCTCCGCCGCACAGCGTGCTCTGATTCGCGGAGAGCCCTCACAGTGCTTGTCTGCGAGGCGGGACTTCGCCGAACGCCCTGACCAGGTCGCGAACTTGAACTGCCGAGTTCGGAAGCGTCCGCATGAACGCCTTCTGTACGGTCTTCGAGCAGGCCACTTCCTTCACGGTTTCATGTAGCCAAGGGCAGCCTTTCCCTTGGCGAAGGCCACATTCGCCCGGTCCAGCCGGCAACGCGCATGCCCGCCTCCTGGTGGAATCTGGAAGGGACGGGAAGTCGGACTTGAATGTGCCGGATTGACGGCGCGCATGATGTCTCAAGCCAAGTTCCGGATGTCTCACCAAGATCCTGCATTTCCAATTCGCGAGCATCGTGCCGCCCCAAAAATTCCGCTTCACTCGCTTTCGATTACTCGCTATATGCGCGGCTTCTTGCGGGCGGACACCCTTGGAGGTCGCCCTGCGTTGCAAATCGGAGAATACCCATGGCTGGCGAGATCCCTGATCTTCACGCCTTGGCTCGGACGGGGACAGGCAAGGGGGCCGCCCGTCAGGCTCGCAGAGAGGGCCTCGTGCCAGGCATTGTCTACGGTGGCGGCGTCGATCCGCTTCCGGTCAAAATTCCTTACAACATGCTCTTCAAGAAGTTGAAGGAGGGTCGCTTTCTCTCGACACTTTTCAACCTCAAGGTTGATGGCCAGGACGATGTCCGTGTCATTTGCCGCAGCGTGCAACGCGATGTGGTCCGGGACCTTCCGACCCATGTCGATTTCATGCGCCTCAAGCAATCATCCAAGATCAACCTGTTCATCGCTGTCGATGTCGTGGGTCAGGAAAACTGTCCGGGCATCAGGCAAGGCGGGTTGCTGGTGATGGTGAGGCCCGAAGTCGAACTGATCGTGACCGCCGGCGAAATCCCCGAGAGCATCACGATCAATGTCGAGGGACTAGAGATTGGCGACACGATCACGATTTCCAGCGTGGCGCTGCCGGATGGCGCGAGACCCACGATCGACCGCGATTTCGTGATTGCCAACATTTCCGCGCCGTCCGGACTCGCCGGTGTTGCCGACGAAGAAGAGGAAGGCGAGGAGATCGAAGGCGAAGAGGCCGACGCCGAGGAGGCGGAAGAGGAAAGTGGCGACGACGAATAGCCGACCGGTCCTTCAGGAATTCGGTTCGGCGCTTTCCGGGGGCGCCGCGCTTCTTGTAGCGTCCCTTGCTTGCGCAATTGCCGGCGCAGCCGACGAACGCGGTCGAGTTTGTTCCAAGGCTGCATGTGGGTGCCAACAACGGGCGTGCCTGTGCCGTCTTCTCTAGGGAACCGGGACGCCTCCCGACATGACCGTCAGGAACCAGTCCGTGTCGATGTTGCCGCCTGTCAGGATGACGGCGACCTTTCGACCCGCCATTCGATCCCTTTCCTTGAGCAGGGCAGCCAGCGGCGCCGCGCCCGCGCCTTCGGCAAGATTGTGGATGTCGTGGTAGTAGATGCGTATTGCTTCGGCGATCTGCGCTTCGCTGACAGTGACAATGCGTTCTGCACCTGCGCCGTAGATCGCAAGCGCATCCTTGACGGGAACACGAACCGCCATCCCGTCAGCGAAGGTCCGTGCGGAGTTGGTCTCCACCGGCTGTCCGGCTTCGACCGATAGCTTGACGGTCTGTGCGTGTTCGCTGACGACGCCCACGATCTGCGTGTTGCACCCCAGGGCGTCGCGGGCGGCGATGCAGCCGCAGATTCCCGAGCCGCAGCCGACCGGAACGTAGAGCGTCTCAAGATCGGGAACTGCGGTCAGAAGTTCGTAGGCATAGGTCGAGACGCCACGGACGAGCTCTCTGTGAAAGGGCGGAACAAAGGTCAGCCCCTCCCGTTCGGCGACCCTGAGCACCTCTTCCCTGGCCTCGTCGAAATCGTGGCCGTATTCCACGAGTTCAGCGCCGAAGGACTTCATGGCCGCGTTCTTCTCGGCCGAGTTGCCGTGCGGCATGTAGATCACTGCGCGTCGGCCGGCGGCCGTCGCGGCGCGTGCCTGGCCTTGTCCATGGTTGCCACGGGTTGCCGTGATGATGCCCGGGCTTTCGGGTCGGGTGCGGACAAGCCAGTCGATGAAGGTGCATGCGCCGCGCACCTTGAAGGATCCGGTTGGCGTATGGTTCTCGTGCTTCACCCAGACTTCGGCACCGGCGCGTTCGCCCAGTTGCGGCCAAGCGTATTGCGGGGTGGGCGACATTGCGCCTGTCACGAGCCGATGTGCGGCTTCAATCTCGTTCACGGAAAACACAGGCAATCACTTCCCAATTCTCGATGCGGGTTTCCGGTGCGCCAGGGCATCGGTCCGATACGGGCTTCCCGCGGAACGCGGGCAGACCGAGACGACATACTTCGCTGAAGGCAAAATGCCAAACGTCTCCTGGCCAGACAATTGAAGTCAACGAAATCTCGAGTGATGTCTCTCCGGAGAACGCGCATATCCGGGTGAACTGGCGTGGGTCGGTGGAGTGTCCTTGCTGGTCGCCAATGTTGCGGCGTGCAGGAGCCGCCCGAAGCGCCAAGCCTGCCAAGAACGAAAGATGTAGCAGCCGTGACGAATTCTCCGTTCACGTCGCGGAAGACTTGCATTGAAGCTGTTTCCGGAGCCGCCCTTGCGGGCCATGCATCCCTGACGTATTTCCACACGGCGGAAAGACCGTTGCGAAGGCCAAATGTCGAGGGTGCGATTGTGACATGAATGGTCTCAGTTTGTCCGAACCTGCAGGGCTTCGCTATCGGATCTTTCTTTTCCTTTACGCATGTGTCTTCCGGGTGCTGACACCGGTTGTGTGGCGGTATTTCCGAAGGCGAGCCCGGGGTGATGCCCGGTACGGCCTGCATCTTGATGAACGGAAGGGGCAGGGCGCACCATTTGCGGCCGATCTATGGCTGCATGCGGTGTCCCTGGGCGAGATCAATTCCGCGGAACCTCTGGTGCGACTGGCTCTTCAGGACGGGCATCGTGTCCTGACGACACATGCCACGCCAGCGGCGCGGGACAGGGTGGAACGGACGTTCGCGGACGAAATCGCCTCTGGCCAATTGGCTGTGCGCTTCTTGCCCATTGATCGCCCAGACTACTGGCAACGGTTCTTTGCCTCCTACGCGCCACGGGTCGGTCTTGTGGTCGAAATGGAGTTCTGGCCCTGGATGATCGAGGCGGCGCGCGAAGCGAGGGTTCCGCTTGCGCTTGTCAACGCGCAGATACCTGCGGGCAGCTGGCCGAAGGCACGGCGGCTGGCGGCGCTGTTTGGGCATCCCGTGGCGCGACTGGCCTCCGTATTCGCAAAGTCCGAGACTCAGGCAGGGCGGTTTCGTGCTCTAGGGGCATCCGACGTGCGTATCGCCGGGGAGACGAAGTTCGACATTGTACCGCCCGAGACGCAGATTCATGCAGGCAAGGCATTTCGAGCCAGCGTTCACGACAAGACTGTCATCGCCTTCGCAAGTGTCGTTGAGGGGGAGGAGGAAGTCTATGTGCAGGCACTTGCCACGCTTTTCTCGGACCCTGAGCCACCTTTCGTGGTATGGGTGCCTCGGGCACCGGAACGGTTCCAGGCGTCGGGCGAATTCCTGCAGTCGGCGGGTTTCGAGATAGCATGGCGCAGCCAGCTCTTCGACAACGGCTTGAATCCCCTTTCGGAGCCCGGCAGCGCGCGGATCCTGGTCGGTGACTCGCTCGGGGAAATGACATTCTACGTCGCGTCGGCCGACGCGGTGATAGTCGGCGGCGGCTTTGGCCGGCGCGGCGCGCACAATGTCATCGAGCCATTGGCGCTCGGAAAGCCGGTGATTACCGGGCCGAGTGTCGGGACCATCGAGTTCCCGGCAGTCGAGGCTGAAGCGGCGGGCATGCTGACGGTCTGCAATGCGCCGGAGGAATTGCCCGATGCGGTTCGAGCGGCCATCGCGCATGGGTTGCCGGAGAGGGCCGAGGCATTTCACACAAGTCACCGAGGCGCGTCGCAGCGCATATACGACGCAATTCAGCCCCTTCTGTCGGAACGAATCTGAACTGAAATCCGCGTGGCCAAACACACGGCGGTGCAGCTCGTGACATTGGGCTGCGGCTGCCCGGCACCGTGCCGTTCACCCCGTTCGCTGCACCGTCTCGAACCGGGCAATCCGGACCAGGCAGCGATGCAGGACTTCGGCCTCGTCATGCGTCATGGCGGCACGCACCTCCGAGTCGAATGCATGTGCGGCGCGGGAGAGGTCGGCGAAGACCCTATTCCCCTTCGCCGTCAGTTGCAGCACGGCGTGGCGACGATCCCGCTCCAACTCGCGTCGGGTCAGAAAGCGCTTCGTCTGCAAGGCGGCGACGGCGCGGCTCACCTTTGTCTTGTGGAGACGTGCGCGGACGCAAATCTCCTTTGCCGTCATCTCGCCGTAGCAACCGAGATGAAACAGCACCCGCCACTCGGTTCGAAGCATCCCGTACTGCCCGCGGTAGTGCCTTTGGAACTCAAGGCTCAGGGCTTCGGCGGCCTGGTTCAGGAGGTAAGGCAGGAAATCCTGGGGATCGAATTCGGCATGTCGGCGCATGGGATTCCTTCCAGGGCTTGTTAGTTACATTTACAACCAATAGTTGTGACGGCATGGAAGGAGCGATGCAATGGATGATGCACGTGCACCCCTGAACCTGAGACAGGCCGAGACCCCGGCGGGAACCGTGCCTGGCTACATGCCCGGCTTCGGCAACGACTTCGAAACCGAGGCGCTGCCAGGCGCTTTGCCCCAGGGCATGAACTCGCCGCAACTGGTGAACTACGGACTTTATGCCGAGCAGCTCTCCGGCACGGCGTTCACGGCGCCGGGACCCGAGCGGACATGGTGCTACCGCATACGGCCTTCGGTACGCCATGTCGCCCGATTCGACAGGATCGAGGTGCCCTACTGGAAGAGCGCTCCCAACGTGATCGAGGACGTTACATCGCTTGGCCAGTACCGCTGGGATCCGGTGCCGGCCGGCGAGGAAGACCTGACCTGGCTGACCGGCATGCGTACGATGACGACGGCAGGGGACGTGAACACGCAGGTGGGCATGGCGGCACATGTCTATCTGGTGACACGTTCAATGGAAGACGAGTACTTCTACTCGGCCGACAGCGAGCTTCTGGTCGTGCCGCAGCGTGGCCGATTGCGCTTCGCGACCGAGCTAGGCATGATCGATGTGGAGCCCCAGGAGATCGCGATCCTGCCCCGCGGCCTTGTCTACCGGGTCGAGGTGCCCGAAGGACCGGCACGCGGCTTTGTCTGCGAAAACTACGGGCAGAAATTCGCCTTGCCGGGGCGGGGACCGATCGGGGCGAACTGCCTCGCCAATCCGCGGGACTTCAAGACGCCCGTCGCGGCCTTCGAGGACCGCGATGCGCCTTCGCGGGTCGTGATCAAGTGGTGCGGGCAGTTTCATGCGACCGAGATTGGGCACAGCCCGCTCGACATCGTGGCGTGGCACGGCAACTACGCGCCCTGCAAGTACGACATGAAGACCTATTGCCCTGTGGGGGCGATTCTCTTCGACCACCCGGATCCGTCGATTTTCACGGTGCTGACGGCGCCTTCCGGTGTCGAGGGTGTCGCGAACATCGACTTCGTGCTCTTCCGCGAGCGCTGGCTGGTTGCGGAGGACACGTTCCGTCCGCCATGGTACCACAAGAACGTGATGTCGGAGCTCATGGGCAACATCTACGGCCAGTACGACGCGAAGCCCGAAGGTTTCGTTCCCGGTGGCATGTCGCTCCACAACATGATGCTGCCACATGGACCCGACCGGGACGCCTTCGAAAGGGCCACGAACTCCAATCTAGGCCCCGACAGGCTTGAGAACACCATGTCGTTCATGTTCGAGACGAGGTTCCCGCAGCATCTGACCGAATTTGCCGCCAGGGAGGCGCCGCTGCAGGACGACTACGTCGAGTGCTGGGCCTCGCTCGAAAAGAAATTCGACGGGAGTCCCGGGCGGAAGTAAGGCATCATGGCGTCGCGACGCAGCCGAGGGGATTCCGGCGAGGAACCCAGCATCTGCGCGGGCAAACCTGAAGGCGCAAGAAGGAGTGCGGTCTTGGCATTGAGGAAGAGTTGGGTGGAGAGCGCGAACGACCCCGACGGGGGGTTTCCGCTCAACAACCTGCCCTATGGAGTGTTTGACGACGGGAAGGGTCCGCGCGCAGGCGTGGCCTTGGGCGACATGGTTCTCGACCTTGCCGCCCTGGAAGAGCAAGGCACAGTGCCTGCCGCCGGGTTTCGAAACGGCGCTCTCAACGCGTTCATGGCCGAAGGTCCGTGGAGCTGGGAGCGGGTCCGCGACGCGCTGACGAGAATGCTTGCCGAGGGTGCCGAGGAGCGGGACCGCATTGCCGGAGCCCTTCTCCCGCAATCCGAGGTGACCATGCTGTTGCCGTTCGTCGTCAGCGAATTCACGGACTTCTACGCCGGACGGCACCACGCCGCCAATGTCGGGACCATGTTCCGGGGTCCGGAAAACGCCCTTCCGCCGAACTGGCTGCACATGCCCATCGGCTACAACGGTCGGGCGTCCTCGGTCGTGGTCTCCGGTACCGATGTACGCCGGCCTTGGGGCCAGTTGAAGGGACCGGGTGACGAAGCCCCCCGGTTTGCTCCTTCCAACCGCTTCGACATCGAGCTGGAGATGGGGGCTGTCGTCGGGCAAGCTTCCGACGGTCCGCTTGGCGTGACCGAGGCGGACGCGAACATTTTTGGCCACGTCCTTCTCAACGACTGGTCGGCGCGGGACATCCAGGCCTGGGAGTACCAGCCGCTTGGCCCCTTCCAGGCCAAGGCGACCGCGACCACGATCAGTCCCTGGGTCGTGACAAAGGCGGCGCTGGAGCCGTTTCGCTGCGACCCGCCACGGCGCGAGAAGGAACTCCTGCCCCATTTGAGGGATGCCGGACCGATGCTGCACGACATCGCGCTGGAAGTGACGCTCGAGCCCGAAGGCGGAACCGAGGAGACGATCGTGCGGACGAACTCGCGCGAACTCTACTATTCGTCGGCGCAGCAGCTTGCCCACCACGCGACGTCCGGTTGCCCGATGCGCGTGGGCGATCTTGTCGGGACCGGCACGATTTCCGGACCGGAGCGTGGAAGCCGTGGCTCGCTGCTTGAACTCTCATGGGGCGGCAAGGAGCCCCTGGAGCTGGCGCAAGGGGGCACGCGCAGCTTCATCGAGGACGGTGACCGGCTGACGCTCAGGGGGTTTGCCAAGGGCGACGGTTACCGGATCGGGTTCGGGGACTGCACCGGCAAGGTGCTGCCCGCACTCGAAGACCCATATGCTTGAGGCGCGGTAAGGAGAACATCATGGCCAAGGCCTTTGCGAGCCAGGGCGACCTGGGCGAGAAGAGGATCACCTTTGACGAGACCGGGGAGGGCCTGTTCGCCTTCACCGCGGAAGGGGATCCGAATTCCGGCGTGATCATCGGTGACGATTCGGTGATGGTCGTCGAGGCGCAGGCGACGCCTCGGCTGGCCGGAAAGGTGATCGAGAAGGTGAGGGAAGTCACGGACAAGCCGATCACTCACCTTGTGCTGACCCATTACCACGCGGTCCGCGTGCTGGGAGCGTCGGCCTTCGAGGCCGGGCAGGTCATCATGTCCGAGAAGGCCCGCGCCATGGTGGCCGAGCGCGGGCAGGAGGACTGGGACAGCGAATTCCAGCGATTTCCCCGCCTCTTCGAGGGGCATGAGAGCATCCCCGGCCTCACGTGGCCCACGACAACCTTTCACGGGCGAATGTCGGTCTATCTGGGCAAGAGGCGCGTGGACATCATGCAGGTCGGTCGTGCACATACCGCCGGAGACATCGTGATCTTCGTGCCGGACCAGAACGTCATGTTCACTGGCGACATCGTCGAGTATCGCTCGGCCTGCTATTGTGGCGACGGACACTTCCACGACTGGCCGGGGACGCTTGAGGCCATCCGGGCCTTCGATCTGGACGCGATCGCGCCAGGCCGGGGGGACGCCCTGATCGGCAGGGAGATGGTCAACTCGTCTCTCGACCTGACCAAGGACTTCGTGCGTTCCACCTATGGACCGGCCGCCAGGGTCGCGCTCGGGGGCGGATCGCTGAAGGATGCCTGGGACGCGGTGCGCGCGGAATGCGATCCGAAATTCAGCGACTACGCGATCTACGAGCATTGCCTGCCGTTCAACGTCTCTCGCGCCTATGACGAGGCACGCGACATCGACACGCCCCGGATATGGACTGCCGAGCGTGACCTGCAGATGTGGGAGGCATTGCAGGGATGAGCCCGTATTTCGAGTTCGCGGTCAACAATCGCTACGCGAACCGGACGCTCTTCGAGGCGATCGCGGGGATTGATCGCGCCACTTTCACCGCGAGGCGGCCGGGTTTCTTTCCATCATTGTCAAAGACCCTGAACCACATTCGGAAGGTGGACGCCTTCTACCTCGGCGCGTTGAAGGGAACCGGCATTGGCCGCGCCGTCTACGCCTTGCCCGACATCGAGAACGTGA
>JAPPCV010000047.1 GCA_028824715.1 Boseongicola sp. | reverse complement strand
TTGTTTTCCAACAGCGAATCACGCAGTCACGAAAAAGCCAAGGGGGACTCTTCAGGGAACTCCTTCAAACGCGATTGCCCTGCCCTCTTGTGGCGAAGCGGATGTTTCCGCCTCGCAGCTTCATCAAGTCATTCCCGCCGAATTCCGCGTTGACGCAGTGCCTGACTTCCGGCAATCCTCCGCCATCTGCGTCTGGACCAGTTCCAGCTCCTGAACGCAGGCAGGGGCGGCGCGCGCGAGACCACGGGAACACGGTCGGACGAGCGCCACCCCGCACGCTGCAGGAGGACGATTGATGAAGGAACGACGGAGCGGCCCGTACTTCGCGACAAGGAGCGCCCGCATCCACCCCGCATCGGACAAGCGTCCTGAACGATCCAGGGACGCTCGGCGGTGGATCTGGAATTTCCTGGCCCCTTTGGCGCTCTTGATCCTGGTGTACGTGATTTTCGTCATCTACCTGACACTGCCCGGAGGGGTGATTTCTTGAAAATTTGGCAAAATGGCGAATGGTTCATGACAGTTCGCCAGCTGTGAAACCGGCCTGACTGAGCGGTCACGAGCTTGACCCATGGTGCCCGCGGCAGCAAGTCATGATGGCCAACTGACTGGTGGATCATTGCACGGCCTGGGGACCGGGGATGGCCCAGAGTGCACAGATCGATCCAGGCGCCTTCGCGGAGGCCGGGCGGGGGCCGATGACGCGTGATGAATCCGGCGTGGCAATGCGTCAAGCGATTGCGCACTCGGCCAGGCCGGTGATAGGGCGCGGGAACCGCGGGCCTGACTGCGAGGAACTGTTGCGGCGCTGGAAACTCTCGCGGCGGTGGCGCGTTGGGGCCGTCCAGATTTTGCAAAACGTGTCCTGAACGAAACCCGTTGCACGGCGTGTTTGGGCGGCATAACGTGGCATGCAACCAGTCATGCTTCCTGAAGGCGTTCCGAAGTTGTTTCGAAGGGATTCCCTCATTCACAGGGCGCAGCCCGAGGCCATGGACGAACCGCTGAAGGTGTCGGCCCCGCATGAACGCATGTTCAGGACGGCGCTGATGGTCGTGCTGCTGGCAACGCTTGGACTGGTCGCGGTGACAGGCTGATCCCGGACCGAGATGGCACGGCAGGCCACATCAGGCTCGGTTTCCCCGAAGGCGGTCCGGGTCCCGAGGTTCCGGAGGCGGCCGCGCCGCACCCCGCTCATGATGCAGCTGGAGTCGACCGACTGCGGGGCCGCCTGTCTGGGCATCGTGCTTGCGCACCATGGCTGCTGGACATCGCTGGAGGAGCTTCGCGAGCAATGCGGCGTCGGCCGTGATGGCTCCAGCCTGAAGGACATCGCGCAGGCGGCGCGCGGCCATGGCCTGGAAGCGACCGGCCACAGCTGCGAGATCCACCAGCTGGCGGCGCTGCCCCTGCCGCTCGTCCTCTTCTGGGGATTCAATCACTTCGTCGTCCTTGAAGGCATGGCAGGGGATCGCTTCCTTCTCAATGACCCCGCCGAAGGGCATCGGAGCGTCGGTCTGGAGGAGTTCGACCGCCACTTCACCGGCGTCAGCCTGCTGCTCGAACCTGGCAGCGGATTCAGGCGGCGGGGCGCGAGGCGCAGCGTCGTGCAGAGGCTCTGGCCCTGGCTGCGCGGTCACAGGGCGCTGCTGGCGCGCACGACGGCCTTAGGACTGCTGCTCGCGATCGTGCTGCTGGCCCTGCCGCTCCTGCTGGCGCTGTTCGTGGACCGCGTTCTGGACGCCGGGCAGGCCGGGCTGGGCTGGACGCTGGCGGCAGGCACGCTCCTGGCCGGCGCCGCCGCCTATCTCCTGACCTGGCTGCAGATGCGTTCCCTGCGCGATCTCGTGATTCGCCTCTCGATCACCCAGTCCGACAGGTTCCTGGACACCTTGCTGCACCTTCCCGTCAGGTTCTTCAGCCACAGGCTGGCGGGGGACCTCGCCCTGCGCCTGCGAACGATCGACCAGGTCGCGGACACCGGCGCCGGACAGCTCGTGCGCCTGTCTGTCGACCTGATCATGAGCGCCGCGTTCCTGGCGGTCATGCTGGCCTGGCACTGGCCGCTGGCGTTCGTGGTCGCCGGCATGGGAGCGTCCTGCCTCGTCATGACGCGGCTGCTGGCCCGCCTTCGCCGCGACCACAGTCACCGGCTGCGCCGGGAGCAGAGCATGCTGGCCGGCGTCAGCGCCGCCGGCCTGTCGTCGGTCGAGAGCCTCCAGGCCACGGCCCGGGAGAACGACTTCTTCTCCGACTGGAGCGGCAGGCAGGCCCGGGAGCTTGTCGCGCGCCAGGAATTCGTGGAGCTGGGGCATGTGGCATCGTCGTTCCCGCACCTGTTCCAGCTGCTCAACGCGGCGGCGGTGTTCGGCCTTGGCGGCTGGCTTATGACGCTGGGACATGTCACACTCGGCCAGCTGATGGGATTCTACATCCTCGCCGACAACTTCATCCGTCCGGTCGCGCGAATCGGGCAGTTCTCCGACATTCTGGAGACCCTGGAGGCTGACCTGGCCAGGATGGACGACGTGGTGAACGCACCCAAGGAGACGGCGCCGGCCTCCAGCGACGTCGGGAAGCCGAGGTTGCCGATGAACGGCGAGGGCGGGCTGCGGCTGATCGGCAAGCTCGAATTGAAGGGCGTCAGCTTCGGCTACCAGAGGAACCGCGATCCGCTGGTCAGGGACTTCAGCCTGACCATCGAGCCTGGCCAGCGCATCGCCCTGGTGGGCGCCAGCGGTTCGGGCAAGTCCACGGTCGCGCAGCTTGTGGCGGGCCTGCACCTGCCCTGGTCGGGCGAGATCCTGTTCGACGGCCGCCCTGCGGGTGACGTCCCGCGGGAAGTGTTCTGCAGGTCGGTTGCGATCGTTGACCAGAACCCGGTGCTGTTCGCGGCCACGGTCCACGACAACCTGACCATGTGGGACGCGACCGTTCCGGACCACCACGTGACCGCCGCCGCAAGGGACGCGCGGATTCACGAGGAGATCATCAGCCGTCCCCAAGGGTACGACTCCATGGTGGAGGAGGGAGGGCGGAACTTCAGCGGCGGGCAGCGGCTGCGGCTGGAGATCGCCAGGGCGCTTGTCAGCAGGCCGTCGCTGCTGATCATGGACGAGGCGACGAGCGCCCTCGACCCCGTCACAGAGCTGTTGATCGACGACAGCATCCGGCGCCGCGGATGCTCCTGCCTGATCGTCGCGCACCGCCTGAGCACGATCCGCGACGCGGACCGGATCATGGTCGTCGACGGCGGCCGCATCGTCGGGCAGGGGTCCCACGACGAGCTTTACGCCCGGGACGGCAGCTACCGGAGGCTGCTTGATGGCGAATGAGTTCAGTGCCCAGGCCGGCCTGGACGCCCTGTTCCTCGAACGTGGCGAAGCGTGTCCGGCCGCCGCAAGCCGGCCGGTGAGCCTGTGCCGGTCCGGCAATGCATGGCTTGTCGAGGAAGGGGCCATCGACGTGCTGGCGGCCAGGCACGACTCCGGGCAGATGACCTCAGCCTACAGGCATTTTGTCCGTCTCGAGACCGGCCAGCTGGCTTTCAGCATCGACGAATCCGGCCATGGCATGAGGCTCGTTGCCAAGGGACTTCCGGGATCCGGGTTGCGCCGGCTGACCCATGAATGCCTGCTCGATGCGTTGGCGGAAGGTGACGATGGCGATGCGATCAGGGCGGAACTCGAAAGGCATGTCGACTTCTGGATCGAGTCCCTGTCCGCAGCCGTGTCCCGCGAAATGGAAGGCGTTCCGGCAACGGAACTTCGTCTTCGTCCCGGGCAAATGACGGGAAGCGGCGTCGCCTCGTCCGGCCATGGCGTGGCCTGGCTCGCCGCAGGCGGCATGGAGGCCGCCTTCCTCGATCTCGCGGACACCGACGGCCACGACCTGGTGCCCGTCTCCCGGGATGCCTGGATCCGCTTGCACGGGGAGGAAACGTTCGACTGCATGACCACCGCCGAACTCGACGCGAGGCGGCTTCTGGACGAGGGCTTGCCGGGATTCCACGAGATCCTGCTCGAAGCGGAAAGCCTGGGCCGGAGACTGCTGCTTGTCGACGAGGCGAACCTGCAGGCCGCCCAGGCCACAAGGCGCCGGGATGACAAGGCGCGCGCCAGGACCAGCCTGGAAGCGCTGCACAGTCCCGGGCTCCGGTCGGCGAAGGACGGCGGTGCCATGGCGGAAGCCTTGCGCATGATCGGCAGGCGGGAAGGGTTCGAGATCCGCGTGCCTGCCGTTCCGGACGGCGAGGAACCGTCGCTGGACGGCATCTGCGACGCATCGGCGTTGCGCAAGCGCAAGGTGCGCCTGAGGACGTCCGGACGCTGGTGGCTCGGGGACAGCGGGGCCATGCTCGCAGTCCGGCACGAGGACGGACAGCCCCTGGCGCTGTTGCCGGGAATGGCAGGCCGCTACCGGGTTGCGGACCCCTCGACCGGCGAGTCGCGCCTTGCGGACGGCAGCACCTCCGCCTCGTTCCGGGAGGTGCACTGCCTGTATCCGGGACTGACCGACAGCCGGGCGGACGGGACCGCTGGCCTGAGGGACCTGTTCCGTGCGGGGGCCTGCGGCGTGGCCCGCGATGTCGCCGTGCTTGTCCTGACAGGCATTGCCGCCGGCACGCTCGCGCTGACGCCTGCATTCGCGGTCAGCCGGCTGGCCGGCGCGGCAGCGTCAGGCGGAAACGCGGTTCCTGCACTGCAGCTGGCGGCGATCCTCGCCGGAACCGGCGCGCTCGTGGCGCTTCTGCACATCCTTCGGGGAACGGCGCTCATGAGGGTCGAGGGCCGCGTGGCCGCCCGCCTGGGCGCCCTGGTCTGGGATCGCCTGCTGCGCCTGGGTCCCGGATTCTTCCGCGGCCATACCGCCGGCGAGCTCTCGGCAAGATCCCTGGTGTTCCAGGACGTTCGGGACCAGGTCGCCGGCGTCACGGCCGATGGCGTGCTGTCGACGCTGTTCCTGCTGCCCGCGCTCGGGCTCCTGTTCCTCTACGACGCCTGGCTGGGCTTGATCGCGCTGCTGCTCTCCGCCGCGATGATCGGGGTGACGGCCATGTTCTGCATCCTGATGATCGGGCCGCAGCAACGGTACCTGGAGACCATGCGCCGGCTCGCCGGAGACACCCAGCAGTTCCTCACGGGGATCTCCAAGCTGCGGGCCACGGCGGCCGAGGACTCTGCCTTCGCCGCCTGGGCACGGCGGTATCATGCTCACAAGAAGGCGGAAATCCGGCTGTCGATGCTTGGCGAGCACCTTGCCGCATTCGGTGCGACGGTGCCCGCCCTGGCAGCCGCCGTCCTGTTCTCGACGGTCGCCGTCCGTGGCGGCGTGGAAACGGCGGACTTCCTTGCGGTCTTCACGGCCGTCATGGTGCTGTGCATGGCGACGGTCATGCTTGGCAACGCGGCCCGGGCGGTTGCTTTCCTCAAGCCGGCCTGTGACCAGGTCCGGCCCGTCCTGGCGAGCCCCGCGCCTGCGAGAAGGGCGGGACGGGCCCGAGCCGCGCTTTCCGGCCGGATCCTCGTCGACCGGGCAAGCTACGCCTATTCCGCCGGCGGGCCGAAGGTGCTGGACGACGTCTCGATCAGCGCGAAGCCGGGCGAGCTCGTCGCGATCGTCGGGGAATCCGGTGCAGGCAAGACGACCCTGCTCCGGCTCCTGCTTGGCCTGGAACGGCCGCAGTCGGGGGCGGTCTGCTATGACGGCCGGGATCTCGCACAACTGGATTCCGTTTTCGTGAGACGGCAGATGGGCGTGGTCATGCAGGACAGCGCCCTGCGACCGGGGAGCGTGCTCGACAACGTCATTGGCGCCGACGGCAGCCTGACCGAGGATGATGCATGGCGCGCCCTGGAGCAGGCCGGGGTCGCCGACGAGATCCGCGCCATGCCGATGGGCCTGCACACTTCGGTGGGCGAGAACTCGGCCAACCTGTCCGGCGGCCAGAGCCAGCGGATAAGGATGGCTGCGGCGCTGGTGCACAGGCCCCGGATCCTGTTCCTTGACGAGCCGACGAGCTGGCTGGACACAAGGAGCCAGGCACTGACTATGAAAGGAATCGAGGAGTCCACGAGCACCCGGGTTGTCATCGCCCACCGCCTGTCCACGATCCGGAACGCGGACCGGATCCATGTGCTGCATCGGGGGCGGCTGGTGCAGACCGGAAGCTACGAGGAACTGCTTGCGGCGGAAGGGAAGTTTCGCGATCTTGCCCTGCGCCAGACAGCTTGAGAGGGTCAGCGTCACGATGGCCATTCCGCTCTTTCCCGACACGCCGTTCGTCGTCTCGGAGAGTCTCTTCGTCAAGCCGCGATTCCGGGGGTTCCGGCTGCCATGCCGCGGGTCGGGCGCCGATCGTTCGGAAATGATGGTCATGAAGCCGATCCGGGTTCACGACGCACGTGCCCTCGCGAGAGCGCCAACCATCGACCGCATGGGCTTCGAGCTCGTGGTTGCGCCGATCGGCATCGACTACGGCGACCACGACAGCGTCGTCTCCCGCTTCTACGACCAATGCGCGGAGCTGGTCATCGCGGCGACTGGATGCCTTTCCGCGCGGACCATGCAGCACGAGTTCCGGGTCGGCGCGCCGCGCTGGCCCGGCGGCGCCGGGACCTATGCGGAAAAGGCCCATGCGGACCTGACCCCGTATGTCGAGGACGTGCTCGACATTCCGGACGGCCGTCACTTCGGCGTGTACAACGTCTGGCGCAGCACGGACCCCTTGCGGGCGATCGAGTCGAAGCCCCTTGCCATGTGCGACCCTTCGACCGTGTCTCCCGCCGACATGGTAAGTTCCGACGGCCGGCGCCTGACCGAGCCGAGCACCCGCGTGGTGCTGTACAATCTCGTTCATGACGCGGCCCAGTGCTGGCACTGCTTTCCGGGAATGGAGCCGGACGAGGCGCTGATCTTCAGGCAGTATGATTCCCGCATCGAGGAGCCGGCCTGCCGCGTGACCTTTCACACGGCTTTCAACGATCCGGCGACCAGGGACGATGCGCCGAGGCGACGTTCCGTCGAAGCCCGGGTCGTCGCGCTCTTTGCCGAAGACGATCCGCCAGGAAGGAAGTCAAGGTACCAGGCGGAGGTTCCGACATCGCATCCGGATGGCACGCCGTCATCCTGGCGCCACGAGAGGATGGTTGACTGGGGCGTCGGCCAAGGCCCGGGCTTCCGACGGCACGCCAGCCTCCATGATCCTGCCACGCGCGGCCCATGAGTCCCCGATGTCCGAACGTTCCCGTCCGGCCCGCGCGACGGTCATGCCTCTGGCGACGAAAGCTTCGGGGAAGGACGTCAGGTCCGGGGCGGTGCGGCCATGGGGCAATGCCGAGGCGGGGCCTGCCGCCGCAAGTCGATGCCAGGAGGCCTGGCATCAGAAGGGGATTATATGCCAAAGTCACATTTTCCTCTTGACTTCCCCGCCCCAAACCATTACATTAAAGTCACCAAACAAGGGGTGACACAATGTCCAAGAAGGGTCCGGGGAAAAGCCATCGCGACGGTATCAGCATCACCAAGTTGATCCGCATGTTCCCAAATGACGAAGCGGCGCGCAAGTGGTTCGAGGACCGTTTGTGGAAGCAAGGCCCGCATTGTCCCTACTGTGGTTCGTTCAACGTCCAATGTAACATCAAGCACAAGACCATGACGCACAGATGCAGGGACTGCGAACGCCGCCCCATGTTCTCGCTCAAGACCGGAAACATCATGGAAGGTTCCAAGCTCGGCTATCAGACTTGGGCAATCGCGATCTACCTCGTGACAACCAGTCTCAATGGTGTTTCGAGCATGAAGCTCCATCGCGACCTGGAAATCACGCAAAAGAGCGCCTGGCATCTGTCCATGCGTCTGCGCAAGTGCATGGATGAAGGTGTTGAACTGTTCAAGGGACCGATTGAGGTTGACGAAACCCATGTCGGAGGCAAGCGGCGCAACATGCCGAAGAACAAGCGCAAGGAACTGGCCGGAAGCGGGCCTGTCGGAAAGACTGCCTTTGTGGGTGCCAAAGACCGTGACACCAACAAGGTTGCTGCGATGGTCGCGGAGTCAACCGACGCACCGACGCTCCAAGGCTTCGCGGAAGGCGTCACCACGCCGGATGCGACGGGGGTTTACGACGACGACGCCAAGGCGCATGTAGGCATGGACAGAGAGCATGAGAGCGTCAATCACTCGGCAGTTGAATACGTCAAGGGCATGGCCCACGCGAACGGAATCGAGTCCCTGTGGTCGATGGTGGCGCGCAGCTATCGCGGCACGTTCCAGCACTTCAGCAAAAGGCACATGCACCGCTACATCGCAGAATTCACGGCGCGTCACAATTTCCGCAAAGCGGACACCATGACGCAAATTGAACTGATTGCCGAGCGGGGCAAGGGCAAGCGGCTTCGCTACGAGGACTTGGTGGCATGAGCGTCCCGCATCCGATCCCCTACCAAGGCAGCAAGCGCAAGTTGGCTCCTGCGATAGACCAATACGTGCCAGAAGGAATTGGCACATTCTACGAGCCTTTTGCCGGGTCTGCCGCCATGACGATCTATGCCGCTTGCCATCGTCGCGCATCGCGTTTCGTGATTGCTGACAGTCTCGCGCCTATGGTGAACCTGCTGCAAGCAATCGTGGAAGACCCGGAAGGCACGGCGACACGATACGGCGAGATTTGGCGTGGCCAGTCGGCGGAAGATGCTCAATACTTCTATCGGGTTCGGGATCGCTTCAATGAGCACAAGAATCCGGTCGATCTGCTTTACCTGATATGCAGGTGCGTCAAGAATTCTGTCCGGTTCAACGGTTCGGGCGGCTTTTCGCAATCAGTGGACAAGCGAAGGCTTGGAATGCGCCCGGAGAAAATGCGGCAAGCAATGCTAGGCGTCCATGTCCTGCTGAACGGTCGCGCCCTGTTTCGGGTCGGAGACTGGATGGAAACGACCAAGGATGCAGGTGTTGGTGACTTCATCTATATGGACCCGCCATATCTTGGCACATCCGTAGGGTCGGACAGGCGGTATCACCAGCAAATCACACGAGAAGATCTTATTGCTGGCTTGGAAAGCATGCGCAAGCGCAACCTGGCATTTGCATTGTCGTATGACGGCATGACGGGCAATCGTTCGTACGGCCCGCGATTGCCTGAAAGTCTTGGTCTTGCGCAAATCATGCTGAATGCAGGAATCTCTACGCAATCGACGCTTGCGGGCAAACGGGAAGAAACAGTTGAAAGCCTGTATCTCACGCCGGGGTTGGCGGCAGTCACTTCCCAACAGCCTTGCGAAGAAGCCGCTTGATATGCGCCGAAATCGGGGAACTTTCACCTGCCGCCCTTCTGCGCAAATCCTCGTAAACGGCGATTTCATCCCCTTGCCATTCAATGTCGACGCGCCGCACGTCCCGTCCGGCAATATGCGCGTATTGCTCCGGGGAAGCCCAGAAGCACGATCGGCAAATGTCCACGTCCTTGGCTTCCTGCCAATTGTGGCATTGTTCGCACGACCACGACTTGGCGCGTTGGCTGGATGCATCAAGCAGCAGGTAGTCTTCAGGCTTGCCTTCTTCAAAGACGGTTTCTCCGGCCACACGATAGGGGACTCGATGGTCGATCTGAAGAAAGCGGGGGTGGCATTCCTCGCCGGTGAAGGCATCCTTTGCCCCGTAGCGTCCAATGAGAGCCGACTTGAAAGCCTTGGAGAAGGCTTTGCGCCCGCCAATCCGTCCACGAACGATCCTGTCGGGATCACCGAACCTGTAAGCTCCGATCTTGCGACCCGATTCCGTGTGGATCGTTCTGAACGTCTCAATCGGAATGCCTTGGTCGCGAACGTCTGCAATGGCTCTTGGCGGGTGGTCATAACCGTACAGAACTTGCAGTTCTTCACTCGTTATGGCCCCATGCTCAAGCAAGTGGTCTATGACCGTGCGCGGCCTCTTGGCAGTCACTTTTGCGCACAACTCAAGGATTTTGGGATGAACCTGATTCGACATGACGGGAGAAAACCATGAAGAACCGGAAGCGCAATGCCAAAGCCGAACGGCTCCGGAAGGAACTGGAAGAACCCCGCACGGTGCACGTGCGATCGCACTCCTACCAACCGAAGCTCGCCGAGAAACTGGAAGCATTCAGGATCAACGCAACGCCGGAGGAACTCGCAGACGCCGTGCTCAGGCCCGTTCGCGTGATCGAAGACCCGAAAGCCTAGCCGCGATGTTTTCAGATTCCAGCCGTGGCGCGAGGGAAGGATTGTGACTTTGGCATATAATCCCCCGTCAGAACGGCGGCGCCTTGCAGCATCCGTCAACGAACTGCCGGTGGTCAGGAAGCTGATCGACCTGCTTTTCGTCCTGTCGGTGAATGTCGACCATCCATTTCCCGAGTTCCTCTCTTGCCCATCGTGCTGGCAATGAGGTCATGCTGTTCCGGAATCAGGCCCTGCCCCCGAATGACCGGTACCCTTCAAGCCTCGCTGCCGTCCAGCAGCGCCAGCGCGTTCCTCATGCGCCGGGACTCGCCGGTCAGCTCGACCCGGCGTTGTGGACGATGCGGTCGAGCACGGCGAGGGCTTATGCCGTCGGCATTCCATCTCGCCGCCTGTCGGGCGCAAGCGGGAAGCACTGCAGACCTGCATAGGCTTTCGCCCGCAAGCGCTCCGCGTCCGTCACGATCTTGACGTGATTGATGCCCATGCGCAGGCCGCAGGCTCCGTTCGCCCCGTAGAGGATGCATTGCT
The DNA here is from genome assembly GCA_028824715.1 of Boseongicola sp. GTDB lineage: Bacteria > Pseudomonadota > Alphaproteobacteria > Rhodobacterales > Rhodobacteraceae > JAJEFO01. The sequence continues at coordinate 9,107 of JAPPCV010000047.1, read as the reverse complement.
TCGGCCAGGACAATAGCCCTTCGGCCTTCGACTGCGAGCACAATCCCGTTTCGACCAGCCGATCCATCAGGCCGCGCCAATGGCGGCTCCCTGTCGTGTGCCAGGCCGAGAGCAGGCCTCGAAGATCCCGGTCGCCGACGGAAGTCGGGTAGATTTCGAAACCCAGTCGCGGCAGGGCGCCTTCAGGGGAAACATCGAACGCCATCATGAAGCGGTTGGAGACATCGTGGAGTCCCGACAGGAAGCGCAGGACTGCGGGGATCGAGCCCGGCCACCGGAGCCGATCGAGAAACGGCCCCACCTGAGCCGCCGAAACCTCCGCGACAACCAGCCTGACGGATCGGGGCATGCGTTCGGGAAAGGCGGCGGCGAACGCGACCACTGCGCCGGAGGGCAGCAAGGCAAACGTGCGGGACAACGCGCGCCGTTCATCTCGCGCGTCACTCTGGCCAAGGACACGACTGAGCGTGCCGGCGAGGCGAGCCGGCTCAAATGTCGCGCCGCCCGGGGTCAGGGAGGCGTCCGATCGCAGATTGACCGCCGGAGCCGCCTTCCGCCCCTCGGGGATGTCAACGAGATCGTATTCGAGCATCAGCCATCTGTACGGTTCCGGCTTGCCGGCCAGGTAGGCGTCGAGCCAGGCCTTCAGGGATGTCGCCGCCGCCCCGTCGGCACCCGCCAGAAAGTGGTGCGGGACCCGTGAGGAGGTCACGGTGACCGAGAAGTCGGCAGCCGGTTCCGGGTCGTCGAGTCTCATTTCGAAGACGCACAGGTTCGCCGCGACGGCTGCGGGAAAGTCTCCGACTCGATGCAACAGCCGGTCCCGGCCCCGTCCGGCGAGCAGGGATTCGGGAATCTGCGGCCGCAGCGCCTCGAGCAGGTCCCGAAGCTGCGTCATTGCGTTCATGTCTTTCTCCCTCGGTGACCGTCCATGATTTCGACATCGCACGGTCCGTCGTCAGTCCGCCGAAAACGGATGCGCCCTGCGTGTTGACCGGAATGCCGTGCCGGGCGGCGCGATGGGCCGGCAGTGCCGCCTTCCGGATGCCATGACGACACCCCGCCCGGATTCATCATTGGTCCGTGACGAGTTTTCGCTTCGCCTTCTGCGCCAGCGGAATTCGATGCACCCGAACACGATGCCGGTCCGGCCTGAACGGCCCGTACGCGCAAGCGGCCGACATCTTCCTCGGCATCGATCCGTCCGAGCCTGGAGAGATCGGTCCGCCGCTCTGTTTCGGCCGGGACCGAGCGGCGGGGGACCGCCCTCCCGGATGCCTGGAGACAGGCTGCCTCACGGGCAGTCATGCGATCGCGCAAGGCAGCCAAGGCTCGAACTTGCCCTGATTCGGGTTCGCGTCGGCGATCGTCCGGCAGCCGGACAGCGCTGTGACGACCCGAGGGGTCTCCCCGCGTCCGGCCAGAGCTTCGCGGCTCTCCAGACCGTTTCCAGGCATCGGCCTGGCACTCGAAGGTGTACCGTACCGGGGCATGCGGCATGGTCTCGAGCCACGGGGGCGCCCGGCGGAGTTGCGTGAACGCCTTGCCCGGCGTGCAGAACGTCGGCCCCCGTGGCTTCGCGCCTTCCATGCGTGCGACGTCGTGCATTTCCGTCCGCCGGGCCGGCATCCGGTTCCAGGCGCACCGGCAGGCACCGATCAACGGTCCCGGACGGCACGGGCCTGTGAAGTTGTCGATGCAAGCCCCGAAAGCATCCGCTCCGGGCCGATCGAGCCAAGGGACAATCCCGTGTCGGGACCTGTTGCCGCATGTCGATGCCGGGAGGCGTGGCATCAGACGGGTGGCGCCTTGCAGTAGCCGTCAATGAACTGCTGGTGGTCAGGAAGCCGGTCGACCTGCTCCTCGACCTGTCGGTGGATGTCGGCCAGAAATTTCCCGAGCTCGTCCTTGCTCATCGCATTGACAACAGGGTGATGCTGTTCCGGAATCAGGCCCTGCCCGAGCATCAACTGCACCCAGAACGTCGTGCCGAACAGTTCCCCCGGGTTCCAGGCAATCCGGCCCGTTTGCCGGAACAGCTGGATTCGGTGCGTCAGGGAGTCGGGAATGTCCATGGTCCGGCACTGTCGCCAGAAAGGCGTGTCCGACCGGCCGGTCACATGGTAGTGGAAGACGAGAAAGTCCCGGATACTGTCAATCTCGTCCTGCATGCTGGCGTTGAACTCTGCGACGGCGGGTTCGCGGATGCCTTTGTCGGGAAACATCTGGACCAGGCGGGTGATGCCGCGCTGAACGAGGTGGATGCTGGTTGATTCCAGCGGTTCCATGAAGCCTGACGCCAGCCCCAGGGCAACGCAGTTCCTGTGCCAATGCCTCCGCCTCTGGCCGGCCCTGAAACGGATCAGCCGGGGCTCGGCGAGCACGGTGCCCTGGACATTGTCAAGCAGCCGTGCCCGGGCCTCGTCGTCGGACCAGTGCCGGGAACTGAACACCATGCCGTTTCCGACCCGGTGCTGCAACGGAATGCGCCATTGCCACCCTGCTTCATGGGCCGTCGCGCGCGTGTACGGATGCAGGGGGCCGGACGCTGCGGAGGGGACGGCGATCGCGCTGTCACAAGGCAGGCAGTCACCGTAGTCGTCGAAACCGACATTCAGGGCCATCCCGATCAGGAGCCCCCGAAAGCCGGTGCAGTCGATGAACAGGTCACCCATGACCCGCTGTCCGGACTGCAGGCGGAGGCCGGTGATGAACCCGTTGGCCGGATCCTGCTCCACCTGGTCGATTCTTCCTTCATGGCGAACGACACCGGACTCCTCGGCAATCCCTCGCAGGAACTGTCCGTAGAGTCCGGCGTCGATGTGGTAGGCGTGGTTCAGGACGGTGTTCAGGCTGATGCCAAACCTGTTGCGCAAGGCCGCGGACGTTTCCAGGCAGTATTCTCCGTAGCCCCGGGCCAGCCCCAGGAGGCGCCCCCTCAGCCAGTGGTTCTGAAAGCCCGCCGCCCAGCGTTCCCTTCCGGCCCATCCAAAGGAACCGAAGTAGCTCTCGCCCAGGTTCCGCCAGTTCTCGAAGAGGATTCCAAGCTTGAAAGTGCCCTGAACGGCGCGGAGGAACTCGGGCTCGCTCACGTTCATGTACTTGTGGAAGAGACGCAGCGGCGGGATCGTCGCTTCGCCCACGCCGACAGTTCCGATCTCATCGGATTCCACGAGGACAATGTCTAGGGTCTTGCCGAACTGGCGTGCGAACATTGCCGCGGCCATCCATCCCGCAGTGCCGCCTCCGGCGATCACGAGTTTCCTGATGCTGCCGTCATGCATGTCCTGTTTCCGGCGGGTTCAACCTGTCGGCTCGCAGGTCACGAGCCTGTCGCGACTCCGCGATCGGATCGGCGCACGCGCGCCAATGGGCCAGTCTGCCTGACACGGACAGGCCCGCATTCCGTACCTCTGGGGCGTGACGGCGCACTGGGTGCGCATCCTGTTTCGAATGCGCCGACGCGACCGGGAAACGCCCGGCCCCTTCCTGTTGGCGGTGCGAGGAGCCTCTGCCCGGTGACCCGGCAAGCAGCGGCGGGATCCCGGCCAGGGCCGGCGCCGTCACGCCTTGCAGCGACCTGTCGCTCAAGGGGCCGGTTCCAGTCCGGCTCCGCGGGGCGGCGGCTTCAGGGGCCGTGACGGGGTGCGCATGAAGCCGCCGGCGCGGGGCCGCGGATGCCGGCGAGGCACCGCGGCACGGAGTGGGAAAGCTGCTGGCCGGACTTGCAGGCGACTCGACGCCCCTGCATTCGCCACAGGGGATCGGCGGGCTGTTCCTGCGGGGCGTTTCACGGGTCCGTTCCGGAATTGCTGGCGTCGGCCAGGCAATCTGCCGTCAGCGTCTGGCACCCATGCGGCGGCCTGCGCAACGACTTGCGGGGAAGGGAGGCGATCAGCGGACGCAATGCCCTGAAACGACGCCATCTCGTGTTCTCCAGCCCGAAGCGTCAGGCCTTCCGGGCACGGCGAACAACGACCGCCGGGGTCACCGCCATGCCCAGCAGGCGTCAATGTCACCATCCACTGGGGGACGCCGGACCTGAGCCACCGGCCGGACCTCTGACTTCCCGGTCCGACAGGTTCCGGCCTGCAGGCCGCTGAACCATATTCACCAGGTGTCGATGTCACCAATGCCGCCGGCCACACCGCTGATTTCCTGATCCGACAGGTTCCGGCCTGCCGGCGGCAGGACCAGATGAAAGTCGGTGGCGTTGTCTTCAAGGACACGGATGTTGATGCCATCCGGAACCGAAAGTCCGGTTGCGTCCTTGATGGCCACCTTCGGATTCTCCAGGAGCTGGGCGCGGAACCGTTCGTCCTCCTCGGCCTTGGCAAGAATCTGTTCCTGGATCTGCGAATGCGATTTCATGTGCGTTCTCCTGTTTCCCGGCAATCGGCACTAGCGATGCCTTTGCGAGCTTCTTCACAGTTTCAAATGTCTATGTCCTTGTCGATGTCCGAGTCAAGGCCAGAACCGCCACAAGACAATGGAACACCTGAACTCGGAGCGGAGCTTTCCCGGCTGATGGTCAGGCACGGCGTCGGCGTGCGCATCCGGGAGCGATTCGAGATCAAGCGCATCGACGAAGACCGCTTCGGGCAGGACGCGCTGCAGGTCGTCTGCCTTTCGCGATTCAGCCCTTGCGGCAACACCCGGGAAGTCTTGGGCGCACCCGGATCACGAATCACCCTTGACGCGAAGGCTCGTCTGCTTGCATGACCGCCGCGAGGCGGGGAAGCTGGGCGGCCCGGGACGGTGCCGGCACATGAGGAGGCGCGCGGACGATGGTGGCGATTGCGGGGAGGCGCGTTGGAGGGACGTCATGGTTCGAGCATGCCGCCAGTGGCCCGGCCGGCGGGACGAAGGCCGAGGTCGAGGCCCGCCTTGACGCGCTGGTCGGGGAACTTGGCCTTGATGCGTACGCATTCGTGACATGGATGCCGCCGCGCGGCGGGACGGCCGCCAGCCCGGTGGCGATCACCAGCTACCCTCCTGCGTGGATCCTGCGCTATTCCGTGATGCGTTACGATCTGGTCGACCCCGTGCTGGAAGCCGGGATTCACGCGGTCCGTCCGTTCCTCTGGGGCGGGCCTGCGTTCCTGCGCGGCCTGCGCGAGCCGCAACGCAAGATGATGGCGGAGGCGCGCGGTTTCGGGCTCGGCCACGGCCTGTCGGTCCCGGTCGGCTGCCACGCGGGGCCGTCGGGGATGCTGGTCGTCGCAGCCTCCGACGAGGGCCGCCTTCGGGAGGGGGTGGCCGGTGCGCAGGAAAGGCTCTTCGCCGAGGCCTGGGACGCATGGGAGTTCATGGCCGCGACGACGCGCGGGCCTTCGGCCGTGCCGGAGCGCGCGGTGGCGCTCACCCCCCGGGAAAGGGAATGCCTCCTCTGGACGGGCGAGGGCAAGACGGCCCAGGAGGTCGGCATGCTTCTCGGGCTGTCGGTGTTCACGGTCAACCGGCACCTGTCGAACGCGACGCGAAAGCTCGGCTGCGCGAACAAGCACCATGCCGCCTTCCAGGCGCTGGTCATGGGCATCATCTTCCGCGCCCCGCGCCTGCTGCCGGAACCGGACGGCACTCCCGGAACGGACTGACGTGTGCCGACCATGCGGAGCGTCGTGCGTGACGCGCGCCCTCCGCGATGCGCAAAACCGGCAAGCCTTTGGCATTGCGGCACGGCGCGCGGCAGTCCATGACGGGATGGCCGCGACGAGGCCGGATTTCCGGTTCGGGCGCCGGCCGCGAGACGCGCATCGAAAGGGGATCATCACATGGATTCGATCATCGGGAGACTGGCCGCAGCAGCGTTTGGCGCCGAAGGCGCGCCGACAGTGCCGACTGCCGACTCGGGCTTGACAGCCGCAGCCGCGCCCTCCAACAATTGTCGCCGGGTCGCCGGGTCGCCGGGTCGCCGGGTCGCCGGGTCGCCGGGTCGCCGGGTCGCGCTTCCTGCGTCTGCGGCCTGTCCTTGCCGCCGCGCTGCTCGGCCTGCCGGTGCTGGCCGGCCTCGCAACCGGGGCGCAGGCACAGACCCCGACGGTCACGATCTCCTCGGTCGGCGGCCCGATCGATGAAGGCGGACGGACGATCGTCCGCATCAGCCTGGACAGGTCCGTCAGCAGTTCCCTGTACGTCCCGGTCCGGGGCAGGCGGGCGGACGGCAGCGTCTACCGGCAGACGGCGTACGTGGCTAACGGCAAGAAGTCCGGAATGGCAATTATCCGCCACAACGACGACGACATCTGGCAGCCGGAAGAGCATTACGACATGCCGGTGTGGCTGTCCAGCAGGATCGGTTACAGGGGCCACCACTACCACGTCGGGGCCGGGTCCCGTCAGGGCGACACGACCCATTCGGTCCGGGTGGACGACAACGACCCGCTCACCGCCAGATTCGACAAGGCGCGGTTCGGCGTTGACGAGCGAGCAGTGCATTCTAGAGCTAACGCGTTACTCAGATTCTCCCCCGATCCCGGCAGGGGAAAGCGCCCCGAGGTGAGCTTCAGCGTCTCGGGCACGGCGACGCAGGGCGATGACTACGTGTTCTTCCACAGCGACACCATCACCACCAATGGCGACATATACACCTCGAGCTACGTCGCCCCTTTTTTCGGGAATCGCCTTATCGTTCTGGAAATGATTAACGACGACGTGGAGGAAGGCACGGAGACCGCCATCCTGACGCTCGAGCCCGGCAAGGGCTACGTGGTCGGTGGGGACAGGGATGCCGTCACCATCGAGATTGACGACGACGAAACGTCGACAGCCATCTACGAACTGTCGCTCAGCGCATCCCGGACGTCGGTGACCGAGGGGGATTCGGGGGATACGGACCTGACCGTGAACATGGCCCTGTCCCCGCCATCGAACCAACTGCATACACAAAGTTTCATGATCTGTTTAACCGGTGACGCCGAAAGCGGTACGGACTACGAGCTGGTGCCGCGTAGCGGCATTCGGAACATTTCACTCTTAAATAGTATTCCTTTGGAATTTCCCCCGGGGTGCCGTCGGGCACAATTCACTTTCGGTGCGGAGAGTGGAAGTTTCGATGTGCGGGTCAAGGGGGACATGGACCGTGAGTCGGACGAGACCGTGACCATCACCGCCAGGCGCTTAGACAACACGGACAATTACGATTTGGCAAAATCTTTCGGGATTTCCGCCACCGCCGGTTCGGTGGACCTCGTGATCAAGGACGACGACGGCAATTCGGCCCCGACGGTCGCGAACGCCATTCCGGACGGGCGGGCCACGGTGGGGATGGCCTTCAGCCACCGGTTCCCGGCGGACGCGTTCAGCGATCCCGACGGTGATCTGCTGACCTATGCGGCGACTCGGGGCGACGGCACGGCCCTGCCGTCGTGGCTGACGTTCGATTCCGGCACCCGGACCTTCTCGGGAACCCCGGGCAGCGGGGATGCGGGCACGTTGACGGTCAGGGTGACGGCCGGTGACGGCAACGGCGGGACGGTCACGGATGAATTCGACATTGTCATCGGCACCACGCCGCCGCCGGTGGCCACCTTCGAGTCCGCCGCGTCGAGCTTCGGCGAGGACGCGGGTTCGCAGAGCGTGCGGGTGGATCTCTCCCGCCCGGCGACGGAGGCGTTCACGCTGCACTACACGGTCGGCGGCACGGCGGGGTCGGGGGACTTCAGCATCGTGGGATCCGGCAGCGCCAAGGTGCATGCGAGCTGGACGGGCGTGAACATCCCGGTGGCGATCACGGACGACACGTCGGACGAAGCGGCCGAGACGGTGATCCTGACGCTGTCGGAAGGGACGGGCTACCTGCTCGGAAGCGGGACCGTCCACACGCTGACGATCGAGGACAACGACGAGCCGAGGCCGGGGGACCAGATCGTGAGCGTGTCGGCCGGCGCCGGTCCGGTCGCCGAGGGGTCGGATGCGGCGTTCACGCTGACGCGGACGGGCCTGGCGCTGTCGCCGCTCACGGTCCGGCTTTCCGTGGCGGAGACCTCCGCCGGCGGCGGCGACTTCGTGGCGTCCGGCGACGAGGGGAACGTGGAGGCCGTCTTTCCGGCGGGTTCCTCGTCCGTCACGTACAATGTCCCGACGCAGGGCGACGGCACGGACGAGCCGGACGGCGGCGTCCGCGTGACGGTCATGAACGGGACGGGCTACCTGAGGGACAGCAGCAACCACGCGGCGAGCATGGCGGTCACCGACGACGACGCCACCGAGGTGAGGCTCTCGGCCTCCCCGGACGACATCGCCGAGAACGGGGGGACCAAGGCGCTGACGGTGAGGCTCGGCCGGGCGCTGGTCGCGGAGGAGGCGCTCGCGGTGCCGCTGGTCTTCAGCGACGGGGCGCGGCGGGGGATGGACTACACGGTCGCCTGCGGCGAGGCGACCGGCGTGACCTGCCACAGCCTCGACGGCGCGAAGCCGCGCATCGACTTCACGGGCCCGTCGGCGCAGAGCGTGACGCTGACGCTGACGGCGACCGACGACGTCATCGACGAGGGCCTGGGCGAGCGGGTGTCCGTTGGGTTCGGTACGCTGGACGCGACGTCCGGCACGAACCTCGCCGGCGGCGCGACGAGCATCGGCACGGCGGCCTTCCGGATCGACGACGACGACACCACGCCGCCGCCGGAGGTCTCCGTCGCGGCGAAAACGGCTTCGATCACGGAGGGCGGCGACGCCGCGTTCACGGTGACGGCGAGCCGGGCGCCGGACGCGGACCTGACGGTCAGGCTCACGGTCTCGGAGGCCGAAGGCTCCGACTTCGTGGCGGCGGACAGCGAGGGCGCGGCGACGGTGACGATCCCCAAGGGGAAGACCGAAGCCGCCTTCACGGTGGCGACGGTGGACGACAATGCGGACGAGCCCAACGGCAGCGTGACGGCGACGCTCGCCGGGAACGGCGGCGCCTACACGGTGGCGGCGGCGCCGGGCGACGCGGCCTCGGTGACGGTGAGCGACAACGACGCGCCCCCGGCGGCCCTGCCGACGCTCTCCGTGATAGACGCCACGGCGCATGAGAGCGAGCGCATGATGTGGTTCACGGCGCGGCTCAGCAAGCCGTCGGACAGGTGGATCACGGTGCGTTACCGCACGCGGGAGTCGACGCCGGT
>JAPPCV010000163.1 GCA_028824715.1 Boseongicola sp. | reverse complement strand
CCGTCGTGCCGCCCGCACCGTCAGTCCCCGTCGTCAGCGTGAAGGCCGTCCCGGCCAGCGCGCCGTCACCGTCCAGGGACTGCGCCCCCCTCGCCGCAAGGCCTTCGCCGAAGCGATCCTCCGGATCCGCATCCGGGGCCAGCGCCCTAGCCAGCTCTGCCATGGCGCGGGCCGCGTCACGTTCCGCGCGCGCCGCCCGCCGCTCCGTGGGCGTCATGCCCGCCGCGTCGTCCGTGCCGGGGCCGACCGCGTGGCCAGCCAGCGTGGCGTCCAGGCCCGGCATCCTTGGGGTCGCAATGCGGGCCGCGACGCCGTCCAGCGCCTGCTCCGCCACCGTGCGCCCGAACCGCGACAGCCAGGCTGTCGGCATCTGGTCGTCGTTCGCGACCGCCTCCGTCGCCCCGCTGTCTGCGACGGCATTGTAGATGCCCGACCCGACGATGAAACTGAGCGGAACCGTGTTTCCGTCCAGTCTCCGGATCTGGCCGGAGAATTCTCGTGCGTAGCCCACCTTGGGTATTTCCGCGCTGTCGGAGTCGTCTGCGGGGTCGTCGAAGTGGTACTCCACGAAACCGCCTTCCGGACCGCTCTTCGCGGCGGCGATGATCTGCGGCAGTATGAGCTCGCCGGTGACAGTGTCACGGGCGGTCGGATTCAGGGGCCGATATTCCCATTGGTTCGGAAACGCTCCGTGAAACACGATGACGTCGCTGACCGTGTCGAGGACGTAGAGATACACCGAGCCATGACGCCAAGGCCCGTTCGGATCCCGCAGGGCGATTCTGGCTCTTGACGCCACGTCCGGATCGCCGGCTTCAGAGATCTCCAGGAACCAGTTTCCCGCCTGCGTGACAAAGGCCTTCAGGGTCTCGCGATCGACCACCTCCCTCGCGGTGACGGCCGGGTCTCCGAAATCCAGCCGCTCTTCCTCCATGTGAGAGGCATCGATGTCGAACCCGGCGAGCAGCACGATCGGTGACCGGAACTCCGAGGAGACATAGACGCTGGCGTAGCCGGAGGCGCCGGGGATGCCCGGCCGGACGCCCGGCAAGGGGGACGTGGCGTCAAACGGGGCGTCAGGCTCCCGCGACAGGGTCGCGAAAATCGAGTTCAAGGCGCTACTGCGTGCAGCGGGGTCGGGAGACGCCAGGTCGGCCAGGTCGGTCCGGGAGACCCCCAGCGCGGCGAGAATCTCGCGGTAGAGCGACTGGTTCAGCAGCCTGCCCGACAGGGCCATGTCCTTCGCGTGAACGAACACCCGGCCGTCGAGGGTGAGGCTCACGTTGTAAGTCGCTCCCCACCGCCAGGGCCCGCCTTCCTGCCTCATGACGCATGCGATGTAGACGCCTTCCTCCACCGCGGCAGCCCGCCGGGCGTGCGCTCTCGCCTGCTCCCGCACGGCCAGCGCGAAGTCCTTCAGGCTGCCGGTGCCGGTTTCGACCTGCTGCGCCGTGACCGGCGGGTCGGCAAGGGGCGGCAGGCCGGCAGGGGGCGTACAGGCCGTCGTGACCTGCGCCATTGAGGGCAGGCCGCCGGAAAGGACGCCGACAAGCGCGATGAGGCCGACCGAGAGGATCCGGGACCCCGGAACGCCGGCGCCGCCTGGCCGGCGGCGCGCAGGCGAAGGCTTGGAAAGACCGCAAGCTTCGGGCGGAGGCGAGAAAGTCGCGCGTCGGCCTCCGGGCTGCCGAACGGCCTCCTGGCGGCCTCCTGTCATGCCCTTGTCCGATTCCAGGCCGCCGCAAGCCAATCCCGAACCGACTTCCGCGCCGGCCTCGCCCGGGATTGCGGCAGCTGCCTTCAGTTCGCGCAACATCTGCATTTTGTCGCCTCCTCCACATTTGGCACCAAGCCCAGGAACTTGTGCAGATTCCGAGTGGTCCGTCAGGATGTGGCATTTCCTTGCTGATCACCTTCCGGGCATGGAGGGCCACATGGCTTGGGACGTGATCACCCAGTCAGTCTGGACGGGCGAAGGACAGATTTCAAACCGGTTTTCGATGGGTGCACGCCAGTTCCGCCGGCTTGGCCTGACTCCGTTTTCCATGTCCTTGTCGAAGCCGCAACGCGCGGAGGGTTGTAGCTCTCCTTCCGTGCGCGATTCCGGTGCGACCGACAATGACCGGATCAACTTGTCGGTGTCGCGTGCCCGGGCAGTGGAGTGTAAGCGATGGAGTGGACGCCCCCTCCGAACGGCGTCACTGTGCGCCAGAGAAAACGCCAGACGAGCTGCGCGTGAAAACGAGGAGGCGAGCGTCCATGGAACAGGCTACCATCATCGGCATCGACATTTCAAAGAAGAGTTTTCAACTGCACGGAGCGACCGCCGAAGGCGAGCCGGTCTTCCGCAAGACCCTGTCACGCGGCCGGTTTCTGGCGTTTCTGTCCGAAGTGCCTTCGTGCCTGGTGGTGATGGAGGCCTGCGGCGGCGCCCACCACTGGGGACGTGCGATCATCGACCTGGGTCACGAGTGCAAACTGATCCCGCCGGTGTACGTGAAACCGTTCGTCGGGAGGCAGAAGAACGACAGCAACGACGCAGCCGCGATCGTCGAGGCGGCCCAGCGCCCGACCATGCGGTTCGTGGCGGTGAAGTCGGAGGCGGCGCAGAGTGATTCGATGCTGTTCCGCACCCGTGCGCCGCTTGTGCGGCAACGCACGCAGACGATCAATTCGCTGCGCGGCCATCTCGCCGAGTTCGGCGTGATCGCGCCCTTGGGTCCGGGAGGTGTCGAGAAGCTGCGCGGGGAACTGGAAGCGGTTCGGGAATCGCTTCCCGAGCAGGTGGCGTCGATGGCCACGCTGCTGTTCACGCAGGTTGCCGCGCTCTCCGGGCGGATAGCCGACCTCGAGAAGGAGATCCGTGTCCGGGCCCGGGAGCGCGCGGACATGAAGCGGCTGATGACGATCCCTGGCGTCGGGCCGATCTGCGCGATGGCGGTTCACGCCGTTGCGCCGCCGATGGAGAGCTTCAGGTCCGGGCGTGACTTCCATCGAACTGGCAATGGATTCCATTCCCGTTGCGGCGACACCAATGCCGCCAGCCAGCTTGCAAGCGGGTCCGCGCCTCCCCGACCGCCCCGGTTCCTGCGCGAGACACGATTGCAGTTGCGAGATCGCTTGACTGCCAAGGAAATCGGTATCCTCTGCCCGTTGCTGGCACCTGCCCGGTTCAGCGCATCCGCTGCATCTTCAGGCGACGGGAAAGGTCCGACAGGCGGTGCCGGATCCAGGGCGGCTCTCCTCTGTACCGATTGGCAGTGATCGCTCAGACGCTGGAACTCGCCTGCCGCGCATTCAGCTCCGGCGACGACGAGCCTGCGGCCCATCTTCACTTTCTCCTGGCCGACAGTGACGGCCAGATGCCTTGAGACGGCAACCGAGGCAATCGCCGCGCGCACTTCGAAGGACGGGATGGAACCCGCCCCGGACGTGCCACCTCTTCATGGCTTTCGCTGCACGTCTTTCCGCGATCCCAGAAACCCCACGCGCTTCGTGCCATCCGGGTCACGGCGGATTGTCTCGCCGGCGGCAACAGCCTCGATTCTGGAGCGGAACTATCCCCATGCACACTACCGGACCCAGCGGCGCGATCGCGATTGCTGATCCTGTGGAGCCAATCCGGAGCGGAGGCGTCCCCGTCGGGTTTCCCGCTCTACCAGATGCAGTGCAGTGCAGTGCAACGTCGATTTCCCGTTGACGAAGGCGATCATGTACGGCGATCAGGAAACGGCAACGAGCATGGAGCGTGCCGGTGAAGATGCGCAAGCTTGCCCTTGCCGTCGCCCTGGCGGCGGTCGCCAACGACGCCTCTGCGCTGGGCTGCGCCATTGGCTGGTCGTTGCCGCGTTCCAGCGGCCAGGGCGTCGAAGTGACCGTGTACAACGAGTGCTTGCAGGCGCTCGACGTGACCGTCTGCCTGACGTTCCGTGGTGGAGGACCGGAAAGGCTCACGCATCGGTTACCCGCCCGCTCGAACCGGGCCTTCGGCTTCCCGGATTCCGAAGACCGGGAGTTCCGGTACAGCATCCGGACCTGTCCACCCGGTGGCGCCTACAGCTCCGCCACCTGTCCCGCGGAGTGTCCACGATGGCCGCGAGAGGATGCGGCGGCAGGGCGGGGACCCTTCACGTTTCCCGACGGGAGCCACTACGATGGCGATCTCCGCGAAGGCCGTCCTCACGGCCACGGGGTCCGCACGTGGCCTGGCGGTTTCCGCCACGACGGCGAGTTTCGCGACGGGAAGAGGCACGGTCACGGGATCACGACTGGGCTGCTGTACAGCCCCGACACCGGCGAAGCGTACGGGCACATGCGTTCCGAGGGCGAGTGGAGAGACCGCAAGTTCTGCGGCCAGAGCGTCCTGACGTTCAACGACGGCGAACGCCACGAATTCGAGGCCTGCGAATTCGAGGCTGGCGGCGCCAGGCGGCAATGACACAAAGTCCGGTTCGTGACGCCGGGTACCGCATCCTGCAGAACCGGTCCGCGGGCAGGCATTCGTGCGCTTAAGATGAGCGAGTGCAGGACAAGCTCGTCGCCGCATGGAATGGCGGAAGAGAAACCAGTTCGGCGATTGCGCTTTTCCGAAGCATTCGCCTCTTAATCGGGCCGGGCGATTGCCGGTTGTTCACGTGTTCGGGTGACCCACGTTCAACTTCAATTTCTGGCACGGTCGATCGCGGCGAACGAACGCGACTGAAGCCAGTGCAGTCCGCTCGCGGAATGCCAGGGAGCGATCTCGATCTTGTTGTGCGGGGGTTTGCCGCCTCTGGTTGAACTGGATTTCATCGGCGTTCGAGCCGAAATGGAAATGGCACATTCAACTGCCACGCGAGAGCACGATGGCCTTCAATCGGTCCCCCGGTATGGCTCGACATACTGAAGCGCCATGTCCCAGGGAAAGAAAATCCAGGTGTCCTGGCTTACGCCGGTGATGAACGTGTCGACCTGCTGTTCGCCCATCGGCTTTGCGTAGACCGTCGCGAAGTGAGCCTGCGGAAAGTGTCGCCGAACGAGTTCAAGCGTCTGGCCGGTATCGACCAGGTCATCCACGACAAGGATGCCAGCGCCGTCGCCCATCATTTCGGCGTCCGGAGATTTCAGGATCTTTGCATCGGTCTGCGACTGGTGATCGTAGCTCTTCACGCTGATCGTGTCCACGATGCGAATGTCGAGTTCGCGGGCCACGATCATTGCTGGTGCCATGCCGCCACGCGTGATCGCCACGACCGCCTTCCACCTGCCGTCAAGCGGCCCGCGCCCATCCAGCCGCCACGCAAGCGCCCGGGCGTCGCGATGCATCTGGTCCCAACTCACGTGGAATCCTTTCTCGTGAGGCAGTCGCTCTGTCACGGGACTTCCCGTCGATCAGGTGGCAGCAGCGTCTCCGGTCGGCGCATCCGCCATGCCATGCGTCCGTTTCTCGGGGGGCGGCACTTGCCGGCTCCGGTCGGGGATCCCCTCACAAGTGGAACGGCTCTACCTTTGCCAGGAGTCATTAATCCTTCCTCTCGTAAGCCATGTCCGGAGCGTCCAGCGCCTTCATGCCCACGACATGGTAGCCGGAGTCCACGTGATGGACCTCGCCCGTGACTGCCGAGCCCAGATCGGAAAGAAGATAGAGCGCAGCGTTGCCGACGTCCTCGATGCTCACGTTGCGCCTCAGCGGGGAATTGTACTCATTCCACTTCAGGATGTAGCGGAAGTCGCCGATCCCGGATGCCGCCAGGGTCTTGATCGTGCCTGCGCTGATGGCATTGCAACGGATGCCGTCCTTGCCGAGATCCTCGGCAATGTAGCGTACGCTGGCTTCCAGCGCAGCCTTGCAGACCCCCATCACGTTGTAGTGTGGCATCACGCGTTCGGCCCCGTAGTAGGTCAGGGTCAGGAGCGACCCGCCGTCAGGCATCATCGCGGCAGCGCGCTTTGCGATCGCGGTGAATGAAAACACCGAAATGTCCATCGACATGATGAAGTTGTCACGGCTTGTGTCGACATAGCGGCCACGCAACTCGTTCTTGTCGGAAAACCCGATAGCATGAACGACGAAATCAAGCTTGCCCCAGCGGTCGTCGAGTTCCTGGAACAGGGAGTCCACGCTGTCCATATCCGCCACGTCGCAGGGCAGGACGATGTTCGACCCCAGCTGCTCCGACAACGGTCCGACGCGTTTCAGGAGCGCTTCGCCCTGGTACGAAAATGCGAGTTCCGCACCTTGATCGGCAACCGCCTTGGCAATTCCCCAGGCGATCGATCTCTCGTTGGCCAGCCCCATGATCAGGCCTCGTTTGCCTGTCATAAGCCCTGCGGACATATTTTGGCCCTCGCCCCGTTTACCGTGCAGTGGGTCTATGCGATCACGTCAGATGCATCAAGAGCACGAAGGCAGGCACGATGGACAGACGCGGAATATTCGAAGGCGATGACCCGACGGCCATTGTGAGCCGTTGGCTGAACGAGGCGGAGGGGACCGAACCGAACGATCCCGGCGCAATGGCGCTGGCAACGGTGGACGAGTCCGGCTTGCCGAACGTGCGCATGGTGTTGCTCAAGGGGATCGAGGACGGCACCTTCGTCTTCTACACCAACTACGGCAGCGTGAAGGCGCGCGAACTCAAGACGTCCGAGAAGGCGGCTTTCGTCATCCACTGGAAGAGCCTCCGACGCCAGGTCAGGGTGCGCGGATCCGTTGCTGTCGAGGACGGCGCGCCTGCAGACCGATACTTCGCCACGCGAGGGGTGCAAAGCAGGGTGGGGGCCTGGGCGTCGCGTCAGTCCCAGCCGTTGTCGTCCCGCAAGGCATTGATGGCCAGGGCGGCCAAGTTGGGCGTCATCCACGGGCTCGACCCGAAACGCCCGCCGTTCTGGGGCGGATTCAGGATTTTGCCGGTGGAGATCGAGTTCTGGGCCGATGGCGAATTCCGGCTTCACGACCGATTCCGTTGGACCAGAGCGTCGCCTGATGCCGCTTGGGAGGTCGAACGCCTCTATCCTTAGCGCATTTCTGCCGAAATTGGTGCAGAAATGGTCGGATTTTCTAGTTGCGCGTGATCGCGCCAATGGCTCAAAGTAGGCGCATGTCGGGCAACAGCCCAAGGGATGATGCTTAGATGACCGACCTCAGCAAAGGCGGCGCGCGCGTCACTGGAACGGTAAAGTGGTTTGACCCGTCAAAAGGATTCGGCTTTGTCGTTTCCGACGAGGGCGGACCTGACATCCTGCTTCATGCAAACGTGCTTCGCAACTACGGACAGTCCTCCGTTGCGGACTCGGCGGGGATTGAAGTCGTGATTCAGGAAACGGCGCGAGGAATTCAGGCAATCGAAGTGCTTCGGATAGATCCGCCAGCCACGTCCGCGCCAGATGTTGCCATCCCTGATGGCGGTGAGTTCAACGAACCGGTTGACCTGTCGTTGCCGCTGGAACCAGCCCGCGTAAAGTGGTTCGACAAGGCGAAGGGGTTTGGATTTGCAAATGTCTATGGCTGCAACGAAGATGTCTTCCTGCATATCGAGATCCTGAGGCGATCGGAGCTGGCCGACCTTCAGCCTGGAGAGGCGGTGTCAATCAGGGTAGTGGAGGGCAAGCGGGGTCGAATGGCCACTCAGATCACGTCATGGGAAGCGGGCCTTAGATCCGAGTAGCGATGCGTGCAGGGTTTGGAATCGTGGCACTGCTTGCGCTCGCCGGTACAGCGTCTGCCGACTGCATGCTTGACCGTGTCGACCTGCGTGGCGACTGGGGCCGTGCACGGTTCACCGTCGAGCTTGCGGATGACCCCGACGAACGGTCGCTCGGCCTGATGCACCGTGATGTCCTGCCTTCGGGAAGCGGAATGCTCTTCGCATACGAAACGCCGCGGCGCGCAGTGTTCTGGATGAAGAACACCAGGATCCCGCTCGACATGATCTTCTTGACGCCTTCGGGGAAGGTGACAAGGGTCCACGCGAACGCGATCCCGTTTGATGAAACACACATAGATGGCGGTGACGGCGTCAAGTTCGTGCTTGAAATCAATGGCGGTCTGTCTCGCAGGCTTGGATTAAATGAAGGCAGCGAGCTTCGGCATCCGGTCATCGGACCGAATCCGGCCTGGCCATGCGAATAGCGTGCGGGCAGATGGGTCGGAAGCGCCGTGGCGGCCATGCTCGTGAATGCGTGGATCCCGCGACCATGTCTTCAGGCACGACATCGAGTTCCTCCAGTTGATCGTTTCGTGCCTTAAACTGCAGAATTCGTGCCTTGCGGAGGGTTCGCCAACCCTTGTACGCAAGGACGTCTGAATTCTCGTACACAAGAAATTTGCCAAGGGGAATTTTTTTGCGGTAAGGAGGCGGCGGAGTCGGGGCGTAGCGCAGTCTGGTAGCGCACCTGTTTTGGGAACAGGGGGTCGGGAGTTCGAATCTCTCCGCCCCGACCAGCATCAGCGGGAAACTCGTCACGTGCGGACCGGTCCGCGGCCAGACCAACGCTTTTGCGCGTGCTGCGGGTGGACCCTCCTGCGACGCCGCGCTTAGGGTTTGACGACGACTCTTGCCGGAAGCGGCGAACGGCAGATCCGGAGCCGGAGACATCACGATCTTGGAACGCTAACGAGGTCAGTTGTCGTTAATCGCGGAGCAGGGGTGTCCTTGCCGCGTGCGTCCGCCGGGGTCGAGAGTCGCATCCGGGTCGCGAGGTGATTCTGTTTCGGTTGCCGGACAAGTGGGCGAACTTCCGCCCATTTTTGCCGCCCATGGCGAAATAGTCTGACCGCCCATTCCGACAGCAGCGCACTTCGGTTGCCTCACGTGAGCCGTTAGCTTGGTTGCGTAAGCGTCTGATCTCGATTGACGGAATTCTGAATCCGGGGACGCATTGCGCGGGTCCAGGAGTCCGCGCACTGGAGCCCTGCCCGGAGTCGTCAGAAATTTGTGTGAATTCCCTGTTGACGAATCCATTGCAAAAGCTGCAAGTTGTGCGGGCCGGTTTGGAGGCCACAACATGTTGTGGAAGTCGACAGGGACAGCATTCGAGCATCTTCGGTCCACCAGGAAAGAAGGGATCGTGCATGCAAGCAACGATGTGCACGAGAAGCGTGTCTTTGTCTCATCTCTTGGCCGCACTGAATGTCGCCCTGACTGAGGCAGGCGAAAAGCGAAACGGAATCGGCTCAGAAAAAAAAAGAACGGAGTCCAGGCAAAGATGAAAATCAAGCGGAGCTTTACGGAGGCAGGGCAGGACGCATACGCGCCCATCAAGTTCACGGCGGCATCGTCCGAAATCAGGAATCCGGACGGCACCGTCGTGTTCCGGCTCGACGACGTTGAAGTGCCCGAGAGCTGGAGCCAGGTGGCGTCAGACGTCATCGCGCAGAAGTATTTCAGGAAGGCCGGAGTACCGGCGCGCCTGAAGAAAGTGAAAGAGAAGGGTGTCCCTGAATTCCTTTGGCGTTCCGTTGCGGACGAGGTCGCGCTCGCCGAACTCCCTGAAGAGGAGCGCTATGGCGGCGAAACCCGGGCAACGCAGGTCTTCGACCGTCTGGCGGGAGCATGGGCGTACTGGGGCTGGAAGGGCGGCTATTTCTCTTCGAAGGAGGATGCACGGGCCTATTTCGACGAAATGCGCTACATGCTCGCGACGCAACGCGGAGCACCGAACT
Organism: Boseongicola sp.; assembly: GCA_028824715.1. Classification (GTDB taxonomy): domain Bacteria; phylum Pseudomonadota; class Alphaproteobacteria; order Rhodobacterales; family Rhodobacteraceae; genus JAJEFO01. Next base: position 10,537 of record JAPPCV010000163.1, on the reverse strand, counting down.
CTCCGCAATGGTTCAACACGGGCCTCCACTGGGCATACGGCATCGACGGGCCAAGCCAGGGTCACCACTACGTGGACTACAGGACCGGCAAGCTGACCAAGTCCAGAAGCGCCTACGAGCATCCGCAGCCCCATGCGTGCTTCATTCAGTCCTGCGCCGACGACCTCGTGAACAGCGGCGGCATCATGGACCTGTGGGTGCGGGAGTCGCGGCTCTTCAAGTACGGGTCAGGCACCGGGACAAATTTCAGCTTGCTCCGGGGCGCCGGAGAGCATCTGTCCGGCGGCGGCAAGTCATCGGGCCTGATGGGATTTCTGAAGATCGGTGACCGTGCGGCCGGTGCCATCAAGTCGGGCGGCACCACGCGGCGTGCCGCCAAGATGGTGATCGTTGACGCCGATCACCCCGACGTCGAGGACTTCATCAACTGGAAGGTCATCGAGGAACAGAAGGTCGCCTCCATCGTGGCCGGCTCAAAGATTCACGAACGCGAGCTCAACGGCATATTCGCGGCGATCAAGGCGTGGGACGGTGGGGAAGCCGACGCGGTCGACCCGGCGCGGAACGGGAGCCTCAAGGCCGCGATCCGTTCCGCGAAAAGGTCCGCCATTCCCGAGACTTACATCAAGCGCGTTCTTGACTACGCGAGACAGGGTTACGAATCGATCGAATTCTCGACGTACGACACGGACTGGGATTCAGAAGCCTATTCGAGCGTTTCAGGCCAGAACTCGAACAACTCGATCCGGGTCACGGACGCGTTCCTGCAAGCGGTGAAGGATGATGCCGACTGGGACCTGTTCCGCCGCACCGACGGCAAGGTGGCAAGGACCGTCAAGGCGCGCGATCTGTGGGAGCAAATCGGCCATGCCGCCTGGGCCTGCGCGGACCCCGGCATCCAGTACCATGACACGATCAACGCCTGGCATACATGCCCCGAAGCCGGCCCGATCCGAGGATCGAACCCCTGTTCGGAGTACATGTTCCTCGACGATACCGCCTGCAACCTGGCGTCCATGAACCTCCTTACGTTCCATGACGAAGGGGTGTTCCAGGCCGACGACTATGTCCATGCAACGCGTCTCTGGACATTGACGCTGGAGATCAGCGTCATGATGGCGCAGTTCCCGTCGAAGGAAATTGCGCAACTGTCCCACGAATTCAGGACTCTCGGTCTCGGCTACGCGAACATAGGCGGCCTGCTCATGACCATGGGCCTGGGATACGATTCGGACGAGGGCCGGGCACTGGCGGGCGCCCTCACGGCGATCATGACCGGGGCGTCCTACGCGACGTCGGCCGAGATCGCGCGGGAACTGGGCCCGTTCCAGGGTTACGAGAAGAACTCCGCACACATGCTTCGTGTCATTCGCAACCACAGGCGCGCGGCACACGGAGAGACGTCAGGATACGAGGAGATGAACGTGCCTCCCGTGCCGCTCGACCACGACAACTGCCCGGATGGCAGGCTGGTCGAACTGGCCGCAAGGATGTGGGACGACGCGCTCGACCTGGGCATCAAGCACGGATACCGAAATGCCCAGGCCACGGTCATCGCGCCGACCGGTACCATCGGCCTCGTGATGGATTGCGATACGACAGGGATCGAGCCGGACTTCGCCTTGGTGAAGTTCAAGAAGCTCGCCGGGGGCGGTTACTTCAAGATCATAAACCGCTCGGTGCCGGCGGCGTTGGCGACACTTGGATACTCTTCCTCCCAGATCCAGGACATCGTTTCCTACGCCGTCGGCCACGGAACGCTCGTGGACGCTCCGGGGATCAACCATGCAGCGCTCGTTGGGCATGGGTTCGGCAAGGCCGAAATCGACAGGATCGAGGAGTCCCTGCCGTCCGCGTTCGACATTCGCTTCGTGTTCAACCAGTGGACGCTCGGCGAGGAATTCTGCTCTGCGACCCTCGGGATTCCTTCTGAAAAACTGAACGATCCGGAATTCGACCTTCTCCGCAGCCTCGGCTTCAGAAGGGCGGACATTGAGGCTGCAAACGACTACGTCTGCGGTTCCATGACACTGGAAGGCGCTCCTCACCTGGCGCAGGAGCACTACCATGTATTCGATTGCGCGAATCCCTGCGGACGGAAGGGCAAGCGGTTCCTTCCGGTCGAAAGTCACATCACGATGATGGCGGCCGCTCAGTCTTTCATTTCGGGCGCGATCTCCAAGACGATCAACGTGCCGAACGACGCGACCGTGGAAGATTGCAAGGCGGCCTACGAACTTTCGTACCAGCTCGGCATAAAGGCCAACGCGCTCTATCGTGACGGCTCAAAGCTCTCGCAGCCCTTGTCTGCGGCCCTTGTCGAAGATGACGACGAGGCGGCCGAGGCGCTTGAGACCGGCACGCCGCATGAGAAGGCGGTCGTGCTGGCCGAGAAGGTCGTGGAAAAGGTCATCGCCAAGGACTTGGCAGGCGCACGCAATCGAATGCCCGAACGGCGGCGGGGATACACCCAGAAGGCCATTGTCGGCGGGCACAAGGTCTACCTGAGAACCGGCGAATACAGCGACGGATCGCTGGGCGAAATCTTCATCGACATGCACAAGGAAGGCGCTGGCTTCCGGGCGATGATGAACAACTTCGCGATCGCCGTCTCGGTCGGCCTCCAGTATGGTGTGCCATTGGATGAGTTCGTGGATGCTTTCACCTTCACGCGCTTCGAACCGGCCGGGATGGTGCAGGGCAACGACTCGATCAAGAACGCGACCTCGATACTTGACTACATCTTCAGGGAGCTGGCGGTCAGCTATCTGGATCGCATCGATCTCGCGCACGTGAAGCCCGAGGGCCCGACATTCGATGACATGGGCCGTGGCGAGGAAGAGGGCAAGCCAGACATGGCTGAGGCCCCTGCTGCAAGGGGCTCGACCCATGTCGAGGTGCTGAAGCGAGTCGCGTCCGCAGGGTACACCCGTGGCCGCGTGCCAAGGGAGCTGGTGCTCGTAGAAGGCGGTGCCAGCGCCGCAACGGCGCTGGGCGGCGCTAACGCCCCCGCAGCGACAGATGCGATTTTGCCCGAAGTGGGAACGGCACTGGCCGTCGGTGCGTCGGCCGCCGAGGGAACGGCCGGGATTGACGCGCGAACGAAGGCCAGGATGCAGGGATATGAGGGAGATCCTTGTGGCGAATGCGGCAACTACACCTTGGTGCGCAACGGCACATGCATGAAGTGCAACACTTGTGGCGCAACGAGCGGGTGCAGTTGATGACGCGTGACAGGGCTGTGCATCTGGCCCTGTGCCGGGGACAGGGTGGCGCTGCCGCGCAGTTCCACCTTGATGCCGGGGGATCTCCCGCCCCGGCGACGAGAAGCGGGGCTCGGCCGGCAGCCTGGGTCGGCTTCCTCCCGCCCGGAGAATCGCGGTGTGTGGTTCGACGGAACACCGGACGGGTGCGCTCGTCCTGAACGCTGGTCAGGCCGCAGGCAGAAACCGGGCGGTACGACAAGTGAGCCTGACAAGCGAAACTGGGGGGCAATTGCCCCCCAACTTTTCGTACTGGGCGCGCGACGCCGTTGTCGGGCTGAAGGAGAACCAGGGGATTCGCAATTGCCACGCGGGGATCCAGCCCGTTTCAGGACGCCGGTGCCGCAGTCATTGAACCGTGGGCAGACAGGCGCTGGCCGAACTCCCGGCGGGGGCGCCCAGCGTCGGACCACGACCGGATTGCCGTCGAAGACCTCCAAGTCTCGAACATGCTGCGCAATGCGAACATGGCGCAACCGATTGCCGAACAGCAATGAGGACTGCTCGTGCAACAACTGACCTGCAAGCTGAGAGCGCCGGTGGCGAAGTCGTGCGGGTCCGACCCCAGCACACAAGCACGGACTGCCATGCCTGCGGGCACCGGCAGAAAATGCCACTGAGTGTGCGCAAGTTTGTCTGCGGCGGCTGCGGTCTGGTGACAGATCGCGATGTCAACGCGGCACGGAACGTTCTCCGGCACGGGATTGTGCTGGCCGGATGGGAAATCGGCCCCTCGGGTCGTCCCGGTGCGTCCAAGGGGGTTTCTGAACCACATGCCGCCGGGTTGCCGGCGCAGGACGCGGTACGGTCTGCGGGTGATCTGAATGGTCGCTCACGCACATGATTCCTTGTTAGATCACCTGGTCACGCGGGTCACGGCCAGCGAAGAAATCGGCGAGATTGTCCAACACCCGGAACCCCATCGCCTCGCGGGCTTCGCGCGTGGCAGAGCCGAGATGCGGAAGCATCACCAGGTTTTCGCATTGCATCAGGTCAGGAGCGATGCACGGTTCGCCGTCGAACACGTCCAGTGCGGCACCGCCGATCGTGTTGAACATCAGGGCCTGCGTCAGCGCCCATTCATCGACTACTTCTCCGCGGGCGGTGTTGATCAGAAAGGCGTCCTCTTTCATCAGATCCAGCCGGCGCGAATTGATGAGGTGCCGGTTTGCGGCCCCGCCAGGGCAATGCAGCGAAACGAAATCGCATCGGGGCAGCAGGTCCTCGACGGTGTCGACCTGGGTGGCGCTGCATTGGGCCAGCACCTCTGGTGCGATGCGGCTGCGGTTCTGGACAACGACCCGCATTCCGAACCCATGGTGCGCCCGCTTGGCCATTTCCTGACCGATGCGGCCATAGCCGATGATGCCGAGCGTCTTGCCCGACACCTTGGTGCCCACCAGATGCGTCGGGCGCCAGCCGGTCCAGCGGCCTTCGCGCACCTCGCGTTCGCCTTCGCCCGCCCGCCGTGCCACCATCAGCATCAGCGTCATCGCGATATCGGCGGTGCATTCGGACAGCACGTCGGGCGTGTTGGTCACAGTCATGCCGCTTTTGCGGGCAGAGGACTCGCATATGTGGCTATAGCCGACGCTATAGTTGCCGATGATCTTTGCCTGCGGTTTGCCGACCTCAAGGACATCGGCATCCAGTTTGTCGGTCACGGTGGGCAGCACAGCATCGTAGCGCTTCATCGCCTCGCGCATTTGCAGCGTCGCCAGCGGCACGTCCGACGTGTTGAAGGTGGCGTTGTAGTCCTTGGCCAGCTGCGCCTCGACGGCGGCAGGCCAGCGGCGTGTCACAAGGACGGAAGGTTTGTTCATGTCAGGCGGCCTTTCCCATGACTTCAGCGACGGTCTTGCCAATCACGGCGGGGTTTTCGGCGACTGTCACGCCGACATTTTCCAGAATCTCGACCTTTTCGCTGGCGCTTTCGCCAAAGGCGGAGATGATCGCGCCCGCATGTCCCATCGTGCGCCCCTTGGGTGCGGTCAGGCCCGCAACATAGGCAACAACCGGCTTGGTCACGTGGTCGCGGATATAGTCGGCGGCCTCGGCCTCCTGCGGGCCGCCGATCTCACCGATCATGCAGACTACATCTGTGTCGGCGTCATTTTCGAACCGCTCCAAGATGTCCTTGAAGGACGAGCCGTTAATCGGGTCGCCGCCGATGCCGACAGAGGTGGACACGCCCAGCCCCAGTTCCTTGAGTTGCGCGGCGGCCTCATAGCCCAACGTTCCCGAGCGACCGACAATGCCCACGTTGCCAGGCAGATAGATATGCCCCGGCATGATCCCGAGCAGCGCCTTGCCGGGAGAGATCGTGCCCGCACAGTTCGGCCCCGTCAGCACCATGCGACGCTCTTTCGGGTATCGCATCATGTAGCGTTTCACTCGGATCATGTCGCCCGCGGGAATGCCATCGGTGATGCAGACGCAATACCGAATGCCCCCGTCGGCTGCCTCCATGATCGAATCTGCGGCGAAGGGTGGCGGGACGAAGACAAGGCTGGCCTCGGCGCCGGTCGCGGTCACCGCTTCCTTTACTGTGTCGAATACCGGCACGCCTTCGACCTTTTGGCCGCCCTTGCCCGGCACTACGCCGCCAACGACGTTGGTGCCGTATTCCAGCATGTCCTTGGTGTGAAACCGGGCCATGCGGCCAGTGATGCCCTGAACGATTACGCGTGTGTCGCGATCAAGAAGAATGCTCATTTCACGGCCCTCATGCGGGTGGCTTGGGTCAAATCGTTCTGCCATGCGACCACGGCGCGTTCGGAAGCTTCCATCAGAGTGCCGGCGCGGATGATCGGCAGGCCAGATTTGGAGAGGATCCTTTGGCCCTCTTCCACGTTCGTGCCTGCGAGGCGGGCAATGACGGGCACGTCGACCTGCACCTCGTTCAGCGCTTGAACGAGGCCTTCGGCCACCCAGTCACACCGATTGATGCCGGCAAAGATGTTGACAAGCACGGCCTGCACATTCTTGTCCGACATCACCAGGCGAAAGGCCTTGGCGACGCGTTCAGGCGTGGCCCCGCCGCCGATATCAAGGAAGTTCGCAGGCGCGCCGCCGGCCAGCATGATCGTGTCCATTGTTGCCATAGCCAGCCCGGCGCCGTTGACGATGCAGCCGATGTTGCCGTCCAGCCCGACATAGCTGAGGCCCCGGTCGGCGGCGCGGCTTTCGCACGGGTCTTCCTGGGACTTGTCGCGCAATTCGCTGATCTGCGGATGACGGAACAGCGCATTGTAGTCGAAAGTCATCTTTGCATCCAGCGCGATCACGCGATCATCGCCGGTCACCACTAGCGGGTTGATCTCCACCATGGTGGCATCGAGTTCCGAAAACGCGCGGTAGCAGCCCTGAAGAGTGCGCACCACCTGGCTGACAAGCCTGGGTTCGATCCCAAGCTCAAATGCAATCTCGCGGGCCTGAAAGTCCTGCAATCCAACCGCTGGCTCAACGGTGGAGCGGACGATGGAATCCGGCTTCTCGGCGCTGATCTCCTCGATCTCCATGCCGCCCTCGGCGCTGGCAACTATCATCACCCGCTGGCTGGATCGGTCCATGACCAAGCCGAGATAGAACTCGCGCTCAATCGGCACGGCGGCCTCGACATAAACGCGGTAAATGCCCTTGCCCTCGGGCCCGGTCTGATGGGTTACCAGCTTGCGGCCGAACATGCCTTCGCAGGCTTCCTGGATCGCATCGTCGCTGTCGCAAAGCTTGACCCCGCCTGCCTTGCCGCGTCCGCCTGCGTGGACCTGCGCTTTGACCACCCACTTGTCGCCGCCGAGTTCGCGAGCGCGATAGGCGGCCTGTTCAGGGGAATAAGCCAAGGCTCCGGGCGGAACCTCTACTCCGAAACCCGACAGGATTTCCTTGGCTTGATACTCGTGGACGTCCAAGGTTCCGGCTCCTTACTCGGCGGCGCAAGCCACGCCGTAGTGGTTGTGCAGCACGTCGTTGATGTCTGCCTGATTCGCCTTGCCTCCCAGATCGCGGATGGCTTGGGCAAACCGGGTTGCAATTTCTTCAATGGCGCGGCGGTTCAACTGGTTGAGGATGCCGATGCGTATCTGCACCGGGGCGCTGAGCGTCGGCCAAATGCCGAAGTTCTGCGCGCGGCAATGCTGCACGAGTTCCATTTCGCGGCCCGCCATGTCACCCGGAAGATTCAGCACGACCAGCGAAGTCATGTTCGACGTCACCTCACAGCCCATCGTCTCGAGTACATCGCGCAGCACGGCCTCGTGGCGGGCGTATTCGGCGGCACGCTTGGCGACGGTCTGTTCCAGCGTCAGGCGCAGCGATTCATGGAAGGCCGCGACGGCATAGCCGGAGTGGGTGCGGTGATAAGTGCCCTTTTCGACGTCCTCGCCCTCGATGATGCCCCAGTGGCGCGCCTCGAAGATCGGGTGATTGGCATAGGTAGCGGCCCCCGTTTCCTTCAGGCTGTCGATGAACCGGTCGGTGAAGGAAACCGGCGCATAGGTCAGCGGCAAACAGCAGATGCCCTTCTGCGGACACGACGCCCAGCCTGCGACCCCCGGGTAGTCATCGATGCGGAAATCCTCGACGCCGAGGGAGGAGACAGCGTCGACCAACCCCAAGACTCCATGGCGGTCGCAGGCATCCGAAAAACCTTTGAGATCGTTGATCCGGCCAGAGCCGGTTTCCCAGTGTGCCATAAAGGCCCATTTGGGTTGATGTTCTGCCAGGGCCGTTTCAATCTCTGCGAGGCTGACCGATTGCCCATGCGGGACCTCGATCACGGTGACGCTCGCGGCTTGCGGGTCCATCGGGCTCGAGGCCAGTTCCCTTTCTGTCGCCGCCTTGAGCCGCAGTGTCAGCGCGTCGATCCCTGAAAAGGTGCCGTTGGCAAAGGCCACGACCTTGTCGCCGGGGCGCACGGCGGAAAACATCATGTCCAGCGCGGTCCAGCCGGTCCCGGCTGCTCCGAAGGTGTGAACGTTGTCCGTCCCCCAGATCTCGCGCAACATGTGCTTGCACTCCACCATGCCGCGCAGAACGTCCGGCTGCATGTGGTCGGCAACGCCGGCGGCGGCGAACCGCGCCAGCACACGGGCATCGGTGTTGCCTGGACCCGGGCCTGCTGCCAGTGTTTCGGGGATTTCCAGCTGCGGAAAGGCGTGGACTGTCATCGCGGGCTTCCTTTCTATTCGAAATTGCTGCCCAAGAGGCCCGAGCTTGCGAAATTGCACAACGTCGGTTACTCCTGTTTTTGGTAGCTAAATGGGTGGGGAATTACCAACCCATAACGGTAAGTATTCGGTTGCATGCTGAAAATGACCCTGCCCGAATGGGCGGCTTTCTGTAACTCGCGCTTGGAAAACACATGGTTAGCGAAATCGAGCGTCCGATCGACATCGTGCTGGCGGACCGAAATCCCCTGATTTTGTCAGCCATGTCCGAGATTTTCGAACGTGATCCCCGATTCTCGCTCGTGGCAACTTCCGCGACTGCCGAAGGGTTCTTGGGCATGGTGCTACGGGTGCCGGTCGACGTCGGCGTGATCGACTGGAACCTGCCGGCCCTTGGCGGCCCGAAATTGATCGAGGTGCTGCGCGAGCAGGAGCACGCGCCAAGACTGGTGATCTATGGCGACGACACCAGCGATTTGCCCCGGCTGGCGATGACCGCTGGGGCAGCCGGTTTCGTGGCGCGGTCGGGCGAAGTGGAGGGACTGCTGAACACTTGCGCCGATGTCGCGGCGGGCAAGATGGTGTTCCCGTTCGTCGACGTCCGCGAGCTGCAGGCCGACCCGATCCAGACGCTCAGCCGCAAGGAACGCGTGATGCTGGAGGCGCTGTCGAAGGGACTGACAAACCGAGAGCTGTCGCGCGAGCTCGGAATCTCTATCAACACCGTGAAATTCCACCTGTCGAACCTTTATGACAAGCTGTCGGTCAAGAACCGGGCGCAGGCGATCACATTCTTCTACTCGTCCAGATTGCCCGGGCAATCCGAGTAATCTTGTTTCGTATGCATTTCATCATGCGCAATAAAATTTCTTGACAGATTGGGATTTCGCCTGTCTGCCTGACCGACATCTTGAACCCGCCAAACTCCAGGAGTGGCCGACATGAGCTTTCACCCCATCGAACAGGCACCCGGACGCCTAAACCGCAGCGAATTGGCCGTCCCTGGAAGCCAGCCGCAAATGTTTGAAAAAGCAGCACAATCCGACGTCGATGTCATCTTTCTCGATCTCGAAGACTCGGTCGCCCCGGACGAGAAGGAACGGGCACGCAACAACATTGTCAAGGCCCTGAACGAGGTCGATTGGAACAGCAAGACCATGTCGGTGCGAATCAACGGCTTGGACACGCATTACATGTATCGCGACGTCGTCGATGTCGTGGAACAGGCAGGGGAGCGGCTCGATTTGATCATGATTCCCAAGGTTGGGACCGCTGCGGACGTCTATGCCGTGGACATGCTGGTGACGCAGATAGAGGATGCGACGGGGCTCACAAAGCGCATCGGGTTCGAGCATATCATCGAGACCGCCTTGGGCATGCAGAATGTCAGTGCAATCGCCGGTGCATCGATGCGTAACGAAAGCCTGCATTTCGGGGTTGCCGATTATGCCGCCAGCATGCGGGCCCGCACCACCGTGATTGGCGGCGTGAACGAGAATTACGCAGTGCTGACCGACCCGGGCAGCGACGGATCCCGGCAGGTGCATTGGGGCGATATGTGGCATTCAGCCATCGCCAACATGGTCGTTGCTGCCCGCGCCAATGGCCTGCGCCCCATCGACGGCCCGTTCGGGGATTTCAGCGATCCCGAAGGCTACAAAGCCGCCGCCTATCGCGCCGCTGCCCTTGGCTGCGAGGGAAAGTGGGCCATCCACCCCAGCCAGGTCGCGCTGGCCAACGAGGTGATGAGCCCGACCGAGGCCGAGGTTGACAAGGCCAACCGCATTCTTGCGGCCATGGCAGAGGCCGAAGCGGCGGGCAAGGGCGCAGTGTCGCTGGACGGTCGGCTGATCGACTATGCCTCGATCCGGCAGGCAGAGGTCTTGGTCGAAAAGGCCAGACAGATCGCAGCCTAATGGATCAACAAGCCCTGCGAAATCTCGCCGCTTCCTGCTCGAAATCGGGGTGCGGGCGGCTGTTCCTGCCGCTGCGGCCCACGCGGCGCTGCGGTCCGATAGCACGGCTCGTGGATGGTCTCTGTCTCCTGGTTGCAGCCGGCAAGGCCGCCTGCCCAATGAGGAAGGCCGCATTGACCCACGTCCCTGG
>JAPPCV010000137.1 GCA_028824715.1 Boseongicola sp. | reverse complement strand
TTGGATGACAGTCTCCTTTCCTGTGCTGGTCAGCACGGGCTCTCGGAACTTTCGTTCCTCAAGCCCCTCCCTTCAGGGAGGGGTCGCTGACGTCTCCAGACAGGTGGTTCCGAGTGGAATTGCTGACTGCAACGACGGTAGTGCGTTCGACAACGATAGTGAAGGCAAGATGAAAGGCAATTCCCCGAGATGCAGAAGCGGTACGTCATCCCGGTCGCCTCCGCTGCCGACATCAGGGACGGACGCCGAGCACGCGGGGCGCACCAAGGGCACGGAGTCAGCTTATGGATCCATGTCCCATGCAGGCAAGGAGAGCACGATTGGACTTCCATGGCAGCAGATCATGCGATCACTTCCAAGGCGGCTTCGTGCAATTCGGGAGTGGCCGCTGCCAGCGCCCTGCCCCCTCCGTGAGCCGGCTTTCCTTCCCAGTCGCTGACGATTCCTCCAGCTGCCTCAATCACGGCAATGGGCGCCTGGATGTCGTAGGCCTTGAGGCCAGCTTCAATGACGAGATCGATCTGGCCGGCGGCGAGAAGCGCATATGCATAGCAATCGCAACCGTAGCGGGTAAGTTGCACTTTGCTGGACACACGTCGAAATGCCGTGGCTTCGGCAAATGTGCCAACCTCCGGAAATGTCGTGAACAGCGTGGCGTCGGCCAGCGATGTTGTTCCGCTTGCGCTCAAGGGGAGGCTGCCATGCGGCCCCTCAAGAACCGCCCTGCCACGACCGCCCATGAATCGCTCGCCGATATAAGGCTGGTCGATCAGCCCAAGAATCGGCCCGTCGACATCAGCAAGCGCAATCAAGACGCCCCAGGTCGGCGTTCCGCTAATGAACCCTCTCGTGCCGTCAATCGGGTCAAGAACCCACGTCAGGCCGCTGACGCCATGCTTTGGCTCGAACTCCTCACCCAATATTCCGTCTTCCGGCCGTAGCTTTCCGAGGATCGCGCGCATCGAGGATTCAGCATTCCTGTCGGCAATCGTAACCGGGTCAAAATGTTCGCTCTTGCTCTCTGCAGTCAGATTCCGTGCGCGGAAATGGCGCAAGGTTTCCTCTCGCGCGGCATCTGCCAAACGCTCGGCTACGGACCAGAGCTCGACGCTTTCTGTGTCGCCTTCCGGCATTGACCATCCCCTGAGCGCACGCCCTATGTGGCGTATGCGGCAGGGCCTGCGCCGTCAAGCCTTGCACCTCCTCCCCTGCGCGAGCTCTATGGACGGACGCGGCGTCACCGAAACGTCAAAATACTGAATTCTGCCACACAGATGGCGAAAGAGACCCTGGCTCGGACCCGCAGTCAGGTGACGTGCCATTGGGCAGCAAACGTGAGGGGATTCAATCCGTGTCGAGTTTGGCCGCGGCGGGCTGGACAGCAACCTCAATCGCTTCAAGGAAAACCCGACCGATCAACTCGACCTTACCCAGCAGATTGATGCGTGCTTTCGCTGCATCCAGTTCATGCGCGGACAGAATATGGGAAACAAGCCCGCAGCCGTCGGCAAGCGTCACAATCATGGCGTCCTTCGGGTCCGGAATCGAGTCGGCAAGCAGCGCCGACTTGATCCGGCTGGTCAACCTGCGTTCCGTCGCTTCATCCTTGAGCAAGTAGCGCCTTGTCCCGAATATCCGCAGATAGCGATCATCGCGGAGTTCCAGAACGCGGTTGTCGATCAACCGAGCCAACGCGGTGTCCCTTATTTCGTCAGCGCGCCGGGTGGCGTGCCTGACCCAATGGAGAGCGTCGAAAGTCCTGTCGGCACGGGCAATCTCTGCGAGCATTGAATCGAGCAATTGATCTCCCACGGGCGTGAAGTCGATCACGAACAGCCGTTCGGCATCCGTATCTATGCGTCGTTCCAGCGCCAAGTCCATCAATACTGCACCGCCCAGCGCGTGCCGAACAGACCATTCAGGCGCTCGTGAAAGCGCCCCATCGTCGTCTCGCAGCAAAAGCAGGAACTCTTCGGCGAGTCTCATCAGCCCGCACCCCCCAGGAACATTGCCGTCAGTAGGAAGTAGAACATTACCGCAATCGCCGCACCCACGGGAAGCGTGACGACCCAAGACACAAAGATCGTGCGGACCACGCCGAATTCCAGTTCACCGACACCGCGCGCGAGGCCAACCCCCAGCACGGCGCCCACCAGCGTCTGGGTCGTTGAGACTGGCAAACCGGTGCCGCTGGCCACCACGACCGTCGACGCGGCCGCAAGTTCTGCGGCGAATCCGCGGCTGGGCGTGAGTTCGGTGATCCTCCGGCCAATCGTGGCCATTACCCGGTAACCGAATGTTGCCAGACCGACGACGATGCCGCCCGCGCCCAGGAGCAGGACCCAGACCGGAATCATTGACTTGGCGGCCACTCCGCCTGTCGACACCACTCCGACTATTGCCGCGACGGGTCCGATCGCGTTGGCAACATCGTTGGAGCCGTGTGCAAACGCCATGCCTGATGCAGTGACGATCATCAGGATGCCAAAGACCCTCTCCACGTCGTCAAAACGCGACTGTCTTCCTGTCGGGAACTCAAGACTCGGGAATCCCAGCCGATATACCAACAGGCGGCCAAGCACGGCAACGATGCTGGCGACCAGCAAGGAATAAAGAAGTGCGATCGGCATGCTCAGGTCCAGTCCTACATGCTTCAGGCCCTTGACGAAGGTCACGGCCGAAGTGATGAACACTGAAGCGAAGATGTACGCAGGAACATAGCGACACGCAAAGTAGGCTGGATCGCTCTTGTCGAAGATTAGCCGCTGCACGCTTAGCACAAGGAGAAACGAGATCACTCCGGCAAGGACAGGAGTGGCCACCCAGCTAGCGGCAATCGCCGCCACATCCCACCAGTGCACCGCCTCAATGCCGATCGCGACCACGGCAAACCCGATAATGGCCCCGACGATCGAGTGCGTGGTTGACACCGGCCAGCCAAATGCCGACGCGACCGTCAGCCAGACTGCAGCCGCGAAGAGAGCCGAAAGCATGCCGACAACCAGAAGATCCGGGTCGTGCTCCAGTGCTTCGACGTCAATGATGCCCTCGCGAATCGTGGAAGTCACTTCGCCACCGGCCAGAAACGCCCCGAGGAATTCGAACACTGCGGCAATCACGATGGCCCCACCGACCGTAATTGCACCTGATCCAACCGACGTCCCCATCGAATTCGCCACGTCGTTGGCACCGATAGCCCAGGCCATGTAGAGTCCGGCGATGATCGCCATAGTCAGGATGACAACGAAACTTGCATCCATGAAACGAAACTCCCGGTCCGCACCTTACGCGAAAGAACATGTGCGTCCGGGTCTGGCAATGGGCAGGGTCCCGCGCTTAGCACCAGCGCTTCCGCAACTTGATCCCGGGTTGAGTGGTTCGACCCACCATGGTTCAGATCTCACAAAACTCAGGAAAACATCATCAACATGGCCAAGCCGGCCATACCGCCAAGAACAGAAGCAGCAACGCTTGCGATTCCGATCGCGAACCACTTCCGTAACGGGCAAAGTGCATGGACTTGCCCGTTTCTGGATGAATTTTGCTGTTCAAACTGCACCCTGCACTTGGTTCCGACACGTCGCGGAGCGGCAACGCCATACCTGACCGGCCTCACGCCAGACACGCTGACGTATCCCCAAAGTGCAATGGCGTTCCGCTCATTGTCAATTGATGTCCCGAACCGGTCACCCTGGATGCGTTGCATTCCGGAATTTCTGCAGCACACGACGGGATTGCAGGATCACGGGCGGACGCAGCATTTGGTCAAGTGCGCGCATGCCCGTGAATCCGGAAGGAAAGCGACGGGTCTTTTGCGATCTGAAGGTTGAAATTTGCGCCGATTTTGCCATATTGCCTTTCGAAAGCCGTACTCCGGCACGTTGAGACAGGAAGGAGCACAATTGATGGACAGGTACAACACCATCCATACGACCACAACGGACGCGCAATCGGTCGAGATCCACGAAGGCCTGCGCGCTCACATGAACAAGGTCTACGGCATCATGTCCATAGGCATGCTGGTCACGGCAGCCGTGGCCTGGGCCGTTGGCACGAGTGATGCACTCTCGGCGATTTTCCGTGATCCAATTACCGGAAGCCCGAACATTCTGGGCTGGGTCGCGATGTTTCTCCCGTTGGGACTGGTCTTCCTCTTCGGTGGCATGATCAACCGGATTTCAGCAGCTGCCGCGCAAGCCTTCTTCTACGTGTTTGCGGCGGCCATGGGACTCTCGATCTCCTGGATATTTGCCGTCTTCACCGGCATATCGATCGCCCAGACTTTCGTCGCGACCTCGGCAGGTTTCGCGGCTCTCAGCCTTTGGGGCTACACGACAAAGCGTGACCTTTCAGGTTTCGGGTCGTTCCTCATGATGGGCCTGATCGGCTTGATCATCGCAATGGTGATCAACCTCTTCGTGGCGTCAAGCGCGCTGGCATTCGCAGTTTCGGTGATCGGCGTGCTGATCTTCGCTGGTCTCACCGCCTATGACACCCAAAGGATCAAGACGGACTATCTGGCCCATGCCCATGCCATGGATCAGGAGTGGCTCGAGAAGTCGGCCATCATGGGGGCGCTGAGCCTCTACCTCGACTTCATCAACCTCTTCATGTTCCTGCTGCAGTTCATGGGCAGCCGCGAATAGCGGCGGTTGGGAAGTGTCGACTTGGGCCGGACCTTGCGCCGGCCCTTTCCTTTTCGTGCGGAGCGAATTCCAGATGCAAGCTCCTTGAAAACTGGCATGTTCATGCCAACGTCCTTGCCATCTGCGGTCGTGAACAGCAAACTTGATCCGCGAGCAGAGGTTGAAGGTTTCCGGACCCGCACCCAAGTACCGACTTCGTAACCAGGAGAAGGACCGAACAGCAGTCATCGCGTCCGTACCTCCATGCAAGACAGGAAAGATTCATGACGAGGCCACTGCCAACGCCCTTCCCGGTGCTTCCCCTCAGGGACATTGTCGTGTTTCCGCACATGATCGTCCCGCTGTTCGTCGGGCGCGAGAAGTCGGTGCGCGCGCTGGACGAGGTCATGCGGGAAGACAAGCAGATCCTGCTCTCAAGCCAAATTGATCCGTCCAATGATGATCCGGAAACTGACGGCATCTACGAGGTCGGCGTGCTGGCCAATGTCCTTCAACTCCTGAAGTTGCCAGACGGCACCGTCAAGGTGCTGGTTGAGGGGCGAGACCGCGTGCGCATCACGGAGTACCTGGACAACGACAACTACTTTGAGGCGCACGCCGAGACGCTTGAAGAGGAACTCGGCGACAAGGCTGCCATCCAGGCTCTGGTCGGCTCGGTGGCAAAGGAGTTCGAGCGCTACGTCAAGGTCAGGAAGAACGTCTCTGAAGAAGCGCTGTATCAGGTTTCGGAAAGCAAGGATGCGTCGAAGCTGGCCGACCTCGTCTCTGGTCATCTCAGCGTCGAAGTCGAGAAGCGGCAGGCGCTTCTGGAAATGCTGTCCGTCGCGGAAAGGCTCGAGGCGGTCTATGGCCTCATCCAGGGCGAACTGGAAGTTCTGCAGGTAGAGAAGAAGATCAAGACCCGCGTCAGGTCCCAGATGGAGCGGACGCAAAAGGAATACTACCTGAATGAGCAGATGAAGGCGATCCAGAAGGAGCTAGGCGACGGCGAGGACGGTTCGAACGAAATCACCGAAATCGAGGAGAAGATCGCCAACACCAAGCTTTCCAAGGAAGCCCGCGAAAAGGCCGAGGGCGAACTGAAGAAGCTCAAGTCCATGTCGCCGATGAGCGCCGAGGCGACCGTGGTACGCAACTATCTGGACTGGATGCTCACCATTCCGTGGGGCGTGAAGTCGCGGGTAAAGAAGGATCTGGGCCGCGCGCAAAAGGTTCTCGACGGCGATCACTACGGATTGGAAAAGGTGAAGGAACGAATTGTCGAATACCTCGCTGTCCAGCAGAGAGCCAAGAAGCTGAAGGGGCCGATTCTCTGTCTCGTCGGACCGCCGGGCGTCGGAAAGACCTCGCTCGGAAAGTCGGTGGCAAAGGCAACCGGCCGCGAATTCATTCGCATCAGCCTTGGTGGCGTACGTGACGAGGCAGAAATCCGCGGCCACAGGCGTACCTACATCGGTTCGATGCCCGGCAAGATCATCCAGGGCATGAAGAAGGCCAAGACCGTCAATCCGCTCATCCTTCTCGACGAGATCGACAAGATGGGGCACGACTTTCGGGGAGACCCCGCGTCGGCGATGCTGGAAGTCCTGGATCCCGAGCAGAACTCGACATTCACCGATCACTACATGGAGATCGAGTACGATCTCTCGAATGTCATGTTCCTGACGACTGCGAACACCTACAGCATGCCAAGCCCCCTCCTGGACCGGATGGAGATCATTCCGCTCGCGGGCTACACGGAAGACGAAAAGCGCGAGATCGCGAAACAGCACCTGCTCGAAAAGCAGACCAAGGGACACGGCCTCAAGACGTCCGAATTCGAGCTGTCGGAAGCGGCCCTGACCGAGATCATCCGCACCTATACGCGCGAAGCCGGTGTACGGAACCTCGAACGCGAGATCGCGAAACTTGCACGCAAGGCCGTGACCCGGATTGTCAGGAAGAAAGACAAGAAGGTCGTAGTGACTCCGGAGAAGCTGGAGGACTTCCTCGGCGTCAAGAAGTTCCGTTACGGACTGGCCGAAAAGTCCGATCAGGTGGGTGCGGTGACGGGGCTCGCCTGGACCCAGACCGGAGGCGACCTTCTGTCGGTCGAGGCCCTGACCCTCCCCGGAAAGGGAAGGATGAAGACAACCGGAAAGCTTGGCGACGTGATGAAGGAGTCCATCGACGCCGCTTCGAGCTTTGCACGGTCGATCGCGCCGTCCATCGGCGTGCAGCCTACCCGGTTCGATACAATGGACATTCACGTGCACGTGCCGGAGGGCGCAACGCCGAAGGACGGTCCGTCGGCGGGAATTGCGATGGTCACGTCGATCGTCTCGGTACTCACGCAGATTCCGGTCCGCAAGGACATCGCAATGACCGGCGAAATAACGCTGCGCGGCAATGTCCTGGCAATTGGCGGTCTCAAGGAGAAACTGCTGGCGGCCCGCCGCGGCGGCATCTCGACCGTATTGATACCAGAAGAGAACGAGAAGGACCTTCCGGAGATTCCCGACAACGTGAAGGACGGATTGACCATCATCCCCGTTTCGGCGGTATCCGAGGTCCTGAAGAACGCGCTTGTCCGGCAACCGGAGCCTATTGACTGGGACGAGGAGGCCGAGCGGGCCGCGCTGGCCCAGCGCGCGGCGGCTGCCCGATCCGGTGAAACCGGGGTCATAACCCATTGAACCAACCCGGATGAGCCCCTTCTCACTGCCGCGCCGCGACATCGCTTCCGTCACTTGCCCTTTCACAGGCAATGATCCCGGCGCAAAGCCAGGAGTGCTGTTGCGCCCGGTGCAGCGATGGCGAATTGATCGCCCTGCACCGCGAGCGTCAGATCGGGTTGCCGGACCCCTTTGCTTGAGGTTGGAACGCTGACGGATCCGCGCCGGAAATCTCGGCTGACTTGACCAGTTGCTGGACGTAGGATCGGGCCTTGCGGACCCAAGCCGCCTTTTCCATGGCATCGGATATCTTTTGGCGAACGGCCTCGAACGGAAGCACCGAACCCTCGTCGACGGCATCCAGGCGGATGATGTGCCAACCATGCCGCGTGAGAACCGGTTCGACGGTGACGTCGCCTTCGGAAAGCTTGCGCACGGCTGCCTCGAACTCGGTCGAGGTCTCTCCCGGCCCAACTTGGCCTAGCTTTCCTCCTGTCGCCCGTGAGTTGCAGTCACTGTCTGCCGCGGCAATTCGGGAAAAGTGTCGCGGGTTGTCACGAACACGATTCGCAAGTTCGAACGCCCTGGCCTGCGCCTTCGCCCGGCCGGTCTCGTCGTGCGAATCACAAGCCACCAGAATGTGTGACACTTCCCAAAGAGGCGGCGTACGAAAGCGAGACGGGTCGCGCTCCCATTCCGTGCGGACGGCCAGTTCAGTCGGAGTGTCAAGTTCAAGAACAGTCTCAAGGAGCTGTCGGATCAGGGCTTCTTCATCTGTTTCGAATCTGTCCGCTCCAACCTCGGCCGGTTCCGGTTCGAGCCCCCTTCGACTTGCTTCCTGCAAAAGGAGCGTGCGCACCGCCAGGGCGTTGGCCGCCTTCCGCCAAGCGAATCCAGGCTTGCCCTCGGGAGCCGGGTGGTTCTGCGCCTCCGCGGCAATGGCTGCCCGCGGGACCGTCTCGCCATTTACGACCAGGGGCGGCAACAGGGATGCGGCCATCGCCGTCACTCGGCCGGGCCGGCGGCAGCGCCGGATGGCGGTGCGGGCTTGGATTCCGCCGTGGCTTGTCTTGAAGAGACAGGCCCCGAGCGCTTCGGCAGCGGAGTGCTGCGGCGTGAGCGCACGACCTGGTAGCCGGGGCGTGTCAACAGGTAGCGGAATGGCACCGCGAAGCCTGACAGGACGTGGACAAGTCGGGTGAACGGAAACACCAAGATGATCACCAGCCCAAGCAACAAGTGAAGCTTGAATACCAGTGCCGCATCCGCAATGTAGCTTGCGGCAGCAGGGTCGAAGGTGAAGATGCCCTGCGCCCAGTACATGAATGTCACCATCTCGTGCCCATCAAGATGGTCGATCGAGACAAGGATCGTGCCAAGTCCCAAAACCAGTTGCACCAGAAGCAATGCAAGGATCGTGATGTCCCAGAAACTTGAGGTCTGGCGAATGCGAGGGTCTGTCCATCGGCGGTGGAACAGCATTCCACCACCGATCAACGCCATGACGCCGGCAATCCCGCCCACGACCAACGCAAGCATTTGCTTGGCGCCATGACTGATGCCGATGATTTCGAACACCTGGATTGGTGTCAGCAGGCCAACCAGATGCCCGAAAAAGATCACCAGCACACCGACATGGAACAGGATGGAGCCGACCACCAGTTGCCTTCGCCGCAGCAACTGTGACGAAGATGTCTTCCAGGTGAACTGGTCGCGCTCATATCGCGCAATCGTGCCCATGATCGCTACCCCAAGCGCGATGTAGGGGAAGATTCCAAACAGAAAGTCGTGCATTTGGGCCTCCGTCAATGAGTTGTCGCACCGGACGCCGGGCGTACCGGTTCATCGATCCGGGCAAGGATGTCCCGCGCCTGCGGGCACCCAGCCCCTGGGTCGGGCCCGAAGCGGACCTCGCTCTCCTCCCAGATTTCGTCCAGCGCTTCCAGGTTGTCCGGATCGATTTCGGGCTGCCCGAGCAGTTCCGTGACTGCAGCGCGATCGGCCTTCGATCCCGAGAGCTCCAGAAGGGCCGCAAACACCCCGAAAAACGGACTCTTTCGCCGAGAATGCCTGATGCTCAGAGCCTCAAGAATGTGCGCTGCGTCCGCCAGGACTTCCCGCGCCTCCAGGCGAGGACGCATCGAGAGAAACTCCAGAACGACCGGCAAGTGATCAGGCAACTCCGTCGTCGCAAGATCAAGGCCCCCTGCGCGGTAGGTCTCGAGAAGCGACACCATCGCGCCGCCCCTGTCCCTGCTCTCGCCATGGACATGTTCGAAGAGGTTCAAGGAAAGCGTGCGTGAACGATCAAACAGGCCCACGTACCGTTCCTCCAATTCGTAGATGTCGCGTGACCGAAGTTCCTGCACCAATTGACGCAAGGATTTGCGTGTGGTGCCGCTCAGGCGACGGTCCGCGTCGAGAATGTCACCGATTTCCTGCATGGCGGCCTTCAGGTCCTGCGTCGGGTAACTGAGAATCAGGGACAAGGCCTTGAGCGTGCGGTCCATCACTGCATCTCCGCTGGCATCTTCAGGGGCCTTCGCGTGCCGCCAAACAACGATCCGCCGGAGATTCCCGTCGAGCAGCCGTTGCCGTCGGTGAAGCCACAGTCGCCACGGAGGTCGTAGGCATCCTCAACTTCTTCACGATGCGTGGTCGGGATCACGAAGCGGTCCTCGTAGTCGGCAAGTGCCATGATCCGGTACATATCCTCTATCACTCGCCCGGAAAGTCCGGCGCGGGCGGCTATGCCCTCGTCATTCACGCCTTCCAGAGTCTTGGTTCGCATGTAGCTGCGCATGGCCAGCATCCGTTCAAGCGCCTGCGCGATGGGCGCTTCATCTCCTGCCGTCAGCATGTTGGCGAGGTAGCGCAACGGAATGCGGAGATTGCGCACGTCAGGCATCGCGCCTTCCATTCCGATCGCGCCAGCCTCGGCCGCATTCTGAATCGGTGAGAGCGGCGGGATGTACCAGACCATCGGCAATGTCCGGTACTCGGGATGCAACGGAAACGCGACTTTCCATTCCATCGCCATTTTCCAGATCGGGCTCTCCTGCGCGGCCTTGATCCAATCGCCGGGAATGCCGTCTGCCCGCGCCGTCTCCACGACTTCCGGGTCATGCGGGTCGAGGAATATGCCGAGCTGTGCGTCGTACAGGTCCTTCGTGTCGGCCACGTTTGCGGCTTCCTCGATCCTGTCGGCATCGTAGAGCATCACTCCGATGTATCGGATGCGGCCGACGCAGGTTTCCGAGCACACGGTCGGATTGCCGCTCTCGATCCGCGGGTAGCAAAGGGTGCACTTTTCGGACTTTCCGGTTGACCAGTTGTAATAGACCTTCTTGTAGGGGCAGCCCGAGACGCACATTCGCCAGCCCCGGCACTTTTCCTGGTCGATCAGGACGATTCCGTCCTCCTCGCGCTTGTAGATCGCGCCAGACGGACACGATGCGGCACAGGACGGGTTCAGGCAGTGCTCGCAGAGGCGCGGGAGATACATCATGAAAGTGTTCTCGTATTCCCCGTAGATCTCCTTTTGCACACCTTCGAAGTTGTAGTCCTGGCTGCGCTTGGAAAACTCCCCGCCCAGAATCTCCTCCCAGTTCGGACCCTTCTCGATTTTCTCGATCCGCTTCCCGGTGACCTGCGAGCGGGCACGGGCAGTCGGAAACGCCTCCATCTCCGGTGCCGACTGAAGGTGATCGTAATCGAAGTCGAACGGTTCGTAGTAGTCGTCGATTTCCGGAAGGTCCGGATTTGCGAAGATGTTTGCCAGGATTCGCCACTTGGAGCCCTGCCGTGGCTGGAGCTTGCCAGATCGTGTCCTCTCCCAGCCGCCCTTCCAACGCTTCTGATTCTCCCAGTCGGTCGGGTAGCCGGTGCCCGGCTTCGTCTCGACATTGTTGAACCAGGCGTATTCGACGCCGTCGCGGCTCGTCCAGACGTTCTTGCAGGTGACGGAACAGGTGTGACACCCGATGCACTTGTCGAGGTTCAACACCATGCCGATTTGCGCGCGCACTCTCATTCTGCGGCCTCCTTCGTCCTTGCTTCACCGTCGAGCCAGTCAACCTTCCGCATCTTGCGAACGATGACGAACTCGTCCCGGTTCGAGCCTACGGTGCCGTAGTAGTTGAACCCGTAGGACTGCTGCGCGTAGCCGCCAATCATGTGAGTTGGCTTCAGCACCGCACGGGTAACTGAATTGTGGATGCCGCCACGCTTGCCGGTTCGCTCGGAACCGGGTGTATTCACGATCTTCTCCTGCGCATGATACATGAACGTCGTGCCGTCCTTGATCCGCTGGGAAACAACCGCGCGAGCCGTCAGGGCGCCGTTGGCGTTGTAGAGCTCCACCCAGTCGTTGTCGACAATTCCCGCTTCGGCCGCATCGTTCTCGGAGATCCAGATCACAGGCCCCCCCCGGTTGAGCGTCAGCATCAGCAGGTTGTCGGAATACGTGGAGTGGATGCCCCACTTCTGGTGCGGCGTGATGAAGTTCAGGACGACATGCGGCGTCCCGTCCCTGGCGTCGAGGTTGACCTCTTTCGTGATCGACTTGAGATCGACCGGAGGGCGATAGGACATCAGTCCTTCGCCGAAGGCCCGCATCCACAGATGATCCTGATACAATTGCTGACGGCCGGTCAGCGTGCGCCATGGGATCAGCTCGTGGACGTTGGTGAAGCCGGCATTGTAGCAGACGTCTTCACTCTCCAAACCGGACCATGTCGGTGACGAGATGATCTTCCTTGGCTGCGCGGCTATGTCGTGGAAGCGGATCTTCTCGTCTTCCTTGGGCCGTGCCAGGTGCCCAAGTTCCCGACCCGTCGTCCTGCCGAGCGCTTCCCAAGCCTTGACCGCAACCTCGCCGTTCGATTCGGGCGCGAGCATCAACACGACCTCGCTCGCGTCTATGTCGGTGATGATCTTCGGGCAACCCTTTGCCGGGCCATCCTCCCACACGCCGTTCAACTCGCGCAGGTGCTGAACCTCCTGTCCCGTTTCCCAGGAAATGCCCTTCCCGCCGTTGCCAAGCTTGTCCAGGAGAGGCCCAAGGGCGCAGAACCTGTCGCCGATAGAAGTGTAGTCTCGTTCAACCGCGACGAAATTCGGCGCCGTCTTGCCGGGGATCAGGTCGCATTCGCCTTTCTTCCAGTCCCTTACCTGGTCCTGGGCAATCTCGGCAGGCGTGTCATGCAGAATCGGCACCGCAACGATGTCGGTCTCGACACCAAGGATCTCCGGCGCGACCTCCTGGAACTTGCAGGCAATGGCCTTGAATATCTCCCAGTCCGACTTGCTTTCGTAAGCGGGATCGACGGCGGCCTGCAACGGATGGATGAATGGATGCATGTCCGAAGTGTTGAGGTCGTTCTTCTCGTACCAGCTTGCCGTTGGCAGCACGACGTCGGAATAGACCGCCGTGGTGGACATCCGAAAGTCGATGCAGACCAGAAGATCGAGCTTCCCGCGAGGCGCCTCCTCGTGCCACTTCGCTTCCTTCGGTCGCTCACGGCCTTCCTCTCCCAGGTCGCGGCCGAGGACGCCATGGTCGGTTCCGAGAAGGTGCTTGAGGAAATACTCGTGTCCCTTGCCGGACGAGCCGAGAAGGTTCGACCTCCAGACGAAGAGATTGCGCGGCCAGTTCTCGGGCGCGTCCGGATCCTCGCAAGACATGTCCAGCTTGCCGGACTTCAGTTGCCCGGCCACGTAACCCGGAATCTCCTCGCCTGCCTCCTTCGCAGAGTTGGCAACCGTGAGCGGGTTCGTGCGAAGCTGTGGGGCGGATGGCAGCCAACCCATCCGTTCGGCACGAATGTTGTAGTCGATCATGCTGATGTCCCAATCGCCTTCCGGGGCAGTCGGCGAGAGGATCTCGTCGGTCGTCAGCGTCTCGTACCGCCACTGGTCTGTATGCGCGTACCAGGCGGATGTCGAGTTCATGTGCCGGGGCGGGCGCGCCCAGTCGAGCGCAAACGCCAGTGGCAGCCAGCCAGTCTGCGGCCGCAGCTTTTCCTGCCCCACATAGTGTGCCCAACCGCCGCCTGACTGACCCACGCAGCCGCACATCACCAGCATGTTGATGACGCCGCGGTAGTTCATGTCCATGTGATACCAATGGTTCATTGCCGCGCCGATGATGATCATCGACTTGCCCCGGGTCTTCTCCGCGCTGTGCGCGAATTCGCGAGCGACATGGACGATCTTGTCGGCTGACACGCCCGTGATCCTCTCGGCCCAGGCAGGCGTGCCCGGCACGTCCTTGTCGTAGGAATCCGACACCCAGTCGCCGCCGAGACCCCGGTCAAGGCCGTAGTTGGCGCAGAAGAGGTCGAAGACCGTGGCAACAGCCGTTTCACCTTCAACGGTCTTGATGCGCCTGATCGGCACGTTTCTCGTCAGGACATTCGGGCGGTCGTCACCGGTCGAGAAGGCCTGGGTCGCATCCGCGCCGAAATAAGGAAAGTCGACGCCCGCCACCTCGTCATGGCATTCATCGAGAATCAGCGACATCATGAGCGAGACGTCCGAACCGGAAGCCCTTTCCTCCAGGTTCCACTCGCCCTGCTCGCCCCAGCGGTATCCGATGGAGCCGTTTGGCGATACAAGCGTCCCGGAATTCTCGTCAATCGCGACGGTCTTCCACTCGGGATTGTTGTCCTCGCCAAGTGCGCCATCCAGGTCCGCGGCCCGCAGGAATCGTCCAGGGACGAGCTTGCCGTCCTTTTCGTCGAGTCTCACGAGCATCGGAAAGTCGGAGTACTTGCGGCAGTAATCCTCGAAGTACTCCGCCTGCCGGTCGAGGTGGAACTCGCGCAGGATGACATGGCCGAACGCCATCGCCAGCGCGGCATCGGTGCCCTGCTTCACGTTCAGCCAGACGTCACCGAACTTGGCGGCCTCGGAGTAGTCAGGGCAGATCACGGCAGACTTGGCGCCGCGATAGCGCGCTTCCGTGTAGAAATGCGCATCCGGCGTCCGGGTCTGCGGCACGTTGGATCCCCACAGGATCAGGTAGGCGGCGTTGTACCAGTCCGCGCTTTCCGGCACGTCAGTCTGTTCGCCCCAGGTCATTGGTGACGCTGGCGGCAGGTCGCAGTACCAGTCGTAAAACGACATGCAGACTCCGCCAAGCAGGCTGAGGTACCGCGAGCCGGCGGCATAGGAGATCATCGACATCGCGGGGATCGGCGAAAAGCCGAAGACCCGGTCGGGACCGTGGGTCTTGACGGTGCAGGCATTGGCCGCCGCAACGAGTTCGGTTGCCTCGTCCCAGGATGCGCGAACGAAGCCGCCCTTGCCACGGGTCGCGACGTAGGAGGCGCGCAGTGCCGGATCATTCTGCATCCTGGTCCAGGCCTCGACGGGCGTCATTGTCGCGCGCAACTCTCGCCAGGCTTTCATGAGCCGCCCCCGCACGAGTGGATGCTTCACCCTGTTGGCGCTGTAGAGATACCAGCTGTAGGAGGCGCCGCGAGCGCAGCCGCGCGGTTCATGGTTCGGCAAGTCGGGCCTCGTGCGCGGGTAGTCGGTATGCTGGGTTTCCCACGTGACGATCCCCGACTTCACATAGATTTTCCAGGAGCAGGATCCGGTGCAGTTCACGCCATGCGTCGAGCGGACAACCTTGTCATGTCGCCAGCGGTTTCTGTAGACGTCTTCCCAGTCGCGACTCTCTCGGGTCACTTGACCGTGGCCGTCCGAGAATTGCTCAAGTTCCTTTGGTTGCAGGAAGTTCATTCTGTCGAGCAAGTGGCTCATGTCATTTCTCCTGAGGTCATCCCTGCGTGATCAAGCGTCGCCTCTGCCTGCTGCTCAGCATGGGACCGGTGCATTCTTGCGCGTGTAAAAGACCCACGTGATCACCACGCAGACCACATAAAAGGTCAGGAAGCACCAAAGCGCTGCCGCTGGCCCTCCTGTCATGCTGATCGACGTGCCGTAGGCCTTGGGGATGAAAAAGGCTCCATAGGCGGCAATCGCGCTTGTGAATGCGATGATGGCCGCGCCTTCCATCTCGGCTTGCCGATGCGTGTCGGCCTCGCCGATATCTGGATGGAGCCGAGGGATTTCCTGCTGCATGATCGACGGGATCATCTGAAAGGTCGAAGCGTTGCCGACTCCGGTCAGGAAGAAAAGGGCCATGAAGCAGGAGAAGAATCCCCAGAAGTTTCCGGCACCATTGTCCTGCGGCAGGAACTGGAGGACGCTGAAGACCGCAATGGCCATTCCGAGGAACACCCAGAAGGTCACGCGACCGCCGCCGTACCTGTCAGAGACCCATCCCGTCGCAGCACGGCTAAGCGCCCCGACGAGCGGCCCGAGAAACGCGTACTGAAGAACATTCACCTCTGGGAACTGCGTCTTCATCAACAGCGGGAAGCCTGCCGAATAGCCGATGAAACTCCCGAAAGTGCCGGTATAAAGAACGCACATTATCCAGTTGTGCTTGCGCTGGAGGATGGTCAGCTGGTTCGACAGCGAAGCCTTGGCATCCGCGATGTCGTTCATCCCAAACCAGGCTGCGATGACGGAGACGACTATGAAAGGCACCCAGACGAATCCGGCGTTTTGCAGCCAGAGCCGGCTGCCGTCGGCCAGTTCCTGGGGCCCGCCGCCAATTGCGCCGAACACTCCGATCGTGATGACGATCGGCACGACGAACTGCATGACGGACACGCCCAGGTTGCCCAGCCCCGCATTCAATGCGAGCGCATTGCCCTTCGTCTTCTTCGGAAAGAAGTAGGCGATGTTCGCCATCGACGACGCAAAGTTCCCGCCGCCAAATCCGCAAAGCAGGGCCAGGACCAGGAAGACGAGATAGCTCGTGTCGGGGTTTTGAACGGCGACGCCGATGCCTATGGCTGGCAGAAGAAGCGATGCCGTAGAAAACGTGGTCCAGAGCCTCCCGCCGAAGATCGGGATCATGAAGCTGTAGAAGATTCGAAGTGTCGCCCCTGACAGCCCAGGAAGAGCGGCAAGCCAGAACAGCTGATCGGTCGTGTACTCGAATCCAATGGCGGGAAGCCTGGCAACCACTACCGACCAGACCATCCATACCGAGAAGGCAAGAAGAAGGCAGGGAATCGAGATCCAGAGATTTCGGGTTGCGATGGCGTGACCCCTGTCCTTCCAGAAGGTCTCGTCCTCGGGACGCCAGTCCACCAGCGTGCGACCTCTCTGGCCTCCTTCTTTGTCCTGGAACGTCATGTGTTCGATCCTTTCGGCTGTGCTTCGCTCGCCGGGCCGTCATGTTGACGGCCCGGCCCTCTGCCAGATCAATGGCCGGCCGGAGCCGGATGCGGTTCGTGCGGCACGTCGGAGAGATAGGTCTCTTCGGCCAGCGCCGGGTGGCGGGCATGCTCCATGCGGCGAATGGCGACGTGCATCCAGGCCGTCGAAACCAAAACGATTCCAAAGAGCAGCATGAACGGGGCGGTCCAGACACCCGTGGTGTCCAGCAGAATGCCGAACGCGATGGGCAGGAAGAAGCCGCCGAGTCCGCCGATCATGCCAACGAGGCCACCGACCGAGCCTACGTGGTGCGGGTAGTAGACCGGGATGTGCTTGTAGACAGCGGCCTTGCCGAGGCTCATGAGAAAGCCGAGAATCACCGTCAGCGCGACAAAGACGCCAACGCTCAAACCGAAGTCGAACTCGATCGGGCCAGCGATTCCCTGCACGACGTAGCTGGTCTGCGGATAGCTCATGATGAACAGCGTCAGGAGAGAACCGATGAAGGTCAGGTACATCACGAACCTGGCGCCCCAAATGTCCGACATCCACCCGCCGAGCGCGCGAAACACCGAACCCGGGAGCGAGTAGAGACCTGCAAACACGCCCGCGACCGTGAGTTCAAGGCCGTATGCGCCAACGTAGTAGCGCGGCAGGAAACTTGCCAATGCCACGAAGGCGCCAAACACGAAGAAGTAGTATGTGGCGAAGCGCCAGACCTGGAAGTTCCGCAATGGCTCGAGCTGCGAGCCGGCCGAGACCGGTCGCTGGCCGGTACGCCTTCGCTCCTCCTGAACCGGGTCGGTCCTTGCAAGAACGTAGAACAGCACGGCAGTGATCGCCAGCACGATGGCGTAGATCCGCGCGGTCCCCTCCCAGCCGAGGGCAACCACGAGGAACGGTGCCGCAAAGTTCGTGACGGCGGCGCCCACGTTGCCGGCCCCGAAGATGCCAAGGGCCGTGCCCTGGTGCTCCTTGTCGAACCAGCGGGACGTATAGGCCACACCGACGATGAAGGAACCGCCGGCAAGGCCAAGTCCGAGCGCCGCAAGGAGGAAGACCTCGTAGGTCTGCACGCTGGTCAGCAGCCAGACCGCGACTGCGGTGATCAGCATCTGCAAGGGAAACATGATCCGGCCGCCGAACTGTTCGGTCCAGACGCCAAGGAAGATGCGGCTTACCGAGCCGGTCAGCACGGGCGTTGCGACCAGCAGCCCGAACTGCGTGTCGTTGAGGCCAAGGTCCTGCTTGATCTTGACCCCGATGATCGAGAAGATCGTCCACACTGCAAAGCAGACCGTGAACGCGAACGTGCTTAGCCCGAGCGCGCGGTATTGGTCTGGGCGCGAGATTTCGTCCTGTGCTTGCATCTGTCGCTCCTCCGGCGTTCTCGTCTGGATCAGGATGCCATGGCGGGCTTGCGCGCAACAATGACTGCATCCGGAGCGCAGATGACTTGATTCAGATCAAGAAAGCGCCATGGGCACTGCAAAACAATTTCATTGCCAAAGTTCGTCTTGTCGCCGACAGTCAACCGTCAAGGCAAACTTGGATGCGGGACAATCATGCACTTGAAATGCATCAAGTGCATGTCCGCTGTTCGTAGAGAGGTCTTCAATGGTGCGCTTGGGCATGCCCGAATCGGACTACCCCGACATTCGGGAACTGCACCTGTTTTCGGAAATGGCGGATGAGCAGTTCATGACGCTCATGCGAGGCGCCTACGTCCAGAACTTTCCGCCACGCATCGAACTGATCACCGAGGGCGATTCGAGCGACTTCCTGCACATCGTTCTTTCCGGTTCCGTCGACCTTTTCTCATCCTGGAGCGGGCGCGAGACAAGCATGTCAACCGCATGGCCTGTCTCCACCTTCATTCTCGCCGCAACGATCAATGACGCTCCTTACCTGATGTCGGCAAGAACTCTCGAAAAGAGCCGCGTTGCCCTGATCCCCAGCCAGGACGTCAGAGCCGTCTTTGGTGCCGATCAGCGCTTTGCACGCGCCATCGTGTCGGAACTTGCGCAATGCTACCGCTCGGTCATAAAGGCGCAGAAGAACCTCAAGCTCAGATCATCGCTTGAGCGGCTGGCAAACTACCTGCTGCAACAACAGAAGCAGTCAGGCAACGTGAACGAGTTTGACCTTCGGTTCGAGAAACGTCGGCTCGCGTCCTTGCTTGGCATGACTCCCGAGAACCTGAGCCGGGCATTCAAGGCCCTTCGCCCCTATGGCGTGGCCATCGACGGCAACCACGTCAGGATCGCTGACCTTGAGGATCTCAAGCGTTTCGCGAAACCGGATCCCCTTATCGATGACCCTTCGACTTGAGGTGCGACCTTGCGAATCGCCCCGCGCAGCGCGGTCGCGGTTCCGCGGTTGCAGGTCCTGGCTCACCGCGACCCCCATGGAACTCCGGAATTGCCAAGTGCCCTATGGCTCGCTGATGGTTCCACCGCAGACAGGCTTCGCTGCCCCCGTTGTTCCCGGGGCGGACGTCGGCAATCCTGAATGGACACGTGCCGCAAGATAGGCGAACGCCTGAGCTTCCAGCATGTCGCCATCCATCCCGGCCTCATCGACGGGCAGGACCAGGCAATCAAGCGCTTCCGATACCTGCGCCATGAGGCCGGAGTTCTTGCGGCCCCCGCCCGACACCAGGACGCGCGTGGGCGCATTCGGGCAGTGGGTCAACCCAGCAGCGATTGCCTGCGCCACGCCGGCAGCGAGGGTTGCCGCTGCATCTTCGGGCGTGCACGCATCCACCTCTGAAAGCCAGCCAGAAAACGTGTTTCTGTCCAATGATTTCGGAGGTGTTCTTGAGAAATACGCCTGATGTTCCAGCAGGCGCTTCAGGATGCCTGGATCGACATCGCCGGCAGACGTCAACCTCCCGTCCAGGTCCAGCGGCGCATCGAGCCGGGCCTGGCAGAGGTCATTGATCGGCGCATTTCCCGGTCCGGTGTCAAATGCAAGGCATGCCCCCGGAGCCTCGGGAACCTCCCGCAATGGATCCAGCCAGGTGAGGTTCGCCACTCCCCCAATGTTGAGGAATGCGACCGGCTCGGAGATTTCAAGCATGCGCGCGAGTGCAAAATGATAGAACGGCGCCAATGGCGCCCCCTGCCCTCCGTGCCGCATGTCTTCCGAACGGAAGTCCCAGATCACCGGCACTCCGAGAGCGCGGGCCAGCGACTGGCCGTCTCCGATTTGGCGCGTTCGTCCCTCGTCGGGAAGATGGAGAGTCGTCTGGCCATGGAATCCGACCAGTCCCGCATCTTCGAACCCGGACAGGAGTTCGACGTGCGCCGCATCGACCACGTCGGCGGCGGCTTCGATCTCGCACCCGTCTTCACGTCCCAACGCGGACCGCAGGATCTCCCGTTCGGCCGGAGAATAGGGTCGATATTCCGTCCTGCCGAATTCCAGCACGCGAATCCCGTCCGTCCGGACCATTGCGGCATCCACGCCGTCCAGAGAAGTTCCGGACATCGTGCCAGCCACCCAAAGCGAGCCGGCTTCAGCCACGGGGTTTGCGTTGCCTTCGGGGCGCGTATAGAAGTCGTCGCCGCATGAACGCGAGAATATACGGAACGGCGATGACCTATCACCCCAAATCGGAATTTCTTGCCACCGTGATGTCGCGAGGGTTTCTGGCCGATTGCACCGACCTGTCCGCGCTCGACGAACAAATGTGCAAGGGCTGCGTCACGGGCTATATCGGCTTCGATTTGACGGCCACGTCGCTCCATATCGGGAACCTCGTGCAAATCATGCTCCTGCGATGGATGCAGAAGACCGGGCACAGGCCGATCACGCTGATGGGTGGCGGCACGACCA
>JAPPCV010000118.1 GCA_028824715.1 Boseongicola sp. | reverse complement strand
GGCGCCGCCGCGCCGGGAACCAGGACGCCGCCGATCACCAGGTCCGCCGCGATGCAGTGGCGCTCGATGGCATCGCGGGTCGAGAACACGGTGTTCAGCGGCCGGCCGAACTGTTGCCACAGCCGGTTCAGCTGGCGGATGTTGCTGTCCAGCACCCATACGTCGGCCCCCATGCCGAGCGCGATATGGATGGCGTGGGTTCCGACGACACCGCCGCCGATGACGACAACCTTGCCGGGATCGACGCCCGGCACGCCGCCCAGGAGTATGCCCAGGCCGTAATGGGTCTTCTCCAGGTAGTATGCGCCTGCCTGGACCGACATGCGGCCAGCGACTTCCGACATCGGCGCCAGAAGCGGCAGGCCGCCGGACGGCGAGGTGACGGTCTCGTAGGCGATGCACGTCGCGCCGCTGTCGAGCAGATCTTCGGTCTGATCCGGGTCGGGCGCAAGATGCAGGTAGGTGAACAGGATCTGCCCCTGGCGAAGCATCGCGCGCTCCGGCGCCAGCGGCTCCTTCACCTTGACGATCATTTCGGCCTCGGTGAACACCTCGGCGGGCGAATCGGCGATGGATGCCCCGGCCTCCTCGTAGTGTGCATCGGTCATGCCGATGGCCCCGCCGGCCCCGCTTTCCACGACGACGCGATGGCCGTGCGTGACGAGTTCGCGGACATTGCCGGGAATCAGCCCGACCCGGTATTCGTGTACTTTCGTTTCCTTGGGAACGCCAATGAGCATGTGAGCACCGTCTTGTGAATCGAGCGTGACGCACGAGCCCATACGATGATTTCCAGACGCAGTAAACAGACAGGAATTCGCTAGAGTCAGTGCCGACAAATCGAAGGAAACAACTGTCGGGAAAGTGCCGTTTTCGATAGGGCACGGTTCGCAAGAAGAGGGGTTTCAAACTGATGTTTGCAAGCAGAAGCGGTTTTGGCTGCCGGTCACGATTCCTGCCGAGCGGCCGGCTCGTCGAACGCCGTGAAACCATAGAACTCGCGCAAGGCTGTGATCAGTTGCTTTCCGATCCCTGCGTCAGGTCCCGCAAGGGCCACGAAATGCGGCTCCCACGGCG
Source organism: Boseongicola sp. (assembly GCA_028824715.1). GTDB lineage: Bacteria > Pseudomonadota > Alphaproteobacteria > Rhodobacterales > Rhodobacteraceae > JAJEFO01. Next base: position 255,296 of record JAPPCV010000118.1, on the reverse strand, counting down.
GGTTAGCGCAGAACGACCACAGCGCACTCGGCGTGGCGAACGACGCGGGCCGCCGTTGATCCCAGCAACAGGTGCGACAAACCGGGCCGGTGCGACGACACCACTATGCAATCCGTCTCATGCTTGCTGGCCCAATCGAGAATGGTGTTCGTCGGATGCCCTGACAGAACTTGAACCTCGACATCATCGCCGGAGACTGCGGCCTTGATCATGGAGGTCTGGTCCGACCGGCTCTTCTTCATCTGATCGGCAGGAAAGTAAGACCCGACATATGACGGCAGTTCTTCGAGCACCGAGAGAACGGTGATCTTTCCGCCATCGGCCAGAAGGCGGCGCGCTGCGTCAAGAGATCCTGCGTAGGCCTCGACGTGGCCAGGGGCAACGGCGACGAGAATGTGAATGTACATCTGAACCTCCGGGTCCTTTCGAGTTAAGGGCGCGTGCCAAGCGACCAAAGCTGCGCCAGATCTTTTGGCTGGCAATCGGGGGGTGGCAAGAAGTCGCGCCGCTGGTGCCGGATTCACTTCAGCGCATAGGGCAGCCAAGTGGCGATTGCCGGGAAGAGGAAAACCAGTAACAGGCCGAAGATCTGGATCACCACAAACGGGCCAACTGAATTGTAGACATCTCCCATGCTTACATCACTGGGCAGGACGCCCTTGATCCAGAAGAGCACGAAGCCGAAGGGTGGCGTCAGGTAGGCAATCTGGATGTTCACGATGAACAGGGCGCCAAACCAGAGTTTGTCGATCCCCAGCTCGTCAATGATCGGAATGAACAGGGGCGTGCAGAGCAGGATGATCGCCCAGTCATCCATCACCATGCCCAGCACCAGAATGATCAGCATCATCATCAGCAGGATGCCGGTGCCGCCCCCAGGCATGGACAGCACGAGGTTGGTCAGCAAGTCCTGACTGCCCATGGAGTTGAAGACGTTGAGGTAGATGGTTGCACCGATCAGTATCCACAGGCCCATGCCGGACAGCTTGATCGTGGAGACGAGCGAATCGACCAGCACCTCCCTCGTGAGACGCCCGTAGGCCAGGTTGATGAGGAAGGCGCCCGTCGCCCCAAAGGCTGCAGCCTCCGCCGGAGTTGCAATGCCGCCCCAGATCACGCCCAGCACGATGGCGATCAACAGGGCGAACGGCCAAATGCTGAAGACGGCCAGGAATTTTTCCTGACGAGTGAATTTCTGGTCCGCCGGAAGGGCGGGGCCCAGGTGGGGCTGTATCCGACACCGTACACCGATGTAGATGACGTAGAAGGTTGCCAGCATCAGGCCGGGCACAACCCCTGCCATGAACAGATCACCAATCGAGACCTTGGCCAGCAGCCCGTAGAAGATGAACGGGACGCTGGGTGGGATCAATGCGCCGAGCGCACCGCCAGCGGCGATTGAACCGATCGCGATCGAACGGTCATAATTGTAGCGCACCATGGAAGGATAGGCGATTTGGCCCATCGTCGTGGTGGCAGGAGGCGTGATGCCCGTCACGGCAGCAAAGACCGTGCAAACCTGAACCGTGCCCATGGCCAGGCCACCGTGAATGTGCCCTATCAACTTGTAGACCGCGTCATATGCGGCCTCGGCAACCCCCGAAAACCGTATGAGAGACCCCATGAACAGAAACAGCGGCACCGTCACAAGCACCGAATTCCAGGGTGTCGAATAGAAGGCACTGGGAACAGAAAGCAATGCTCGCGGCTCAAGGATCATGGCGAACAGAACCGCCGTCCCGCCAAGCCCGAAAGCAACGGGCAACCCCATGAAGAGGAAGATGAACAGCACTATGAAATAGAGGGCAGTGATAAGTTCGAGGCTCATGTTCTCCGGTCCCGTGTCCTTTTTCAGTCTTCGGCCCGAGGCCGAAACCAGGGCGACAGCGATCTGTTCGGCAAGGCTCCGCCTTTCGGAGTTCCATTGGCCCGGATCGGGCCAATGGTCGTGGCAGACTCAGCGATCAGACCGCCAAGCGCGCCAAATCAGTTGCCGGCGGCCTTGTCTTCCAGGAACTTCTTGTAGATCTCCACGCCCTCGGCGTTGCCTGCGGACGCCGCAGCGACCTGCGGCCAGACTTCAGCGATCGATTTCGCGCGCATCCGTGCGATTTCCTCCTCAGAGAATTCAATCACTTCGCCACCAGCGTCGCGCAGGATCTGAAGCGCTTCCTGCACGCCGTCAGCATGCATTTTGCTGGTCAGGAAATACGTCTCCTCGAAGACGCCTTCGATCTGCATGCGCTGCCAGTCCGTCAAGGCGTTCCAGCTTTGCAGGTTGACAAAGATCTCCTGGTGCTGCGCGGGGTTCCAGCCCGGCATGATCGCGTAGTTGATCACTTCCTGAAACGACATGTCGTCGATGCCGCCCGTGTCCCAATACGTGCCGTCAATGGTGCCCAGCTTGATGGCTGTGTAGATTTCACCGGCGTTCATGGAAACCGGCGCGCCACCCATGGTCGAGTGAAAGATGGCCTGCGGGCCACCTGCACGCATTTTCTTGCCGTCCAGGTCTTCGAGCCTTTCCACCCGGAAAGTCGTGAACATGGCGTTCGGGCCCTGGTTCGTCCAGCCGACCCAATGCAGGTTGCGCGCATTGGCAGCCGCTTGCACGATGTCACCGACGCGATAGTCGGGGTTGCCCCACATCACTTCCCAGGCTTCCTCGGTGTTGTTGGCACCCATGGCCATGCCGAAGGCCAGCATGCCCTCGGGCATGTCGCCGCCGTAGACAGACCCCCAGCCCGCATAACCGTCGGTCAGGCCTGCGGCAGCGGCGCCGAAGGCTTCTGCACCGCTGATCAACGCGCCTGCCGGCTCCACGCGGATCTTGACAGTGCCTTGGGTGGCCTCTTCGACTGCTTCAACCCAAGGGATCAAGCCGTTGTCCCAACCTGCATCCGTCTGGTCAAACGCGGGTTGGAAGGTCCATTCGGTCACGGTGTCCGGCGGACCGTCCTGTGCCGCAGCCATGCTGCCGAATACGGCAACGACCCCGGCCCACAGCGTGGTTTGCAGCATTCTGGTATGTTTCATTTTTTCCTCCAGTTTCATTGGGTATTCACTTGTCTGGCGAAGATGGTCCGCCACGGCTTTCGAGACCGCCAGTCAGCGGCCAAGAACGGTCTGAATGTCCTGAATGAGGTGCTTGATCACGATCAGAAGCACGAGTGCCCCGCTGATCGGGATCGCGAACTTGATAGGGTAGATCGGGATCGGGACAGCGGTTGGCGTCCTTTGATTGAGCATCGCCGACAAGGACGCCGCTTCGTAACCCTTCCAGATCAGCACGACCAGGAACAGGATCGCGATGGGCGCCGTCAGGATGTCAAGAATGGCCTTCGTGCGATCCCTGGCATTGGCATAGAACAGGTCGAGCTTTACGAAACTCTTGTGCTGCAACGAATACACCCCGCCGACACAGGCCAGTATGACCATGGCGGCCTGCAAAGTCGTTCCGATCCACTGAGACGGCTGGTTCAGGACATAGCGCAGGAATACATCAGAAACGCCAAATGCCATGCAGTACAGGATCAACAGCCAGCCGATCCATCCAAAGACCTCTGAAATCCAGTGCGTCAGCGTCTCCAGCCCCCGGTTCACCAAATCGCGTCCTTTCTCGTTCCGACCTCTGCCTCACGCCAAAGGCTCGTCCTGCGTCAGTTGACAGAATGCATGCAATCGGAAGCGGCTGTTGCCCGTCCCGCCTTCCACAGAGGTGTGCAACACCTGATGCAGCGTGGCGCCGCCTCTCGCCTTGCCTGATCGCGCTTCGATGCAAAACGGAAGATCAAGAAGAGCTGGAAACGCTGCGGTATGCGGAATCACCCCCAAAACATTCACGTGGAGGCCGGCTGCCGATCTGCGACATTTGTGCCTCTGTCCATGTTCTCCAACCAAAGACCACGGCGCCGAACAGGAATAGGTACAGTTTGCGAAATTCGTGGGCGCAGGGCTCCGGGCGCAATGCCCATCGTTCCCCGAGGTCAGGCGCCCAGCTCCACGATGGTCTGCTTCAGTTCCTGAAGACCTGCCTCGATCAGAAGTGGATGGATGGCCGATACGCCCACGCGAAACGCATACTCGCCGGTTTCCCACACGGAATAGCAGGGCGCGATCTCTTCGATGATCACGTCCCTTTCGCGGGCCTTCCCGGCAATCTCACTGGCGCGAAGACGTTTCCTTTGGTCGGAGAGCACGAAGGTGGTTCCGCCAAATTCACCCTTGATGTCAAAGTCGGGGAAATGTGCGCGCAGGAAACGGTTCGCGATTTCCCATCGTTCCCTGTGGCCTTTCTGGATGCGCCTGAGCCGACTCTCATACTGTCCGAACCTTATGAATGCGGCCGCCGTCAACTGAAGCACCGTTGGGGGATGGCGCATGATCCTGCCGCGCAGGTCACGCGCCGCCGTGATGAACTCCTCCGCGGCCGTCATGTATCCAAGCCGCAACCCGGGGGACAGGCCCTTTGACAGGCTGGCCAGATAGATCACGCGCCCCGAATTGTCCACGCTGAACAGCGGCAGGGGCGTGAAATGGCGATAGTCGACGTCGCATTCGTAATCATCTTCAACGATGAAGAAGTCATGATCTTCGGCGGCCTCGATCAGGGCCTGCCTGCGACGCTCCGACATTGTGACGGTTGTCGGGAACTGACGATTGGGCGTGACGAACACCATAGTCGCGCCCTTGAGGCGTTCGTCCACGATCATGCCTTCGTCATCAACGGGCTGGAACTTCAGATCGCCGAAGCTGGAACGCAACATCTTTCGGGCATCCGGGTATCCCGGATCTTCAATGACGGCCACACGGTCACGCCCGCCAAGCAGGTGGCTCGCCATGTAGAGACCGTTTTGGGAGCCTAAGGTAACAAGCGCCGAGTCCGCATTCACGAACACTCCCCGACGGGGCAGGATACGGGTGCGAATCTGCTCGATGAACTCGGCATTTTCCGAATAATGCCCGTCGGATGACCAAACCTGCAGGTCTGCCCGGTTCATTGCCTGACGCGAACACTCGCGCCATTCGGAGACGGGAAACTCACCTTCATCAATCTGATTGCACACAAACGGGTATTTGAAGTCATACCAGTTTTCCGGCCGCACGATCGTTGCCAGATCGTCGGATTGTCGTTGCCAGTTCAACCGGTCTCGCAGCGGTGAGGACTTGTTCGATTTCGTGCTTGCGGGATGGCGATTCCTGACTCCCTGTTCCGCGAGCACAAAGAAGCCCGATCGGCTCTTTGACAGGATAAGCTGCTGTCCTTCCAGGATTTCATAGGCAGCAATGACCGTGTTGATGGATACCTCAAGTTCCTTGGCGAATTTCCGGCAGGACGGCAGGCGCATGCCAGGCTGCAGATGTCCATCCAGAATCAATCCCGCAAGCTGCGTCACAATCTGATCACGAAGACCGACAGTCCCGTTTCGATTGAGCTTCAGCCCTAATTGCATGCGCGCGAACCCTTAAGCATGTTTGTTCTGGTTGGGAAATTGCAACATATTCCGACTCAAGCCAGGTACCGAAGGACCACAGGCGATCAGGTATGCCCTTGTGAGGGCATTGATCAGGCGGCGGTCTTGCAAAACAACGCGGCCCCAGGGCATCCGGCCGCAGGGTCTAGACGTCCTTGCCACCGCTAAAGTTGAACTCCGCGCCGGTCCGGATGCCCGATGGCCAGCGTGTTGTCATGGTTTTCAGGCGCGTGTAGAACCGCACGCCTTCCATGCCGTGGATGCTGTGATCCCCAAAAAGCGATCGTTTCCAGCCACCGAAGGAATGGTAGGCAACCGGAACGGGGATCGGGACGTTGACACCGATCATGCCGATCCGGGCGCGGGCCCAGAAATCGCGGGCGGCATCGCCATCGCGGGTGAAGATTGCAGCGCCGTTGCCATATTCATGATCGTTGATCATCTGTACGGCTTCTTCGTAGCCATTCGCCCGAACGACCGACAGAACCGGGCCAAAGATCTCTTCCTTGTAGATCGACATGTCTGTCGACACGTTGTCAAACAGGCAACCGCCGACGAAATAGCCGTCTTCATAGCCCTGCAGGCTGATGTCACGTCCATCGACAACCAGACTTGCCCCTTGTTCCAGCCCCTGCTCGATCAGGTTGTGAATTCTGTTGTAGCTTTGCTTCGAGATCACCGGCCCAAGTTCTGATGTGGGGTCGGTGTAGGGCGCAACCTTCAAGGCCCGTACGCGTGGTTCAAGCGCCGCCACGAGCCGGTCGGCGGTCCTCTCGCCCACTGGAACGGCTACCGAGACCGCCATGCAGCGCTCGCCGGCCGAACCATAGGCCGACCCGATCAGCGCGTCTGTCACCTGATCCATGTCCGCATCCGGCATCACCACCAGATGGTTCTTGGCACCGCAAAGCGCCTGAACGCGTTTGCCCGAATTTGTGCCGCGGGAATAGACATAGTGGCCAATCGGGGTGGAGCCGACGAAGCTGACGGCTTCGACCTTCGGGTTGTCCAAAAGCGCATCCACGGATTCCTTGTCGCCATTGACGACATTTAAGACACCCGCCGGCAAACCCGCTTCGGCAAGCAGTTCCGCGATACGCAGAACGACGGTCGGATCCCTTTCCGACGGCTTCAGCACGAAAGTGTTTCCGCAGGCGATGGCTACGGGATACATCCAAAGCGGGACCATTGCCGGGAAGTTGAACGGCGTAATCCCCGCCACTACGCCCACGGGCTGGCGCACGGTGTGGCTGTCCACATTCACGGCCACCGCTTCGGAGTATTCGCCTTTCAGCAGCTGCGGTATTCCACAGGCGAACTCCACCACCTCGATCCCGCGGGCGATTTCACCGTTCGCGTCTGGAATGGTTTTGCCGTGCTCGGCAGACAAGAGCTCCGACAGCTCGTTCGTGTGCTTTCTCAGCAGGTCACGGAACTCGAACATCACCATCGCCCGCCTGGCCGGCGGAGTTGCCGCCCAAGCGGGCAGCGCGGCTGCTGCCACATCAACAACTTCGTCAACATCGGCCTTTGACGCCAGTGTAACCTGTCCAGTTGCCGCCCCCGTGGCAGGGTTAAAGATGTCCCCGGTGCGTGTGGACGCACCGCTCCACGATTCGTTTAGCAAAAAGTGGCTGACTGTCGGCATGCTCATTCTCCCAATGTCCCCGGTAGCGCACCCGGCGTGCGTGCGTCGGGTCAAAAATGATGAACGAACGAGGCATCATACAGGTACAGATGCAGTGATAAACGAGTACAGTTCACCATTGCCAATCAAAAATGAAATAAAATCAGCTTCTTAGGGAGTCCAATCTGGCGAGAGGCGGATTCGGAATCGGCAAGCAAGTGATGCACAAGGAGTCTTCTCGAAACAGGTCACGTCAAGAAACTGCAGTATTGTGCGGAGACCGAGTTCGCCTCTCAGCCGTTTCCTGAGAGGAGCATCCCTCTGACCGTCCGACTTTCACGATATAGTAGTTTTGAAGCCAATGAAACGCGGCATGTTGCGTATTGATCAGTCAGCGGGACAGTCGCCCTTCCTGACTATGGCGATGAGCACGTAAACGGAGACGACAATCCAGGTCTGGGTCTTCCTCGCGTCCTGAAACCCGCCTTCAAGTTGCATCGCGAGGTCTATCCGAGTGCCCTCATTGCAATCTTGGCACATGCCTCCGCATCGCTGAGTGCGTCGTGATGGTTCAGAGCAATTCCCAGATGGTCACAGACGATCGGGAGCCTTGCAGACCGCAAATTCCACTTGTTGCGTGCCATGCTGACCGTGCAGCGAAACTTGTATCGTGGCGGAGAGATGTCTGCACGCCTGCAGCAAGCGCGCAAGACTCGGGAGTCGAACGATGCGTTGTGCGCGACCAGGAAATCCGCCCTGTCCAGCAGGCGCCGCAGCTCGGGCCAAAGGTCGCCAAAGGATGGGCTGTCACGGACATGGTTCCAGGTCAGGCCATGAATGTGCGTGAAGACGAACTTCTTTCTCGGTGGCCGGATGAGCCGATGGAAACGCTCTTCGATGCGATCGTCCTTGACAAGCACGACACCGACCGAGCAAGCGCTGTCGGAGTGGCGGTCTGCCGTTTCAAAATCAATTGCCGCGAAACTTGTCATCCTCCACGAGCGGTAGCACCTTCGCAGTTCGCCGTCACCATCGGGTGGAGCGTTTCGAACGGCAGGGCGCCTCGGGTCCGGCGGACCGGCGTCGCTCCGGAATCTTCCTGAGCCCTGGAAGCACGTCGAACGGTCGACGTTCGCGATGTCTCGGGCGCCCATGATCTGCAAGCAGGTCCATTTGGTTGATCTCGCCCATGCTTGGCACCGAAGCGCTTGGCAAGGGCAATTGGCAATTCTGCGTCCGCCAGTTTCTGCAGGTTGGGACGGGAACTTCTTCTCGTGCCCGGATTTGTCGCGGGGAAGAGACAGAATCACGGCGGTGACGGCTGCACGTCTGACATCCGTCGGTCGGTTCCTGTTGGTTCCAACCCTTGGGCATGGGCGGCTCATGGTGCGGCACAGCACCTCCCAGAAGATGACGCCATCGAGCTGTCAATTTCCGTGAGCGGGCTCCACGTCACGGCGCGAGTGAATTCCCGACCAAACACCGTGGCGCGAGTGGGCGACCGGTTCTTGCAGCTGCCGTTGAGGGCACATTCTCGCCCTTGATGCGCACGCTCGAATGCCGGTGCTGTCGCTGTCGCGTCTGGCAGTCAGAATTCGACGAACGCGACCGCATCGCCAGCATCCAGCGCTGGCGCATTCGGTGGACGAACGATCAAGGCGTTCGCGCCGGAAAGGATCGTCAGAAGCGAGCTGTCCTGACGCTCTTCGGGTGCGATGAGGTCGTCGTTGACCTGTGCCCGCATGTAGTGTTCGCGTGGACCGTTGGCGTCGACCGAGGCAGACAGCCGAGCCTTGCGCCGCGCGAGAGGTCGTGCCTCGAGCCCCTGCATTGCCCGCAGCATGGGCCTAAGGAAGACATGGCCGCAAACCATCGAGGAGACCGGGTTGCCTGGCAGGCCCACCATCGCAGTGCCGTTGAGGCGACCAGCCAACATCGGCTTTCCGGGCCGAATCGCAACTTTGTGGAAGGCGCGTTCGAAGCCCATCCCTTGCGCAGCGCTGGCAACGAGATCATGATCTCCGACGGACGCGCCTCCGATTGTGACGATCAGTTCTGCATCACCTGCCATGCCAAGGGCGGCTTCAAGGGAGCGAGCGGTGTCGGCGCAGATCGGCAGCATGCGGGCGATGCCTCCCTCCGACTCGACCAAGGCCGAAAGCCCGAATGCGTTTGACGCAATGATCTGGTCTGGACGTGGAGATTCGCCGGGCATGACCAGTTCGTCGCCCGTCGCGATCAACGCAACTCGCGGCTGGCGGGCGACCACGATCCCGGGCGCGTTCATTGATGCTGCAAGCGTGATGTCTGCAGGCGTCATCTTGCGCGGTGCGTCGATTCGAAACCCTGCCGCAAAGTCCGTGCCGACCTCGCGAATATATGGTTCCATGTCCGCACCGCCTGCAACACGGATCCGGTCGCCTTCGCGAGTCACGTCTTCCTGTATGATCACGCGTGTGGCGTTCTTGGGGACGGGCGCGCCCGTGAATATGCGCACGGCATCTCCGGGTCCGATCGCGCCTTCAAAACCTCGGCCCGCTGCGGACTCACCGACAACTGAGTAGTTTTCCGCTTCTTCCGCGACCGCATAGCCGTCCATGACGGAGGCACGAAAGGGCGGCTGGCTGCGGGTCGCGAGAAGTGGCTCTGCAAGGACCCGTCCGGATGCGGCGCGCAGCGGAACCGTTTCCGTTCGCAATGGCGTTGCAAGCTCGAAGATGCAGCTGAGCGCCTCGTCGACCGAAATCACCGCGGCGCCTCGTATCGGCCCGATTTTCCGCCGTCCTTGAGAACGAGGCGGATGTTTTCGATCACCATGGACTTTTCCACGGCCTTCACCATGTCGTAGACTGTGAGGCAGGCGGTGGCGATTGCCGTCAGAGCCTCCATTTCGACGCCCGTCTGGCCGGATGACTTGACCGTTGCCTCAACGCGGATGCCGGGCAGGTCGGGCTTGGCAGCAAGGTCTATCTCGACCTTCGTGAGCTGCAACGGGTGGCACAGGGGAATCAGGTCCGAGGTCTTCTTTGCGCCGACTATGCCTGCGATTCGCGCAACGGACAGCACATCTCCCTTGCCCGCGCGGCCCTCGGCGATCACCGCCAGGGTCTCTTCTGTCATGCGGACAAACCCCTCCGCCACCGCAATCCTGTCGGTCGCAGGTTTCTCGGAGACGTCGACCATGTGTGCGTCACCCTTGCTGTCAAAGTGTGTCAGGTCGGGCATCAGGCGGCTCCTTTGGCAGGGACCGGTCCGGCGAGAAGGGATCGGGTCGCGGCAGCCACGTCGTCCCCGCGCATCAGGCTTTCGCCAATCAGGAAACTGCGTGCGCCCGATCGCGAGAGGCGTGCCAGGTCGTCCGACGTGAAAATCCCGCTCTCGGCGACGACGTGTCGGTCGTCCGGGACGTGCCTCGCGAGTCGTTCAGTGGTCGCAAGATCCGTCTCGAAGGTCTTCAGGTCGCGGTTGTTGATGCCGAGGAGAGGAGAATTGAGGGCCATGGCACGCTCTAGCTCGTGCTCGTCGTGAACTTCGAGCAGTACATCCATGTTCCACGTGTTGAGCGCGCAGTCTTCGAGTTCCTGTGCTTGCGCATCGGAAACGCTGGCCAAGATGATCAGAATGCAATCGGCGTTCCACGCCCTGGCTTCGGCCACTTGGTAGGCGTCGTAGAGGAAGTCCTTGCGCAGGCAGGGCAGTCCGCATGCCGCGCGCGCCGCGCCCAGAAACTCCGGTGCACCCTGGAAGGACGGCGCATCCGTCAGCACCGAAAGGCAGGTTGCGCCTCCCTCCTCGTAGGCGCGCGCAAGTTCTGCCGGATCGAAGTCGGCCCGGATGAGCCCTCGCGACGGGCTTGCCTTCTTGATTTCGGCGATGAGGCCGTAGCCGGTCCTTGACTGCTCCGTGAGTGCAGAAGCAAAGCCGCGCGGCGCAGGGGCTTCGCGTGCTTCCGCTTCGAGGGCGTGCAGCGGCAGACGCGCCTTGGCGGCAGCCACTTCCTCGAGCTTGTAGGCCTTGATCCTGTCGAGCACGTTGGTCATGGCACTCGGATATCCTTTCGGCGGCTTCTTGGAAAGCCGATGCACCGCCACTCACCCTTGTAGAAGTTCCGGGATTCCGCGGCTGCGAATCCTGATTGTAACGGGCCGGAAGAGGTCATGGAATGTGCGCGTCGGCAGCATCCATCGGCGCTGCCGGTTTCAGGACCATGGAATTGGTGCATGTCCTTGCGCTTCCAGCCAGGAGTTGACGCGGCTGAACGGGCGCGACCCGAAGAATCCGCGATGCGCGGACAGAGGAGACGGATGGGCGGATGTGATGATCAGGTGGTGATCCCCCTTGACATGCGCTGTGTAACCTTGCGCGTGTTTCCCCCAAAGAATGAATGCCCGCGGAGAATCGGACAGTCGTCGAAGCACCTGGGCGGCAAGCGCGTCCCAACCCAAGTGCAAGTGGCCGCCGGCACTTCCCTCCGGAACCGTGAGCGCGGTGTTGAGGAGCAGGACGCCCGCATCTGCCCAACTGGCAAGATCGCCGGTTGCAGGAGAACGTCCGATATCGTCGTGAAGCTCCCGAAAGATGTTTCTGAGTGACTTTGGCAGGGCCGTGCCGGAGGTTGCCGAAAACGCCAGCCCGTTGGCGTGGCCTGACGTCGGATAGGGATCCTGGCCGAGTATGACCGCACGAGTGGCTGCTGGCTGGCACCGCTCAAGGGCAGCAAATCGCAATTGTGCGGGTGGCAGGATCCGACGGGTGTCGAGCGCAAGAGCCTCGGCAATTCGAGGCCAGTCTTCCGTGAAGAAGGGCAGTTCCGCCCAAGCGCCGAGTTTGCCGGTCAATTGCCGGCCCGAAGCCTGACGGCGGCAGGGCGCGGGTCAGGACCCTGACGTGACACGGGCCAGCCCGTCGACCTTGGCGCGGGCTGCACCGGAGGCGATGCTGTCAGCGGCGATCTCGACACCGTGCTTCAGGTGGTCCGCCTTGCCCGCGATCACGAGCGCTGCGGCTGAGTTCAGGAGCACCGCATCGCGATAGGCGCCGGGAGCGCCGTCGAGCAGCGCACGGAAGGCGGCGGCGTTCTCGTCCGGTGAGCCACCGAGTATGTCCTTCAGGGGGTGGACGGGAAGCCCGGCATCTTCGGGGTGCATCTCGGCCGAAGTGATCTTGCCGTCCTTCAGGACAGCAACGGAGGTCGGGCCGCAGATCGACATCTCGTCAGTGCCATCGGCACCATGAACCAGCCAGACGACCTCGCTGCCGAGCTCTTTCAGTACCTCCGCCATCGGGAAGATCAGGTCGATTGCAAAGGCGCCCGTCAGTTGGCGCTTGACGCCTGCGGGGTTTGTCAGCGGGCCGAGTATGTTAAAGATCGTCTTGGAACCCAGTTCCATCCTGATCGGGCCGACGTGCTTCATCGCCGGATGATGCATCGGTGCCATCATGAATCCGATGCCAACTTCGGTCAGCGCCCGTTCCACGATGTCGGGCCCTACCATGACCTCAATCCCCATGGCGGCCAGCAAATCTGCGGCACCGGACCTGGACGAGAGATTGCGGTTTCCGTGCTTTGCGACAGGAACTCCGGCGCCGGTCACGACGAATGCCGTGGCGGTCGAGACGTTGAGCGTTCCCATTCCGTCTCCGCCCGTGCCCACAATGTCCATGGCACCGGGGGGGGCGTTCACGGCAGCGCATCGGGCACGCATCACGGCCGCTGCGGCAGTGTATTCGGCGACAGCTTCGCCGCGCGCTCGAAGCGCCATCAGGAATCCTCCCACCTGCGCGGGCGTGGCCGTTCCATCGAACAGGATGTTGAACGCCTCTTCCGCCTGCGTGCGGCTCAGCGGCCCTTCCGAAGCCGCGTAGATCAGGGGTTTCATGGAATCGCTCATGCCGGCTCCGGTACAGACTTGAGGAAATTTTGCAGCATGGCATGCCCATGCTCGGAACGGATTGATTCGGGATGGAACTGTACGCCTTCGATGGGGTGGTCTCGGTGACGAAGACCCATGACGGTGCCATCTTCCAGTTGAGCGGTCAATACCAGGCAGTCTGGGAGGCTGGCCCGGTCGACGACCAGCGAGTGGTAGCGCGTTGCCTGAAACGGAGACGGAAGACCCTGGAAAACGCCGAGGCTCTCATGATGAATCGTGCCGGGCTTGCCATGAACGATGTCACGTGCACGTACGATCCTGCCGCCAAACGCTTGTCCGATTGCCTGATGCCCGAGGCAGACGCCAAGCAAGGGCACTTCCGCCTTGGCTGCGGCTTGCACGAGTGCGAGGCAGATGCCCGCCTTGTCCGGGTCGCACGGACCGGGAGAGAGAATGATCCCTGATGGCTTCAGTGCCAATGCCTCGTCCACCCGTAGGGCGTCGTTCCTGTAGACACGACACTCGGCCCCCAACTCACCCAGAAAATGGACGAGGTTGAAGGTGAAACTGTCGTAATTGTCTATCAGAAGCAGCATGATGGGTGTCCGGCATCCACAGTTCAAACGATGGTCGATCCCTTTCGGGATTGCTGGCACAATTGGACAGAGCGATCACGGAACGTCAAGGCACGTCCCGTTGCGCTTGCAGTTCGGCAGCCCGATCAACGGTCGTTCCGGCAAGCCGCCCCTCCGGCGAGTCGCTGGCAGTGGAACCTGGCGTCGCCATGGGCTAGGGCGCGAGGAGTCAATGTGCCGGGGCGTCGGCGGCATCCACGAGAGTCCTTCCGCCATCCGCCGTGAGAATCTGACCGGTCACGAACTCCGACCCGTCGGAGGCCAGGAACTGGGCGACTTCCGCAAGTTCGGCCGGGCTCGCGATGCGGCCAAGCGGTGTCGAGGAAATGATCTCGTCACGCATGCTCTTGTCGCCGTCCAGAGCATCTTTCAACGAGGCGCTCATGACCGAGCCGAACGCGATGGCATTCACGCGAATTCTGTGCGGCGCAAGCGCGACCGCCAAGGCACGCGTCATCTGGTTAAGTGCCGCGGAACTCACCGAATAGGCCAGAAGCCTGGGTTGGGAACGACGTGCCGCAATCGAGGACAGGTTGATGATTGACCCCGCTGACGATTCGCCATCGCCGTTTTCTGCCTGCCTGATCATCCGCTTCGCGAATATCTGCGAAACTCGCAAGGAGGTCATCAGGTTCTGTTCGATGAGCATCTGCACGCAGTCGTCGTCGGCGTTGAGAGGGTCCCCGGCCACAACCTGTCGGGATGCGTTGACCAGGATATCCACCCGGTCGAAGCGGTCGATCGTTGCAGAGAGCAGGTTTGCAACCGTGAGCTTCTCGCGCAGGTCGCCTGCAAAGCAGGCTGCGTTTTCAATGCCTTCGCCGCCGTCCTGCACTTCTTCGGCGAGCCGCGCCTCGTCCATGTCGGCGAGCATCACATTGGCGCCTCTCTCAAGGAAATGGCGCGCGATGGAGAGGCCAACCCCGTTTGCGGCACCAGTGACAACGGCTGTTCTATCGGCGATCGAAAACGACATGTGGCTATCTCTTGCGGACTGGTCGGGGCTGCGTGGCCTTGAACAGCTTGTATTCCGCGGGTTGCCCCAGGGTGCGAACGTCACGAAAGAATTCTACAAGGGTCTTTTCGTAGGGCAAACGCCTGTTGGCGACAAGCCAAAGAGTGCCCTTGCGGGTCAGCATCCTTGCGCCGGCCCGAATGAATCCCTGTCCGATGGTGACATCTGGGCTTCGGCCCGCGTGGAAAGGCGGGTTCGTGACCACGTGGTCGGCGAACGGATCTGGACGGAATGTCAACGCATTGGCCCAATGAAACCGGGCGCGGACATCATCCAGGTTCGCCCGGGAGGCTTCCAGCGCGGCGAGATCGTCCTCGACCAGATCCACCGAGGCCACGCCGGCGCGTTCCAGGACTGCGTCTGCTAGGTAGCCCCAGCCCGAACCCAGGTCGATGACATGGCCATCCATCCTGTCGGGCAGGGCATCCGCGAGGGCGCGGGATCCGGGGTCGATGCCATCGCACGAAAACGCGCCAGGCGGAGTCTGGTAGGTGCCGCCCTTCGGACGCGTCACCTGATCTGGCACGGCGTTCCATCCCGTGCAGTCGACATTGGTTGCAGAAAACAACCTGCCATGCGCCTTGACCAGCACGTCACCCAAGGCTGCGCGCTGCCCGAGTTCCCTCTGGAGACTCTCCACGCCATCCGCCTTCTGCCCGTCGATCACGGTTGGACCGCGCGTGATCGGGACGATTTCGGCAAGGGCCGCCCTTGCCGCGGCCTTGGCGCGGGGCAGGGAGAGGATCGCCATCGTGTACGGCCCCTCCGGAACAGCCACGACGTGGAATCCCGATTCAATGAATGCCCGATGGACGCGATGGCTCCTGGAAACCACCTCGGTTCGTTCGCGCGGCAACGCCGAAAGGTCGGTGCTGGCGTCCGGCGAGACCACCGCGATCTTCCCGCTCTCCGGCAGGCTCACGACTTTCCTGTCGAGTGCGAGGGAAAGTCGTTGGGTGAGCATGCATTGCGGGCGGGGTGCCCGAGACCCTACTCCTTTTCCAGCGTGCATTGGAGCGGGTGCTGGTGGCGCCTGGCGAAGTCCATGACTTGCGCGACCTTGGTTTCCGCCACTTCGAGCGAAAACACGCCAACCACGGCGAGTCCCTTCTTGTGGACTGCAAGCATCAGTTCGAAGGCCTGTGCGTGGCTCATGCCAAAGAAACGCTCGAGCACGTGAACAACGAACTCCATCGGCGTGTAGTCGTCATTCAGCAACAGGACCTTGTAGAGTGGCGGGCGCGCCGCCTTCGGCTGGGTCTGGACAAGGACGTCAACGCCGCCATCTGGCGTCTCGTCGTGGTCGGCCATCGATTGCAAGGCAGATGAGGTCATGGCGAATCTGGCAACAGGATTGAATTGGCCGCACAATACAGGCGATCCTCCACTTGTGCAAAGGGGACGAGGACATGCTGACAACGATCTGCCTGGATGCGGACGACACGCTTTGGCACAACGAGCGGCTGTTTCAGTTCACTCAGGAGAGATTCGCCAAGCTGCTGTCAGGCTACGCGGCAGGCGATCACCTCGCTGATCGCCTTCGTGATGCAGAACGGCGGAACATCGAGCGCTATGGCTACGGCATCAAGGGCTTCACGCTTTCGATGATCGAGACCGCGCTCCAGGTGACAGAGAACCGGGTGCCAGGCAACGTCATCGCGGAACTCATTGCCTGCGGTCAGGAAATGCTGCGCCACCCCATCGAACTCCTGAACGGCGTGGAGGAGACGGTGCAAACCCTCGCGGCAGAATTCACGCTGCTGCTGATCACCAAGGGTGATCTCCTGGACCAGGAACGGAAGCTTGCCCAGTCCGGCCTCGGCGAACTGTTTGACGGCGTTGAGATCGTCTCGGAAAAGACAACCGAGGTCTATGCGGACATATTCGCCGGGCGCGGGATCGATCCGCGACATGCGCTGATGGCCGGAAACTCGATCAAGTCCGACGTGATTCCGGTGATTGCGGCCGGGGGCTGGGGCGTTCACGTGCCCTACTGCCCGTCCTGGGACCTCGAGGCAGCTGATGCACCAATGCAACACATGCGCTTCCGCGAAGTCACCGCACTGTCCGACCTTCCCCGTGTCATCAAGGAAATCTGCGGCAACATGTAGTGAGGTTCCAGGGACTCGCCACTTGATGTAGTGGCAGAGAAGCGCTTTCCCGATTTGCCCAAGATTCATCTTTTTTTGATATATTCAGGTGTGTTAGGCTTTCCAAAACAATGAAGGTCCGCGACATGAATGGGCTGAGGCAAGTTGAAGGGGCAGTATTCGTGAAAATCAGTCGAGCCGCATTTCAGATTGCGCTCATCGCTTGTATTTTCCTGCATCCGGTTGGCGGAAGCGCCGCGCCGTATGCGGCGATGGTGATGGATGCGCGAACGGGAGAGGTCCTGCATTCCAGGAATGCAGACACCAGGCTTCATCCGGCGTCCCTCACGAAGATGATGACGCTCTACGTCGTCTTTGACGCGGTGGAGCGCGGGGAGATCAGCCTCGATCAGAAAGTGAGGATATCCCGCAAGGCGGCGAAGGAACCGCCGTCGAAGCTCGGCCTCAGGGAAGGGCAGAAGGTCAAGCTTCGCTACCTCATCCGGGCGGCCGCCGTGAGGTCGGCCAACGATGCGGCAACGGCTCTTGGCGAAGCCGTGTCAGGCAGCGAGGCGAGGTTCGCGCGGCGCATGAACGACATGGCGAAGGCCATGGGTCTGAACAAGACAACTTTCAGGAATGCGCACGGACTGACGGAGCAGGGGCATCTCTCGACCGCGCGCGACATGACAGTCCTGGGGCGCCACCTTTTCTTCGACTTTCCCGACTACTACAATCTCTTTTCGCGTCGCTCGACCAGCGCTGGACAGAAGACGGTGAGAAACACGAACCGCCGCCTCCTGAATGCGTACAGGGGGGCGGACGGCATCAAGACCGGCTATACGCGGGCGGCCGGCTTCAACCTCGTCGCCTCTGCGGAAAGAGGCGGAAAGCGCGTGATCGCGACGGTGTTCGGGGGACGGTCCGTGGCCTCGCGCAACCAACGCGTCGCGGAGCTTCTTGACATGGGATTTTCCCGTGCCCCGAACCGGGTGGCGGTCAGGAAGCCCCACCGGCCGGTGCTCAGCCTGCCTGCAAGCATCGTTACCCGGTCCGGGCGAGTGGTGCGGTCTTCCCGACCGCCCTTGAGGCCGGTTGCCGCTCCGGCGGATGGCGCCCTGATCGCGATCGCCCAGGACATATCCGACGTTCTGGTCGAAGTTGCGCTCAGCGATACAACAATCCCGGCCCTTGCCGACCTTGCGGAGGCGACGGACCCGGGCAACGGGCGTACGGGAATCGACCAGAGACCTGTTCTCAGGCCCATGGTCGCCCAAGGCTCAGCGCAGGAAGAGCTGGATTCCGGCCTGGAAGGCGGGCAGGTCCTCCTGCGGGATTCTGGCGAGGGCGAACGTCGCTGGGGAATCAATGTGGGCCTGTTCAAGACCCGTGGCGAGGCGGAGCGCGTGCTCCTGCAAACCGCTCTCGTCGAGATCGCGACCTTGGACGCCGCCAAAAGGTCCGTCGTTCGCGGACCCAAGGGGTGGGAGGCGAATTTCCTTGGCCTGAGCGAGGAGGGTGCCGCGCTGGCTTGCCGTCGCCTCAATGCGCGGAGCCTTCCGTGCACGCCGAAGCCCGGCTGAATTGATAGGGATTGCATCGCGCCCCTGGCGGCGGCCGTGACGGGCAGTGTCGGTCCCAGTCCACCTGAAATCGATTCGCGAACACGGACGTGCGAGCGCAGATTCGCCTTTTGCCGCCGATCACCGCAGCACGCGGCCGCCTGCCCCCGAAAATCCAGCCATAGAACTCGCGCAGGGGCCTGCAATGCCCCTGGCCGGTCCGTCCATCGCGATAGCCGGCTCGCGTTTGCATGTGCGGCAGCGAACCACTATCCACAGGCGATCGGAGCAACTTGGCTTGCATGAGGACGACATGAATTCGCCAGACCTGAAAAACGACGCATCGCATCAAGTGTGGGAACTTGATCGCAGGCATTTCCTGCATCCGTTTACCCACTTCGAAAGTTACGAAGATTCGGGATCGCTGATCATTTCCGGAGGATCGGGATCCGAGATGACCGACTCCAACGGTCAGACCTATCTCGACATGATCGGCGGTCTCTGGTGCAACAACATTGGCCTTGGTCGAAAGGAAATGGCCGATGCAATTGCGGAACAGGTCGCGAAGCTGTCCTACAGTTCGACGTTCACTGACATGTCCAATGAGCCTGCGGCGCGGTTGGCGTCCAGACTGGCCGAACTGGCGCCCGGCGACCTCAATCGCGTACATTTCTCCACCGGTGGCTCGACCGCGGTCGACAGTGCATTGCGCCTAGCGCACTATTGCCAGCAATGCGCGGGCAGGCCGGAGAAGGTCCATGTCATCGCGCGCCGCCAAGCCTATCATGGATCGACCTATGCAACGATTTCGATCGGCTACAAGGAGGCGGACCGACGGCACGGGTTCCGATACATTGAGGACACCATCCATCACGTCTCGGAACCTGACTTGTATCGGGCCCCCAACGGAATGGGAGAGGCGGAGTTCTGCGATCATCTGGTCAAGGAGTTCGAGGACAAGATCGCCGAGATAGGCCCGGACAGGGTGGCGGCATTCTTTGCCGAGCCAGTCATGGGGGCCGGGGGCGTATTGGTGCCGCCCGGCGACTATCTCAAGCGGATGCACGAGGTCTGCAAGCGCAACGACATCCTATATGTATCCGACGAAGTGGTCACCGCATTCGGCCGCTTGGGGCATTGGTTCGCGTCCGAGGACGTGTTCGGAATCGTTCCAGACATAATTTGCTCTGCAAAAGGTCTCTCGTCGGGCTACTTGCCGATCGGCGCGACGATTTACTCGGATCGAATTCACGAGATCATCTCAACCGGTGATCCTTCACGTGTCTATACCAGTGGCTTCACCTATGCCGGGCACCCGGTCTGCTGCGTGGCGGCACTGAAGAACATTGAAATCATGGAGCGCGAGAACATTCTCGCCCATGCCCGTGAGGTCGGAGACTATTTTGGCGAACGACTCCGCGACCTGGAGGGGATGAAACTGGTTGGCAACGTGCGTGGGATCGGCTTGATGCGCTGCCTGGAAAACGTCCTTGACAGGACAACCAAGGAAGCGCTGCCGGAAGACGTCGATATCGGCAAGCGCGTTTCCGACGCAGCGGAATCCCTTGGCGTGCTGGTGCGTCCCATTGGACGGCTGAACGTGATGTCGCCCCCGCTCGTCGTCACCAAGTCGGAGATAGATTTTGCCGTCGATCGCTTGGGACAGGCGATAGAGCGTGTGCACGACGACCTTGTCAGGGAAGGCTGGACGCCGGTCTGACGTTGCGCAGTCCCACTGTCAGTCAGCGGTCAAGGACCAAGGTGTCGTCCGCCTGCCAGCTGAGCCAGACCTGATCGCCTACTTCTCCGCTCTCGATGGTTGACCGTGTATCGTTCTGGACGGTGACCGACATGGGCGGGCCGTTGGCAGGCTGTACATGGATGTGTGAGGTATCGCCGTAATAGGCCCAATCGACGATCCGGCCCTGAACGGCCAAGCCGGAATCGGGCCTGCCGACCGTCATGCGGATCTTTTCCGGCCTGACTGCCAGCGAAACCATGCCTTGCACACCGCCGGAATGCGGAACCGTCACCTTGCCAAGGTGCGCGACGTCGACCGTGACGCCGTGGTCGGAGGCTCCCGTGACCTGTGCATCGAGGAGGTTCACCTTGCCGATGAAGTCAGCGACGAAGCGCGAGTTTGGCGATTCATAGAGCAGTTCGGGGGTCGCGATCTGCTCGACGCGCCCAGACTGCATCACGGCGATGCGATCGGCCATGGACAGGGCCTCGTCCTGGTCATGGGTGACAATGACGAACGTGATTCCGACCTCTTCCTGCAGGCGCGTCAGTTCAAGTTGCATCTGTTCTCGCAGCTTCGCGTCGAGCGCTGACATCGGCTCGTCGAGAAGCAGCACTTTGGGGCGCTTCACCAGCGCCCGTGCAAGGGCGACACGCTGGCGCTGGCCGCCGGAGAGCTGGTCCGGCTTGCGCTCGCCCAGGTGGGCCAGCTGAACCATCTCCAGGGCTTCCTCAGCCCTCCGCCGGGTCTCGGCTGCCGGAACACCGGTCACTTTCAGCCCGTATCCCACATTCGCCAGCACGGTCATGTGAGGGAACACGGCGTAGGACTGGAAGACCATGTTCACAGGTCGCTTGTTGGGCGCCATGGTGCTGACATCCACGCCGTCAATCAGGATCTCCCCCTTGGTTGGCGTCTCGAAGCCTGCCAGCATCCGCAGGAGCGTGGTCTTGCCGCAACCGGATGGCCCGAGCACCGCAAAGAACTCGTTCGCCGAAATCTCGATGTTCGCATTGTCGACGGCAGTGATCCCGACAAATTTCTTGGTGACGTTTCGAATGGAGATTATGCTCATGGACTGCCTTCCTGGCCTTGACGCTGCACCCGCAACATCAATGCGGCAACGATCAGCGTGATCACCACCAGCACGGTAGAGGCGGCGTTCACCTCAGGTGTGACACTGAACCGGACCATGGAGTAGACCTTGACCGGAAAGGTCACGGTTTCCGGACCGGACGTGAAAAACGTGATCACGAAGTCATCAAGCGAAAGCGTGAAGGCCAGCAAGGCGCCGGCCACCAGGCCGGGCCGCATGTAGGGGAATATCACATGCCAGAATGTCTGCCATTCCGAGGCCCCCAGGTCGCGTGATGCCTCCTCGAGTTCACGGTTGAATCCCGCCATGCGGGCGCGAACGACGATGGCCACGAAGGGGAAACTGAAGGCGATATGCGCGATGGTGATTGCCGAAAGGTTGAGTGGCCACGGCATTCCCGTCGGCCAGCCGATGCGCGAGAAGAAGGCCAGCATCGCAACCCCCATGCAGATTTCGGGAATCACGATGGGCAGGGCCATGAATCCCTCGTAGGCGCTCTTGAAGGGAAAGCGGAACCTCCACAACAGCAGCGCCACCATTGCGCCGAGAATGGTGGCGACAACCGTGTTGATGGCCGCAATGGTCAACGAATTGACGAAGGCTTCGATCAATCCGTCGTTGTTCCACGCCTTCTCGTAGTACTTGGTGGTGAATCCCCGCCAGACGATGTTGCGCCTGGAATCGTTGAAGCTGAATGCCATCATCAGGACGACCGGGGCATAGAGCAGGATGAACACCAGGCCGAAGAAGGCCCTCATCCAGATCCGCCCGGCATAGTCCAGCGGATCGACCCGGCGGCGCAGCACCTTCATGTCCGCATCCCCGCATCGCGGCTGAGCAGTGCACGCAGTGCCAGTGCGCCGAACGTGACATACATCAGCAGGAAGCTGAGAGCGGCGCCAAACGGCCAGTCATTGGCCGCCTTGAACTGCCGTTCGATGACATTGCCGATCATCGTGGCATTGGTCCCCCCCAGCAGGTCAGCGGTCAGGAACGAACCAAGGCAGGGGATGAACACCAGGATCACGCCCGAGATGATGCCAGGCATCGTCAGCGGTACCGTGACACGCAGGAACGTGGCCATCTGCGAGGCACCAAGGTCGAGCGAAGCCTCAAGCATCGATCGATCCAGCCGTTCGATGGAAGCGAACAGCGGAAGCACCATGAAAGGCATGAACACGTAGACCAGGCCAGCGACGACGGCAAAGTCGTTGTACAGCAGCTCCAGCGGCTCAAACGGTCCGAACAGCCTGTCGAGCCAGAGCGAGTCGTAAGTCCATTCCAGTGTGAAATTGACGTAGCCCCGGATCCGGAACACCGCGATCAGGGCATAGGTGCGAATGAGAAGATTGATCCAGAACGGCAGGATCACCGCCAGCAGCAGCCACGGCCGCCAGCGCGGGGAGGCAAAGGCGATCACGAAAGCGACCGGGTAGGCAATGATCAGGCACAGCGTCGTCGCCAGCGCCGAGATCCAGGCCGACTTCCACATGATCACCAGATAGACCGGATCGGCCAAGGCCCGGACGTAGTTGGCAAGGGTCCAGGTGATCTCGGTTTCGGTGATCGAGACCTTGCCGTCGATGACCGCCTTTTCGCCGAAGGACAGGATCCACACGATTCCGAGCGGGACCAGGAAGAAGAACAGGAGCCAGAGGGAGCCGGGGCCCGCGAGGATCCAGAAGACCCCTTGATTCTTGCGGAAACTCTCCATGCAGGGAACAGGTCAGGGCGGGCCTGCCGGACCCGCCCCGTCCACGGTCAGGCGGCTTGGACCCGGGTCCAGGCGTCGTTGACGTTCTTCACATGCTCTTCGCCCAGGTAGAGTTGGAACTCGCACTTGGCGACGGTTTCGTCTGGCGGAAAGATCGCCGGGTTCTCGTTGTACTCTGATCCGAGCTTTGCCCTGGCAGCCTCGTTCGGCGTTGCGTACTGGATGTAGTCCGCGATTGCGGCGCCGGCGTCGGCGTCAAGGATGAAGTTGATGAATGCGTGCGCATTCTCCGGGTGCGGCGCGCCCTTCGGCATGCACAGGCAATCCTGCCATATCAGGCCGCCCTCGTCGGGAACGTAGAACGAAAGGTCGTCGTCCTCAGCCATGACCTGCAGGATGTCGCCGTTCCATTCCTGGGCAATCACGACCTCGCCCGAGACCAGCAGGTCCTGACCGTTGTCGTCGGCAAAGACCTTGATGTTCCTCTTCTGCGCGATCAGCAGTTCCTCTGCGGCCTTGATGTCCGCCACGTTGGTCGAATTCAGCGAATTGCCCAGATATTTCATGGCATGGCCGAGCACGTTCGGCCCGTCGCCGAGGAGCGAGATCTTTCCGGCGAACTGGTCGGAATCGTAGAGATGTTTCCAGGACTTGGTGATATCCCCGGTCCGTTTCGCGTTGTAGCCGACCCCGATCGTTCCCCACATGTACGGGATCGAGTGCTTGAGGCCCGGATCGTAGCTGGCATCGCGGAAATTGGCGCCGAGATTCGACATGTTGGGGATCTTGTCGTGATCCAGCGGCAGCAGCATGCCAGCGACCAGCATGCGTTCGACATAGTCGTTGGTCGGGACGATCAGGTCGTAGCCGGGATTGCCCTCCCGCAGCTTGGCGAACAACTCGTCGTTGTCTGCGAAGAGGTCCATCTTGACCTCGATGCCGGTGGCCGCGTTGAAGTCGTCCAGCGTGGTCTCGCCGATGTACGTGTCCCAGTTGTAGAAGTTGAGCTTCCTTTCTTCGGCGGCCATCGTGCCCCGCGGCAGAAAGCTCATCCCGGCCAATGTCGCTGCACCGCCCAAGAGGCTGCGACGATTGGGGCGGAACTTTGGCGAATAGGTCTTCATGTCTGACTCCTCCTTTGGCGGAAATTCCTTTCGCTCCCGTCAACGATTGCGCAGTCGTCGCATCTTGACAACCGGTAATTCTGTCACAGCGCTTCCAAACTGGCGCCCTTCCTGTCTCAAGTTTTGGCCATAAGAGGATGAATTTAACAAATTAACTTGATGAGTTTCCATAGCCATCCCGATGGCTGCTGCTGGGCGCGCTCGCCGAGATGGCCGACCGGACCGGCAACCTAGTCTGTGGCCTGCTGCGTTCGGTATCGATGACATTCCTGGAAGCGCCCGGTTGAGAAGGCCGACGCGCGGCAGGACCGATGCCAGAACGAAACGTGCAATGACAGAGATTGCCGGCGACGAGAGTGAATGAGCCACTTTGGCGCCCCCGCAGCACGGCTTTGGGAGTGTGCAGGAGACAGAACCGAGAGTCTTGGAGAGACAACATGCGGAAATGCAGGCCTTGGGCAAATGAAGGGGCTGACGTGCCTATGCGGCCGATCGTGGCGGAACCTCCTTCATCGCGTCCCGTCGCTGACGTCCCGATCCGTCATGCTCGCGGTTGGCGGTCATTCGAATCATCGACCGCGGCGTGGGAGAGCGCTGCCTGAATTCGAGCGTTGGAAGCCCCTGCGAATCCGTCTCGCGCCGTTGTGCCGAACCGCCCCTTGCAATATAGTCGCCGGGTGCATCGGTTTCGCAGCCATGCCAAGGTTCCAGAGGGCCCGACGTCATGAATGTCACCGCCACAAGTCCCGTCCAAGGCAGAGCCATCACCGAGACCCTTGGCGCGGCAAGCCATGGAGGTCGCACGATGAATTCAGGCATTCGATCAGGGATTCTGGTCGTGGCAGCAGCCCTTTTGCTTTCAAGTTGCGGACAGTTCGAGCAGACGGAGATCCGGAGGCCGCAAATCGTGACATCGCCACTTGCGCCATCCGCGGCAAAGACTGTCGAGGAACTTGACGCCACGACCGCCGCCGAGCGCGATGCAGCGGTTGCGCTCGGCGCCGCCGGGCGGCTTCTCGGTGAAACAGTCGCGTCGCTTGGCGATGTAACTGTGCCGGGCTTCTGGGTTGAGACGCCGCTGGCCACGGAGGAAGGGCCGGGGCGACTGGTGTATCCCGCCAGCGGCAGGAGCGTCGATGTCACATTGATGCCGTCGGAAGGCGGTTCAAGTCGCGTTTCGCTTGCTGCGATGCGGCTCCTCGAGGCACCGCTTGCGGGCCTGCCTGCTCTCGAGGTCTACGAGCTTCCGTGAATGCGGATGCCGTTGCGGCTACTCGACGGTTACGGATTTCGCCAGGTTGCGGGGCTGGTCCACGTCGGTCCCCTTCGCGACTGCAGTGTGATACGCCAGAAGCTGTGCCGGGATGGCATAGAGGATGGGGGCCAACAGCTCCGGCAACTCCGGCATTTCGATGACGCGCCACAAGCCGTCGCCTGCCGTCCTCCGGCCCTTTCTGTCGGTGATCAGCACGATCCTGCCGCCCCGTGCCAGCACTTCCTGCATGTTCGAGACGGTCTTGTCGAAGAGCACCGTTCGCGGAGCCATGACGATCACCGGAACGGCCTGGTCGATGAGTGCGATGGGACCGTGTTTCAATTCGCCGGATGAATGGCCCTCCGCATGGATGTAGCTGACTTCCTTCAGCTTCAACGCTCCTTCCATGGCTATCGGGTACATGGCGCCGCGCCCAAGGAACAGGATGTCGCGGAACTTGGCCAAGGCACGGGCCGTTTCCTCGATCTGGCCTGAACTGCCCAGGGCCTGCGCGACAAGTCCAGGCAGGGATCGAAGTGCACGCATGTGGTCTGCGAACGCGTCGGCATCCAGTTGCCTGCGGTCACGCGCGGCCTGAAGCGCAAGAACCAGGAGCACAAAGAGCTGGCAAGTGAATGCCTTGGTGGAGGCAACACCAATCTCTGGCCCCGCATGGATGGGAAGGGCTACGTCGGACTCGCGCGCAATCGAACTTTCGTGAACATTGACGACGGACAGGACCCGGGCACGTTCCTTCACATGCCGAAGCGCTGCGAGCGTGTCGGCCGTCTCGCCGGACTGGCTGACGAAAACCGCCAGGGTGCCTTGGCCGACAGGAGTGTCGCGGTAGCGGAATTCCGAAGCCACGTCCACCTCGACAGCGATTCCCGCAAGCGACTCGAGCCAGTACTTCGCAGTCTGGCAGGCATAGAACGCGGTGCCGCAGGCAACCATGACGATCCGGTCAACCTCGGCAAAGTCTGGGCACGCGTCGGGCAGGAACAACGCGCCGTTCCTGATGTAGTGTTGTGCCGCATCCGCCAGGACGCCCGGTTGCTCGGCGATTTCCTTGGCCATGAAGTGCTGGTAGCCATCCTTTTCGATCTGGCGCTGGTCGATCCGGATCGTGCGAACTTCACGGTTGGCACGTCGCCCATTCGCGTCGCGAATCTCCACGCCAGCACGGGCAAGGACCGCGGAATCACCCTCCTCAAGGTAGCAGATCTCGTCGGTCAGCGGGCTCAGTGCCACGGCATCGGAACCGAGATACACCTCACCGTCGCCAAAGCCGAGCGCGAGCGGCGATCCCCTGCGTGCGGCGACTATCAGGTCGTTCTCGCCGTCGAACAGAAACGCCAACGCAAATGCGCCCTCGAGGCGGGCAATCGTCTTTGTGGCCGCGTCAGAAGGTGCGAGACCCTGATCAATGTGAAACTGCGCCATGAGCGACACGGTCTCGGTGTCTGTCTCGGTCTCGGTAGCGTAGCCGCTGTCGGCGAGTTCCTCACGGAGTTCACGGAAATTCTCGATGATGCCGTTATGGACGACCGCAACGCGTCCGGACCTGTGGGGGTGGGCGTTCGTCACCGAGGGTGCGCCATGCGTTGCCCAGCGGGTGTGCCCGATCCCGGCCTTGCCCGGCAGGGGGTCGTGGATCAGCATGTCCGAAAGATTGGCGAGCTTGCCGACCGCACGGCGACGATCCAGCGCACCGTCGTTCACTGTCGCGATGCCGGCGCTGTCATATCCCCGGTACTCAAGACGCTTCAGCGCCTCGACCAAGGTCGGCGCCGCCTCATGGTTGCCCAGGATGCCTACGATGCCGCACATCGCCTCAATCCGCCTTGCCCGCGCGCCTGGTCGCACGCAGCATTGCCAACAGCTTGCGAGCAAATCCCGGCTTGTTCTCCTGGCGGGTCCTGGCGATCGCGAGATCCCCGTCAGGGACGTTGCGAGTTATGACCGAACCCGATGCCGTCATCGCATCGTCTCCGATTGCGACCGGTGCGACCAGCATGGTGCTGGATCCGATGAAGGCTCTCTCGCCGACTTCGGTCCTGTGCTTGGACACGCCGTCGTAGTTGCACGTGATGGTTCCCGCGCCGACATTCGCGTCCCGGCCTATCGACGCATCGCCGATATAGGACAAGTGCTTCGCTTGTGCGCCTTCCCCGAACTCGGCGTTCTTGACTTCGACGAAGTTGCCGATGCGGGCGCCGGCCCCGAGTTCCGTGCCGGGTCGGAGGCGTGCATGAGGCCCGACGACGGCATTGCGGCCGACGTGACAGCCTTCCAGGTGGCTGAATGCCCGAATGCGGGCTCCGGATTCGATCACGACCCCCGGGCCGAACACGACATTCGGTTCCACCACGACGTTGCGGTCAATCCGGGTGTCGAATGCAAAGTGCACCGTTTCCGCCGAGAGAAGCGTCACGCCTCTTTCGACGGCGGCGTTGCGCGCACGTGCCTGAAACACCGATTCGGCACGCGCGAGGTCCGCGCAAGTGTTTATGCCGAGCGCTTCCTCTTCGGCGCAGGCCACGACCCTGACATCGAGCCCATCGGCACGGCCCAAGGCGGCAATGTCGGTAAGGTAGTGCTCGCCGGCCGCGTTGTCCCGGCCTGCAGCAGCGGCGAGACGAAGGAGCGTGCCGGTTTCGGCCAGCACCAGCCCCGCGTTGCAAAGCGCAATTGCACGCGTTGCATCATCGGCGTCCTTCCACTCGACGATTCTCAGCAAGGTTGCACCGTCTGTCACGATGCGCCCGTAGCGCCCGGGATCCGAAGCTTCGAATCCGAGAAACACAATCTCTGCGCCGTCCGCCCTGGCCTTGCCCATGGCAGAGATCGTTTCGGGGCGAATGAAGGGCGTGTCACCGAGCAGCACCAACGTGTCCCCACCCTTGCCGTCGAGTTCGGGCGCCGCCACCGTGACGGCATGCGCCGTCCCGCGTTGCTCGCATTGCTCGGCGATCCTGATCTTGCCGTCGGTTCTCAGCGCCTCCTTGCTGACCGCATCACCGTCCCCGCCGACAACGAGGACGCGTTCGCCATCAAGAGCCTGCGCTGCCGCAAGCACGTGTGCAAGGATTGGGGCGCCTCCGATTTCGTGCAGCACCTTCGGGCGGTCGGACAGCATCCGCGTTCCTGCTCCTGCGGCGAGAACGATCAGGTGGGTTGGCATTCGCCCTTTCCTTTTTGGCTGCGACCTTTTAGCCGCGAGCGCAAAGGCCCGAAAGGTTGCCGGCATCAACTTGTGTTGCCGCAAGTTACATCGTGGGCAGGGTCTTGCCGAAGGACAATGGCATGAAGTGCGTGATTTTCGATCTTGACGGAACGCTGGCGGACACGAGTGGCGACCTGATCGAGGCTGCAAATGCCTGTTTCCGGACCCGAGGCCTGGGTGACCTGCTCGACGAGACCAAGGACCGGCTGACGGCCTTGCGCGGCGGGCGGGCGATGCTGAGGCTGGGATTTGCCCGATCCGGCCGGGAGGACGAGGAGGCTGTGGAGCGAACATTTCCGGAGTTCCTGGGCCGTTACCGCGAAGTCATCGATGTCAGGACAGTCCTGTTCCCGGGCGCGGTGGTTGCCGTCGATGCATTGCGTGACGCGGGGTACCGGGTCGGCATCTGCACGAACAAGCCGGAGGCGCTGGCAGAACTCCTGCTTTGCCGGCTCGGCGTGCGAGACCGGTTTGCATCGCTTGTCGGTGCCGATACGCTGCCTGTGCGGAAACCCGACCCGCAGGCTCTCCTCGAAGCCGTGACCCGGGCGTCCGGCAATCCCGCGCGTTCCATGCTGGTTGGAGACACGGAAACCGATGTCAGGACCGCTCGAGCGGCCGGCGTTCCGGTTGCTCTCGTTTCCTTCGGACCAGAGGGTGAACGCGTGGCTCGACTGGAGCCCGATGCCCTCTTGCCGGATTTCGGAGCGCTTGGCAGGATCGTGGCAGAACTGATCGGGTAGTCGACATGGCGCATCGATTTGAGGGCAGCTTCACGCAACAGGAGCCGATCCCGGAGGCGGCGGTGGATGCCGCGGTCGCGGTCCTGAATCACGGCAGGTTGCATCGATACAATCTGGCGCAGGACGAGGTCGGTGAGGCTTCGCTTCTGGAACGCGACTTTGCGGCGTTTACGGGAGCACGCTACGTGCTGGCAATGACTTCGGGAGGTCATGCACTTGCGGCGGCGCTGCGGGCTCATGATGTGAATCCGGGGGATGCCGTTCTGAGCAACGCCTTCACGCTGGCGCCAGTGCCGGGCGCGATTGCGGGCGTGGGCGCGCGCGTCGTCTTCGTGGAGACGACGGAGTCCTTGACGATCGACTTTGCCCACCTTGAGGAAATCGCAGAGATGTCCGGGGCACGGGTCCTGATGCTGAGTCACATGCGCGGTCATCAACCCGACATGGACAGGGTCATGCGCATCGCGCGGGATCGGGGCATTGTGGTCATCGAGGATTGCGCCCACACGATGGGTGGTTCCTGGCGGGGCGTGGTTTCGGGGCGGCACGGCGCAAGCGCTTGCTACAGCACCCAAACCTACAAGCACATCAATTCCGGGGAAGGCGGTCTCCTGGCAACGGATGACCCGGAAGTGGCGGCCCGCGCCACGCTCCTGTCCGGGAGCTACATGCTTTACGAGCGCCACGGCGCCGGCCCTGGCGCGGATGCGTTCGAGGCGATGCGGGACTTCACGCCAAACCTTTCTGGACGCATGGACAACCTGCGGGCGGCCATCCTGCGTCCGCAGCTTGCCGCACTCTCCGTGCGCGTGGGCCGCTGGGCCGACCTGCATGACGCGATGGAAGATGGTCTGCGCGACCTGCCTGGCCTGAGCCTGATCGAGCGGCATCCGGACCTGGTACGTGTCGGTTCGTCATTCCAGTTTCGATTGCCGGACCTTGACGCGCATGAGATTGAGGCCTTCGTGGCCAGGTGCGCGGGCCGTGGCGTTGAATTGAAGTGGTTTGGCGCTGCGCGGGCACATGGGTTCACGTCCACCTATCGCCATTGGGCCTATGCGGACACCCCGGCCATGCCGCAGACCGATCGTGTGATGGCAGGCCTCCTGGACATGCGCCTGCCGCTGACGTTCTCGAAGGAGGATTGCGAGATCATCGCCAGGATCATTCGAGACGAGGCGTCCGGCATGCGGGGCTGAATGCCTGCAGTTGCTGTCATCCGTCGAGCCTTGGCGCCGCCCTTCATTGTGAGGCGCGATGCCCGCCAAGGTTGACGCATGGAGCCGGTGCAGCTAGGTAAATGAACGTTCGTTCATTTACGGGAGCTCCAGATGTTCGACGCCTCCATGCGTTTCGATCTCGGCGAGGACGTAGACGCGCTGCGCGAAGTTGTACGGCGCTGGGCGCAGGAGCGGGTCCGGCCCGTGGCGATGGAGATCGACCGCTCGAACGACTTTCCTTCGGGGCTGTGGCGAGAAATGGGCGACCTGGGAATCCTCGGCGTCACTGTCGAGGAGGAATATGGTGGCGCCGGTCTGGGGTATCTGGCCCACACGATTGTCGTCGAGGAGATTGCGCGGGCATCAGCAAGCGTCTCGCTGTCCTACGGGGCGCATTCGAATCTCTGCGTCAATCAGATCAGGCTCAACGGGAACGAACGGCAGAAGGAAAGGTTCCTGCCCCGGCTCGTCACGGGAGAGCACGTAGGAGCGCTTGCGATGAGCGAGGCTGGCGCCGGTTCGGACGTCGTTTCAATGAGTCTTCGTGCCGAGAGGAGAAACGATCACTACAGGCTCAACGGGACCAAGTACTGGATTACAAACGGTCCGGACGCGGACACGCTGGTCGTCTATGCAAAGACCGACCCCGATGCAGGGTCGAAAGGCATCACGGCATTCCTCGTAGAACGCGAAATGACCGGGTTCTCGACGGGCGCCCATTTCGACAAGCTGGGCATGCGGGGCTCGAATACTGCGGAACTGATCTTCGATGACGTGGAAGTGCCGTTTGAGAACGTGCTGGGAGAAGAGGGGCAGGGCGCTCGCGTGCTGATGTCCGGACTGGACTTCGAGCGCGTGGTGCTGGCCGGCATCGGCCCCGGGATCATCGCGTCCTGCCTTGACGAGATCATGCCGTACATGGTCGAGCGCAAGCAGTTCGGGAAGCCGATCGGTTCGTTTCAACTCATGCAGGGCAAGATCGCGGACATGTATGCGGCGATGAACTCGTCGCGTGCATATGTCTACGAAGTGGCGAAGGCCTGTGACCGGGGCGACGTGACGCGACAGGATGCCGCCGCGTGCTGCCTGTTCGCGAGCGAGGCCGCGATGCGGCAGGCGCATCAGGCCGTGCAGGCGATGGGTGGCGCCGGCTTCATGAACGACCATCCCGTGTCTCGGCTCTTTCGCGACGCGAAGCTGATGGAGATTGGTGCGGGAACGAGCGAGATCCGGCGGATGCTCATCGGTCGGGAGTTGGTGGGGCAGATTGCGTGAGGCGGTTGACTGCCGTGCCTTGAGCGTGGTCTCCGTTGCAGCGCCGATTGGATGCACTTATTTCCTGCAACGTCAGAGGCACAAGGTTCAGGCCGGGTTGGTGGACTTCGCCGACTTTGTGCGCCGCGTGCCTGTCGCCAAGAAATCCGCTGCATCGCGTCGCCGGCAGGCGATGCGCAGGCACGTCACAAGCCGAATGGTACCTGGTCAGCCCGGTTCCGGTGCCTTGACCTTCACGGTCACGACTTCGGTGTCGTGATACTGCTGATGATGGACTGACGACGCGAGATGCCGCAGCAGTCGAAGCGAAGCCTCGCGGTCTAGCGATGCGCCCGTGACATGCTCGCCGAGCCGGGAAATGCGATCCTCAAGGTTTATCTCATCTCCGGAGGCGACGACGAACTCCAGAACGGCCCCTCCGTCTTCGCGCGCAACGGAGACGCGAAGACGGCGGGTGTGCATGTCTTCCTGATTCTCGCGAAGCGTCAGGAAGGTCTCTTCGCCCACGGCGTCAAGCCGTTGCGCCATGGCAGCGTCCCATCCACTGCTCAAGGCGAACTGTCGCAAGAATGCGCTGATCGGGCCAAGCGCCGTGTCGTCAAACGGGACTTCCATGCGCCTGCGCCGGGGCTTTGTGGCATTCAGGAACACGGTCAGCAGGATGGCCGAAGCGCCGCCGGCCGTCATGCCGTTCTGGAACAGGCCACCGGCGAACTCCGCAAAGAACTCCGGGTATATCGCGCCGTTCTGGAAGCCGACCCCGATCCAGAACGACACGCCGACCACCATTCCTTTCCGATAGTCCAGCCCATCCTGCACGACCATCCTCATGCCGACGACGAACAGTGTCGACAGAAGCACGGTCGCGTATGCCGCCACGACCGGCCCCGGAATCGCGAGGATTGCCGCGAGCGACTTGGGCAAAAGGGCCATGGCGAGGAAGATGAGGCCAACGGCAACGCCGACGCGACGCGATGCCACCCCGGTAAGCTCGGTCACGGAAATGCTGGTGGAATAGGTCGTGTTCGGAACGGTGCCAAGCAAGCCGGACAGCATGTTGCCAAGCCCGTCAGCGGCGACCGCCCCCTCAACCGCCTTGTAATCCACGGCCCGCCGCTTGCGCCAGGATACGTGCTGGATTGCCATCGAGTCGCCAATGGTCTCTATCGCGCCGACGAGGGTCACGATCACAAAGGCAGGTAACAGGCTCCAGAACGTCGTATCGAAGTCCAGGTCGAAACCCGGCCATCCTCCTTGCGGAAGCCCGATCCAGGCTGCCTGGGCCACACGTTCCATTTCGTAGATGCCAAACATCCAGGCGATCACCGAACCGACAACGACGCCGATCACCGGAGCCCACAGACGCCAATCCCCGGTTGCGGCAAGCGCGATTCCGACGATCACCGCGATCGTTGCGGCCGCCGAAAGCGGCGACGCCAGCTGGTGGGCGTTGTCCGGCACCTCTTGCAGCATGGAAAACACGATCGGCATCACCGTCACCGCGATAAGCATGATGACAGTGCCGGCGACCGTGGGCGTGAAAATTCTTCGCACCCAGACAAGATGCGTGGCTAGAACGAACTGGATCAGGGAAGAAATGACGACAAGCGTGGCAAGCAGCGCCGGTCCTCCTGCCGCGATGGCAGCAATGCTGACCGCGATGAACGCCCCGGAAGTTCCCATGAGGAGAACATAGCCCGCGCCGAAGCGGCCGACGCGAACCGCCTGCACGATCGTGCTGACGCCGCTGACGGCGACCACGGCAAACGCCGCCCAGGACAAGTAGGGATCACCTTCTCCGGCGGCGCGGATAACGATGGCCGGAGTGAGCACGATCCCGGCGATGGTGAGAAGCGCCAACTGCAGGCCAAGACCGAATGCCAGCGGCGTTGGAGGCTTTTCGTCCGCAGCATAGCGAATATGCCTGCTATCCCCGTTCGTATCCATGCCATCGCCTCCAGACACTCAACGCAAAAAGTCCGCGCCGATGAAGCCATCACTCAGGTGCACCGGTAGCAACAGGACCTCAAAATCCCGGCGTGTCAAGCCGGGTTCGGGATACTGCTTCATGATCAAGCAGCAAACGCAACAATTCACACGCAAGCTCCGCAAGCGCTCATTTTTTGGGAATTATGTGCTTGACAAGACTGACGGTCTGGCCGCCGCAGGCAGTGATTTCACGGGTCAGCGGAAGTTGCCAATGCAAACGCTTCTCGCCGTGCATATGTGCCAATCCCGCACACCTCGTCCCTCCGCGCCCTGCCGTCAAGGGCTAGTTGCTGTGGCCGGTAATGTGCCTGTTTCCGCGATAACGTGCAGATATCTGATGTGAGGCCTTGACCATGACAGGATACGTCTGCAAAAGCAGTGCGATACGACGACTGGACACGTTGCCGCCGGTCGATAAACGCGCGTCGGAGACCAGTTAGACGGATGAGGTTCGGCCTTGACGCATGGTTGCCAAAGACCGGCGCGAAGAGCACTGCGGTTAGATTGTGTCGATTACGGCACGTCATCGCAGGTCTTTAGCAACGGCGAGCGCGAGAATGTTCTTCGCCGCGTTGATGTCGGCAGGGGCCGCGTGGCCGCAGGCCACGCAACGGAATTTCGCCCGAGTTCTGCGGTCGCGATTGCGCTCGTCCTGCGCGCCGCACTCGTCGCATGCCTGGCTCGTGTCCCTCGCCGGAACCGGGATCAGGTTCGCAGCCTTGCATTCCAGCATCCGCTTCAGCGTCGTCCACCCGGTGTCGCGGACGCCACGGTTGATCCCGGACTCGTATGCTCCGAGAATCAGAAGGGAACCGGGAGGTGGCTGTCAAGCACGAAGTTCGCTCCTTGTTCCAGGTTTCCGGAAGCCGCTGCCGCACATGATCCTCGTACCCTTCGTCATCATTCGCGTGGACGCCTCGTGCGATGCCGCGTACCGGCAGGAGGAACTGACCTGACGGGCGGTCTTGTTACGCATATAGGCCCCCTTCCTTGCACGGTCGGGACACGTTCAGGTATCCCAGACGGTGCTTCACGCGAAAGCGAAGGAAGAGTCCGACCACCGCAGGCTTCGCCCGCTCGAAGACGGGACGCTTCAAGGAATGCATGTACGTGGAACGCGCCATTTCGCCTGAAGGACGGATTCGCAGGTCGCCGTCTGCGGCTTCTCGGCCATCGGACTGAGCATTGTCACCTGATGTTCGACATCCTGGCGGCCACGATCGACGTGCATCTGCGTTTCGCGGCCTGACGGCGGCCTTCCATGTGCCGCCGCGAGGCGGGGGAGTGCAGCCTTCTCTGTACGGCATCACGAAATCGAGACTGATGCGGCGGATTCGGGTGCCGTCGGAACAAGAACACCAATGCCCTCGAAGTCCGGCGGACATTGACAAGACCTGACATGTGTGCCGGTCAGCTGTAGACACGGACGCCCGTGTTCTGAAAGAGGCTCTCACAACCAAATGGTTCGCTTCACTGCAAAGCGGTTGGGCAACAAGCCGATCATTCACCCAGGTCTCGCGAGGACAATCGGGACCAATATCAACGGACCTTCGGCAATTCGCGTCCCGGATTGGATCAACGCCCCGCTTGGCCGGTACTATCTCTATTTTGCCGACCACCGCGGCGACCACATTCGCCTGGCCTACTCGGACGAAATCATCGGCCCCTGGCATGTTCACGAACCGGGCGCGCTGCGTCTCGAAGGCTCCGGCTTTCCAACGCAATCGTCCGAACTCGAACCTCCGGAGCAGTTTCGAGAGAGCGTCGCTTCCGGAGATCTTCGCCCGCACATTGCTTCACCGGACGTCCATGTCGACCATGCCCGGCGACTGATCGTCATGCACTACCATGGATTGGAACGCGACTGCACGCAGACCACCCGGCGCACGGTGTCCGGGAACGGCATCGACTTCCGCGACCCGCAGCCGACCGGCGCGGACTTCTATGCCCGTGTCTTCGAATGGCACGGCGTGACCTATGCCGCGGCGCTGGAAGGCTGGCTCTATCGCTCGCCAGACTCGGGCCTGTCGTTTACGGACCGGACGCGCCTCGGAGATCCATCCACGCGGCACGTCGCCGTCTTTTCGTTCGGGGATGAACTCTTTCTCGTCTTCAGCCGAATTGGCGATGCGCCTGAAAGACTCCTGATCTCTCGCATCTTCACGCCCGCGAACTGGCGGGACTGGCGTCTGCCGGATCCCTTGGATCTCCTGCGTGCCGAGACGCCTTGGGAGGGAGCCGGTGAGCCGGCCTCGCCATCACGCATGGGTCCGGCAGATGGACGTGTCAACCAATTGAGGGATCCGTTCGTATTCCGTGAAGACAATCGCCTCTGGCTGTTTTACGCATGCGCCGGTGAATCTGGCCTGGCGCTTGCGCAGCTTCACCGCAGGTGAGTGGCGGGCAAGTCCATTGAATGTGAATGGAGAGGCACGTGAACCTGTCGGCTCTCAGTTCCCGGAACTTTCGCCTGTACCTTGCCGGCAATCTCTTTGCGTTGAATGCGATGTGGATGCTCCGCATCATCGTCGGCTGGCTGGCCTGGGACTTGACGGGGTCGGCCGGCTTTGTCGGGCTGATAGCGTTCGTGTACTTCCTTCCCACCATATTTCTCGGGCCCTTGTTCGGTGTCTTGATCGACCGGTCAGATGTGCGTCGCGCCGCCTTATTGGTCCAGTCACTGTTCTTGACCGCCGCTTTGGGCCTCTGGCTGATCCAACATTTGGAGATCCTGGGTGCACCGCACCTGCTGACATATTCTCTGGCCTCCGGCACGATAATGTCGGCACATGGCCCGGTGCGGATGTCGATGGCGCCCAGGCTGGTCGCCTCCAGCGACATCCCGTCAGCGGTCAATTTTGTCTCGCTCACCTACAACGTCTCTCGCATGACCGGTCCAGCGATCGGGGGCTGGGCAATTGCGCAAATCGGCACGGGGCCGGCAACGCTCGTGACTGCGTTCTGCTATTTGCCGTTCCTGGTGGCACTGTCGCTCTTGCGCGTCCGGCAAGCGGCCGCCAAGCCTGCGGAGCCAGGCTTTCTGGGCGATCTGGTCGAAGGCGCCAGACTCGCCTTCGGCGATGCCGGCATTCGTGCCGCGCTCGCCCTCGCAGCGATCGCATCGATTTTCATATTGGGAGCGCTCGAAATCCTGCCGGTAATTGCGGACGGCGCCTTTGCCAAGGGAGCCGCAGGCCTGGGTCTCTTGACTGCTGCTTCCGGGCTGGGCGCGATTGTCGCCGGACTCGGGTTGGTATTGCTGCCGTCGGCCATTGGCCGCAACCGCCTCCCATTGGCCGCTGCCATCAGCTTGTTCGGGGTGGCGTGCATTGCCGGCCTCGGACTGACCGCATCGTGGCCCGCCGCAATCGGTCTGGTCGCTGCCATGTCGGCCGCCGCCGCCGCATCGGGCATTATCTGCCAGTCGGCCATCCAGACTCGGATCGGCGACGGGATGCGCGGACGCGTGATGAGCATGTGGGCGAGTGTCGCAATCGGCAGCAGCGCGATGGGTGCCGCCTTTCTCGGAGTTGCAGTGGAATTCCTGGGATTGGGTGCGACACTGACGTTCAGCGCGACTTTCGCGGGGCTGCTGCTGGCCGCAGGCCTATTTCGCTGCTGCTGGATGTCTCGGCCAGCAAAGGGATTCGGCGAATTTGACTGACCCAGGCAGGGGCTGGAGTGGCGCACGGTTGATTGCGAACTCGCAGAACCCGTTGCCTCGGCTGGCAAGGATTCTGGCTTCATGGCTCGCCACCGGTGCGGCGCAGACTTGCTGTCGCCGGACGCTGCGCAGAATGCAGTTCGCGTAACGGCGCGTCGGCCAAGCTCCTCGCTGGCGCCCGCCGCACAGCCGTTCCCGAAAATGTCTGTTTCGGTGCGGGGTTCGGGTCGCCGGCCGGATCGTGGCCTGGAACCGCGGCGCACGCGCGGATTCTGGAAGAGTCTGAGGCTGTGTCCAGGAAGCCTGGCTCCTCAATTTGCCGCAGGAGGCACCCAGGTATCCATTGCGCGAAGTGCGGCAGGCATGGCACATTTGTTCAGGCAAGAATTGCACGCGGGTTCCCACATGACCGATGTCAGGCATGCTTCGGAGCGTTTTCGGAGCCGTCTGCAGGTCACGGGCCAAGGCCGAGCGGAACGGTGGCAAGGGAATGTGCGGGACTGGAGTGGATGACCGGACGCAAGGAAGTGTTGCCCTATGTCCAGGAGGTTCTGGCCGAACAGGACGCCTATCGGAACGCAAGTCCGTCCGCGCTGCCCAGGGTTGTCCGTTCGGTCACGGCACCAATCGGACCCCTGACTGACAGGCTGATTCCTGCCAGCGCCGTTGAGGCGGCAATCCGGGGCGCCGACTGGGTTGCTTCGTCCTCGATCCGGTCCGCGGCAATCTCCCATGAATTCTCGGACTTCGAGGCCTGCGACGTGGCCGCCGCAGATGTGCGGCGCTGGGCGCTGGGCTATGCAGCTGCAGGCGGTGCCGCTACGGGCGTCCTGGGGGCGGCGGGACTGGCATTTGACATCCCTGCTACCGTTGCCCTCGCACTCAGAACGGCTCGGCTCACCGGGCTCTGCTATGGATTTGGCGGCATCGGAGAGCAGGAGCGCGTCTACATTCTTGATGTCCTGCAGCTTGCCGGGGCGAACTCCGTGGAAGAGCGTGACGTGACCCTGCAGCGTCTTGCCGAGTCCCGGACGCAGTTCGGTCGTGGCGACTGGCAGAAGATTGCGGCCATGGCCGGACGGGCGACCGGTTCGGTCGTGGCGATACAAAGGCTGGCGACGACGCTTGGGGTCAATCTTTCGACGCGCAAGATGGCGCAGGTCGTGCCAATCGTTGGGGCGGTGATCGGGGCAGGCGTGAATGCCGCCTTTCAGCGCGACGTTGCGTCGGCGGCGCGATTTGCGTTCCGGGCCCGCTGGCTTGAGGTGAACGAGGGCATTGTCGAGGGTCGAGTGAGCATCCCGGCGCCGGAAGACGCCTGAAGGCCCCGGCGCCAGTACACATTGCTCGGTCGCCATGCCATGAATTCGCGCCCGTGCGGCGCTGCGCCTTTCGTCCAACATTGACCATGGATGATGCGGGCTGTAGGGATGGCGCATCGAAGGCAAATCGTGCGGAGGCCGCCTTGGAAGATCTGTTGAGGGAATACCTGCCGATCCTGGTCTTTCTCGTGATCGCGGCCGGGCTTGGAATGGTCCTGATCCTCGCGGCCGTCGTCCTGGCGCCGAGCGATGCCGACCCGGAAAAGCTCAGCGCCTACGAATGCGGATTCAATGCCTTTGATGACGCGCGGATGAAGTTCGATGTCAGGTTCTATCTGGTTTCGATCCTGTTCATCATCTTCGATCTCGAGATTGCTTTCCTGTTTCCTTGGGCGGTCGCCTTCGGTGACCTTGGAGACGCGGCGTTCTGGTCGATGATGGTCTTTCTCGTGGTGCTGACAGTCGGATTCGCCTACGAGTGGAAAAAGGGCGCCATGGACTGGGAGTGACCCCGACCTGCCGGGATCCGGGCATTGCCGCCTTTCGTCGCAGGATGCGCATTGACTTGCGATTCTTGGGATTTCACGTGTGAG
The DNA here is from genome assembly GCA_028824715.1 of Boseongicola sp. Taxonomy (GTDB): domain Bacteria; phylum Pseudomonadota; class Alphaproteobacteria; order Rhodobacterales; family Rhodobacteraceae; genus JAJEFO01. The sequence continues at coordinate 216,058 of JAPPCV010000118.1, read as the reverse complement.
TTGCTGCGTTAGGTCGCGTTGACGCTGCACGGGGGAGCGGATAAACCGCGCACTCAGGAGGTGAACCCATGAGCGTTGTCACATCGCCCAATGCCGCAGGCCCTGATCGTGACGTGGACGCGCGTGAGTTCAACCGGCAACTGCAGGACAAGGGGTTTCTTGTCACTTCCACTGCAGACGTCATCAATTGGGTTCGGACCGGAAGCCTTCACTGGATGACCTTCGGGTTGGCGTGCTGCGCCGTCGAAATGATCCACACGTCCATGCCGCGCTATGATCTTGAGCGCTTCGGCACGGCGCCACGCGCGAGTCCGCGGCAGTCGGACCTGATGATCGTGGCCGGCACCTTGACGAACAAGATGGCGCCCGCGTTGCGCAAGGTCTACGACCAGATGCCCGAGCCGCGCTACGTGATCTCGATGGGATCCTGCGCAAACGGCGGCGGCTACTACCACTACAGCTACTCGGTCGTGCGAGGCTGTGACCGGATCGTTCCCGTCGATGTCTATGTTCCGGGTTGCCCGCCGACCGCGGAGGCGCTGCTCTACGGCATCCTTCAGTTGCAACGCAAGATCCGCCGAACGGGCACGATCACGCGCTGAGGAGGCGGCGATGTCTGCGGAACTTTCCGAACTTGCAGCCGGGATCGAGGCAAAACGGCCGGATTGCGTGCTCTCGAAAGCGGTAGCCTTCGGCGAGCTCACCGTCGAGGTCGCGCTTTCGTCCTTGGTCGGCATCGTCGACTTCCTGAAGTCGGACAAGACCTACCGGTTCGCGACGCTGGTTGACATCACCGCCGTCGACTATCCGGAGCGCGAGGCGCGCTTCGACATGGTCTATCATCTTCTTTCGATGCACCGGAACCGACGCATTCGATTGAAGGTCGCCGTGCACGAGAATGAGTTTGTGCCGTCATTGACGGACGTTCATGCCTCTGCGGGTTGGTTCGAGCGCGAGGTGTTCGACATGTTCGGCATCCTCTTTTCCGGCCACCCCGACCTGAGACGCATCCTCACCGACTACGGATTCCAGGGTCATCCGCTGCGGAAGGACTTCCCCACGACCGGATTTGTCGAGGTGCGGCACGACGAAGAGTTGAAACGCGTCGTCTACGAGCCCGTGAAGCTCGTGCAGGAATACCGTCAATTCGACTTCATGTCCCCTTGGGAAGGAGCGAACTACATCCTGCCGGGGGACGAACAGGCCGGGGCAAAGGACTGAACCATGGGCAAGACGTTCCGCTTGAAGTGCGTCGCAAGCCTCTGGCAGGCGAGGGTTGTCGGTGCAGGCGTTTCGCTCGGCACGCCCATGCGGGGCGAGGCGAGGCGCCGTCTCCGGAGCGACTTGCCTGAACGGCCAGAAAGGGCGGCATGATGGACGGCAAGCCCGATGATGCCCTGACCGGCGAAAGGAAGCTCCGGAACTTCAACATCAATTTCGGGCCGCAACACCCGGCCGCTCATGGCGTGCTGCGGCTGGTGCTGGAGCTTGACGGAGAAATCGTCGAGCGCTGCGACCCGCATATCGGCCTGCTTCATCGCGGTACCGAGAAGCTGATGGAAAGCCGCACCTACCTGCAGAACCTGCCATATTTCGACCGGCTGGACTATGTGGCGCCAATGAACCAGGAGCATGCCTGGTGCCTCGCGGTCGAAAGGCTGACCGGTACCGAGATTCCTCGTCGGGCGTCGCTGATCCGGGTCCTGTACTCGGAGATCGGGCGCATCCTGAACCACCTGTTGAACGTGACGACGCAAGCGTTGGATGTCGGCGCCCTGACCCCGCCGCTCTGGGGGTTCGAGGAACGCGAGAAGCTCATGGTGTTCTACGAGCGGGCTTGCGGGGCGCGGCTGCATGCCGCCTACTTTCGTCCTGGCGGCGTGCATCAGGACCTTCCGCCGGATCTTGTCGACGACATAGAAGTGTGGGCGGACGAATTCCCGAAGGCGCTGGCCGACATCGACGGCCTCCTGACGGAAAACCGGATATTCAAGCAGCGGAACGTGGACATCTGCATCGTCTCCCAACAGGAAGCCCTGGATTGGGGATTTTCGGGCGTGATGGTGCGTGGCTCCGGGATGGCATGGGATCTCCGGCGATCGCAGCCCTACGAGTGTTATGACGAGTTTGACTTCCAGATTCCCGTGGGAAAGAACGGCGACTGCTATGACCGGTATCTCTGCCGCATGGCCGAGATGCGGGAGAGCCTGAAGATCATCAAGCAGGCATGCGAGAAGCTGAGGGCGGAACCGGGCGAAGTCCTTGCCCGAGGCAAGCTGACCCCTCCGTCACGGGGTGAAATGAAGACTTCGATGGAAGCCCTGATTCATCACTTCAAGCTGTATACCGAGGGATTCCGTGTGCCCGAAGGCGAGGTCTATGCCGCCGTCGAGGCCCCCAAGGGCGAGTTCGGAGTCTATCTTGTGGCTGACGGCACCAACAGGCCCTATCGCGCCAAGATCCGGGCTCCAGGATACCTGCATCTTCAGGCGATGGACCATGTTTCGAAGGGACACATGCTGGCGGATGTATCTGCCATCATTGGAACGATGGACATCGTGTTCGGGGAGGTGGACCGATGACGGGTTCATCCAGGGCATGCGTGCTTCGCTGCCGGGACCGGGCCGTGAAGATCCGGCCATCGCGTACGAAATGAGGAACTGATGCTTCGTCGCCTTTACGCCGAACAGCCCGAGAGCTTTGCCTTCACGCCCGCCAATCAGGCGTGGGCCGATCGCCAGATCGCGAAATACCCGGAAGGGAGGCAGGCCAGCGCGATTATCCCGCTTCTTTGGCGTGCGCAGGAGCAGGAGGGCTGGCTCAGTCGCGCTGCGATCGAACATGTCGCGACCATGCTGGACATGGCCTATATCCGAGCGCTCGAGGTCGCGACGTTCTATTTCATGTTCCAGCTGCAACCGGTCGGGCGCGTTGCCCATGTGCAGGTCTGCGGCACCACCTCCTGCATGATCTGCGGTGCCGAAGATCTGATCACGGTCTGCAAGGAGAGGATTGCCGAGGCTCCACATACGGTCTCCGAAGACGGAATGTTCTCCTGGGAGGAGGTCGAGTGCCTCGGGGCCTGCTCGAACGCGCCGATGGCGCAGATCGGCAAGGACTACTATGAAGACCTGACTGCCGGGCGATTGGCCGAGATCATTGACGAACTCGCCGACGGCAACGTTCCTGCGCCTGGCCCGCAAAACGGCCGCTTTTCCTGCGAGCCGGTGTCGGGGCTCACCAGTCTCGATGTGCGGGCGGGCGAGAGGCAAGGGCACAATGCAAGCGTTCAGCTAGCGGTCACGTTGCGTGACACCGTCAAGCGCATAGACGGGAACTAGACATGCGGGACTCTGCCTGCAGCGACGGAGTTTGCAGCGCGGCCGCCATCAGGAAGGTGGCGGTGTCACATCGTTGCCGCGCAGTTCTTCAATTTTCGCTGCCGGGACTGCCAGATTGCGCCGAACTGCTGCCTGCCGGATTCCTGCGCCAAGACCGATTTGGCTCCTCATGACTGACGGCAATGACATGGATCGGGCACTGAACCGTCAAGGACGCATCGTGGCGCTCGTCATTGCGCTCACGATGGTCCTTTGGTTCGTGGCTCAGTCGGCAGGCGATTGGCTCGGCCTGCCGGGCCGATACGCGTTTCTGGTCGACCTTTTTGCCCTTGCGGGTTTTCTCTGGGCGCTAATCGTGACATGGCAGATTTGGCGCAAGCGGCGCAACATGCGCTGACATGTGATGGCCAGTTGCAGGACGGAACAGGCAGATGCTTGAGGACAAGGACCGCATATTCACGAACCTATACGGCATGCATGATCAGACGCTGGCCGGGGCAAGGGCACGCGGACACTGGGACGGAACCGCTGCGCTGATCGAAAAGGGCCGCGACTGGATCGTCGCGCAAGTCAAGGAGAGCGGGCTGAGGGGCCGTGGAGGCGCAGGCTTTCCGACCGGCCTGAAATGGAGCTTCATGCCGAAGGAATCGGATGGCCGTCCGTCCTATCTGGTTGTCAATGCCGACGAGTCCGAGCCCGGGACCTGCAAGGACCGGGAAATCATGCGCCACGATCCTCACACGCTGATTGAGGGCTGCCTGATTGCCAGTTTCGCAATGGGCGCGCATGCCTGCTACGCTTACATTCGAGGCGAATATGTTCGCGAACGAGAAACGCTGCAGGCCGCGATTGACGAATGCTACGATGCCGGTCTTCTGGGCAAGGACGCTGCAGGTTCAGGCTGGGACTTCGACCTGTATCTTCATCACGGTGCCGGGGCCTATATCTGCGGCGAGGAAACCGCGCTGCTCGAAAGCCTGGAGGGCAGAAAGGGCATGCCGAGGATGAAGCCTCCGTTCCCTGCGGGGGCTGGACTTTATGGCTGCCCGACGACGGTGAACAACGTGGAGTCCATTGCCGTGGTTCCGACGATCCTGCGGCGCGGCGCCGAGTGGTTCGCGGGTTTCGGCCGCCCGAACAACACAGGGACGAAGCTGTTCGCGATCAGCGGGCACGTGGAAGCCCCTTGTGTCGTTGAAGAGGCAATGTCGATTTCCTTTGCGGAACTCATCGAACGCCACTGCGGTGGTGTCAGAGGCGGCTGGGACAACCTAAAGGCCGTCATTCCCGGTGGATCGTCGGTGCCTTGCCTGCCAGGCAAGCTGATGAAGGAAGAGTGCATCATGGACTTCGACTGGCTGCGCGACCAGAAGTCGGGACTTGGCACCGCCGCCGTGATCGTCATGGATCAGTCGACAGACATCATAAAGGCGATCTGGCGACTCTCGAAGTTCTACAAGCATGAGAGCTGTGGCCAGTGCACGCCTTGTCGCGAAGGCACCGGCTGGATGATGCGGGTGATGGACCGGTTGGTAAGCGGCGAAGCCGATGTCGAGGAAATCGACATGCTTCTCGATGTCTCGACCCAGGTCGAGGGCCATACGATCTGTGCCTTGGGCGACGCGGCGGCGTGGCCGATCCAAGGTCTGATCCGTCACTTCCGTGACGAGATCGAGGATCGGATCAAGGCAGCACGCGCAGGCAGAGTGAGCGCTGTGGCCGCAGAGTGAACCCTTGCGTTGCAGGGCCTGGTCAAGTTTCAACGCGTTCCGCAAATGCGTCAAGGAGTTCCAGGCCTGCCTACCAAACATCGCCCAAGTCAAACCGCACTGCACGATGTGGCATCGCGGCGGGGAGCGGATCTCGACTGCGGCGTCAAATTCACGGCCATTTCGGTCGCTGGAATTCGCCTTTCAAGATGGCAGCAGCTTGACCGCGCTGAATTTGATGGCCGCCCGCATGGTTTGGTCGCCAAAATTCAGATTGTTGTGTTATCGATAACTTTTTCCTTGACAAATGTCGCCTCTGGCACAACCCTGACGGCACGTTGCGGATGATTCAACCCTGTGAGGCCGTCATGTCAGACACGCCCCTGGTAGAGATGCGGGGCATCACCAAGCGCTTTGGCGGAGTGACTGCGTTGTCTGATGTCGACCTTGATGCCTACGCAGGCGAGGTCTTGGCCATTGTCGGCGACAATGGCGCCGGAAAGTCGACACTCATAAAGATCCTTACCGGGGTATACCAGCCGACTGCAGGCGAGATGTTCCTGGCCGGAGAGCGGATTTCCTTTGCCAGCCATGCGGGCGCCATAGCCAAGGGCATCGACGCAGTCTATCAGACGCTTGCGCTCGCTGATCATCTGGACCCGCCTGCGAACATGTTCCTGGGCAACGAACTGACGAAGAAGGTGATGGGCGTTACCGTGCTCGACATTGCCCGCATGAGAACAGAGACCGAGCGCGTGCTGATGGATCGGCTCGGCGTCACGCTGAAGTCCCTGGATTCGCCGACCGAAAGCTTGTCGGGCGGCCAGCGTCAGGCTGTAGCGATTGCCAGGGCCGTCTATCACGAAGACCTGCGCGTTCTGGTCATGGACGAACCGACCGCGGCCCTCGGTCCCCAGGAGACCGCACGCACGCTCAATCTTATCGAAACCCTGAAAGCGCAAGGTCTTGCAATCATTTTGATCAGCCACTCGCTTGACGAAGTGTTCCAGGTTTCGGATCGCATCCACGTTCAGCGCCGAGGAAAGAGAGTGGGTTTCGTCAGGACCACAGAATCCAGCAACCAGGCAGTGCTCGGAATGATCATCGGTGCGAAGGAAGCCGCGTGATGGCTGCCGGTGACACCCAGGCCGTTCGGACGCTGAACGAACGAATCGAACCATATTTCGCAATCATCGGCCCGATGGCGATGATCCTTGCGCTGCTCCTCTTCATGGCGATCGTCGAACCCGCACGGTATTTTCGCTGGTCGAATGTCAACTTGATCCTCCTTGACGCAGCGCTCTACATGCCGATGGCAATGGCGATGACGTTTGTCATCACCCAGCGGGGCATCGATCTGTCGGTCGGATCCATTGCGGCGTTATCCGCCATCATAATGGCGTTCCTGATCAAGCAATTCGGATTCTCGGTCTATTTCGCGCTGCCGATCGCCCTGGGACTTGGCGCGCTCATGGGCCTCGTCAACGGGTTGATCATCACCAGGTTCAATGTGCCGGATCTCATTGGCACCCTGGCGATGGACCTGGTCTATCGGGGCTTTGCCCTGGTGATCGCGAAGGGGCTGGTACTGGCGCGATTCCCGGAACTTATAACCGAGATCGGGCGCGGGCGGCTTCCCGGCCTCATACCGATACCGGTAGTCATCGGAATCGCGACCATGATCGCAGGGTTCGTTCTGCTGCGTCGCAGCCATTTTGGCCGCTACACGATCGCAATCGGTTCAAACCCCGAAGCTGCGGAACTGACCGGGATCGCGGTAAACCGCCACAAGGTGTACGCCTATGTGCTCTGCGGTGCATGTGCGGCGCTGGCCGGAGTCATGCTGACCGGCAAGCTGAACGCAATCCAGGCAACGTCGGCCCCCTATTTCAATCTTCATGTCATTGCGGCGGTCGTCGTGGGTGGCACTTCGCTTTTTGGCGGTCGCGCGTCCATGATTGGCTCCTTCGCCGGAGTGCTGCTCTTGTCGATGATGATCAACGCGCTTGTGACCCTGAGGATCGAGTTCTTCTGGCAGTCAGTCGCGTCGGGCGTCGTGATCGTCTCGTCGGTGGCGCTCTATTCCTGGATGCAGAAGAAGGACCGTGACGGAGCAGGCGGACTGATCGCCGCGCTAATGACATCGGAAGGCCAGAAACTGACCCGATTCTCGGCTTTCATAATCGGTGCGCTGATCCTGCTTTTGGCGATCGGGGCAATCTTTGCCGGCAATCCGCAGGCAAGCGGATGAGCCGGACTCAACGCGGGATGGTGCCACCGGGGGTGCATCCCCGGCGGCACCGCTGGTCCCGCTCTCATGCAAGAGGAGGAGAACCAACATGAGAAAGTTAGCAGCAACCACATTGGTGGCAACCATTGTAGTGGCCGGGACAGCCTGGGCCGCGGACGAACTGCCGCTGAGAGAACTGCCCGGGATCGCGGATCGCGATTACTGGATTCCCGGCGAAGTGAATGCCGAGGGCAAGCTTGAGGCGCTGCAGGAAGTCGTCGGTTCCGCAGCAGTGCCGTTTTCCGGAAGCCAGGACGGGCCAATCCAGATCGCGTTGATCTACCCATCGGCGGATGTTTCGGATTTTTGGGCTCGCAACTACCTGGCCATGACCAAGCGACTGGACGAGCTGGGCATCCAGTATGAGACGACCGAATTTGCCTCGCGCCAGATCGAACACTCGCTGCAATCGACCTACGCCAGCCAAGTGGAGCAGGACGCCGATCTCTATGACTATGTCATCTTTGGGCCGTCCGAACTGGCCACTCAGGCCGACAACATTTCCAAACTTGCGAGCAATGACGGGTTCACGACTTATGTCTGGGCATTTCATACACCACTGAAGTACCTTGAAAACCAACCCGACGCCTGGTTTGACTTTTCATCTGCCGCGGGTGCGCTGACCATGTGCGACTACATGCTCAGCCGTCTGGGTAGTGACGTGACCATGGCGTTGAATCGCGGCATCCCCGGGATCACGGACAACCAGCGCTCGGGCGATTTCAAGGCATGTGTCGAGGAGAAAGGCAACTGGACCACGGTCTACGAGCACTATGGCGAATATCAGCGTGAAGGCGGATTTGAAGGAACCTCCCTGATCTTGCAGGCCTATCCAGAAGCCACGATCATTCACAACGCGAATACGGCCATGGCCATGGGTTCGGTTGAGGCACAGGTCGCGATGGGCAAGGAGAAGGAGATCTTCTCCACTGGCTGGGGCGGAACGGGTCTTGAACTCGACGCTATCCGTGCAGGAACCCTCGACGCGACACCGATGCGCATGGGCGACGATGTCGGTGCTGCAACCGCCGAAGCCATCAAGGCCGACATGGAGGGCCGTGCGGACGATCTGCCGTTGGTCTTCCTGGGCCGGATCACCGTGGCCCATGATCAAATGAGTGCCGAAGAACTGGACGCGCTGCAGGAGGAGGCGTTCAGGTTCTCCGGTGTTGGCGCGCTGGAGCGGTGACACGCTGGCCCCGGCCCGCACGCAAGCGGGCCGGGACTATCGCGAAACGGTAGAACCCGAAATTCGCAATGTGGGCTCGATGTGCGAGACCTTCTTCGCGGTGGCAAAATCGGTTCCACCGCGGAGCAAGGCGACCAGAAGTTCTCCAGTCCTGCTGCCGATCGCCATCGAATGTGCGTCCATCGTCGTAAGGCCGGGCAGGGCGACCTCCGCGATATCGTACGCCCCGAATCCTGCGATCATGACTTCGTCAGGCACTGAAACGCCGCGCCGCTGGCACTCTGTCAGCGCACCGAAGGCGGCGAGGTCAGAGACGCAGACAACGGCGTCTACCGGTTGTCGTGCGTCAAGCACATCAACCATCGCCCTGGCTCCTTCACGCATCGAAATCGGTGGCGAACCGAGCGAAACCAACTGATATTCGAGCCGCAGCCGTTCTGCTGCCTCAACAAACCCACGTCTCCGGTCGGCGCCACGTGTGTCGCCCTTGTCGTCTCCGCCGATGAATGCAAGCCGCTGCGCGCCAGCTGACTGCAAGTGTTCAACCATGCGACGCATTGCGTCCGCGTTGGAGAAGCCTACCGTGTAGCCTACTGGCGACTTGGGAATGTCCCATGTTTCAACCACCGGAATGCCGGCACTCTTGAGCAACCGTCTTGCGCGATCGGTATGGCGACCCCCGGTCACCACCATTGCTTCGGGCCGTCGCCGCAGGAGTTGTTCAATTAGGCGCTCCTCTTCGTCCACGTCGTAGTTTGTGTAGCCGAGCAACACCTGAAGCCCGGCCGCCTGAAGGACTTCGTTGAGGCCACGTACGGTGTCAGCGAAATTCGAATTGTTCAGCGAAGGGATGGTGATGGCGACGAATCCGGTTCGTTGCGACCGCAGATTGGACGCAGTGCTGTCGAAGACGTAGCCCATCTCCTCGGCGATCTGCAGAATCTTCTTGCGAGTTACCTCGCCGACCGAAGTATCCCTCCGGAATGCCCGAGATACGGTCATCGGGGAGACACCGACGGCTTTCGCGATGTCCGCCATTTTTGGTGGCTTCTGCAATATGGTTCCCTGATCTTTATCGCTAACATTTCGTTTTCGGGGAAGGCTGGCAATATTGCAAGCATCTCGTTGAACTTTCGACCAGATCCCATGGAAAGCGAAACCGAACGCGTTGGGGATAAGATGTTGAATCTAAACAGTAAGTTGCGCCTGCGCCTGTGGCGCCAGACAATCATCTCGGGATTTCTGCCGTTCTTGGCGGCACTGGCGGCACTGTCGTGTCTTCGCATCGAGTCGAAGCCGAGCGCGCCGACGTCGCTGGGGCGGCCAGGCGGCTCTTGATTCACGCCATGGCCCCGTTGGCCGCGTGTTGTTCGTGCTGAATGAATGCGACGCTGGCAGCGAGTCTCCGTCCAGACGCATCAGCCGACAATCTTGGCACAATGGGAGCTTCGATCACGAAGCCGCCCGGATTTCACGTGCCATCGAATTTCGGTCGCCGGCTACAGATTGTTCCGGTCGTTGACGGTCGGTTCTGGCTTCGTTCCTTGCGGACTCGAGCCGTCAATTGCACGAACCGACGGAACGAAGGGGCCGGGACCGGCACTTGCCCCATCTGGTCTCAAACTGCCGCGGAGCACGCCGCAATGGTGCCAAGCACGGCAAGATTGCGGAAGATGGGACCATTGACATGGTTGCCGCAGACATTCCTGGCCACTTCCTTGGACCGACGCCGCGTAGGAGGAAAATCGCACCATCCACGGGTCGGCGTCTCTGCTGGTGATGACGTGGATCACGGGACATTCCGGCACTCGTTCCACGCAGCTTCTGTCGAATGCAAACTGCGCCTTGCGTTTGCCCGAGGGCTGGAGCCAGCACTGACTTCCGGTTGAAGGCGTCGGTGCAAGGCGCATCAGTCTTGACACCTCGATTGCAACACAGGAGTCGCGATGCCCGCGATCATTGCAACAGCTCCATTTTCGGGACCGTTGAAGAACTCCATTGGCGCTGCCTTGTCCTCTCCTCCCATCCCAGCCGCGGTGAGCAACCGGTGAATTCCGGCGCAGGGAGCAGTGAGTGGCATTGCGCCACTTTTCTGCCGTGCGAGATCCGTTGTGCCGTCGAGGTCCTTTGTCATGCAGTCTATGCGCCCTGCGCGAGCGTAGTCGTTGACAGCAAAGCGAGGCATGCATTCCTGCAAGGGTGCGCTGTCGGCCCCCTCTCAGCGCCTTCGGGATTTTCGCGACGTCGATGCCGGAGTCGATCACGAGTTGCGTAGCCTCGGCGATGACCATGAAACCCAATCCGCGCAAGACCTGATTGATGAGTTCGGTGGCCAGACCGCCGCCGGACGGACCCATTGGGGTGTAAGTGGACGAAAGGTGTTTCAGGACATTGTGTGCCTCTTCGACATCGGCAACCTTACCGCGCGCCATCAGCGTGAACTCTCCGGTCAGCGCCTTCTGCGGACCGCCGGACAATGGGCTGTCGCCCCAGCGCAGGCCCATTTCAGCGGCCCAGGCCGCCAAGGCCTTTGTGGCGTGAGGATCGATCGAGGACATGTCGATGATCAGTGTGTCGGGCTTGGCGCCTTCGGCAACGCCGTTTGGGCCGAAGACCGCAGCATCGACTATCTTTGGAGAATGGAGGCTGGTGACAGCTTAGTCGGTGCCCGAGGCGTCCTTCGCCGCCAAGCCCGCTGGCTGAGCGCCCTTGGCGACCAGTGCCTGGGCCCTCTCGGCAACGAGATCAAGCACAGCAAACATGTTGCCAGTGTCTGAAAGCCGAGTGCCGATGGCATCACCCATTGCACCCGTGCCGATGAGTGCGATTTCCTTGGTCACTACATTTTCTCCCTGACTTTCGCCACCAGAGCGTCGACCAGCTCGTCAAACGGCTGGTCGATGTTTTCGGTGAATGCCGTTTCATCCAAGCCCGGCACCTCGAGCGTGGCCAATTGGCTTTCGAGCAGCGAGACGGGCATGAAATGACCCGAGCGGTGCGCCATGCGCTCGGTCAGTGTCTCTCTGCTGCCCTCCAAATGCAGGAAACAGACCGGTCCACCCGTCTTGTCGCGGATAATATCGCGATAGGCACGTTTCAGCGCGGAGCATCCGATGATGACGGGCCCGTCAATCGCTGCAAGCCGTTGGCCAACCCTGACCAGCCACGGCGCACGGTCGGCGTCAGTCAGCGGTTCGCCGAGTGACATCTTCGTGATATTCTCGGGCGGGTGCAGGTCGTCGCCATCAATGTAGCATATGCCCAGTCTCTCGGCGACAGCTGCGCCTACCGAGCTTTTGCCGCAGCCAGACACCCCCATGACCACGAACTTTCCGGCTAGAGGCACGCCGTTATTCCGCCGTCGACAAATAGAGTGTGGCCGTTGACGAAACTGGATGCGTCGGATGAAAGGAACACAGCCGCACCGACCAGTTCCTCTACCTTGCCCCAACGGCCTGCAGGTGTGCGGTTCTTCAACCAGTTGGAGAATTCCGGATCACTCACCAGGGCTGCGTTGAGAGGCGTGTCAAAATAGCCCGGTGCAATCGCGTTGCAGTTGAGCCCATGCTTCGCCCAGTCCGTCGCCATTCCCTTGGTCAGGTTGGCTACCGCTCCCTTCGTGGCGGTGTACGGCGCGATTCCGGGGCGGGCGAGCGCCGTCTGCACGCTGGCGATGTTGATGATGCGTCCGGCGCCGCGTCCGATCATATGCCGCGCGCAGGCTTGCCCGACATTGAACGCCGTCACGACATTGCTGCGCAAGAGCATCTCGAACTTGTCCGCGGGGAAGTCCTCGAGCGGCGTTCGGTGCTGCATCCCGGCATTGTTGATCAGGATGTGAACGGGTCCGCTGCTGCCTTCGTAATGGTTGATCGCCGCCCTGACGACGTCATTGTCGGTCGCGTCGAAGGCCAACTCGAAGACGTTTGCGCCGTCAGATCGCAGCGTATCCGCAGCCTTGGACAACTTTGCCGTGTCGCGCCCGTTCAGCACGATCGTCGCACCGAATCTGGCCAGACCCTGTGCCAGTGCGAAGCCGATTCCCTGCGAGGACCCCGTGATGAGCGCGGTCTTCCCGCTGAGGTCGAACATCGCTGTGCCGGTTGTCATCGTGCGCTTCCCAACTTTTTGACTCGACAAGGCCCGCTTCCCCCATCTATGTTATCGATAACACGCCTGTCAACACGAGAAAAGAAATGCCGAAACCCGAGATTCTTCAGGTTGGCCCTTATCCGGAGTGGGATCAGGTTCCATTGGATGAAGCTTTTGTAATGCATAAGTTGTTCAATATGGCGGCCCCGGCATCATTTCTGATCGAGCACGGTCGTGCAATACGTGGAATCGCGACGCGGGGTGAATTGGGTGCGGGCAGAGAGATGATCGAGGCCTGTCCGAATCTCGAGATCATTTCCGTTTATGGCGTCGGATTCGATGCGGTCGACCTCGACGCTTGCCGGAAGCGCGATGTGAGGGTGACCAACACACCGGATGTCCTGACCCGCGACGTTGCCGATCTGGGTGTCGCGATGATGCTGTGCCATGCACGTGGCATGGTCGGAGCCGAGGCGTGGGTGCGGAGCGGCGACTGGGCGCGAAGGGGCCATTACCCGCTGACCCGACGAGTTCATGAAGCCAAGGCAGGCGTTCTGGGGCTCGGGCGCATTGGCCATGAGGTTGCACGTCGACTGGCCGGGTTCGACATGGACGTCGCCTATTCCGACCTTGCGCCAAAGGACTGTACGCAGGACTGGTCCTTCATTGCCGATCCGGTTGAATTGGCGCGCCACTGCGACTACCTGTTCGTGACCCTGGCCGCTTCGGAAGAGACCCGCCAAATCGTAGGCCGCGAGGTGATCGAGGCGGTCGGACCTGAAGGCATGGTGATCAACATCAGCAGGGCATCCAACATCGACGAAGCTGCACTGCTCGATGCGCTGGAAAGCGGCGCGCTCGGTTCCGCGGCGCTCGACGTGTTCGAGGGCGAACCCAATCTGAATCCGCGTTTCCTGAAGCTCGAAAACGTCCTCCTTCAGCCACATCACGCATCAGGCACGGTAGAGACCCGGAAGGCCATGGGCAAGCTGGTGCGGGACAACATGGCAGCGCATTTTGCTGGCCGACCGCTTTTGACGCCCGTACTCTGACATCTTCATGAAGTCGGTCGTCATTCACTCAGCAAAGGATCTTCGGATCGAGGACAGGCCGACCGAGGAGCCCGGCGCGGGCCAGGTTGAAGTCCGCGTGGCCGCAGGGGGAATCTGCGGATCCGACCTACATTACTACAATCACGGTGGCTTCGGATCTGTTCGGCTGAAGGAGCCGATGGTCCTCGGCCACGAGGTAGCCGGGCACATCACGCGGCTTGGAGAGGGCGTGACGGGTCTCCGGGTCGGACAGTTGGTAGCGGTGTCACCTTCGCGCCCATGCCACCGCTGTGCCTATTGCAGCGAATCGAAACACAACCAGTGCCTCAGCATGCGGTTCTACGGTTCGGCGATGCCGTTCCCGCACATCCAGGGTGCGTTCCGGGAGGTCTTGGTGGCGGACGCCGCGCAATGCGCCCCTGCCGACGGGTTGTCCGTCGGTGAGGCTGCAGCGGCTGAACCGCTCGCGGTCGGCCTGCACGCTGTCCGCAGGGCTGGCGAAATCCTGGGCAAGCGCGTGCTTGTCACCGGCTGCGGACCAATCGGACTGTTGTGCATCCTCGTGGCCCGGCGGTCCGGCGCCGCAGAGATCGTGGCAACGGATCTCTCGGACTTCACGCTGCGCATTGCCAGGCAGAACGGTGCCGACAACACCGTGAATGTCGGCCAGACACCGGAACGGATGGTCGCCTACGAGGCAAACAAGGGCTTCTTCGACTTGCTCTTCGAATGCACCGGTGTGGCGCAGGCATTGGCTGGCGGAATCGCGGCACTGCGCCCAGGCGGGACCGTGGTGCAGCTAGGACTCGGCGGCGACATGCAGATCCCGGTTCAGACCATGACAACGAAGGAAATTCAGTTCAAAGGCTCGTTCCGATTCCACGAAGAGTTTTTCACGGGCGTGGAGTTGATGCAGAGGAACCTGATTGATGTCAAACCGCTGATCACTCACACCGTGGCACTTGACGACTCGGAAAGCGGGTTTCGACTCGCCTCAGACCGAAACCAGGCGGTGAAGGTGCAGATCCTGTTCTGAACAATCGCCGATCGCGTTTTGGCGCCTAACCCGCTTCCGCGCCAATTTCCGCCAACGCGGCTCGAGCGACCCTCAGATCCTGCTCGGGCGAACCGGACCCGACGCCGATTCCGCCAAGCAGCACGCCGTCAATCCGGATCGGCAAGCCACCGGCGAGCCCTGTGACTTCGCCACCGGTAGCCGCCGCAACATGCGGCCGGACTGCTTCGGGGACCTCGGTGCTGGGGGCGCCGGTCGAGGCCGCCGTTCGCGCCTTCGCCCGCGCCGACCTGCGGCTGAGGAATTTCGAACCGGTCATCCGAATCTCGCCGAGCAGTTCACCGCTGGCATCCACGATCACGATGCATTGCGGCTGACCGATAGCCTCGGCCGTTTCCACCGCGGCATCCAGCATTTCCAAAGTGGCGCGATGGGTCAGAATGCGCGCGCAAGCAGTGAATTCCATTGAACGGTCTCCCATGGTAGGTTGCAATTTCTTGACGCCCTGGAATGGTATCGATAACAGCAATGCTTGAGGAGTCCGGAGCCGACAAATGTCATACTTTGAATCCCGTGATCCCGCTTTCGACGGCTATGTGCTGGGCAATGCGCCGGTCAAGCAGCTTGCCACCGGGTTCGACTGGGTCGAGGGGCCAGTCTGGTTCGGTGATGCGGGCTGTCTTCTGTTTTCCGACATCCCGAACAACCGCATCATGCGCTGGACTCCCGGCAGCGGTGTCACCACCTTTCGGCGACCGTCGAACTACAGCAATGGCCACACTCGCGACCGCGAGGGCCGGCTGGTGTCTTGCGAACACGGTGCCAGAAGGGTGACGCGGACCGAACACGACGGACAGATCACGGTGATCGCGGACGGCTTCGAGGGAAGGCGGCTCAATTCACCCAACGACGTGGTCGTGAAGTCCGACGGCACGATCTGGTTCACGGACCCGCACTACGGGATCATGACCAACTACGAGGGCTATGCCGCGGAGCAAGAACTTCCATGCAATATGTACCGCGTCGACCCGGCCACGGGGCACATGGACGCGATGGTTACGGATGCAAATTGTCCCAACGGCCTGGCGTTTTCGCCTGACGAGTCGCGGCTCTACATGGCCGATACCGGCCGGATGTTCAGCGATGATCCGCAGCACATCCGTGCCTTCGACGTTGGCTCTGACGACAGGTTGACTGGCGGCAACGTCTTTCACGTGATCGATCCGGGCTGTTCGGACGGCCTCCGTACCGATGTTGACGGAAATCTCTGGTCCTCTGCCGCCGATGGTGTCCATTGCATTTCGCCGAACGGCGATCTTCTGGGCAAGATCCTGGTGCCCGAACTGGTCTCGAATGTTTGTTTTGGCGGACGCGCGAAGCACGAACTCTACATAACTGCGACCACTTCAATCTATCGTGTCACCCTGAACCGGCAGGGAGTCCAGCGCCCTTGACGCCTGGACTTGTCGGAGTTCAGCTCTTCAATTTTTCGCCAGCCATTGGCCCGCACAGTTCCCGAACGCAGCACTTTGCAAGCGCCAGCCTGCTGACGAGCCCTATGGCATAAATCACCGTCAGCCCGAGAGATCCGGACTTGCGGCGTCCCCACCCAGGTTCAGTTCGGGCTTGTTGCTGGTTCAGCCGCCACCCGGGCTACTGTAGCCAGAGTCAAATGCCGGGTATGCCTTGGCGTTCATGTCAGAATTCGCCCAGGCATGCAGCATGTTGGGGCTTGAGCGAATTATCGTTCCGCAATTCACTTCCGTAACATTGTGGAGCGGCGACGCGGTGATCGGCAGGTGCTGCGGCCGCCACTGCGCAACGGAGTCCCTGGGCTTCCTCAAGCAAACCCAGGCGGCGATGTCGGAAGGATCGGACATCCATCCGGTGATGGCAGAGACGCGAGGCAAGGCACGGAATAGATCGGGAAACGGCTCGCCCGCAGGCACGGGCATATCCACTTCATGCCGACCTCGGCGTCATGGTTCGACCTGGTTGAGCTCTGATTCGCGGAGTCGGCCCTAATGTGGCAGCTGCGGGGCGGGTATCTCTCGGTCGCCGAACTGAAGGCGGACTTCACGTCGTTCGTCGACGTGTGAGACGATAAGCCACAGTCCTGCAAGCGAGTCAGGTCCGCAGAAGAGACCCTCGCGTCAATCAGGAAACCGTGCCTCAATATGAACGAACCCCTTCAGAGCGAAGAGGCTTGATACGAACTTGGCATTCAGGGGGGTGGACTTAACTGTGGACAATTTTGTGCACGCTTCTGTGGAAAACTGGTCCGGGTCCCGACTGCTGCCGCTGTCCGTTCGTGAGCCGTGACTTTCGTCGCAAGGTGCCAACTCCAGGTGCGGCGGTACGTGGCGTGGCCCTGCAAAGGCAGAGGAAAGCAAGAGTACCTGTCCGAGCCAGATCCGCCAGTTTCTCATGCGGTTCCGCGATGCAACGCAGGACCTGGTCGACTTGCTGGAGATTCTGCAGGACGGTGAGGACGGAGTTGAGTTTCGCCTGCGGTGGTTGGACGACGCTCGGGGCGTTCGATCAGTGATCGGCCTGCTGCCGGCTCAGCCATCGACCAGTGCCGAAATGATCGACGACACAATCGTCCTGATCGTGATGAGGTCCTTTCTCACCAACTTGTTCTTTGCCGATCACGTCATGCTTCCGGGAAGGTGAGACAGTCGGCACGGGCTGTCTGCCGGACACGCAGGCGGAAGCGATCCTAGGTCGCCTTCCGACCGATGCCGCCAGCAAGGGCGATTCGGCGTTCGTGCCATTCCAGGGTCGCTGCCTTTGCGCCAAAAGCAGGATTTCTCCGGTCACGGGACGTTGGTGTGTTCGCGACTCCAACGAGGAAGCGTCGAAGGGGGGGTGGAACCTGCACTGACACGTGCGCGTTGGCTGCTGCGCTTGCACTCGTGCCCGTGTCGGTGCCGGCCATTGCCGATCGGCACTGTGCACCGGTGATGGAAGCCTTTTGGCGTGCAAGAACGTTCCTGTTGCAGGCGAGCTTGTCATGTGCCGATGCGTTTCGCCTGAGCACGCCCGACTTCCGCGAGGCCGCTGCGCAAACCAGGATCTGTGGATTCATGTCGCTGCGCGACCGATTGAATTCCTTGTATTATTAGATCCGCCGGTGGGAGATGAGGGTTGCGGAGAAAACGTGGCGCACATTCTCGAATTCAGTTCGGAATTGCAGGAAATCGTCGAAACATACCATTATTGATCCGGTTTCGCCGGCTGGTTCGGCAGCATGCCCAATCCGTCGGTGTTGGCGGTGCCGTGCCCCTTCACGGCTCTTGCCTCGCCGGTTGCGTCACCGCTGGCCGACATTCGGACAGCTGCTGCGGGGCGAAAGGCGGGTTTCGGTTGCGTCGCAGGCGTGCAGATGGCCCCCCGGGAAAATAGGTCGCGAATTGTTTGGCGAATGCCCATTCGGAGAAAATCGGCATGTTTGCTCGCAACAGTTGCTTCTTGGGATGAACCAGTACGCGCGGATTTGGCTGTAGGGACAAGGGTGCATTCGCGCAAATGTTGATCTGCCGATTCCGGCAACACCTGCTGCCAAGGGCTTGCGCACGACTTTGGCTGATCTCGCAAGTTGTCGCCATTGCATGTCTGGCCAGAAGTGGCCGGAATTGCTGCGCAGCCAACGAAAAAATCAGGCCCAGCCATGGACGATTTTGCCTCCGAGCCACCGAATCGGTCAAGGAAGGATCGATGAGCCGGATAGGAGGCGTGCGACCATGCAGATCGTCCGACCTTCATGCGTCCGGACCGGAATTGCCGGATGCAGCGTGCGGGAGAAACCGCTGATCGGCACTCAATGGATTGAATTTCAATGCGGACCTGAATTGCAACCGCGTCCGCTCGGTTGCTGGGCTTCCGCAGTTTTGGCAGTTTGCGAACGCGGGATGCTCATGCGGTCAAGATGGATTGCGAAGGCTTCAATTGCCGCGGTCATTGACGTATGCACTGCAAGAGGCTGGCAAGGAACACGATCATGCAAATTGTCAAAGTCACTTCTGTTGTGGCACTGACCTTTTCGATGTCAGGTTGCGGAGAAGGCGGCGGAATTCGCGGATTTTTTGGTGGTGACGGCCCGGACGCAGGCTTGCCGTACCGTGCAAGCCTCTCGCGGGCGGAGGAGCCGCGCAGTTTCACGGTCAGCGTGACCGCCAGCGAAGCAGCGGTGGAAGAGGTGCGCGAGTCTGCACGAATGCCGGCAACCCGGCATTGCCTTGAGACTTACGGCGGTTCGGATGTGGACTGGGCGACAGACCCTGCCTCAGGCGAGTGGGAATTCGTTCGCGACGGCGACGACATGGTGTTTTCAGGGCGCTGCACGGTCCGCTGACAGATGCTCTGCAATGGCATCGGCAGGCGTCACGCTTGCGGTGCCTCCGGCACAGCGACGCTGGCTTCCGCTTGAACCGGGCGTGCCGAAGGCCCTGCATCGGGCGCGCTGTCCCCACCCGGGTCCTGCGCTCGGGTCCATGGTTCCGAATTGAAACAGGAAGATCACGTCGAATGCCTGGACGTCGCCAAACGTATGCGCGAAGCAGGGGCCCGGTCATCAACTTCCATCGCTCTGGCGCAACCGAGGACACGATGATGGCGGACCTCGCAGTCGCGACGGGCAGGGGCCGGATCAAGACCGGCCCGCGCGCTCAGGTCGAATGGCGAGCCGCCGCCAGCTGACAGGGAATGGAGAAGTTGGACAGCCGCGCGGTCCATGGCGGCCCGCTATTCCCCGGTTCGTTCATGCGTGCCCGCCAACCCGGGCGTGTCCGACACGTGCACGCCTCGGTGCCACGCGTCACTACGTCCGGAACGGCGGCTTCCATGCAAGCGCCGCTGCAAAATCACGTGAAACGGCCGCACGGCATTCGTCGGGACCGGTACGAAGTGCGGGGCGCATCAAAATGCGGCAAGCGTATGTGCAAGGCCTCTTTCAACGTGCCGCTGCAAGGCGGCAGCGGACGCTTCCACGTCGCGCGCGAGGGCTTTGTCAATCATCTGGCGGTGTTCTTCAACGGCATCTTCGCCGCGATAGGTCAACACCAGCATTTGGTAGCGCAGGTACTTGTCGTAAAGGACTGCGTGAAGAGACAGCAAGTTGCGTGATCCACACGCCTCGATCATGGCCAGATGGAACTCCCAGTCACATCTCTTCCAATCTTCCCTTTGGCTGTCATCTCCCGCCAACAACTTCCTTTCCATCAAGTGAAGCTTGTGATGGGCGGCCACCAGGTTGCCTTCCCAGTCCGCGTCTCCCCTTTCGACGGACAAGCGTAAAGCATGGCACTCCAGCAATATCCGGAGATTGGCGATCTCAATCAGATCTTCGCGCGAGACCGGCGTTACGAAGAAGCCGCGTTGATCGCGTGCATCGACGAATCCCTCGCTGGCCAGTCGGCTGAGCGTTTCGCGCAGCGTGGACATGCTAGCCTGATATCGCTCGCGCAGCCCGTCGAGCTTCAGCTTCGCCCCCGGGGCGAGACGGCCAAAAATGATGTCATTCTTGATGCGCTGATAAGTGGACGCACCGACGACATTGCGTGGCTTGTTCATGGCGTCTTGTCTGATGTCTTTAATCTCATATGACATTCTACACGTCCTGTCTTGATCGATCAAACGGCATTTGCTTCTGCGGCCGCGAAATTGCCTGATCGCCTAACTTTCGACGCTAATCTTATAAATTCAACGAGTTGCCGATAGGGGCCGTGATCCTGGCAAGCGCTTGGTCGTGATGTGACTGCGGTCCGTCAAGACGTCATGCCGGTCACTGCAGCAATTTGGCCCGGCACGAAGTGGTCCGGCAAGCTGTCCCATCGCTCGCGGACATGCGGACCAATTGCGATCACGAGAATGGTGATTCTGGCATCTCGGGAGCCGCGCCAGCTTGGCCCGCGGTCGTGCCGATGATGCGCGTCCGTTGCGAAGCATGGAAGCCGCCCTCTTCATCGCTTACCCAGATTGCCTCTTCCGTGTCCGGAATGATGCCGGGACGGGCGCCGTTCGCATGTTATGTGGAGGCGATGATCTTCTTGCTTCCCGTTGGCGGTCCATGGCCGCCATGTACGCGACTGCAAGATGCAGGGCAGTCGACGGCATTGCCAAAGTCCGGACCAAGACCAGGACGTCTCTGCGCCGGTCCGAACTCATCCGGGATGCACATGGCGCAGCTCTGCGGGTGGTGCGCCAATGAGATCTCAGGACCAGTTGGCACGCGACCGCATTACAGAGCGACTGCGGGATGAAGGGATTGCGAGGAGCGCGTCTGCGCTTGGTCGGTCAATTCAAGCTGGAAGTCGGGAGAGGCAGTCAAACGGATGTCACGACCGCCGCAGAACTGATGCGTCACGGCTCGAGCGAGCGCTTGCATTGGGACGCCATTTGCATCAGATATTATCTAAAAGTATCAGATATTATTGCACTGCCATCGGCTTTGCGTCTAGTGTCCTGCATCAATCGGGAACTGTGGTCACAAGGAACATGAAACATGCCGTCTCGCACGCGAATCGCCATTGTGGGCTTCGGTCTCATAGGACGCCGCCATGCAGAGGTTGTTCGACGGGCGCCTGAACTGGCACTGGCGGCCGTTGTCGATCAAGACCAGAAGAGCCACGCGGCAGCGGCAGCATTGGGAGCGTCGGTCTATTCTAGTCTGCCTGACATGATTGAGGCGGAGGCTCCGGACGGCATCGTTTTGGCGACGCCGACGCCCCTGCACATCGATCAAGGCCTGACGTGCATTGACGCGGGGCGGCCAGTTCTCATAGAGAAGCCGGTCGCGGTTACGTCGACGGACGCAAGAGTTCTCATTGACGCCGCGAATTCTGCCGACGTGCCCCTTCTGGTAGGCCACCACCGAAGATACAACGGTACGGTGCGGGCTGCCAAGGCGGCGATTGATGCGGGTGCAGTTGGAGACATCCGAGCGATTCAGGCCACGTGCTGGTTCTACAAGCCTGACCACTATTTCGAGAAGGCGCCCTGGCGGCGGCGCAAGGGGGCAGGGCCGATCTCGGTAAACCTGGTGCATGACGTTGATCTGCTAAGGCACTTTTGCGGAGAGGTGGATGCGGTCCAGGCCGTGGCCGTGCCGTCCAGGCGGGGCTTCGAGAATGAAGATCTTGCAACGGCCGTGCTGCGTTTCGCATCGGGCGCCATCGCCACGATCAGCGTCTCGGACAGCATCGTTGCACCCTGGAGCTGGGAACTGACCGCACGCGAAAACCAAGTCTATCCTGCAACATCGGAGAGTTGCTATCTCATTGGAGGATCGGAAGGCGGTCTGTCCTTGCCGGATCTGCGCGTATGGCGGCACGACGGCGACCCTGATTGGTGGACGCCCATCTCGGCGCGCACCCTGACGTGCCGGATGGAGGGTCCGCTTGCCGCGCAGATGGCACATTTTGCCCGGGTGATCGCTGGCAAAGAAGCTCCACTGGTCCCAGGCGTGGAGGGCTTGAAATCCCTGGAGGCTGTCGAGGCCGTGGCCCTGTCCGCAAAGACCGGCCGAGACGTGAAGATCACCGCATCCAGTGGCGCTTCCGCGCAGAGCGGAACAGCAATTCCATAAATATCAGATATTATGAAAAACATCTTGCAAACGGTAAATGATCTGTTATAGAGTGCCGTTACGTCCTTGAGACGTGCATTCCAAGGGAGAAGACCATGACGAAAATGACTCGCCGTGCGGCTACGGCTTCGCTATATGCGCTTGGCCTTGTTGTCAGCATGTACGCGCCGACCCTGGCCGATGACCACAAGATGACCTTTACGCTCGCCACGTCGGGGTCCGAGACCGACCAGCGCTCCATCGCCATGGCCGAAGTATTCGCGCCGATGATTGCCGAATTCGCGGATTACCAGCCAGGCTACAACGGCACGCTGTTCGCGCAGGGCACCGAACTCGAGGCGATCAGCCGTGGCAACCTGACCATGTCGATTGCCTCCGCGCAGGAGCTTGCCCAGTTCTTTCCCGAGTTCTCGATTTTTGCTACGGGCTATGTCCATCAGGACGCTGCGCATCAGGTGCGCGTCTTCAACGACGCGCTGATGGATCCATTCAAGCAGAAGGTTGAAGACGAGCTGGGCGTGAAGCTCTTGTCGGTCATGTATCTGGGCCGTCGGCACGTAAACCTGCGGCAGCCGCGCTCGGAAGTGGATGTGCAGACGCCGGCCGATTTGGCGGGCGTGAACATCCGCATGCCCGGCACGGACGCTTGGCAATTCCTGGGAGCCGCATTGGGCGCGTCGCCCACGCCGATGGCATTCACCGAAGTCTACACGGCGCTTTCGACCGGTGCCGTCGACGGGCAAGACAACCCGCTGCCGACAGTCGTGGACGCCAAGTTCTACGAGGTGACCAAGCAGATCTCCTTGACGTCGCACTTGGTCGACTTGAATTACATCGCCTTCTCGAAAGAGACGTGGGACAGCCTTGATCCGGATCAAAAGGTCACTGTCCAGCGTGCCGCGGATGCAGCGGCCGCGGTGGGTCGGCTGAAGCAACTTGAGAAGGAGAGCAACCTCGCCGACTTCATTCGCGGTCAGGGCGTCGAGGTCTACACGCCTGATCTGGATGCATTCCGGAACCATGTACAAGCACAGTACATCGGCAGCGAATTTGCAGCAGCGTGGCCGGAAGGCGTACTCGAGAAAATCAACGCGCTGGGCAACTAAGCCCCGGTTCAACCGCAGGAGGATCGGCCATGCGATCAGTCGTCAAGTGGTTCACCCGCGGCACAGAGTTCATCGCCGCCACGATGCTGGCGGCGGTGTTTCTCACGTTTCTCTTGCAAATCTTCTCGCGCTACGTGCTGCTCACGCCCTTTGGCTGGACGCTCGAGCTGTGCCTTATCCTTTGGGTATGGATCGTGTTCTTCGGCTGTGCCTTTCTCGTGCGCGAGAAGGAACACGTGACCTTTGACATCTTCTATCTTGCAGCGCCGCGGCGGCTGCGGCAGATTCTTGCGCTGATCGCTTGCGCTTCGATCGTGGTTGGCATGGGGTGGGCGCTCTTGCCTACCTGGGACTACATCGACTGGATGAAGATCCGAAAGACGACCACGGTGAAGAATCCCTTCACGGGCACCAAGATTCCGATGCGCACGATCTTCTCGATTTACGCGATCTTCATGGTGATGCTGATCCTCCGCTATGGCTGGCGATTCATCGTCGTCCTTCGTAGCGGGCCGCCTGACGACGATCACGAAATTCCGGGACACGAGCCCGAGCCGCCCGCAATTCGTCATGGGGAGGACGCCGTATGAGCCTCGAGCTTGCCCTCTGCATCATCACTCTCTTCGGCCTTGCCGGGATCGGCACGCCCATCGGTTATTCGATCATGCTTGCCGCGACCGTGTACCTGGGCATGGCGGGCATGGACCTCGCCCTGACCGGCGAGAAGATTCTTCAAGGCCTGTACAAGAGCTTCATCCTTCTTGCTGTGCCGTTGTTCATCGTGGCGGCAAACATCATGAACGCCGGCACGATCAGTGACCGCCTGTTGAACTTCTGCGTCGCGGTTGTCGGTCGGTTCCGGGGCGGACTCGGCCACGTGAACGTCATGGCTTCCCTGATTTTCTCCGGCATGTCCGGATCGGCAGTCGCGGACGCAAGCGGCATCGGCAAGATCATCATCGAAATGATGACCAAGGGAGGGCGCTACAGCCGCGGATACGCTGCCGCGATCACGGCCGCGACCGCCACGATCGGTCCGATCATTCCGCCGTCGATTCCGATGGTGCTGTATGCGCTGGTCTCGAACAGCTCCATCGGGGCCTTGTTCCTCGCAGGCATTGTTCCGGGACTTGTGATGGGCGCGGTGCTGATGTCGATGAACTACGTCATTTCCACCCGTCGCGGCTTTGCCATGGAAACACCTGTCCCGCTGCGCAAGCTGCCGCGCGTAACGGGCCGGGCCGTTCCGGCGCTCTTGATGCCGGTGATCCTGCTCTACGGCATCTATGGCGGTGTTACCACGCCGACCGAGGCGGCCGCCGTCGCCGCATTCTATGCGCTGCTGCTTGCGGCCTTCTTCTACCGCGCGCTGTCGATCAAGACGCTCTACGAAATACTCGTGGAGAGCGCGAGATCATCGGCCGCGGTGGGTGTCGTGATCGGGGGCGCGCTGATCCTGAACTTCATCGTGATCTCCGAGAACATCCCGGCGATGATGTCGAACGCACTCACCGGGCTTGAGGTGCACCCGCTTCTGTTTCTGCTGGCGGTAAACGTGCTCATTCTGCTTCTTGGCTGCGTCCTTGACGCGACGACAATCATCCTCGTGATCGTGCCGCTCTTCATCCCGACTTGCGAGGCGCTCGGCATCGATCTGGTGCATTTCGGCGTGTTGGTCGTCGTCAACTCGATGATCGGACTGATCACGCCGCCCTATGGCATACTTCTCTTCGTCATCAACGCGGTCACCGGCATACCTCTGAAGGAGATCATCGGGGAGATTTGGGCGTTCCTTGCAGTGTTGATTGCGGCACTTCTCTTCCTGATCCTGGTTCCGGAAGTCGTGCTTTGGCTGCCAAGGCTCTTCGGATACGGGGGATGACACGCCTGATCATCGCCACAACTTCTGTTCCCGGCGACCTGCCAACCAAGTTGGATGCGATTGCTGAGGCCGGTTTCTCGGGTGTGGAACTGTACGAGCCCGACTTGACAGGATTTGCGGGCACCGCGCGCGATGTGGCCGTCAGGGCTGCTTCCTTGGGGTTGAGCATCGACATCTTCCAGCACCTTCAAGATTTCGAGGGGCTGAAGGGCTCCGAGCGTGAGGTCGCCCTTGCAAGGCTGGACAAGAAGCTCGAACTGATGGTCGAACTTGGTGCGACGACACTTCTCGTCGGATCGACCACGCGCGAGAGTTCGAATTCGGACCCGGAAGTGATTGATGCCGACTTCTCGGAGCTGGCCGACCGTGTGGGCAAGGCCGGGTGCCGCGCGGCACTGATTGCACTGCCCTGGGCCAAGAGCATTCGCACCGAGCTGCATGCTTTGGAGGTTGTCGAGGCAGTGAACAGCCCGCACCTCGGCTTGGCGCTCAACTCCCTTTTTTCGCTTGTCGACGGCTCGCAGGCCGCGCGTCTTCGCGACATCGAGGTGGAACGCATCTTCCATGTGCAGCTTTCTGATGCACCCGCGCGCGACCTAGGCGCCATTCGGCAGAATAGCCACTTCGGGCTGCTGCCGGGACAGGGCTGCCTGAACCTCTCAAGTTTCGTGCGAATCTTGTCCCGTGCGGGATACGGCGGTCCATGGTCCATCGCAAGGATGGGCGCAAGTGCTGCAGACAGTCACGATTCCCATGCACGCGACGGCTATCGCGCCTTGGTGTCGCTTCTGGACGAAGTGGCGCAGACGGAGCCGGCTCTGGCGAGACCCTTGCCGGAACTGCCGCCGCGCGTCTACCCGACCGGGATCGAGTTCATTGAATTCGCCGTGGACAATGCCGGCCGCAGGACCCTGTCCGAGATGTTGCGCTGCATGTCGTTTCGAAAGGAGCGTCGGCATATCTCCAAGTCCGTCGAACTTTGGCGCCAGGGCGCGGTCAACATCGTGTTGAATTCGGAGGCCAGCGGGTTTGCCTCCGAAGCGTTTGCCGAGCACGGTCCATGCGTCTGCGACATGGGCTTGCGCGTACGGGATGCCGGCCAAACCGTTGCTCGCGCGACTCGACTTGGCACGCCAGAACTGTCGCAGCCTGTAGGCGCGGGAGAACTGGACATTCCCGCAATCGAGGGGGTAGGCGGCACGGTGGTGCACTTCATTGACGAGAAGTCAGACTTGCATCGCGTGTGGGACATTGAGTTCGACCCCGTTCCCAAATCTCAAGCCAGTCGGCCGGCAGGGCTCAGACGGGTCGACCACGTTGCCCAGACCATGCGCTATCAGGAGATGCAAAGCTGGCTCACCTACTACACGTCCACGTTCCAAATGGAGAAAGCGCAGGTCGTTGACGTGGCGGACCCTTCTGGAGTCATCCTCAGTCAGGCACTGGCAAGTCCGGAGGGCGAAGTGCGTCTCAATCTCAATGGCGCCAGAGAGCGGCGCACTTTCGCAGGTGCCTTTCTGGCCGACGGATTCGGTGCCGGCGTGCAGCACATCGCCTTCTTGAGCGACGACATCTTCGAGACGTCAGATCAGCTTGCCGCCTCAAACTTTCGGCGCCTTGAAATTGCAGGCAACTATTTTGACGATCTCAAGGTTCGATTCGGTCTGTCGCAGGAATTGACCGACGCGTTGCGCTACGGTCACATTCTTTATGACCGCGACGGGCAAGCGGAGTATTTCCAGATCTACAGCCTTCCCATATTCAACGGATTCTTCTTCGAGATGGTGCAGCGCAAGGGCGGCTATCAAGGCTATGGGGCTCGAAATGCTCCGATCCGGCTGGCGGCGCAGATGCGCTGCAGCAAGGCAAGGGCGCAGGCATGAGCAAAGATGTGCAGGCGATGCGTCAATGGTGGCGCACGTCTATCATTGACATGGCGCCAGGCCGTATCGCATTTCGCGGTCGACCTGTTGAGGAGTTGATCGGCAATGTCAGCTTCGGCGAGATGATCTGGCTGATGACGAAGGGTGAGTTGCCGTCGCCGGAACAGGCGGCACTATTGGAGTGCGCGTTGGTGGCAGGTGTCGATCACGGGCCGCAGGCGCCCTCCATCGCGGCCGCGAGGATGGCGGCTACCTGTGGGGTAGGGCTCAACAGTGTCTTGGCCACGGGCGTCAACATGCTTGGCGACATACATGGCGGTGCCGGAGAGCAATGCGCCGAACTCTACCACGACATCGCAGAACGGCTCGACGAGGGCGCGGATCTCGAAACCGCGACGATCGACGGCATCGTGGCTTGGCGAGAGATCCACGGCAAAGCCGTTTCGGGCTTTGGACACCGCTTTCACAAGCCGGTCGACCCGCGCGCGCCCCGCCTCATGGAACTAGTGCGGCAGGCGGCGTCGGAAGGCACCGTTTCCGGGCGATTCGCCGACATCGGAGAAGCCGTGCAATTCGAAATCGGCAGAGAGCGTGGCGCTTCCATTGCCATGAACATCGACGGTGCCACTGCGGTGATTTTCTGCGAACTCGACTTTCCCGCACCGCTGTCGCGCGGTCTGTTTTGCCTTAGCCGCTCGGTCGGCGTGTTGGCTCATGGCTGGGAACAGATGCAACAGGGTGGACGCAACAAGGGCCCCATGCCGCCGAAGTATCTGCCCGAGTACGAAGAACGAGACGAGAATGAGTGATTCCTCGAAACCCTTCCGGGTCGGGCTGATTGGAACAGGCCGAATCAGCGGCATCTACTTGCGGAACTGTGCGGAATTCATCGGGTTGGACATCGTTGCATGCGGCAGTCTGGACATGGGCGCGAGCACGGTCAAGGCTGCCGAATTTGGCGTGCCTCGCGTCGCCACTCCGCAAGAGATCATTGCCGACCCGGACGTGGATGGAATTCTGAATCTCACGGTCCCGGCGGCCCATGCGGAGATCAGCCTTGCGGCTCTGCAGGCTGGGAAGCACGTCCATACCGAAAAGCCCTTCGTCACGGACCTGGCAGACGGTCGACGAATCCTTGATCTGGCGGCCCGCAAAGGCCTGTTGGTCGGCAGCGCGCCTGACACTTTCCTCGGCGGGCGCTGGCAGACCGTGCGAAAGCTACTGGACAGGGGCGCTATCGGGGAGCCGACCGGCATTTCGGCCTTTGTGCCGACCCATGGCGTCGAGCGCCATCATCCGAACCCTGACTTCTACTACGCCAGGGGTGGCGGCCCGCTGCTGGATTTGGGTCCCTACTATCTGGCGGCGATGGTCTTCTGCCTAGGGCCCATCAGGCGCGTTGCGGGCATGGCGCGCAGAACCTTTCCCGAACGCATGATC
Organism: Boseongicola sp.; assembly: GCA_028824715.1. Lineage (GTDB taxonomy): Bacteria > Pseudomonadota > Alphaproteobacteria > Rhodobacterales > Rhodobacteraceae > JAJEFO01. The sequence goes on along the minus strand of JAPPCV010000118.1, from coordinate 187,471 downwards.
GAGAATGGCCCTCGAAAGGGCGAGATGATGCGGGTGGAAGTCGACACCCATTGCCTGAGCATGCTCGAGTTCGAATCCGGCGTGATTGGGCAGATGATGGTGAGTTTCGACGTCTGGGACAGCGAGACCCCGCGTCTGGAAGTCTACGGAACGGAGGGAACGATTTGCATTCCCGATCCAGATCCCGGCGACGGTGCGAATGTCTTCCAGGGTCCCGTCTGGATTCGTACCCGCGAGACGTCGCGCTGGACGATGCGACCACGGCCACAGGCGCCAGCTGACTGGGAGGTTGCCGAGTGCACGCACGGCCTGAATTCTGATTCGCGAGGCGTCGGTCTTGCGGAGCTTGCGCAGGCCGCATTGGATCGGCGAGAGCCGCGGGCGGGCGGGGCACTTGGCTTCCATGTTTGCGAGGTCATGCAAGGCATGCTACGCAGCCCGGGTCTTGGCCGCTTCGTTGACATCGAAAGCACCTGCGGTCGCCCGGCCATGCTGCGGGAAACCACGGAAACCGGGTTGAACGTCGATCTGGGCCCCGCGGAATGACCATTGGGACGGCGACCGTGGGCAATCCGTTCCGCTTGATCTTCTTGCTGAAGGACGTGCCGAACAGCAGAACCGCCCGCAGGGCGATCGTCCCGGGATTCTCCTAGACGGGGTCAGCGTGCATGTTCTGACCCAGGACGCACCGCAGGCGGTCGCTGCATTGGACAGGGAGATGCCGGATGCGGCCCATGCCGCTGTTCCGAAGGTCATGCCGGCCGCAGCGATGACACTGCTCGCATGACGGGCATCCGTGACACCTCGCGGCTGGCACGCCCTGCGTGGGTGTGGAACGGTTGGGGAATCGTGTGCGTGAGTGACCATCGGGTCTCTCCCGCACGCACTTCACGGGTCAGCAGAGATTGCAAACGCAAACGCCTCGCCGTGCAGTTGCGCCCGGACGCCTCGTCTTGTCTTGCCCTGGCATATCGGGCTTGCGGCGTTGCCGTGCAATGCGGTGTCGAGGATCGGCAGGAGACCCGCCCTTCCAGCTTGCGCCGCAAGTGTCGTGCTCAATCGCTCCAGTCAACCAAGTCTTGTCCCGATGACCCGGCGGTCACTCACGCGAATTCCCGTCGGTTGCGAGGAGTCGAACACCGTGCGGCGCCCTGGGCCGGGGTCGGGTAGATCGCAATGTGGCTTGAAATGGGATTCGACACATTGCGACAGTCTCAAGCCCAAATGCATCGGCGCGCCGGGCCGCATCGCTTCCAGGGATCATGGTCTTGGTGCGAGATTCATTGAACAGGCAACGGCTGGTGCGCGCGGTGCGCGGGCTTCAGGAAGGCATGGTCGAGGCATGTGGCAGCCTCTGCACACTCCAGCGTGTTCGCCGCGGTCGTTGACGCCAGCCATGACAGAAGGGAAGTGCCCTACAAGCGGCCCGACATGCCACACGTTGCCGCACGGGCATCAGGAGTGAAGCTCATCAATGCTTGCGTTCGGTCAAACCATAAGTCGGGAATCAGGATTCAACTCTGGAGGATTCGGCCAATGCCAAGGATCGCCGTAATCGGCTTGGGAGCCGTGGGAAGGATACACGTCGCCAATGTAATTGCGCATGGAGAAGCGGAGCTGTCGGCGATTTGTGATCTTCGACCGGAGGCCGTCAAAGCCATTTCGAAAAAGTCGGACGCAAGGGCGACATCTGACGTCATGGAATTGCTGGATACTCAACCTGACGCCGTCATAATCTCTTCGTCTACCGCATCTCACGGTGAGGTCATCGGCGAATGCGTGTCTGCGGGCGTTCCCTTCCTTTGCGAGAAGCCGCTTGCCCAGAACGCCCGTTCCGCCGCGGACATCGTCGCCTCTGTCGAAGCGAGCGGCCTTGTCGCAGCCACGGCATTGAACCGCAGATTCCATCCCCAGTATGCAGCTTTGCGGGATGCGGCATTGGCAGGCGAGATCGGACAGTGCGAACTGCTTTGCTTCACGTCCAGAAGCACTGTTGCGCCGACCGTCGAGTTCAGCCGGATGTCAGGTGGACTGTTTGCCGAGAAGGGGAGCCATTTCTTTGATCTTGCCAGATGGATTTCCGGCGAGGAGCCGGAGGAATTGACTGCCATGGGGGCGGTCTTGGTCGATCCGGGTTTTAAGGAGATCGGTGAATGCGACACCGCCGTGGTGTCGTTGCGAATGCGAAACGGCATTCTCTGCCGATTCGACTTCAGTTGGAGAACGGCGTACGGACAGGACGAGCGCATCGAGATTCATGGGTCCCACGGATTGTTGACGAGCCATCAGGACCAGGTGGGCACGATCGTTCAGGCCGATGGCCGAAGCGCGCGGACGGGAAACAGGCTTGCGACATGGCAGGAACGCTTTGCGGAATCCTACAAGTTGGAACTTGATGCCTTCCTGTCCGTGCTGATCTCAGGCCGTCCGCATCCGGTCCTTGCTGATTTGAACGACGGGTTAATTGCGCAGCGCATCGGTGAAGCAGCCAAGGCCTCGGCGAAGGATCGTGCACCATTGAAATTAAATAGTTGATAAAATGAAAAGTATCTGATATTTTGCTCTATGTGGGATGAAAGACTCTCGCAGCGGAGCAAAGCCGATGTCAGTGCAAGAATTCGAGCCTCTTGATGCCCCCTTGTATTCGTTGGCGCATCTGACTCTTATCAGCTGCACTCCGGCGGAACTGGTCTATGTGGCCTCGCGTGCCGGGTACGACGCTGTCAGCCCGCGATTCATCACGATGAATGTGCCCGGCGAGTTTGCCCACTCGCCTTTGGACAAGGCGCAGGTTCAAGCCACCAAGACGGCACTTGCCACTACCGGGCTTGAGGTCCTGGACATCGAGCTTGCCAGAGTGAACGAGGACTGCGATCCGCGTGACTTCGAGGCGGCACTTGAGCTGGGCGGGGAACTTGGCGCCCGGCACATGATCATGTCGGCCTGGACAAACCGCCGTGACGACAGGAATTTTCTTCTGGATGTCTATGCCGAGACATGCGATCTCGCTGCGCCCTTCGGGCTCACCATCGACCTCGAGTTCCCGACGTTCTCGCGATTGAGAACGCTGGACGAAGTGCTTGACATCGTGCGAGCAACCGATCGGCCAAATGGCGGAATTCTTGTCGACACGCTCTACTTGCATCTTTCTCGCGTCGATCTGGGGGAACTGTTGCACGTGCCGCCCGAATGGCTGCACTCCCTGCATGTTTCGGATTGCCTGCCCGGCATCGCCGATACGCGAGAAGGCATGATACAGCTTGCACGCGACGCGCGTCTCTACCCCGGCGAAGGATGGATCGACTTCGCGGGCATTATCGAACGTTGTCCGCCAATGAACTACTCGATCGAGCTTCCGAACCAGAGCCGTGTTGCCGAGCTGGGATACGAGGAGCACGCTCGCCGCTGCCTGACACACGCAAAGAGGACCTTTGGATCTGCCCGCTCGAAACGTCGCGTTGTCGACGCGGAGGCCGCCTGAAACAAGAAACATGCGAGGACAAGATGTCACGAGAGCTGAAAGAAGACGAGCGCAGGCTTGCCGATGAGATGATTGCCCGCGCCCGGGAATCGATGGCCGAGATCGAGGATTGGAGTCAGGAAAGGCTCGACCGGCTTGCTCAGGCCATTGGCTGGTATGCAGGCAACAAAAGGACCTTTACCCGCTTGGCACAACAAGGCGTTGACGAGTCCGGTATCGGGGACCGGGACGGGCGGCCTGGCAAGCGATTCAAGATTCACATGGTCCTGCGTGACGCGCTGCGCCAGAAGTCGACCGGCATCGTGGAAGTGGACGAAGAAAGGGGGCTCGTGAAATATGCCAAGCCTGCCGGCGTGATCGCATCGCTCATTCCGATGACGAACCCCGCCTTGACGCCTCCCGTAACCGGAATCTACTCAGCCAAGGCCAGGAACGCGACGATCTTTTCGCCGCATCCCCGCACGGCGCAAACGACAGTGATGATGACTTCCGTGATGCGCGAGGCCTGTCGAACGGCCGGGGCTCCGGAAGACCTGTTCCAGTGCGTGGCCAGACCCTCGATTCCCCTGACCCAGTACCTCATGGGGGAAGCGGACCTGACGCTCGCGACGGGCGGCAAGCTGATGGTCGAGGCGGCGTACTCCAGCGGCAAGCCCGCCTACGGAGTGGGTGCAGGGAACTCGTCCATCGTGATTGACGAGACGGCCGATATCGAGATCGCTGCAGCCAACACGCGGATGTCCAAGACCTCGGATTTCGGGTCAGGCTGCTCCGCGGACGGCAACATAGTCATCCAGAATTCAATCTATGATCGGATGGTGCAGGCTTTGATGGACGAGGGCGGGTATCTCTGTAACGACGATGAGAAGGCTGCGCTGGAGAAGGCCATGTGGGACGAGAAGGGCAACCGGACGTTTCCGACCATTGCTTGCCGTCCTCAGCAGACCGCGGGGGCTGCCGGCTTCTCCATCCCGCGGGATCGCAAGTTTCTGATGGTTGTTAACCAGGGCAAGATCGGGCCGGAGCACAGGTTCTCGAAAGAGAAGCTGACGACCTTGATGGCTCTCTATCACTTCGAGACCTTTGAGGATGCGCTGGACATCGTGAAGGCCATCTATGAAGCGGGAGGGAAAGGCCATTCCTGCGGCATCTACAGCCACGACGATGACCATATCGACGCGCTGGCACGGGTCGCGCCGGTCAGCCGCATGATGGTGCGTCAGCCGCAATCCAAGGCGAATGCCGGCGCCTGGACGAATGGCATGCCGATGACCTCGTCGCTCGGCTGCGGCATCTGGGGCGGCAACATCACGAACGAGAACGTCACGCTCAAGCACATGATGAACTACACTTGGGTCAGCCGCCCGATCCCCGAGGATCGCCCGCCCGAAGAGGAGTTGTTCGGAGAATTCTACGGTCAGGAGGTCGCGTGATGGACGGAACGAAAGTTGAAGGAAAGACGGTCGCCGAGCATGTTGTCGACTTTCTTGAACGCCGAGACGTGAAGCACGTCTTCGGACTTTGCGGTCACACGAATATCGCGGTGCTCGCGGCATTGGCTGAAAGCCCCATCGAGTTCGTCACCGTCCGGCACGAGCAGGTCGCCAGCCACGCCGCCGACGCCTACGCACGAGTGCAAGGCAGGGCGTCGGTTGTGCTCTCACACCTTTCGCCCGGGTTGACCAATTGCGCCACGGGAGTCGCAAATGCCGCGCTGGACTGCATTCCGATGGTGGTCATCTCGGGCGACATCCCCACTCACTACTACGGCAAGCATCCTCACCAAGAAGTCAACCTGCACGCCGACGCGGCTCAGTGGGAAATCTACCGCCCCTTCGTGAAGCGGGCTTGGCGCGTTGATCGGGCCGACTTGATGGCGGAAGTTCTCGAGAAGGCGTTTCACTTGGCGGAGAGCGGTCAGCCCGGCCCGGTGCTTGTCAACGTTCCAATGGACGTCTTCAGCGAGGTCATTCCTTCAGATTCCTTCGACCGGGTCGCGCGCAACACCCGCGAGTTGAAAAGGCCGTCAATGGACGAGGATACGGCGTGCGAAATCGTTGAGACCTTGGCCAAGGCAAGGGCGCCAGTCGCTTACGTTGGCGGCGGCCTTCTCCTTGCACGAGCCAGCGAGGAGTTGCGCGAATTTGTCGAGCACATGGGACTGCCTGTCGCGCATTCGTTGATGGGCAAGGGTGCGCTCCGCGACGACCATCCGCTGACCTTGGGCATGGCCGGATTTTGGGGGACCGCCCTGGTCAATCAGTCCTGCCTGAGTGCGGACTGCATCTTTGCGGTGGGCACCCGTTTCAAGGAGGCGGACTGCTCCAGCTGGTACCCCGGATACACATTCAACATCGGTGGCAAGACCGACACAACGCGAGTCATTCACGTTGACATCGAACCGCAGGAGATCGGGCGCAACTACCCGACTGAAATCGGCGTCGTTGCGGACGCCAAGGCAGCGCTCCGCCTGCTGACACGTGTCGCGAAGGAGATTTGTCCCGATGGAATCCCGCGAGACGCAAAGAAGGCGGAAATCGCCAAGTTTCGCGCGGCGTTCAAGGAGCGCAACCGAAAGATGGCTGGAAGCAGTGCTTTCCCGATGATGCCCGAACGCATCCTTGCCGACACCCGAAGGGCGCTTCCCGAGGATGCGATCATCACGACCGACGTTGGCTGGAACAAGAACGGTGTCGGCCAGCAGTTCGAGGTCCTCACGCCAGGTTCGATTCTGACGCCCGGAGGCTTCGCCACGATGGGCTTTGGCCCGCCGGCGGCGATTGGAGCGAAGCTTGCCGCACCTGACCGGGTCGTCATCAGCCTGGTCGGCGATGGCGGCTTTGGCCAGAACCCGTCAATGCTGGCCACTGCCGTCGAACTGAATCTTGGAATTGTCTGGTTGGTGATGAACAACAATGCTTTCGGGACCATCGCCGGCCTCCAAAAGGCGCACTACGGGCTTACCTACGGAACGACTTTCCCGGGTTCGCCGGACGCTCCGACAAATGGGCCAGGCTATGCCGAAATCGCGCGCGCCTACGGTGCTGAAGGACACCGCATAACTTCAGCTGATGAACTGCTGCCCGCGCTTGAAGCCGCCATTGCAAGTGACAAGCCCGTGGTGCTGGACGTTCCGATGATCAACAATCCGACACCCACAACTGGGCACTGGAATATCCTGGATATCTATTCGCCGGACAAAGGCTTGTCTCACGTTTCGACCTGATGCAACTTGTGAAATTGTGGAGAATGTTGCCGTTGCATGCGCGAGGGTCGGAAATGTCATTTCAGCCGCTTTCTGAGGTCAGAGACACCCTGAACATTCAGTGGTACCGCTCGAAGATGCCGCCGGCGCGCTTTCGCGAGCTGTCCAAGCGCAGTGACCGGAAAGGCTGGATCCAGGCCGGAGGCCATTTCGGCCTGTTCTGCCTGACGGGAACAACGGTCTATCTGACTTGGGCGCAAGGCCTTTGGATCCCGTTTTGCGTGGCGCTTTTCGTGCATGGAACGTCTGCGTCGTTTTTTCGCGGCACCGCGGTGCACGAACTCGGCCACGGGACGGTGTTCCAGACCAGATGGCTCAACGGATTCTTCCTCTACCTGTTCAGCCTGATCAGCTGGTGGAATCCGTTCGACTACGCGGCCAGCCATACCTATCACCACCGCTATACCCTGCACCCGGAGGGCGACCGCGAGGTCCTGCTTCCCGTGCATCCGAACGTGGGCCGCACGTTCCTCCTGCAGATGTTCACCGTCAACTTGCTGACCCAGCCGGGACGTACATTCGGCAAGGGCGGGATACTGTCGACGATTTGGCTCACGGTCCTGGATGCGTTGGGAAAGAATGGCTCGACGAACATCCCCGCCAACGAATGGCTTGAGGCGCTCCACAATGACCAGCCCGCCCAGCACAGAAGTTCAATTCGCTGGTCCCGCTTTCAACTGGCGTTCCATTCGGCGGTGCTGGTCGTGGCGATTCCAACCGGTCTATGGGTCCTGCCGCTAATCCTAACCATTCCCAGCTACATCGCCAACTGGCTGAGCTATGCCGTGGGTCTGACTCAGCATTGCGGCCTTGTGGAGAACACGACGGACTTTCGAAAGAGCACTCGGTCCATCCGATTGCCGAAATTCGTCGAGTTCCTCTATTGGCGCATGAACTGGCATATTGAACATCACATGTATGCTGGCATTCCGTGCTACAACCTTTCGGCACTGGCTGCGGAAATCAGGGACGACTTGCCTGAACCGCGCAGCCTGCGAGGGGCGTGGCGCGAGATGCTCGATACTTGGGAACGTCAAGAAAAGGACCCGGACTACGCCTTTGACACGCCATTGCCAGCGACTGCCAAGACAGAGATACGACGCGCCGCGGACATCGAGGAGACCTCGATAGGCGATTTGGCACCGAAAGGGCTCGCGTGAGGGCGTCGGAAAACTTGGAACCAGAAAAAGCCTTTCGGAGCGTGTCCCCGGTCGGGATGTGTGGCCTTCGCTTCGCAACTCAGTCGCGGCGGACCGGTGCACACCATCTGTCAGAATGTTGACGCAAGCGACTGCGAATTCAGGGTAGCACGTCTCAGTTGCGGTTGATGCTGGCTCCGGTCCGGGCAAGGGAAATGCCGTCAGCACCGAAGCCGCGAGCAGGGGCGGGACGCACCATTGCTGCACCAGGGCGAGGTCTGAAGAGCGCAGGGCCGGCTCGAGGCCGATCGCGGCCCAGCTGAAACCAAAACGGAAAGCGGCACGTTCGCGTTCGATCCGGTGTCCGATGGAGCGGGCATGGGAAGCGGTGGTCGGCGAACGAATGTCGGTCAGACTCGGTGGCGGCAACGCGCAGTGCCCCTGCGGCTGCGGGTGAGCGCCGCCGGTGGATGACGATGCAGATGTCGCGGCCAAGCGTTGTCAGGAGACGCAGCAGCCGGTCCAGCGAGGGCTCGCGGAAGTCGCCCTTGAGCAGTTGCGAGACGCAGGGCTGCGAAAGACCGAGCGGCCGCGCCGCCTTGGCCTGGGTGACGCAGCGGTGTCGGATGACTGCGTAGATGCGGGTCATGAGCTCGGCCTTGACGACGTAGGCGTCGGCATCTGGAAGGCCGAGATCGCCGAACATGCTTCCACATTTGCGCTCAACGGGGGTGTCGGGGATGTTCATGGCCCTGCAGCTCGACTCTGCGCGTTCGTTTGGTGCCGGTCGCGTTCCTTCGACGGTGTGGCGATCACCGCCTCGCCCTCTTCCGGAATGCATGCAGGACATTTTGGCTGTTTCGAAACTGACCGTGCAGACGGTACCGAAGGTGTCGCCGTCATGGCGCGAAACCACCTCCAGCGTTCCAGCGCCAAGCCCCTTGAGCGGTTTTGCATCTCGGTCCTGAAGGCCGGCCGGGACTTGGCAGATCGCGATGCCATACGGTCCTGCGTGGGGTCGGAAACCGTTTCAGATCCGCCTTGCTCGATGCCATCCATTCGACCGGATTCAGCATGTTGTCTTCCGTCCGGCAATGTAGAAATCCCATCATGGCGACTCTATTGGACCGCTGCGGTGCAACGGCGCAATTTCTCTCCGTGCTCTCGCCGAATCGGACATTGACGACTATCTTCATTGGATCGGGTGGCACTCTCGCCCGGGGCGATGCGTGAGCGAACAGGCAAAAATGCTGAGAGTCTTGGGGATCTTTCTGCTGGTTGGTGTTGCCAGCCCGTCCTTGGCGCGTCAGCCTCTTCACGAGATTCCGTCCGTCGTGAACGCGTTCTATTCGCTTGGCCTGGCGGATGAAGTGCGCAGGAACTGCACCGCGATCGACGCGCGGATGTTCCGCGCATGGAGGTTCCTTAGCTCAATCGAACGTTATGCCCGGAATCTGGGATACTCGGACGCGGAGATCGATGAATTCGTCAGGAACAAGGCGGAAAAGGAGAGGCTCCGGGCGCGAATCCGTGCCGATCTTGCGAAGCGGGGTGCGACGCCAAGGACACCGGAAGGCTATTGCACTGTGGGCCACGAAGAAATAGCCAAGGGTAGCGTCGCAGGTCGGCTTCTGCGCGCCAAGTGACGTCTGCCAGTCATGGGCGGCGGAACCCTGAGGAACCGGAGCTCATGTCCGAACCCAGAAAGCTCATCATCAACGACACGGAGATCGAGGTCGATTCGGACCTGACGATCATCCAGGCCTGCGAACAGGCGGGGATCGAGATCCCGCGCTTCTGCTACCACGAGCGGCTTTCGATCGCCGGAAATTGCCGGATGTGCCTCGTCGAGGTCGTGGGCGGGCCGCCAAAGCCGGCGGCATCATGCGCGATGCAGGTTCGTGACTTGCGGCCGGGGCCGGAAGGGCAGCCGCCGATCGTGCGGACAAACAGTCCGATGGTCAAGGAGGCCCGCGAGGGCGTCATGGAGTTCCTGCTGATCAATCATCCGCTTGACTGCCCGATTTGTGACCAGGGCGGAGAGTGTGACCTGCAGGACCAGGCAATGGCCTACGGCGTCGACTTTTCGCGTTTCCGCGAACCAAAGCGTGCCGTCCAGGACCTGGATCTGGGGCCGCTGGTCGGGACAGCCATGACCCGCTGCATTTCCTGTACGCGCTGCGTACGGTTCATAACGGAAGTGGCGGGTGTTCCCGAGCTTGGACAGACCGGGCGCGGGGAAGACGCGGAGATCACGAGCTATCTCGGCCAGACGCTCGACAGCGAGTTGCAAGGGAACATCGTCGATCTTTGCCCCGTAGGTGCCCTGACCAGCAAGCCTTACGCCTTCACCGCACGGCCTTGGGAACTGACCAGGACGGAAACCGTGGACGTGATGGATGCGCTTGGATCAAACATTCGCGTGGATGCCAAGGGACGCGAGGTCATGCGGATCCTGCCCCGCAACCATGACGGCGTGAACGAGGAGTGGCTGTCTGACAGATCACGGTATGCCTGGGACGGCCTTCGGCGACAAAGGCTCGACAAGCCGTATCTCCGTCGCGAGGGCACGCTCGTCCCGGTTGATTGGACCGAAGCACTGCCCGCTGCGGCGCAGGCGCTCCAGGACAAGGGCAAGGTGGCCGGGCTCGTAGGCGATCTGGCTTCCGTAGAGGCCGCATTTGCGCTGAAGGAACTGCTCGAAGGGCAGGGCGGGGCCGTCGAGTGCCGGACCGACGGGGCGGACTTGCCTGCGGACAATCGCTCGGCCTACGTGGGCACGGCACGGATCGAGGATGTCGAGGGTGCTGAAGCCATCATGCTGATCGGCACCAATCCGCGTGCCGAGGCGCCGGTGCTGAACGCGCGCATTCGCAAGGCATGGACGCGCGGGGCACGGATTGGCCTTGTGGGAGACGCCGTGGACCTGACCTACGAGTACGCCCATCTTGGCTCCGGCAACGACGCGCTCTGCAAGCTCTTTGACATGAAGCCCGACAGCGCGCACGGGAAGGACACGGTTGTCATCATCGGCATGGGCGCGTTGGTCGGCTCGGGCGGGGCGCACGCGCTCCGCGACGCGATGCGATATGCCGAGGCCACCGAATCGAAATTCCTGGTCCTGCATACGGCAGCGTCCCGCGTCGGTGCCCTGGATGTCGGTGTCGTCGTCGATGGCGGCGTGAACGCCGCACTCGATGGCGCGTCAGTTGTCTTCAGCCTGGGCGCCGACGAGGTCGACATTCCGGAAGGGCCGACAGTCATCTACCAGGGCAGTCACGGGGACCGGGGCGCGCACAGGGCAGACATCATTCTGCCCGCGGCAGCATGGACGGAAGAGAACGGGCTCTTTGTCAATACCGAGGGCCGTCCGCAGCTCGCCATGATGGCCGGATTCCCGCCGGGAGAAGCAAAGGAAAACTGGGCGATTCTGCGCGCGCTGTCTGCGGAACTCGGCGCGACCCTGCCCTATGACACCCTTGCGGCACTGCGGCAGCGGCTGATCAAGGAAGTGCCGCATCTGGAAGGAATCGACCAGGTGCCGGAGAACGCGTGGCAGATCGCGGAGGCAAACGGGAGTGAGGGCGAAGCGCAGAAGGAATACAGGTCGGCGGTTGTCGATCACTACCTGGTCAATCCGGTTTTGCGTGCGTCCCCGTTGATGGGTGATCTGCAGGCGCGGGCACGTGCACGGACGACGGGAAGGCTGGCGGCCGAATAGGGTGGCCGGACGTGACTGGCGGGTGGCGCCTGGGGCTGGCGCTTGCCGCCGAACACGGATTAGAACGGCCCCGGAGCAAGGGCTCGAGACTGAGAGACAAGACGGCATATGGCTGAGTTCCTGACTACACCGCTGGGCACGCTTGTCATTGTGATCGTGCAGGTGCTGCTGATCGTGGCCTTCGTGATGATCAGCCTTCTGTTCCTGGTCTACGGAGACAGGAAGATCTGGGCCGCCGTCCAGATGCGGCGCGGTCCCAACGTGGTCGGACCGTGGGGCCTTCTGCAGTCGGTGGCGGATGCGTTCAAGTACGTCGTCAAGGAAGTCGTCATCCCTGCCGGCGCGGACCGGACTCTCTTCGTCCTTGCGCCGTTGATCTCGTTTGTTCTGGCCATCATGGCATGGGCGGTGATCCCGTTCGACGACACGTGGGTCGTGGCGGACCTGAACATCGCCGTCCTGTACATCTTCGCCGTGTCGTCGCTGGAGGTTTACGGCGTGATCATGGGAGGATGGGCATCGAACTCGAAGTACCCGTTTCTCGGTTCACTGCGCTCGGCGGCGCAGATGATTTCCTACGAAGTCTCGATTGGCCTGATCATCATCGGGGTGATCCTCACCACCGGGTCCATGAACCTGGGCGACATCGTTCGCGCCCAGGACGGGAGCTACGGAATCTTCAGCTGGTACTGGTTGGCGCACATGCCGATGCTGGTCCTGTTCTTCGTAAGCGCTCTCGCGGAGACCAATCGTCCGCCGTTCGACCTGCCGGAGGCGGAATCCGAACTCGTGGCGGGGTACCAGGTCGAATACTCGTCCACGCCGTTTCTCCTGTTCATGGCCGGCGAATACATCACGATCTTCCTGATGTGCGCATTGACGTCACTGCTCTTTTTCGGCGGCTGGCTGAGTCCGGTGCCGTTCCTGCCTGACGGTGCGCCATGGATGATTGCCAAGATGGCGATCTTCTTCTTCATGTTCGCGATGGTGAAGGCCATCGTTCCACGTTACCGCTACGACCAGTTGATGCGGCTCGGATGGAAGGTCTTCCTGCCTCTGTCGCTGGCCTGGGTGGTGATCGTTGCCTTCCTGGCAAAGTTCGAGCTTCTCGGTGGCGCGTACGCCCGATGGGTGATGGGGGGGTGATGGCCAAGATCCGGAACATCATGTCCGAAAGGGACGTGGTCAGATCGGGAGTGTCCTGATGACTCAGATCGACTGGAATCGTGCGGGCAAGTACTTTCTGCTTTGGGACTTCATCAAGGGATTCGGCCTGGGCATGAAGTACTTTTTCTCAAGAAAGGCTACGGTGAACTACCCCCACGAGAAGGGCCCGCTTTCCCCGCGCTTTCGTGGCGAGCACGCATTGCGGCGCTATCCGAACGGGGAAGAGCGATGCATCGCCTGCAAGCTTTGCGAGGCCATCTGCCCGGCGCAGGCGATCACGATTGATGCCGAGCCCCGGGAAGACGGCAGTCGCCGCACCACGCGCTACGACATTGACATGACGAAGTGCATCTATTGCGGGTTCTGCCAGGAGGCCTGTCCGGTGGATGCCATCGTCGAGGGCCCGAATTTCGAGTTCGCCACCGAGACCCGCGAGGAGCTCTTCTATACCAAGGAGAAGCTCCTGGAGAACGGCGACCGGTGGGAGGCGGAGATCGCCCGCAACCTGGAACTGGACGCGCCCTACCGATGAGTGATCAGAACAATCCCTTCGAGGCAATGCTCTCGATGAGCCGGGACTGGGCAAAGTCGATCAATCCCGCGCTCGAGTCATTCTCTCCAACGGCCTTCGAGTCGCTGTGGCCGACGATGCCACGGGAGGTGATGGAAGCCGTGATGGGCAAGACATTCAACCCTGATGGCCTGGATGCGAAGACGAAGCTCCTCTTGACCCTTGGTGCGCTGACAATGCTCGGCGCACAGGCAGAACCCCAGATCCGGCTGACCGTGCGCCACGCCATCGAGGCGGGGGCCACGAAGCAGGAAATCGCGGAGACAATCGCCGTGATGGGCGTCTTTTGCGGCGTTCCTGCCATGTCGAAGGCGATGGAACTGGCGAATTCGGCAATGAACGCCGTCGAGGGGGGCGGCGAATGACAGCCCAGGCGCTCGCCTTTTACCTCTTTGCCATTGCCTGCATTGCCGGAGGGGTCTTCACTGTCATTGCCAGGAACCCGGTCCATTCGGTGCTCTGGCTGATCCTGTCCTTTCTTTCGGCGGCTGGGCTGTTCGTGCTTCTGGGCGCGGAATTCGTCGCGATGCTGCTGGTCATCGTATATGTCGGTGCGGTGGCGGTGCTGTTCCTGTTCGTGGTCATGATGCTGGACGTGGACTTCGCCGAATTGAAGGCGGAAATGGCGCGGTACATGCCGCTGGCGCTCCTGATCGGCGTCGTGATCCTGATGCAGCTTGGCATGGCCCTGGGGGTCTGGACCACTGCCGAGGGCGTGGTTCTCGCCGAGCGTCCGGATTCGGTTGCGGGAGGGGGCGAGCACAATACGGACGCGCTCGGACGCATCCTCTATGACAAGTATTTCCTCCTGTTCCAGCTTGCCGGGCTGATCCTGCTGGTGGCCATGGTGGGCGCGATCGTGCTGACGCTGCGCCATCGCGAGTATGTCAAGCGGCAGGACGTGGTTCGACAGATGCATCGGGATCCGTCGGCGACGATCGAACTGAAGGACGTTGAGCCAGGGAAGGGACTGTGATGCGCGCTCTGGCCGACGCTGGCATCCTCCGGGGCGGGCTGCATGTTGCGAGGGACGAATGATCGGACTTGAACACTACCTAATCGTCGCGGCAGCGTTGTTCGTCACCGGGATCTTCGGCATTTTCCTGAACCGGAAAAACGTGATCATCCTCCTGATGTCCATCGAGCTCATGCTGCTTTCGGTCAACATCAACCTGGTCGCGTTTTCGGCATATCAGGGCAATCTCACCGGGCAGGTGTTCACGCTCTTCGTCCTGACCGTCGCCGCTGCCGAGGCGGCCATCGGGCTCGCAATCCTCGTGTGCTTCTTCAGAAACCGCGGCACGATCGATGTCGAAGACGTCAACGTGATGAAGGGGTGAACGCGTGATGGAATCGATCATCCTCTTTGCACCGTTGATTGGCGCCCTGCTTTGCGGCTTCGGCTGGCGCATAGTGGGCGAGACTGCCGCGCAGTCGGTGTCGACAGCACTCCTGTTCGTCGCGTGCGCGCTGAGCTGGATCGTGTTTCTTGGGTTTGACGGCGAGACCAGGTTCACGCATGTCCTGCCATGGATCGAAAGCGGTTCCCTCGCGACGGAATGGGCAATCAGGCTTGACCGGCTGACCGCGATCATGCTGGTGGTGATCACGACCGTATCCGCCTTGGTGCATCTTTACAGTTTCGGCTACATGGCGCATGACGAGAACTTCGACGAGGAGAAGGAATCGTATCGTCCGCGCTTCTTCGCCTATCTCTCGTTCTTCACCTTCGCGATGCTGACCCTGGTGACGGCGGACAACCTGGCTCAGATGTTCTTCGGATGGGAGGGCGTGGGGCTCGCCTCCTACTTGCTGATCGGGTTCTACTTCCGGAAACCGAGCGCCAATGCGGCGGCGATCAAGGCGTTCATCGTCAATCGTGTCGGAGATTTCGGATTTGCGCTGGGCATCTTCGCGCTCTTCTTCATGGTCGACTCGATCAGCTTCACGGACGTGTTCGCGGCCGCCCCGGACCTCGCGGAGAGGGAGGTGACGTTCCTTTGGACGACCTGGCCCGCGATCGAGCTTGTGTGCTTCCTTCTGTTCGTGGGGGCCATGGGCAAGTCGGCGCAGTTCATCCTCCACACGTGGCTGCCGGATGCGATGGAGGGTCCAACCCCGGTGTCAGCATTGATCCATGCCGCGACGATGGTTACGGCGGGCGTATTCCTTGTCTGCCGCATGTCTCCGCTGATGGAATTTGCCGACTGGACGCAGAGCTTCATCGTCTACATCGGCGCGATCACGGCGTTCTTCGCGGCGACCGTGGGCCTCGTGCAGAACGACATCAAGCGCGTGATCGCCTACTCGACGTGCTCGCAGCTCGGCTACATGTTCGTTGCGGCCGGCGTCGGCGTCTACAGCGTCGCGATGTTCCACCTGTTCACGCACGCCTTCTTCAAGGGGATGCTCTTCCTCGGGGCAGGTTCCGTCATTACCAGGATGCATCACGAGCAGGACATGCGGAACTACGGTGGCCTCAGGACAAAGATGCCCTACACGTTTTGGGCCATGATGATCGGGACGCTGGCGATAACCGGGGTCGGCATTCCGCTAACGGGGATCGGGTTTGCGGGATTCCTCTCGAAGGATGCCGTGATCGAAAGCGCCTTCGCTGGCGGGACGGATGCCGCCTCGTTCGCCTTCGCGGCACTGGTGGTTGCCGCTGCGTTCACCAGCTTCTACAGCTGGCGGCTTCTCTTCATGACGTTCTATGGCGAACCGAGGGGCGACATGCATGCACATGCGCATGTGCATGAGAGCCCTGCCAGCATGGTTGTGCCATTGGGCGTCCTCGCGCTGGGGGCGGTCTTTGCCGGGATGGTCTGGTACAAGCCGTTCTTCGGCAGCGAGCAAGGTGTCCAGGAATGGTTTGGGATCGCCAAGGGGGAGGAGCATGCCCAGGTCCTCATGATTGGCGTGGCTCATGCGGCCGATGAGCAGGATGGCGCCGGCGGAGAAGACCGTGGTTCCGAAAAGGCCGTCATGCCCGGGCAGGGCGCGATCTACATGGCGCCCGACAACCACGTGCTGCACGACGCGCACTATGTCCCGGCCTGGGTGAAGCTCTCGCCCTTCTTCGCGATGCTGACCGGATTCGCCTTGGCGTTCCTGTTCTATGTCCGGCGAACCGACCTGCCCGCGAAACTCGCCGCGAACCAGGCCCCGCTCTACCAGTTCCTCCTGAACAAGTGGTATTTTGACGAGTTGTACGACCATGCCCTTGTCTGGCCGGCCAAGGCCGTCGGCCGCTTTCTCTGGCGGCGAGGGGATCTTGGCGCGATCGACGGGATCCTGAACGGCGTCGCGATGGGTGTCGTCCCTTTCTTCACGCGGCTCGCGGGACGGGCGCAGTCGGGATACATCTTCACCTACGCATTCTGGATGGTGCTAGGCATTCTCGTGTTCATCACCTGGATGACCATTGCAGGAGGGCGCTAGACGATGCTCCTCGACAGCCTGCTCTCGATCATCACTTTCGTCCCGCTCATTGGTGCCGCGATACTGGCGTTGTTCCTGCGCGGCGATGATGCGCCAGCGAGACGGAACGCAAAATGCGTCGCGCTGGCAGCGACCAGCACCTCGCTTCTTGCATCGCTCATCATGCTTGCCACGTTCGATCCCGAAGAAACCGGATTCCAGTTCGTGGAAGAGGGCGAGTGGATCCTGGGCCTGACCTACAAGATGGGAGTCGACGGACTGTCGGTCCTGTTCGTCATGCTGACGACGTTCCTGATGCCGATCACCATACTTGCGTGCTGGGACGTGACCCATAGGGTCAAGGAATACATGATCAGTTTCCTCGTGCTCGAAACGCTCATGCTGGGTGTCTTCTGCGCGCTGGATCTCGTGCTCTTCTACCTGTTCTTCGAGGGTGGCCTGATCCCCATGTTCCTGATCATCGGCATCTGGGGAGGCAAGGACCGCATCTATGCGGCGTTCAAGTTCTTTCTGTACACGTTCCTTGGCTCTGTCCTGATGCTGGTCGCGATGATCGCGATGTATGTCGATGCGGGAACGACGGACATCGTGGCGCTGCTGGGCCACGATTTCGGGTCCGAGACCATGGAGATCATGGGTTTCCACATCCTTGGCGGTTTCCAGACATTGCTCTGGCTGGCATTCTTCGCGTCCTTCGCCGTGAAGATGCCGATGTGGCCGGTTCACACCTGGTTGCCTGATGCCCATGTGCAGGCCCCGACGGCGGGCTCGGTCATCCTGGCCGCGATCCTGCTGAAGATGGGCGGCTACGGTTTCCTGCGCTTCAGCATTCCGATGTTCCCGGTCGCTTCCAGCCTGCTGGCGGATTTCGTGCTGTGGCTGAGCGCGATCGCGATCGTCTACACCTCGCTCGTTGCGCTGATGCAGGAGGACGTCAAGAAGCTGATCGCGTATTCGTCCGTGGCCCACATGGGATTCGTGACGGCGGGGATATTCTCCGCGAACCAGCAAGGCGTCGACGGGGCGATCTTCCAGATGCTGAGCCACGGGTTCATTTCTGGCGCGCTCTTCCTTTGCGTGGGCGTCGTCTATGACCGGATGCACACGCGCGAAATCGACGCGTATGGCGGCCTCGTGAACAGGATGCCGATCTATGCGGCGGTCTTCATGCTCTTCACGATGGCCAATGTCGGCCTGCCGGGGACTTCCGGATTCGTTGGCGAGTTCCTGACGCTGGTGGGCATGTTCCAGGCAAATACCTGGGTTTGCGCCGTCGCGGCGACCGGCGTGATCCTGAGCGCGGCCTATGCGCTCTGGCTCTACCGGCGCGTGGTCATGGGAGAGCTTGTCAAGGAAAGCCTCAGGTCGATCACCGACATGAACCGTCGGGAGCAGGCGATCTTTGCGCCGCTCGTCGTGATGACGATCCTGCTCGGCGTCTATCCCAGTCTTGTGACGGACATCGTCGGCCCTTCGGTCGGGGCGCTTCTGGACGGCTACGGCGAGGCCGTTGCTCAATACGGCGGAACGACCCAGGTCGCCCAGCACGGAGGTCACTGATGCAGACGGGAGACCTAGCCATCATCTTGCCGGAGATCGTGCTTTCGATCTTTGCGATGGCCGGGCTGCTTGCAGGAGCCTACGGCGGTCGCGACCGTCTCGGGCCGGCGATGATCTGGACGACGTCGGCGCTGTTCGCGGTGCTTGCGGCATGGATCGGGCTGCAAGGGGCGGGCACGGCAACGGCCTTTGGCGGCATGTTCACGGATGACGCGTTTGCCCGGTTCGCGAAGGTGACGATCCTGCTGTCAGCTGCGGCCGTCCTTCTGATGGGCGAAGGATACATGGCACGGAGCGACCTGATCCGCTTCGAGTACCCGTTGCTGATCGCGTTGGCAGCCGTCGGCATGATGGTGATGGTTTCGGCGAGCGACCTGATGGCACTCTACATGGGGCTCGAACTGCAATCCCTGTCGCTGTACGTGGTGGCCGCGCTGCGCCGTGACAGCGTCAAGTCGACTGAGGCCGGCCTCAAGTATTTTGTTCTTGGGGCGCTTTCGTCGGGTCTCCTGCTCTTCGGCGCGTCGCTGGTATACGGCTTTGCGGGCACCACGGGGTTTGTCGGCATATTCGAGGCGGTCCAGGGCCGGGCGCCGGTGGGGCTGCTGATCGGGCTGTCGCTTGTCATTGCGGGATTGGCATTCAAGGTCTCTGCGGCGCCGTTTCACATGTGGACTCCTGACGTGTACGAAGGTGCGCCGACTCCAGTCACCGCGTTCTTTGCCACGGCTCCCAAGATAGCGGCGATGGCGCTCCTTGCACGGGTCGTTTACGGCGCGTTCGGCGGCATTGTTGGCGACTGGCAGCAGATTCTCGCGGCACTTTCCGTTGCGTCCATGTTTCTCGGCGCCGTTGCGGCGATCGGGCAGCGCAACATCAAGCGGCTGATGGCCTATTCGTCGATCGCGCACATGGGGTTTGCGCTGATGGGTCTGACGGCCGGAACGGTGGCCGGCGTCGAAGCGATGCTGATTTACCTCGTGATCTACGTCACCATGAATGTCGGAACGTTTGCCTTCATTCTGTCGATGGAAAGAGACGGCTCGCCGGTGGTCGAGATCTCGGCGCTGTCGCTGTATTCGCGGCGCAGCCCGACAAGGGCGCTGGCGATGCTCGTGCTCCTGTTCAGCCTAGCTGGCGTTCCGCCGCTGGTCGGTTTCTTCGCCAAGTACTCCGTTCTGCTGGCGGCCGTGGACGCCGGTCTTGCCTGGCTGGCCGTGCTGGGCGTCATCGCCAGCGTGATCGGGGCCTTCTATTACATTCGCATCGTGTACATCATGTATTTTGGCGACGAAGAGAGCGAACTTGATGCCGGTGGTTCGACCGTGCTCGCCGGCTTCCTGGTCGTGTCTGCAGCGATGATGCTCTTCGGCCTCTGGAACCTCGCAGGCATCGAGGGTCCGGCTGCGGCGGCGGCGGCAACTTTGGTCCGGTAGAGCCTTCACGTCCCGTTGGGTGCCTTTCGATAAGGCCAACCGAATTCGGCGTGCATTCAGTAGCGGAGGAGCGGACTTTGGCAGCCGTCCCGGAATGGCCTGACGGAACTGACCGCATCGTCCTGGACGAAGTCGACAGCACCATGGCTGAGGCGGTACGGCGGGCGAGGGACCTTGAACGACCGAGCTGGATCATGGCGCGACACCAGACGGCTGCCCGAGGTCGCAGGGGACGGACATGGCAGAATCCGCCGGGCAACTTCGCGGCAACGCTGATTTGGCGGCCCGACGCGACTCCGGCGGAAGCTGCGTTGCGGACGTTCACGGCATCGAACGCGCTTTATGCCGCGTTGGTTGACAAGGTTCCGAAGGCGCAGCTTTCGTTAAAATGGCCAAATGACGTTCTGCTTTCGGGCGGCAAGGTGGCTGGCATCCTGCTCGAGAGTTCAGGAGCAGCCGAACGACTCGACTGGCTGGCCGTCGGGTTCGGCGTAAACCTTGTTGAAGCCCCAAAGGGCCTGCATGGCGCACAAGTGCCGCCGGCTTGTCTCAGGGATGCCGGAATCGACTTCGCGCCCGAAGACCTGCTTGCGCGCCTTGCAGGTGCCATGTCCGAAGGCGAGGCACTCCTCGAGGAAGAGGGCTTCGGGCCTGTTCGAGACGCCTGGCTGTCGCGGGCGGCAAGACTTGGAGAGACACTGACTGCGCGCACTGGGACGGACGAAATCACGGGAATATTCGAGACCGTGGACGAAGTCGGCCGGCTGGTGCTCCGGACTTCTGCGGGCCAGGTTGCGATTGCGGCGGGCGACGTCTTTTTCTGAGCGGCCACTCCAATTGCCGCCGGCTCGTCGGGGCCTCGATCCTCGCGCCTTTGGCCGGAACAACTTGATCCTTCATGCAGATCAGAACGTCATGCCGTACCTTCTCGCCAGTCCAGTTGGCGGTCCGCGGCGCGTCCTGCACCAACGCCAACTCCGTTGGAACAAGGTCCGGCTCCACCAGGATGGATTCAGCACCCTGCTCTATGCATCGCTTACCCACGCATCAGCGCGTTGGACGAGTCATAAGGCGAAGGCGCGATGACCTTGGCCCCGATCAGATCGCCGCACAGGTCCAGCCGCATGGTGCTGCCTTCGCTGGCCTGCTCCGGGTCAACGAAGGCAAAGGCCAGGTTCATGCCGACCCGATGTCCCCAGTCGCCCGAGGTGATCGTGCCCACTACTGCATTGCCCTGCATCAGTGAAGCGCCGCCATGTGCCGGTGCATGGGTTGCGTCAATCTCCAGCGTTGCCAGCATTTGGCGCGGCCCTTCGGCCTGACGTCTCAACAGGGCGTGCTTTCCGATGAATTCGCCTTTTTCCAGATTCACGAACCGGTCCAGCCCGGTTTCGAACGGATCGAATTCGGTGATCAGCTCGGCCTTCCAGTGCATGAACCCTTTTTCCATGCGCATTGACTCGATCGCGCGGGCCCCGAACAACTTCATGCCATGCGCTTTGCCCGCGTTGCGCAGCGCCAGGTAGGTCGCATAGAGCGACGGATTGGGGACGTGGATCTCGTAGGCCAGTTCACCCGAGAAGCTGACACCCAGCACCGTCACCGGTGAAAACCCGATGAAACACTCTCGCACGCTTAGCCAGGGAAACGCCTCTGCCGACCAATCGCCACGGGCACAGGCTGACAGCACGTCCCGCGCTTTGGGGCCCGCAAGCACCAGGATCGTCTGATCGTTGGTCAAGGACTTGATCTTGACGTCTTCGTCGGCCCCGACGTGACCTGTCAGCCAGTCCATGTCGTGGTACTCGCTGGCGGCGGCAGAACCGTACCAGACACGCTCTGGCCCACGGTCAGAGGCTGGCAGGTTGGCAACCGTCGCCTCGCCCTTGACCATGCCAAATCGGTTCAACAGATATCCAAGCCCGACGCGACCGTCACGCTTCGTGACATTGCCGCAGAACATCCGGTCAAGGAAGGCATGGCGGTCGTTGCCGGTGATCTCAAACCGGTTGAAGCCGTTGACCTCAGCCAAGCTGGCGTTTTCCTGAACGTTCTTGACTTCGGCGGCAATGACGTCGAAGGCCTCGTCAAAGTTGAAGCTGAGCGAGGGATGAAAGTCGGGTGCGGGCTTGATGTAGTCGACGCGCTCCCATCCATTCACAATGGTGAACTCGGCGCCTTCGGCCGCCAGAACCGGGGTCAGCGGCGTGGTCTTCGCGGGCCGACCTGCAGGGCGGTGTTCGTGCGGGTAGTGGAACCGGAACTCATTCTGGTAGTCTTCGCGCGCCTTCAGCGCAGTCAGTTCAACGTTGGCGTGACCGGTGAATCGGCGCGGGTCTATGCACCAGGTGTCATAGCAGGCTTCGCCATGGACAATCTGCTGCGCGAGCAGCCATCCGTGCCCGCCGCCTTCGCCCAGACCGGCACGCAGGCCGATGATGCAGAACGCATTCCGTTTGCCGGGAATGGGACCGACCATAGGCGCACCATCTATGGTGTAGGTGATCGGCCCGTTCACGATCGAACGGATGCCGGCATCCCGAAGGACAGGCATTCTTTCAATCGCCCCTTCAAGCACATCCATCACGCGTTCCAGGTCGTCGGGGCACAGGGCGTTGGCAAAGTTCGGGTCGATCCCGCCCATGCCCCAAGTCTTGCAATTCTGCTCATAGAATCCGACCAGCAGGCCGCCCTTCTCCTGGCGGCTGTAATAGTCGCTGATCGGGCAGCGCAGCAGCGGCATACGATGGCCGGCTTCCTTGATCGCGGGAATGTCCTCGGTCAGGAAATACTGGTGTTCCATCGAAGCGACGGGGTGATGCACGCGCATCATCACGCCCACTTCGTTGACCCGGTATCCGCAGGCATTGACCACGATGTCGCAATCGATGTCGCCCTTTTCCGTATGCGCGGTCCAGGTGTCGTCCCTGTGCTGGGTCAGATTGGTCACCGGGGTGTTGCGATAGATTTCGGCCCCTGCCTTGCGTGCGTGAAAGGCCAATGCCTGGCACAGTTGTGCCGGGTCGATGTCTCCGTCCAGAGGATCCCACAGGCCACCCAGGAGGTTGGTGGTCGAGATCAGGGGGTGGCGACGGGCACATTCCTCGGCATCGATGACTTCCAGATCCACGCCCATGCCGCGCGCCATGGACGCAAAGTGGCGATAGCCCTGCATTTGCTCTTTGGTGCTTGCCAGCCGGATGCCTCCGTCCGCGTGGTGATAGTTTATCGGGTACTCCTTGTTTTCCGACAGATCCTTGTAAAGATTGATCGAATGGGTCTTCAGCCCGACCATCGTCTGATTGATGCCAAAATTCGTTACCTGTGCTGCCGAATGCCAAGTGGTTCCGCTGGTCAGTTCATCGCGTTCGACCAGCACCACGTCACTCCAGCCCTCCCGGGTCAGGTGGTACAGCGTTGAACAGCCAGCGATGCCGCCGCCGATTACAACAACCTTGGTGCGCGATTTCATTGGCTACGCCCACGTTTCAATCTGGTCGCATGAAGTGACGAGCCGGACAGCATTCGCAAACTTTTCGCCTCATTTTTCAAAATTTCGAAATCTTTTGTTGGTGAATTGATAGTAAGTGGCATTCTGTTGCGATCCGGCCTTCCAGATTCCTTCAATGTGGAGACAGCAGTTGGGTGGGCGCTATGATGCAGCGTGGGAAGCGAACTGGTCGACGTGAGAGGCTGGCGATACGTTCCGCAGGGCCTGAACGGGATCCTTGCCCACCAGGCCAGACCGGTGGCAGTTACAAGCCGTTGTCAGAATCCGAGATGCGCCGCATCCATGACACGGCGCTGGACCTCTTGGAGAAGTTGGGGATGGGAGAAGTCCCGCCCCGGCTGCTTGCAGACTTGTTGGCAGTCGGTGCCGCCGACAATGGTTCCGGACGGGTCCTGTTTCCGCCGGATCTGGTTGAAAGTGCCGTGGACCAGGCGGCCAAGACATTTTTCCTGCACGGGCGTGACCCGGGTCGGTCGATCCAGATCGGTGGCAACAATGTTTACTTTGGCACGGGTGGAGCTGCCGTTCAGACGCTTGATCTCGACACCGGCGTGTACCGTCCTTCGACGCTGGCCGACTTGCATGACTTTGCCAGACTTCAAGACACGCTTGCCAACGTCAGCTGGTTCACCCGCTGCTGCGTGGCCACGGATGTGCCCGACAGTTTCGACCTGGACGTGAACACGGTCTACGCACTCCTCAAGAATACCACCAAACCGACTGCAACTTCATTCACGCGGGCTGAACACGTGGCGCCAATCGTCGAAATGCTGGACATCGCGGCCGGCGGCCCCGAGGAATTTTCAAGGCGACCCTTCATGAAGGCGCATGTCAGCCCGGTGATTTCGCCCATGCGCTACGGTAACGACGCGGTAGATGTCGTCTATGAGTGCATCCGCCACAGCATTCCGATGTCCTGCATCACCGCCGCGCAGGCCGGCGCAACCGCTCCGGCAACGTTGGCCGGGTTTCTGGCTCAGTCGCATGCGGAAACACTGGCCAGTCTGGTGATGGTCAACGCCATCCATCCGGGATTTCCGATGGTGTTTTCGAACTGGCCACTGGTCATCGATCTGAGGACCGGCGCCTTTTCCGGAGGCAGCGGCGAGACGGCCCTGTTGAACGCCGCCTCTGCCCAACTTTCAAATTGGCTGGGGCTGCCTTCGGGGGTCGCCTGTTCCATGACTGATGCCAAGGCGATAGATGCTCAATATGGAATGGAAAAGGGCCTGACATCGATGGCAGCCGCACTTGCCGGAGGCAACCTGATCTACGAAAGCTCAGGCATGACGGCATCGCTTCTCGGGGCCAGCTTCGAAGCTTTTGTCCTGGATGATGAAATGCACTCCAACACTTACCGTGCGATGCGTGGCATCGAGGTGACTGAAGACAATCTGGCATTTGAAACCATCTGTGACACAGTCTTGGGCGCGGGGCACTTTCTGGGTTCCCAGCACACCTATGCGGCAATGGAGCGTGACTACTTCTATCCAATGCTCGCGGACCGGGATGAACCGCACACCTGGGCTGAGAAGGGAGCGCAAGATGCCTGGAGCCGCGCCCGGTCCAATGCCCAGGCCATTCTCCGCAACCATCAGCCCAACTACCTTACGGGGGCGCAGGACAATGCCATACGCAAGCGGTTCAACATCCTTTGAACCAGTTGCATGCGCTCAGCTGAGCAGGATGAAGCTGTCCGCGAGCCAAGGGGTGCTGAGATGGGTAGGTGAAATCGCGTGCTCGTCGATCAAGCCACGAATCTTGTTATCGACCAGTTCGATCGTGGACCGGGAGCAGTCAGGAGTGGCGACTATGGCCAGTGTGCGAGCAAAGCTCTTTCCGGGAAACCGGTGCATCTTCAGCCTGGGCTGAAAACGCTTGGCGCGCGAAAACAGCAGCGGGGTCGTGATCGTCCAACCCGCTCCCGCCGCGACCATCGCCATCAGAGTCTGGCTGTTGCTGCACTCGAATGTATGCGGTGACTTGACCCCGATGCGGCGCAATTGAGATTCGATCTGGCGCGCAATCATCAGGTTGCTGGAAAAGCGCAGAAACGGAAGATTCGTGCGGTTCTCAACAATGTCAGACAATGATTGTTCGCAAAGTCGGGGCAGCACGACGACGAAGGGGTCCCGCAGCAAGGGGCGGTCCTGGAGTTCGCCGAGCTTTTCTCCCGGCGTAGCGGTGATGCCAAGATCCAACTGGCGATTGCGGAGCATCTCTATGACCGCGTGGCTGGAATCAGTAAGGTACACGAAATCGCAGGACGGCATGGCTTCCGAAAGGAAAACGGCCAGTTCCGGCGTGATGTCACTGTCGAAATCCTCGATCGCTCCCAACCTGAGATAGCTGGCCTCTGAGATGTTCCCTGCCGAGGCCTCAGCCTTTGCCTTGCGGATGGAAAGGAGAGCGTCATCGATGTTTCGCAAGAAGACCCTTCCCTTTGGCGTCAGGACCATGGGCCGGCGGGCATGATTGAAGAGATCGACCCCCAAATGGTCTTCCAGCTTTCGAAGGTGGTGGGAAATGGTGCTGATGGTCAGGCCGGATTCTTCGGATGCGGCGCGAAGGGACCCCTTCTGCGCGCAAATCTGAAAGAGCTCAAGCCATTTGAGACTGAGGTCTTGGCGGGCAGATTGCCGGTGAGGCATTGGCTGAAGTTCCGGATGGAGTGAGCTCGGAAATTTCCTAATTTTTAGGAATAATGATGTCAATAAAGCGTACTTTGCCGTTCTCTCTTCTGCCAGGTCAGAAATTGTTGCACACTTTTGGGCGCAGCTACTCGAGGGAAGTACGGAGCGGCGGTGAATCAGAGTCAAGAAACACGCGCATGTGAGAGTGTCACATGCGTGCCTTTAGGGGCACGCGACACGCAATTGTGCGGACCTCCGTAACGGTCTGACCATCACCAGATTGGGTTGGGCCATCGTTTCTGTGGAAACGTCAGTGTCTCGGGTCGCGCAAGCAAAAGGAAAGTCGCGGCGAGTGCATCGTCGAGACTGACATGAAGAAGAGGCGAGCAATCATCCCAGGAGTCACCAAGGAGAGAGAAATGGGAAAGTTCAACACAATTGCCACTGGGTCGGCAATGTTGTTTGCCGGGCCGGTTCTGGCCGCCGATGTCGTGATCGGCGTTCCGAACTGGCCGTCCGTCAATGCGACGGCGCACATTCTGAAAGTGGCCATCGAACAGAACCTTGGCCTTGAAGTCGAACTTCAGAACGGCACCAACCCGATCGTGTTCGAGGCGATGGATTCGGGTGCGATGCATGTGCATCCCGAAGTCTGGTTGCCGAACCAGCAAAATCTGCATGACACTTTCGTGAGAGACAAAGGCACGGTCGTCATGAACCCGAACGGCGCGGAGGCCTTTCAGGGCATGTGCGTCGACCAGGCGACGGCTGATGCCAATGGCATTGTCTCGATCGACGATCTGACGAATCCGGACATCGCCAACCTGTTTGACTCCAATGGCGACGGGAGGGGCGAAATCTGGATAGGCGCTCCGGGATGGGCCTCGACCAACGTTGAAAAGGTTCGAGCGAAATCCTACGGGTACGACCAGACGCTCGACCTTGTCGAAATTGACGAGACGGTGGCGTATGCAAATCTCTCCAATGCGATTGAAGCGGGAGACGCTTGGGTCGGATTCTGCTATACGCCGCACTATGTCTTTGCGCTGCATGATGTCGTGGTTCTCGAAGAGCCGGCCCATGACGCGTCAAAGTGGATGGTCATTCAACCGACCGACGATCCGGAATGGCTTTCCAAGTCGGACGCTGCCGTGGCATGGGACAGTGCGTATTTGCACCTGCACTACGCCAAGGAACTCGAGACCTCTCACCCTGAGGTCGCCTCGATGCTGGCCAATATGGCATTGACTGCCGATGAAGTGTCGGCCATGACCTTTGCGCTTGTGATCGATGGAAAGGAGCCACTTGCCTATGCCGAAGAGTGGGTGGCCGCTAACGAAGACAAGGTGCTTGGCTGGCTTAGCAACTGAGAGCGGCCTTGCCACCTTGATTTCACCAAGGGCCGCCGGATGTCACCGGCGGCCTTTTTCGATTCTGTTGGGGGACAGGGAATGAGCGAGGCTGTCGTCAAGCTGACAGACGTCTGGAAGATCTTCGGCGAGCGTGCGGAAGAAGCGATGTCGGCGGTGAAGAGCGAGGGAATCGGAAAGCCTGAAGTTCTTGCCAGATTTCAATGCGTTGTCGGGGTGCAAAGTGCAAGTTTCGAAGTGTCGAAGGGCGAGATCTTTTGCATCATGGGGCTCTCGGGATCGGGCAAGTCGACCTTGGTCCGCCATATCAACCGGCTGATTGAGCCAACCGCGGGGACCATCGAGATCCTCGGCAAGGACGTGTCATCAATCAGCGACAACGAGTTGCGGCGCATCCGGGCGCAGCAAATTGGGATGGTGTTCCAGCACATGGCGCTGATGCCGCACCGGTCCGTGCGCGACAATGTGGCCTATCCTCTGGAGATCAGAAAGATCTCAAAGTCCAAACGTTGGGCGGTTTCCGATCACGCGCTGGGCCTCGTTGACCTGACCGGCTATGAGGACCGCCTGCCAAAGGAGTTGTCGGGCGGCATGCAGCAACGTGTCGGGATCGCCCGTGCTTTGGCGTCGGACCCGGAAATCCTGTTGATGGACGAACCGTTCTCGGCGCTCGACCCGCTGATCCGGCTGCAATTGCAGGACCAGTTCAAGGCGCTCGTGGCACAGCTTCAGAAGACGACGCTGTTCATCACCCACGACCTGGACGAAGCGATCCGCATCGGGCACCGCATTGCCATCATGAAGGATGGCTTGATCGTGCAGATCGGCACGCCTGAAGACATCGTCATGAACCCGGCCGACGACTACGTGCGGGAATTCGTGCAGGGCATTTCCAAACTGAAGCTGGTGAAGGCCCATTCCATCATGGAATCGCTGGAGAGCTACCAAGAGCCGCTCGACGGCGCGCCGCGCGCCGATCACGGCGCCGATCTCGATCAACTGATCGACATCGCGGTCCGAACGGATCATCCGGTGGTCATCACCGACGGAGGGGCGGACGTCGGCATTGTGACCAAGCCAACATTGTTGCGCGGAATTCAGGGGGGCAAGGATGACTGATGCAACCACCGAATTGGAGGTCACTGCCGCCTCGGATATCGAAGTCGACCGCGATGCGCTGGACGCCTCGATCAAGGAGTTCGCCGGAGCGAACGGCGAGTACTACGCCCAATGCTTCCACAAGATTCACGACACCACCAACGTGATTCCCAGCACGTTCAACCTTTGGGCCGCCGTTCTTGGCCCGTTCTGGGCAGCGTCGCGCGCGATCTGGGGGATGTTCTGGAGCTTCCTGATCCTGGAAGTCATCGCCTGGGTTCAGATCGGCCGCGGGGCCTGGGGCAATCCAGGCGCCGAGATCGGTGAGCGGGCCGAACGGCAGTTGGCGCGCGCGGAGCAGTTGCGTCAGCGTGCTGCGGATGCGACCGAGCAGGCCGACATTGAACGCTTCACGAAGCTTGCGGAGAACATTCAGAAAGCCGCTGATTCCAGCCTGGAGCAGGCGGTGGCGGCTCAGGCGGAAGCCAGCAGCATCATGCTGACGGGACTAGCACTGCTGCTCGTGTTCAAGCTGATCCAGGGCTTTTATGCCAACCAGGTCTATGAAAGGCAGTATTCCCGCTGGCGGGTCGATCCGGAGCGCACCGAAAGCGGGCGCAAGAACCAGAACACGGCACTTGGCGCGATCCTGACAGCCGCGATTGGGCCGCTGATCGTTTACAAGTTCACGGTCGCTTCCTCGCTTCCGCTTTTGGATGCATTCCCCGAAACGAGCGTTTCGGAGATGATTCTTGGCGAAGGCGGCGGGACGCTGTTTTCCTCGATTGCC
This sequence comes from Boseongicola sp., assembly GCA_028824715.1. Lineage (GTDB taxonomy): Bacteria > Pseudomonadota > Alphaproteobacteria > Rhodobacterales > Rhodobacteraceae > JAJEFO01. The sequence goes on along the minus strand of JAPPCV010000118.1, from coordinate 158,288 downwards.
AACTGGCTTGAGGCCAGGATCGACAGTGCGGCAGCTGCGGGCGGCGATGTTTTTGACGGCATCGTGAACGGGGTTCGGACGGTTCTGGACGCGCTGACGGTGGCGCTGAACGGCTCGCCCTGGCCTGTGGTCATGCTGGTGATCGTCGTGACTGCATGGCGAGCGGCCGGACCGCGCGTGGCGATTTTCACGGCCGCTTCGCTGGCCTATATCGCATTGCTCGGCTACTGGGCCGTCGCCATGGAGACGGTTGCGCTTGTGGGCGCAGCGGTGATCCTCTGCGTGGTCTTCGGCATTCCACTTGGCATCTGGTTCGGCAAGTCGCGCCGCGCCTACAACATCGCCGAGCCAGTCCTTGACCTGATGCAGACGCTGCCAGCCTTCGTCTATCTGATCCCGATCATTGCCTTTTTCGGCACCGGCAATCCGCCGGGCATCCTGGCAACGATCATCTTCGGCATGCCCCCGGTGATCCGTCTGACGGCACTGGGCATGCGCGGGGTCCCCGGCAGCATCAAGGAAGCAGCGGTGGCCTTCGGTGCGTCGCGCTGGCAACTGCTGAAGGATGTGGAAATTCCGCTCGCCCTGCCCTCGATCATGACCGGTGTGAACCAGACCATCCTCATGTGCCTGTCGATGGTAGTGATCATCTCGCTGATCGGCGGCGGCGGCCTGGGCAAGGAAATCCTGGAGGCGCTGCAATACGCCGCCAAGGGACCGGGCCTTCTGGGCGGCTTCGCCATCCTCTTCGTGGCCATGGTGCTGGACCGGATCATTCAGGGCGCGTTCCGCCGTGAAGACGAGAAAATATGATGTGAAACCGCACCCGGCGACCGTCCCCGGGTGTCGCGAGGTTCAAGATGAGCGACCCCTACCAGACGTCCATGATGGAAAACCTCTTCTGGTGGGGCATCCCCACGCTCTTCCGGTGCCCGAACGAGGGACCAGAGGGCAAGGATATCGCCTTGGTCGGTGTGCCACACTCAACCGGCAACGGAACGACCGAGCGGGACCAGCACCTCGGCCCCCGCGCGTTGCGCAATGTCTCGGCCGTATCGCGGCGGACGCACGGGGGGTTTCAGTTGAATCCCTGGGAGGTGGCCAGGATCGTGGATGTGGGCGATGTCCCGTTCCCCCGCGCCAATGACAACGAGCATTGCATCAAGCAGATCACACGCTTCTTCGCGGACATTGACGCCGCCGGTGCGCGACCGATTTCGGTCGGCGGCGATCACTCCATAACAGGAGGCATCGTGCAGGCGCTTGGAGGCGGACAGATCACCGGCGGCGAGCCGGTGTGTTTCCTGCATTTGGACGCCCATACGGACGTGTTCACCAAGGTGGATCATTTCCTTGGTGCCAAGAAGTCTGCGGCGCATTGGGGCGCGTATCTGGCGGATCAGGGCGATGTGGATCCGGGCCATTCCATGCAAATTGGCTTGCGCGGGCATGCACGCACGCTGGATTGGCTGCAACCGTCATATGACTATGGCTACAATGTCGTGACCATGAAAGAGTTCCGCAAGCGCGGGATTGATGACGTGGTCGCTCAGATTCAGGAGATTCTGGCAGGAAGGCCGGTCTACATCACCTTCGATCTGGACTGTCTCGACCCGTCGATTGCGCCGGGGGTGTCAAATATCGAGGCCGGAGAAAGGGGCTTCGACATCGACGAGGCAGTGGCGATCCTGCACGCGGTTCGGGGCATGAACATTGTCGGCGGCGATGTCGTCTGCATGATGCCCACCAAGGACAACCCAAACCAGATCACAGCGCTGACCGCGGCAGCGGTGATGTTCGAAATGATCTCCATGGTTGCCGAGCTTGCCGCCAAGGGAGCCAACGCATGAGCCTTCAGGCCGATCAGTTTCTTGCCCTTGTCTGGAGTGTGGCTGTCGCGCTTTCTTGTGGACAGCCGGACCAATGATCCTGCGTCGCTCGGATTCTCGTCATCGCCTGTGATTGATTTGGTCTGTGCGGGCATCCTCAAATCACTTGATCGAGCGGCAGCTCTGTCCCGCTTCTCAATTGCGGGGTCAGTCTGCTGGCGAATGGCCGGTTTGGATTTGACGACCAGCCTGACTTTCCAAGTGGGCCGTGGAAAGGCGCATCATCCTTGTGGGTGCACTTCCCACGCAACAATTGGCGATTGGGCTTCATCACGGCCGTGGTCTTTTGCATGACGAATGTTTTTTTGATCTCGCTGTCATTCAGATGGGCCGAAGGGCGCTGGCTTCGGCATCTTCGGCCTCGGGAAGAATCGGGTAGGACGCGATCCCTGACACCTTCACAATGACAACAGCATCTGCCGAGCTTGGCCAAACAGGAAAGGCATGACCATGGCATCAACCGTTTCAAAGAAACGTGACCTGATTGAAGGGCGCGCAGCCCTGATTGTCATCGATATACAGAAATCGACCTTTGCGCCAATCCCCGATGACGAGCGCGCGATTGCACATATGCCTGACTATGCCGCTCGCATGGCACGCACGAAGGTGGCCATTGACAAGGCGCGGGAGATCGGGGTCCCGGTGGTGTTCATTCAGGAAGTCCACCGCGCCAATCTTGTCGACATGGGTCGCGAGACCGATGGAGATGAAGACATCCATTGCCTGGATTCCAATCCCCTCACCGAACTCGCGGTCGAGGAGCTTGGCATCCAGCCCTATGACTACAAGATACAGAAGCGCCGTTATTCGGCCTTCTACGGGACGGACCTGGAGATTCTGTTGAAGGGACTCAAGGTCGAGACCTTGATCCTGACCGGTGGCCTGACGGATGTCTGCGTCCATTACACCTTTGTGGACGCGCATCAAGGCGACTATTTCTGCCGTGTCATTGAAGACTGCGTGGCCGGATCCAGCCTCGCGGCGCATGAAGCCGCGCTGAATGCAATGGAATACCTTCAGCACGGCGCGGTTCGGTCCCTGCACGATGTCCTGTCAGCGATGGACGCGCCTGCCGCAACCTGAAATCGCCGCATCCATGCATTCAAGTCGAAATGTCCAGGCGGTCGGGATGGCCATCGTTGCGTCGGCAATATTGAGTTTCGTCGACAATTTCGTCGGACTCGTCGCCGAGGAGGCGGGTCTATGGCAGTTCCAGGTGTTCCGCGCATTGATGGCATTGCCGATCTTCTGGGCGATCGGCCTGGTTACCCGGAGAAGCCTTCGGCCGAAACACCTTTGGCGCTGGTTGGGGCGGAGCCTGGCGGTCTCTGCTGGCCTGCTGATCTATTTCGCCTCGCTTGGAACACTGCCGGTCGCGCAGGCAGGTGCGGGGCTCTTCAGCGCGCCTCTTTGGGTTGCGCTCTTCTCGGTCGCCCTGTTCGGTCAGCGGCTTGGTGGACTTGGCGTTTTCGCCATCTTCGCCGGCTTCGGTGGCGCGCTCATGCTCTTGCAGCCAGACATTGCAAACGTGTCGGCAGCATCCCTGTTTCCTATGGCGGCGGGGCTCTTCTACGGACTCGGGATGATGCTGACCGGGCAATGGTGTGCTAGGGAGAGCCCGCTGTCGTTGGCCTTTGGGGTCTTTCTCGTGTTTGGAATTGCCAGCGCGGCCATGCTGATCGTCACATCAATGGCGCCGGGCGAATCATTCATCAGCCGCCCCTTTGTCTTGCCGAGCCTCCGGTTTCTATGGCTTACGGCATTTCAGGTGGTTGGCGCCGTCATCGCCGTTATCCTGATCGCTGAGGCCTACCGCACCGGAACGGCGGCCCTTGTTGCAGTCTTCGAATATTCCTTTCTGATCTTCGCTTGCCTTTGGGCATTTCTGCTTTGGGACCTTCCCACCAACGCCATCGCCGCAACCGGAATCGCCGTCGTCGTCGCGGCGGGCATCCTGATGGCGATTAACGAGTGGAGACGTGAGGGCGGCGCCACGGCCGTCTGAGCGTGGCCCGGTCCCGTTTGTTCCTGCGAAACAATTTCACGGATGGCGTCGGCCTATACGCCGACTCTGACCGTGACACTGTTCGGGTATCGAGCGAGTGGGCCGAAGCCCCCGGGGCGGCGTCGAAGGACACCGCGTTGGAAGCGGATTCGCCGAAGATGCCCGTGGTCGGGAGCGTGGGAAGAGATCGCTGGCTCGGGCCCTGTCAATGTGACACCCTGAACTGCACTGCCGGGTTCCTCGGAGCGCTGTGCGTGCAACCCTCCAGGTGCCAAGGCCATCGAACTTGGTCGATGGAGTTCCGACCGGACCAGAAATGCTGCTTGCGGCGAATTTCAAATCGCTGCGCCCACCGGGAATTGTCGTGCAATTTGACCGAGTTCCCGGCTCGGCGGGCCGCAGAGCAGTTGGACCGGTACGAGCCGATGGAAGACTTTGAGGGGTGCCCGACGTCCCAATCCTGGGAATGGCAAGGATGTCATCGGACGGTCGTGGACACGCCGAAGTGAGACCTAATTTGTCGAGAAGAGCGAGACATTCTGGCGGACTTGCAGGAAGGACCAAATTGACCTCGTCGTCCGATTGGAGCGCTGAAGATCCCTGAACATCCGAACCTCGAGGTCGATTTCCCAATCCGGTTCGCCGGTGCGGACCAGCAATCCGTTTTCGAGGTCGGGTGCGACGAGACTCTTGGGCAGCCAAGCGACACCGTCGCCCGCACGCGCCCGGATCCGGAGCGCGCCGGCCATCGAGTTTTCGTAGACCGTGCGCAGCCGGTTGGTGAGGACCTTTTCGGTAAGCAGCGGTTGCAGGAGTTGTCCTATTGGCGCGGCGTCGCCGAAACGCAGGTACGGCATCTCGATGCCAGACCTGTCGAAACGGAAAATCGGGCATCCATCGGCACCGGGCTTGCACACCAGGATGAGCTGGTCGCTGCCGATCAGAACAGAGTCGAAGGATCCGGCCGGCTGGGTGCGCGCTCGCTGGTAGGCAATCACGAAATCCACGTCGCCTCGCTTCAGGTCGCGCAGGCAGTTCGGCAAGTCATCGGCACGCAGCCTGGACAGGATCGGTCCATAGGCTTCTTCCAGCGCTTGCAGCCATGCAGGATAGAATCGCCAGCCGATGGAGTGCTGCGCGCCAAATGTGACGACATACTTGTCGGGAAGCGATTGGGCTTCCAGGATTTGGCTGCGCTCGCGCTCGATCCTCGACAGCGCGTGCAGCCCGGCCTCGAGCATTTGCACGCCGGCTTCGGTCAACTCGACGGGTTGATGCGATCGGTCGACCAGCACCGCGCCTACCCAGCTTTCCAGGGATTTGATGCGCCGGCTAAGGGCGGGCTGGCTGAGATTGCCCAGGGCAGCTGCTTGGGAAAAGTTGCCGGTCTGGCGCAGGCGGTCAAGATCGCGGAAGTGGGAGACATCCATGGGGGACAGTCTAATGCAAAATTTGCATAATGTCATTCAAACATAACATTGGATTATCAGCGACTTCTGCAGCAGGTTGCACCGATCTGACTGTCGATGGATGCTGCCATGGCTGACGTTGAATTGTTGACGCGCGAAACGTCACGGATCGACTTTGACCGCTTCCCGCGCATCAGCCTTTGCCATCGGCCCACGCCGATCGAGGCGTTGCCGCGCCTGACCGCATTGATGGGCGGCCCGCGCCTCTTCATCAAGCGCGATGACTGCACGGGCCTTGCCACCGGCGGCAACAAGACGCGCAAGCTTGAGTTCCTGGTGGGCGAAGCGGTGCGCGACAAGGCGGACATGCTCGTCACTCAAGGCGCGGTGCAGTCGAACCATGTCCGCCAGACGGCGGCGGCGGCCTGCAAGGTCGGCATGAAATGCCACGTTCTTCTGGAACGCCGCGTGCCGGGGCGCGACGCCTCCTACGAGGAGACTGGCAATGTGCTCCTGGACGGGCTTTTTGGCGCCACCCACGAGTTCCGGCCAGCCGGGCTCGACATGAATGCCGAGGCCGAGGCGGTGACCAGGGCGCTGTGCGCCGACGAGCATCGCCCGTACTTCATCCCGGGCGGTGGCTCGAACCCGACCGGCGCGCTCGGCTATGCCAATTGCGCCCAGGAAATTGCCGATTACTGTCGCGAGACCGGGCAGGACTTTGACTGGCTGGTCACGGGTACCGGCAGCTCCGGCACCCAGGCCGGGCTGGTCGCGGGCTTTGCCGCAATCGGGCACGACCTGCCTGTGATGGGCGTCAGCGTTCGCCAGCCGCGCGATCGGCAGATGAACGCTGTCCACGGGTTGACCCGGAAGACCCTGGAAAGACTCGGCGCGAACGGCGTGCCGCTGAGCAAGATCCTCGTGAACGACGGCTATGTCGGTGAAGGCTACGGGATCCCTGCCGAGTCGACCCTTGAGGCGATTCACCTGACCGCTCGGCAAGAAGGCATCCTGCTTGATCCCGTCTATTCGGCCAAGGCCATGGCCGGGCTCATCGGCATGATCCGGGAGGGCTTTTTCAAGCCCAGCGACACCGTGCTGTTTCTGCATACAGGGGGGGCTTCGGCGCTGTTCGCGTATCAGGAGCAACTCGTCGCATCAATGAACTGACCAGGCGCCGGGCAACGGCGCGAATCCAACCAAGGAGGAAACCATGAATACGACTTTGAAGACATTCGGCTTCGCCGCGGCCGTCAGCATTGGGGCCTTGCCTGCACTGGCTGCCGAAGAGGTCAAGATCGGCTTGCCGTCCTGGACCGGCGCGCAGGCGATCGGGCACCTGTTGGGCGAGGTCGTCACCTCGCGCATTGGCGGAAAGGTCGAGTATGTCCCCGGCAACAACGCCACGATCTTCCAGGCGATGGACCAGGGCAAGGGCGACATAGACGTGCACCCGGACGTTTGGCTGCCGAACCAGGAGAGCTTCACGAACAAGTATGTCAAGGGCGCGGGAACCGTAGTGCTGTCGTCCAACCCTTATGAGGGCAACCAGGGCTTCTGTGTCTCCAAGGACTTTGGCGAAGCCAACAACATCACCGACATCGCCGACCTTGGCCGTCCGGACGTGGCCGCGCTGATGGACAGCGACGGCAACGGGAAGGGCGAGATGTGGATCGGCGCGCCGGGCTGGGCCTCCGCCAATGTCAACGAAGTCAAGACACGCGACTACGGACTGCTGGACTTCATTGAGCCGATCCGGGCTGAGGAGAGCGTAAAGACGGCGCGCATCCGCGACTCCATCGCCAAGGGCGAAGGCTATGCGTTCTACTGCTACAAGCCGCATGCGGTGTGGTTCATGTTCGACGTCCAGATGCTCAGCGAGCCGACCTACGACCCGGCGAAGTACATCATGGTCCAACCGTCGGACGACGCTGATTGGTACAACAAGTCCATGGTCGCCACGAAAGACGCGCTGAAGGACGTGCAGATCGCATGGTCGAAGTCGCTCGAAGAGCGCTCGCCCGCCATCGCGGAATTCTTCGCGAACTTCGCGCTGACCGCGGATGACGTCAGCGGCCTGGCATTCGAGGTCAGCGCCAATGGCCGTGATCCTGCCGAGGTCGCAAAGGAATGGGTTGCTGCCAACTCCGACCGCGTCGACGCATGGCTGGGGCTCTGACACCAAGCGGCCAATGACATTGGCGGCGCTGGCTGTGGCTGGCGCCGCCTTGCACTTCCGGATCCGGATCCGCAAGATCCTGTCGAAATGACCGACGACGCTGTCATAGAAATCTCCAACGTCTGGAAGATATTTGGCGACAATGCCCAGGACGCACTGAAGGCGGTCAAGGACCGGGGATTGGGCAAGGCTGAAGTTCTGTCGGAATTCAACGCCGTGGTTGGCGTGGCTGATGTCAGCCTGTCAGTGAACCGGGGCGAGATCTTCTGCGTCATGGGCCTCTCCGGCAGCGGCAAGTCCACATTGGTGCGCCATTTCAACCGCCTGCTTGAACCGACATCGGGCAAGATCGAAATCGAGGGCACCGATGTCATGGCGCTTGGTCCCCGCGAACTGCAAAGGTTTCGCAACCAGAAGATCGGGATGGTCTTTCAGAACTTCGCGCTGATGCCGCATCGCTCGGTGCTGGACAATGTCGCGATGCCCTTGGAAATCCGGCAAGTCGCCAAGAACGAACGGATGCGGCAAGCAGCCGCCATATTGGACATCGTGGAGCTTGGCGCCTGGGGGTCCAAGTTCGCTCACGAGCTCTCCGGCGGCATGCAGCAACGGGTCGGTCTTGCACGCGCCCTTGCCGCGAACCCGGACGTCCTGTTGATGGACGAGCCGTTCTCTGCGCTCGACCCGCTGATTCGGCGGCAGTTGCAGGACGAATTCATCAAGCTCTCCAAGATCCTGAGGAAGACCACGATCTTCATCACCCATGACCTGGACGAAGCCGTCCGCATCGGCGACCGCATCGCGATCATGCGCGACGGACGCATGGTGCAGATCGGCACGGCGGAAGACATCGTGATGCATCCCGCCGATGACTACGTGGCCGACTTTGTGGCCGGCATCTCGCGGCTCAAGGTCGTTCATGCCCATGCCGTGATGCAACCTATTGGCGGCCCCATCCCCGCCGATGCGCCGCGCGTGGACGAGGCCGAAACGCTCAGCACGCTGATCAACCTGGCCATCGATGACGATCACCCGATCATCGTGCAGGATTCAGGCCGCGATGTCGGCGTCATCACTCGTGCAGACCTGTTGCGCACCGTGATCGAAGGGACGGAGGTATCATGACCGAAACCGCAGTGAACCCGCTGGAGGCCACCGACACCGAGGTCGCGCGCGCCTATGCCGCCGAGCGCAAGGACAACATCCGCACCTTCGTGCGCACCAGTCCCGACTACTACGTCAAGATGTTCGACAAGATCGGCGCGTCGGCCAGATTCACGCCGACGCTGAACCTGACGGCCGGGCTGTTCGGCCCCGTTTGGTTCGGCGCGCGCGGGCTTTGGAACTGGGCGCTGCCGTTTCTGATCATCGAGGCTCTTGCCATCGTGCAGATCGCACGTGGGCTCTTTGGTGACCTTGCTGCAGACGCGATGGCGCGGATTGCATCCATCGAGGGCACGTTGGAGTTGCGCCGCAAGCAGCTTGCCGCGGCCATTGAGAACAATACAGACAAGATTGACGTCTACCAGCGCACCGTCGATTCGCTGGAGGCCAACATTGGCGGCATCCGTGACGAGGCCGCAGCGCTCGCCGCCCAAGGGCCAACGATCGCGCTCACAGGACTGGGAATCCTGGTTCTTGCCAAACTTGCGCAATCGCTTGCCGCCAACACGGCGTTGGAGGCGCGGTTCTCCGACTGGATCAGCGACCGCTCGATCCGCTCAGGCATGCCGATGCTGCAAATCGCGTTCAGTGCGATCTTCATGGCACTGATCGTGGCGGCGGCGGTGCTGCACTACTCATTCCCGGGCCGGTTCACGTTGCTCAGCGACTTCCCGACCGATCCCGAAGTCCGTTTGACGAGCATCGCGGGGGTCGAGGGGTTCTTCAACTGGGCGGTGTTGAACGGAGAGGCGCTGTTCGACGCGATCACCTATGGCATCCGCCTGGTGCTGGATGCGCTGGAGATCGTCTTTGTGAGCACGCCCTGGATCGTGATCGCCTCGCTTATCATCCTCTTGACGTGGCTGACGGCAGGAGTCCGGATGGCGATCTATTCCGGCGCGTTCCTCGCCTATATGGGCCTCTTGGACTTTTGGGAAAAGGCGATGACGACATTGGCATTGCTGGGCACCGCAGCGTGCCTGTCGATCATCATTGGCATCCCCTTGGGCATGTTCGCCGCGCGCCGCCCAAGATTTTACAGCTTCATCCAGCCGATCATGGATTTCATGCAAACCATGCCTGCCTTTGTCTTCATGATCCCGGTCATCGCCTTCTTTGGCACCGGCAAGCCGGCGGCGGTTGTGACCACGATGATCTTCGGAGGCACCCCCGTGGTGCGCCTGACGGTCCTGGGCTTGCGCGGCGTGCCCGAAAGTGTGCGGGAAGCCGCAATCAGCTTCGGCGCGAACAAGTGGTACCTGCTGACAAAGGTGGACCTGCCGCTCGCCAGCCCCTCGATCCGTGCGGGCATCAACCAGACGATCATGCTGTCGCTCGCCATGGTCGTCGTCGCCTCGCTGATCGGTGCCAAGGGCCTCGGCGAAGATGTCCTCGAGGCATTGCAGTACGCCAATGTGGGGCAGGGGATTCTTGCCGGATTCTCGATCCTCTTCTGCGCGATGATTCTTGACCGCATCGTGCAAGGCGGACGTCGATGAGGCCACTGGTCCTCGTCCATGGCTTCATGGGCGGCAGTGACCAATGGGCCCTGCAGGCCCCTCTGGCTGACGGACGTGACCTGATCGCGGTCGACCTGCCGGGCTTTGGCAGGAACTCGCATTTGCCACCCATCAACACGATCAAGGGATTCGCGGAATGGGTGCTTGCGGAGATTGCGCCCCAGGAATTCGACCTGCTTGGCCACTCCATGGGCGGGATGATCGTGCAAGAGATGATGCGTCTGGCTCCTGACCGTGTCTGCAAGCTGGTCCTCTACGGAACCGGTGCAACCGGCGAGTTGCCGGGGCGGTTCGAGCCGATTGAAGTCTCAATGCGGCGCGCCCGGGCGGAGGGCGCTCGGCACACCGCACGCCGGATCGCCGCGACATGGTTTCGCAAGCGCGATTCCGCCCCCGAGTACCACGCTTGCGCCGCCATCGCCGAGCGCGCCGGGCTGGCGGCGATCATCGCGGGGCTGGAAGCCATGCGCGGTTGGTCCGGGCTTGATCACCTCGCCCATATCGCGGTGCCCGTGCTTGTCCTTTGGGGTGACGGCGACCGCACTTATGAATGGACTCAAGTCGAGACGCTCTGGCGGACCATCCCCGGCGCCAACCTCGCGGTCGTGCCAGCCTGCGCGCATGCCGTTCATCTCGAACGTCCCCGGCATTTCAACGCGTTGATCGCCGATTTCCTCGACGAGTCTTGAGCCGTGCCTCCGCGCAGCGCAGACGCTGTCGCAAGAACAAGACTGGCACCACTTGCCGATGCAGGGCCGGAGACGTGAATTCGTGAAAGGCCGGAGTGCAAGGCGGCCCGCTTTGCACTTTTGTGCCGGCCATCCGGTCCTGAGCCTGGCCCGAACCATGACCGGGAATTCGCGGTCGTTCCTTTCCGTCCCCGGCGCAGGTGCAGCCAGAGGAGGAGCATCCGTGCCACGCAAGCGAAACCGGACGGCGGAAGGCCTTGCATCGTGAGCCGGGACTGCACGCGTTCCGGCTTGCGGCACTTCGTGTGCCGTCTCCCCGTTCGCTGAATCCAGCTGTCCAGACAGGTTCGGTGGATCCGGGGACCGTCGGACCGGTGCACCGACCCATGTCGGTGATGTCTGGCGATCATTGACAAGATCTGACATGGGTGAGTTGATCAACTGCAGGCACTCGTGCCCAAGTCTTGAAAGGGGCCCTGAGGGGAAACATGCTACTTTGCATCGATGCGGGCAACACGAACTCCGTTTTCGCAATCTGGGACGGCACGTCGTTTTTGGGCACTTGGCGCGCCTCGACAGAACATCAGAGGACCGCGGACCAGTATTTTGTGTGGCTCTCGACTCTGATGGAGGCCCAAGGCCTCACCGATTTGGAGATAGACGAGGTCGTGATCTCCTCGACCGTCCCGCGTGTCGTGTTCAACCTTCGCGTTCTCTGCAACAACTACTTCAATTGCAGGCCGCTGGTCGTAGGCAAGCCGGAATGCGTTCTTCCGGTTCCCTCAAGGGTGGAGGCCGGCGTCACGCCTGGCCCGGACCGGCTCGCCAATGCTGCAGCAACGTTCGATCGGCATGGCGGCGATGCGATCGTCGTTGACTTTGGCACTGCGACAAATTTCGACGTGGTGGCGCATGATGGGGCCTACATCGGCGGCGTGATTTCGCCAGGTGTGAATCTGAGCCTTGAGGCGCTTCATGCCGGAGCCGCAGCTCTTCCGCATGTGGACATCACGCAGCCTGCACGGGTGATCGGCGCCAATACGGTGGCCTGCATCCAGTCAGGCGTCTATTGGGGCTACAGTGGGCTGATCGAGGGCATCGTGGCCCGAATCAAGGTGGAGTACGGGCGGGACATGAAAGTCATCGGCACGGGCGGGCTGGCGCCACTGTTCGCTCAGGGTGACATCCGGTTTGATTCGATTGACGACGACCTGACGATCTACGGGCTGGCTGTAATTCATCGATTCAACAAGGATCCTGCATGACCAAGGACAGGCTGTTCTATCTGCCGCTCGGCGGCGCGGACGAGGTCGGCATGAACACCTACGTCTATGGCTACGGCCCTCCGGACCGCGAGCGCCTTATCGTGGTGGACATGGGCGTGGCCTTCCCAGACATGGAAAGCACGCCCGGCGTGGACCTGATATTTGCAGACGTAAGCTGGCTAGCCGAACGAGCGGACCGAATCGACGGAATCTTCATCACGCACGGCCACGAGGATCATGTCGGGGCGCTTGGTCATCTCTGGCCGAAGCTGCGAGCGACGGTCTTCACGCGGGGCTTTACCGGACATTTGGCGCGACGCAAGATCGAGGAGCGGGGCCTGGACGGCAAGATCGTCAAGGTCGTCCAACCTTGGCCAGGAGCCGTGAAGGCTGGTCCGTTTCGGGTGGGCTTTGCGCCTGTCAGCCACTCGATTCCGGAAAGCTCGGCCTTGATCATCGACACCCCGGCAGGCCGAATCGTGCATACGGGCGACTTCAAGCTCGATCCGACGCCTGTCGTGGGCGAGGCGTTCGACGATGCGTTCTGGAAGGGAATCGGGGATCAAGGCGTGCACGTTCTGACCTGTGATTCCACGAACGTGTTTTCGCCCTTGCCTGGCAGATCCGAAGCCAGCATCGAAGCCGAGATTCAAAGGCTTGCGGTGAATGCGTCCGGCATGATTGCCGCGACGACCTTCGCTTCGAACGTGGCAAGGCTGAAGACACTCGCCTCTGCCGGAGTGGCGGCCGGCCGTTCAGTGTGCCTGCTGGGTCGGGCGATGCGGCGAATGGTCGAAGACTCGGTCACGACCGGCATGCTCACCGACTTCCCGAGGACCATCTCGCCGGACGAGGCCAAGAGCGTGCCTCGCGAGCACCTGATGCTTCTCGTGACAGGTTCCCAAGGCGAGGCCCGCGCCGCGTCGGCGGCGCTGTCCCGTGGCAAGTATCTGGGTCTGGAACTTTCCGAGGGCGACACTTTCCTGTTCTCGTCAAAGACCATTCCTGGCAATGAAAGGGCCGTGATTCGTGTCGTGAACGCCTTGTCTAAGAAGGGCGTCGACGTGATTGATGACGCGTCAAACCTTTATCACGTTTCCGGACATGCGAACCGGCCCGACCTTGACCGGATGCACGCACTGCTCCGGCCCAGGATCGTGGTTCCGATGCACGGAGAATGCCGGCATCTCAAGGAGCACGCACGCGTGGCCGCCACGAACGGCCATGCGTCGCTCGTTGCTGGCAACGGTTCGGTCGTGGACCTCACTGGCGACGTGCCGGAGGTCACGGATCATGTGGAGGCCGGACGCATCTACCTTGACGGCAAGGTGCAGGTCGGGGCGCTGGACGGTGTCATTCGGAATCGGACAAGAATGGCCATGAACGGCCATGTTGCGGTGACCCTGTTCCTGGACGAGGACGAATCCGATGGCGGACCCTGGGCTGACTTGACCGGGCTGTCCGGAACGGGCGTGTCCGGGACATCCCTTGGAGCGGTCCTGGAGAAGGAGATGGACCGGCAGCTCGAGCGGTCAATGGCGAATGGAGCATCGAAGGATGAGGAGCTTGATGACAGGCTTGCCGACGACCTGCGAGGCGTGGTGCGCAGGATCTGTGACGCCGAAGTCGGCAAGAAGCCGGAAGTGACGGTCGTGATCAGTCGATCGAGTTGAGTGCCTGGAACGATGTGAAGTGCATGCTCATGTGACGCCAGGACCTGTCCGGACTGCCACACGCTGCTTGAATCTCACTGAAGCGCGGCTCTGCATGCGTTTTCCGGTGCAGACGGCGCATCCACTCCCGACTCCGCACGTTCTCGGGGCAAGAGCACGTCGATTCCCCTTGCATTTGTCGGAAGTGCCCGGGAGCGGCGTTGCGGTGCCGTGTGACGACTCAGTGGACAGCGACCGAACTTGTCAGATCGTGGGCAACGCGACGCAGTCCTGACAATCTTCGCAGTTGTGCATCTGCCTTTGCGCTTGAAACGCCAATCAAGGCCGCCGGATGAGTTATGGCGGCTTGAAGCGCGGACTCCAGGGAAACATTAACGTTTTCCACCAGTATCTTGATTGCAAACGTTAATTCAAGGTCGGCTCCGGCCAATGTCGCGTCTTGAAGCTTCAGGGCGCCGCCACCGCGTCGAATCATGCGTCCGCCTAGTTCGAACTCGGCAAGGTCGGTCCCGGCGACGGCCATCGCATCACTTACGAGGAACATTCTGCCCGGTCCTGCCTTTGCCGCCCATGCCGCGCGAATTGTCTCCGGATGGACATGGACAGCATCCGCAATCAGGCTTGCCGACACGCCGCCGCAGGCCAGCGCCGCACCCACCAGGCCGGGTTCACGATTGCCGAGCTGGCTCATGGCATTGAAGATATGGGTGACGCAACGTGCCCCGGCTGCGAAGTATCGCATGCAGACTTCGTGGCTTGCGTCGCTGTGGCCAAGCGAGACCAGGGCTCCGGCGCGAGCAAGTGCTGATACCTGTTCCTCTGTGACGCTCTCTGGCGCGACCGTGACCTTGAGCACCGGCAGTCTCCTTGATGCGGTGACCAGCGTTTCAAGATCGTCGTCTTCCATGGGCCGGATGAACGCTGGATCGTGCGCGCCCTTGCGTGCGATCGAGAGGTGCGGGCCTTCAAGATGGAGCCCCGCGATTCCCGGCACGCCTTCCTGAACAGCCCTAATGGCGGCTTCGATCGTCGCGTGGGTCTTTTCGGCCGAGTCCGAAATCAGAGTTGGCAGAAGGAAGGAGACGCCGAGGTTGCGGTGCGCCTCGGCAATCCGGCGGAGCGTGTCCACTGACGGGTCATTGTTGAGCATGACGCCGCCGCCACCGTTGACCTGGAGATCCACATAGCCCGGAGTCAGGATGTCGCCAGAAAGATCGACCACCTTGCCGTCCACTGGAACTTCTGCATCTGGCCCGAACTCTCTTGCGTGGCCATCTACAAAGCGGATGGCATGTCCAGCCCTCAGCTTCTTGCCATCGAAGACTTGGCCGTTCCGGAATGTCACGACACTCCGGGTCATACGGTCTCGGTCACTTTGTTGAGGTGTCGCGGTGAATCCGGATCGATGCCACGCCGGACGGCAAGAGCCTCGACCATGCAATAGAACGACACGATTGCGGCGACTGGATCGGTCAGCCAGTGGCCGGTCCGGACATGCTGCAAGCGCGTCGCCGTCCTGGCCCTGTCGGACAAGACGAAGACCCGCGCACCCTTGGCGGCAAGGGCGTCTGCGGTTTCCGCAACGCTCTCTTCAGCGGCGTCACCGGCCGCGAAGGCGATCACTGGAAAGCCGTGGTCGATGATGGACACCGGTCCGTGAAGCACTTCGGCGGAGGAGTAGCTCTCGGCATGGATCAGGCACGTTTCCTTGAACTTGAGCGCCGCTTCGTCCGAGATCGCCCGTGACGGCCCGCGGCCGAGCGTAAGCAGGGAACGGCCGTCGATGGCGTCTTCCGCATGGGACCAATCGCAGTCTATCGCGTCCTCGAGCCGGTCGGGCAAAGCCCGGATCGCCGCCAGGAGTGACGATTGCCCCTTCAGTTCAGCGATCAGCCACAGGCCGGCGACAAGCGAAGTCACAAAGGTCTTTGTCGCGGCAACGCTCAATTCGGGTCCCGCGTGCATCGGCAGCGTGCGGTCAACAACGCATGCAAGGCATGACTCCGGGTTGTTGGTGATCGCGACCGTCCAGGCACCATTCTTGCGAAGCGCCTTGGTCATCTGCACGATGTCAGGACTCTGGCCCGATTGCGAAATCGAAATGCACATGGTTCCGTTGACGTCCAGCTCGACGCCGTATTGCGACACGACAGACGGTCCGATCGAGGCCATTGGACGTCTCAGGAGCAACTCGCTGGCATACTTCAGGTAGGTGCAGGCATGGTCGGAAGAGCCGCGCGCAACAGAGAGAAGAAATGGTGGATCGATGTCGCGCGCTCTTGCCACGGTCGCGGCGATGGCGTCTCCGCCACGGCTCAAGAGGCGTTCAACGGCCGCAGGGATTTCCAGGATTTCCCGACGCATCTGTGTGATGCCGGCCGTCATCTTCCTTGACCTGTCACTGTCGCAACCGCAGTTCCGCGACGAAATCGTATGCGTCGCCGCGATAACGGGACCGAGTGAGTTCGGCGACCCGCCCGTTCTTCAAGAAAGACTTTCGCTCGATGCTCAATATGGCGGCACCTTCGGCAATGCCGAGAAGATCCGCCTCGCGCGAATCCGAGTTCATTGCAGAAATCTTCTGAATCGCACTTGTCGGCCGATTCCCCATGTGCTCAAGCACTGAGTAAAGAGAAGTCTTCACTTCAAGCGGGTTTGGCAGGATGTCCAGAGGCAGTGCAGCGTGTTCCAGCGCCATCGGACGTCCACCTGCCTCGCGAAGCCGGTAAATTCGGGCGACTTGCTCGCCCTCCTGCAGGTTCAGGGCGGTCACTTCGTCAGGCGTCGCCAGGAAAATGCCCCTTTCCAGCCAACGGGACGTCGTGTCGAGCCCTCTGCTTGCCATGTCCTCGGTGAATGAGGTCAGATGCGAGAGGGACTGTTCCATCCGCCTGATTGGTTCGCGAACAAACGATCCCGAACCCTGCCGCTGTTCGATCAACCCCTTGCGCACCAGCTCATGTATCGCCTTGCGGACGGTGACGCGGGACAGATCGGTGATTTCGGCAATCTCGCGCTCCGGTGGAAGTGAGGAGTTGGGCGACAGGACGCCTGTCTCGATGCCCAGTTGCAGACGTCGGCGGAGTTGCAGGTATCGCGGACCGCCGGCTTCGCCGAGCCAGTCTTCAGGTCGGAGAAATTCGGCGGCGTTCACGCAGGAATCTCCTGGGCGAATTCCGCCGCAAGCGACAGCGCACCGGCAAGTGGCTCGTCGAGTGGCGGGGTCAGGTCGGACTGCATGTCTGCAGGCAGGTACGGAGCGTAGCAGGCGCCGATGCCGCCCGTCAGGCAAATCGGCTGGCCATTGCTCCAGCCAATCACTTGAAGCATCGCGGAAATGTCCTGCGCCCCGGCGCGCATCACGTGTTCGGCGAGCGGGTCGCCTTGCTTGGCAAATTCGGTCACAAGTGGCGCCAAGGCGCCAAACTCCGAAGGGCTGGCCGATCCCGCAAAGCGGACGATGCCAGCGGCGCCATCGCAATCTTTCACGATCCGCTCCGCCAACGCCGAGGTGGGACACTGCCCGTCAATGCCTCTGAGAGTCATGCTGAGGGCGGCCTTGCCCACGAAATGTGCCGACGCCTCGTCCCCTAGCACCGGTCCCCAGCCCCCGGCACACCGCATGTTTCCTTGGGATTGTGCCGCAAAGAATGATCCCGTGCCGCAGTGAGCAATTGCGCCGTCGGCCAGGCCAAGTGCGCCTCTCAAGGCTGCCGCGCGATCGTCTTCTATGCGGACGTGCGCAAATGGCAGGGCCGTGCGCAACTTCTCCGAGATTGCCTCACCTGTCATCCCCGCAAGTCCGACAAACGCGGGAATCCGCGAAAGCGATTCAGACTTCAGGCCGGCGCGATTTGCCAAACTGTCCAAGCCCGCGAAAATCTCGTCCAGCGCGCCGTCGAAGTCCGTGGACACGTTTGCGGATCCGGCCGTCACAGCAACGATTGACTTGCCGTCATCCAACGCGAGGCGACACTGCGTGCCGCCGCCATCAATGGCGACAACCGGAGACTTCCGAGATTCACTCATGCAGATACCTTTATAATACCTATTGGACGGGCGAAAGTCCAAATAATGCCAATATGTCAGTTTTCGCCTCAAGCTCGTGCCGATGGAGCAGTTCGACCGCTCAACATGCCTGACAGGAATCTTGATGCACCGGCCGTCGGATGTGCGCGTCCCGAGTTCGCTGTTCAGAACGGTTCAGCGGGGCATGGCGCAGGCTCGATCAGCTTCAGGCCGATCATCGGCGCAATTGCTGGAAGTCGGTGCGGAATTGCCGAGAGTTCAGGCTTCGACGTCTTCCTTGCACCTCATGCCGCCTTGGGAGGCGGCGCCAGGCGGGCTTCCCGCCGCTGGCAGGCAAGGCGCACCTTCGCCGACTGGCCAAAGCTTGGGACGCACTCGCTTGGAACGGATCGACGATGCACGATTCCGCCTTGTTTGTCTATGGTCTTGTCCCGTGCGCCTGTCAAGGACGGGTGATCAGAACCAGCGTTGGATCGGCATGCTGATTCCGACGGGTTTCGCTATTCTTCCGCTCGACGCGCTTGGGCATGAAGGCCGCCCGAACGTCCTTCAGCCGCGCCACGGTCCTGCGAGATGAAATTGGTTCTGGTACCGGCCACGATGCGGATTCTGACTGTTGAACGGATCGGATTGCTGTCCTGGGCCTGCTCGGACTGTCGCGGAGTCCGGTCATTCAGGTTGACGAATGGACGCCGGTCGAAAGGACAGCCTGGCACTTTCGGATGGAACAGGCACGGGCGGCACGTTGAGGCTCCGAACAAAAGTGTAGACAAAAGGTATTAAATAGGTATCCTATGGCACGTGACTGGGGGAATCACATGACCGTCTCTCTGACTGAAGCACTGCATGATTCTGCTGAGGGACTCGATGAACGCCCTCTGGCCGAAGTTGCCGCCTTGCTGGCCGAAGGTCAGGTCGCCTCGGCAACGGCGCTACTTGGCGCCCTCGACAGCATTGTGGGCGGCGCCGGCGCGATGGCGCGAACCATTCGCGCCGACGGCGTGCTGCATTACGCGGCGGCAGGTTCGTCTGGCCTCATGGCTGCTGCCGATGCCGTGGAACTGGGAGGCACTTTCTCGATTCCAGCCGGTCAGATCAGAATTCACATGGCTGGAGGATTGCCGGTTGGCGTGGAAATGCCCGGGGCAACCGAGGACGATGCCACGAGCGTTCAGCATGCCATGTCGGGCATATCGAGCAGAGACACCGTGATCGCGGTTTCGGCCAGCGGCACAACGCCGTATACGCTGGCCGCCGCCGAAGCCGCACAAAGGCGTGGCGCAACCTTGATCGCCATCGCCAACAATTCCGGCGCTGCGCTGCTCGTTGGCGCCGATCACCCTGTCTGCCTGGCAACGCCTCCCGAAGTTCTTTCCGGGTCGACCCGGATGGGCGCGGGAACGGCGCAGAAGATCGCGCTGAACATGTCGGGCATATCGAGCAGAGACACCGTGATCGCGGTTTCGGCCAGCGGCACAACGCCGTATACGCTGGCCGCCGCCGAAGCCGCACAAAGGCGTGGCGCAACCTTGATCGCCATCGCCAACAATTCCGGCGCTGCGCTGCTCGTTGGCGCCGATCACCCTGTCTGCCTGGCAACGCCTCCCGAAGTTCTTTCCGGGTCGACCCGGATGGGCGCGGGAACGGCGCAGAAGATCGCGCTGAACATGCTTTCGACGCTCATGGCGATCGAGCTTGGCCACGTTCATGACGGGATGATGGTCAACCTGCGGGCTGACAACGTCAAGCTTCGCGCCCGGGCCACGGGAATTGTAGGCCAGATTGCCGGCAAGGACAGGGCGACCGCCAGCATGGCGCTCAAGCAGACCCATGGCTTCATCAAGTCCGCAATTCTGGTCGCGGCAAAGGACGTGTCGCCAGACGAGGCCAACGCCATACTTCAACAGACCGATGGAAACCTTCGCGCCGCCTTGGCGCAACTCAAATGACGTGCACTCAACCTGGGAGGTCAAACATGACACGCAATTCTCTGAAACTGGCCCTGGCGGCCATGGGCCTTGTCGCCGCAGGCGCGCAGGCGCAGGACGTTACGCTGACAATCGAAAGCTGGCGCAACGACGACCTTGCCCTTTGGCAGCAAGAGATCATTCCGGCCTTTGAAGCCGAGCATTCCGGGATCAAGGTGATTTTCTCCCCCTCCGCTCCGACCGAATACAACGCGGCCCTGAATTCGAAGCTTGATGCCGGTTCGGCGGGCGACATCATCACGTGCCGCCCCTTCGACGCGTCGCTGGCGCTCTTCGAGGCCGGACATCTCACCGACCTTGACGACATGGAGGCCATGAACAACTTCTCCGACGTTGCAAAGTCGGCTTGGCAAACCGACGACGGCTCGGCCACGTTCTGCGTTCCGATGGCGTCAGTGATACACGGCTTCATATACAATGCAGACGCATTCGCGGAGCTGGGCATCGAGGTGCCAGCGACCGAGGCGGAGTTCTTTGCCGCGCTCGACACGATCAAGGAAGATGGCAGCTACATCCCGATGGCTATGGGCACCAACGACCAGTGGGAAGCCGCCACGATGGGCTACAACAACATCGGGCCGAACTACTGGAGCGGCGAAGAGGGCCGTCGCGCTCTGATCGCGGGCGAGCAGAAACTGACCGACGATGCATGGGTTGCACCTTACGAGACATTGGCAAGGTGGGGCGACTACCTTGGCGACGGCTTCGAGGCGCAGACCTATCCTGACAGCCAGAATCTCTTCACGCTCGGGCGTGCAGCGATCTATCCCGCCGGGTCCTGGGAGATTGCCGGGTTCAACGCCCAGGCGGACTTTGCGATGGGTGCCTTCAAGCCGCCTGTCCGGAACGCGGGCGACACGTGCTACATCTCGGACCACACTGACATCGGGATCGGCATGAACGCAGCGACGGCCGATCCCGAGGCAGCGAAGACCTTCCTCGCCTGGGTCGGGTCGCCCGAGTTCGCGTCAATATTCGGAAATGCGCTTCCCGGGTTCTTCCCGCTGTCCAAGACTCCTGTCGAGTTGACTGACCCGCTTGCAAGGGAGTTCGTGAGCTGGCGCGGCGAGTGCGAATCAACGATCCGCTCGACCTACCAGATCCTTTCTCGCGGCACGCCGAACCTCGAGAACGAGACCTGGGGCGCATCCGTCGCGGCAATCAAGGGCACTTCTTCGCCGGCAGAACTGGGCCAGAAGCTTCAGGAGGGTCTGGCAAGCTGGTACGCGCCGCAGCAGTAACCCTCGTCTTGCTGCAAACATCCCGGGCGGCTTGTCCGCCCGGGATCTCTTCCTCGGGGAATGCCCATGTCGGTCCCTCGCATTCGCTGGCACATCATCGTGTTCCTTGCGCCGGCCACCCTCGTCTACACGGCCGTGATGGTTTTCCCGCTCTTCAACACGCTGCGGCTTGCGCTCTACAGCGAGGTGGAACAGGCGCGGGTCTTCGTTGGCCTGGAGAACTTTCGCACGCTCTTCTTCGACCCGATCTGGTCCGAGCAGTTCTGGAACGCGCTTGGCAACAACTTCTGGTTCTTCCTGATTCACATGCTGGTGCAGAACCCGATCGGCATCGCGCTGGCAGCCATCCTCTCGCATCCACGCCTTCGCTTTGCGGCGCTCTACCGCTCCGCGATCTTCATCCCCACGATCCTGTCGTTCGTGATCGTCGGTTTCGCCTGGAAACTCATCCTTTCGCCGATCTGGGGCATCGCGCCGTCGATGCTCGACGCGGTGGGTCTCAAGTTCCTGTTTGCGCCATGGCTGGGGAAGGAGGAGTACGCGCTGACAACGCTGGCGCTGATCTCTGTCTGGCAGTTCGTCGGCATCCCGATGATGCTGATCTACGCCGCCCTGCTTTCCATCCCCGATGAAATCCTGGAAGCGGGCGAGATCGACGGCATTACCGGCATGTCGGCGTTCTGGAAGGTGAAGCTGCCGCTGGTCCTGCCGTCCATCGGGATCATCTCGATCCTCACATTTGTCGGCAATTTCAATGCGTTCGATCTGATCTACGTCGCACAGGGCGCGCTCGCCGGGCCGGATTTCTCCACCGACATTCTTGGCACTTTCATGTACCGCACCTTCTTCGGTTTCCAGCTTCAACTGGGCGACCCGCACATGGGCTCTGCCATCGCGGGCGCAATGTTCGCGATCATCCTCGTCGGCGTCTGCATCTACCTGTTCGGCATCCAGACCCGGATGCGGCGCTACCAGCTCTGAGTTCAGGGCATGCACAAGGCACGCACGAATCCTTTCATCACGGTTGGCATGCACGGTGCATTGATCCTGTACACGTTGATCGCGCTCTTCCCTGTATTCGTGATCCTCATAAACAGTTTCAAGGCGCGCAAGGCGATCTTCCGCGAACCTCTGGCCTTGCCGGATTCCGACAGCTTTTCGCTGATCGGCTACCAGACGGTGATGAGGCAGGGGGACTTCCTTCTCTACTTCCAGAACTCGATGATCGTCACTGTCGTATCACTGTTCTTCATCCTGCTTTTTGGCGCGATGGCGGCCTTTGCGCTCGCGGAGTACCGCTTCAAGGGCAATCTTCTGATGGGCCTGTACCTCGCCTTGGGGATCATGATCCCGATCCGGATCGGCACAGTCGCGATCCTGGAGATGATGGTGGCGACCGGACTGGTCAACACGCTCTGGGCGCTGATCCTTGTCTACACTGCGCAGGGCCTTCCTCTCGCGGTGTTCATCCTGTCAGAGTTCATGCGGCAGGTGTCCGACGACTTGAAGAACGCCGGCCGGATCGATGGCCTGTCCGAATACACGATCTTCTTCCGTCTCGTCCTGCCGCTCGTCCGCCCCGCAATGGCGACAGTCGCCGTGTTCAACATGATCCCGATCTGGAACGACCTTTGGTTTCCGCTGATCCTTGCGCCCGCCGAGGAGACCAAGACTCTGACCTTGGGCAGCCAGGTGTTCATCGGACAGTTCGTGACGGACTGGAACGCCGTGCTGTCGGCACTCTCGATGGCGATCCTGCCGGTGCTGGTGCTTTATGTCATCTTCTCGCGGCAACTCATTCGTGGAATCACTTCTGGAGCCGTGAAATGACCCGTGTTCTGATCGTAGGCCTGGGAAACATGGGACTCAGCCATGCGTTGGCCCATCATCGCCACCCTGACGCCGAGATCGTCGGTCTCGTGAACCGCTCGTCCGTCGAGCTTCCGGAAGAGCTGGTGCCCTATCCGCACTTCGCAACCTTCGAGGAGGGCATGGGGACCAAGCCCGACCTCGCTGTCATTGCAACCTACACCGACACGCATGCCGACTATGCCTGCACGGCGATGGAAGCCGGAGCGCATGCATTTGTCGAAAAGCCGCTGGCAGTGACGGTGGCGGATGCCGAGCGCGTCGTGGAGACTGCCAGAAGCAAGGGTCGAAAGCTGGTCGTTGGATACATTCTTCGCCACCACCCGTCCTGGATGCGCCTGATCAAGGAAGCACGGGCGCTCGGCGGGCCGTATGTCTTCCGGCTGAACCTGAACCAGCAGTCGTCAGGCACCGAATGGGAAACGCACAAGGCGTTGATGCAGACGACAAGCCCCATCGTCGATTGCGGGGTCCACTATGTCGACGTCATGTGCCAGATCACCGACTCGGCACCGGTCCGCGTGCATGGCTTGGGATTGCGGCTGACCGACGAGATCCCCTTGGACATGTACAACTACGGCCAGTTTCAGGTTGCTTTCGAGGACGGATCGGTCGGCTGGTACGAAGCCGGCTGGGGCCCGATGATGTCGGAGACGGCATTCTTCGTGAAGGACATAGTCAGTCCAAGCGGGTCGGTGTCGATCACCGAAGCCAACAAGGGCGCGTCGTCTGACATCGACGGCCACACCAGGGTCGGTGGCATCCTCGTGCATACGCCTCAGTGCGACCGCACTGTCGAAATGCCGGATGAACCTGGCCATCAGGAGCTATGCGAAGCCGAGCAGGCCTATATGCTCCGCGCAATCGCCGAGGACATCGACCTGACCCGCCACATGTCCGATGCCGTCCAGTCGCTCGCCATTTGCCTGGCTGCAGACGAGAGCATTCGCACCGGCCGTCCCGTTTCGCTTGAGGAGACCTCGACATGACCGCCCTGAAGCTGGCGAACGTGAACAAGTCGTTCGGAGAAGTGCAGGTCCTCCAAGACATCAACCTAGAAGTTGAGGAGGGCGAATTCGTCGTGTTTGTCGGGCCTTCGGGATGCGGGAAGTCGACGCTGCTGCGAGTCATCGCAGGCCTTGAGGACGCGACGTCCGGCGAAGTGACGATTGACGAACAGGTCGTGAACCAGACGCCGCCCTCGAAACGGGGAATAGCGATGGTGTTCCAGACCTATGCGCTATACCCGCACTTGAATGTTCGCGGGAACATGAGCCTGGCGCTCAAGCAGGACAGGCAGCCGAAGTCCGTCATCGAGGAGCGCGTTGCGACAGCATCAAGGATGCTCAACCTCGAACCCTACATCGACCGTTATCCTTCCGAGCTTTCCGGCGGCCAGCGACAGCGGGTCGCGATTGGCCGCGCCATCGTGCGCGAACCGAAGCTCTTTCTCTTCGACGAACCGCTCTCGAACCTCGACGCCGCTCTGCGCATGAACACGAGGATCGAAATCGCCAACCTGCATCGGCAACTCGGCACTTCGATGATCTACGTTACGCATGACCAGACCGAAGCGATGACTCTGGCCGACAGGATCGTCGTCCTTCGTCACGGGCGGGTCGAGCAGATCGGCAGCCCGATGGAGTTGTACAACAACCCCACAAACCAGTTCGTCGCTGGCTTCCTCGGCTCCCCGTCGATGAATTTCTTTCCTGCCGGCCTGGTCCACGCAGGCGACGACCGTACAATTGGGGTGCGGCCCGAGAACCTGTATCTGGCCGACGACGGCGTTCTGGATGCAGAAGTCAGCCATGTGGAGCAGCTTGGGGCCGACACGAATGTAGTCGCCCAGGTTGACGACCATCAGATAACGGCACGTCTGGTTGGACAGCATTTCATCGAGGAAGGACAAAGCCTTCGTTTCGGTTTCGAGCCGAAGAGTGCGTACCATTTCGATCGTGATGGCCTGCGCATTCGCTAGTCGAATGCAAGGCGTCAGTTGATTGTCGTCCCATGGGTGGGTGTAGCCCAATTTAGTTGCCAGTTTTGATTTGCCCTTGCTACGCTGCGGTTGCTGCGTGCCCGACAGCGGCCGGACGAACCGGCCGGCGGCGCGCCGTTGCAGGCAATTGGCAGGAGCACGAACCATGGCGCATGACGAAGGGGATCGCGGGCATCGGCATCCGGACGCGGTGGCGTATCTGGAGGGTCTGGGGGAAGAGGGCGCGGCGATGGTTCGGCCGTACGAGGGCGGGCACACCCGGTACTGGCTGGAGGGCGGCGAGGTGCGGAGCCTGGACATCGCCGAGGACGGGCCGCTTCCGGCGCTTCTGGAAGCGGTTTCTGCGGAGTTCGGCCCGCAGCTTCCGAAGCTGGCGGCGGACCTCGCGTCGGGCGTCCCCGACCTCGACGGCGTGGAGCGCGCGCTCCGGGACGCCTCCCTCGGGGGCGGCGCGGCGGCGCTGAAGCTCCTGTTCGAGCAGCTTGACGGGGCGCTGCCGGCGCCGAGGTGCGAGGGCTGCGGCAGGCCGATGGTCCGGCACGGGACGGGCAGGAGGAAGTCGTGGCTCACCCGGCTGGGCAGGGTGGAGGTGAAGCGCAGCCACTATTACTGCCGGTCGTGCGGCAAGGGATGCTTTCCGCTGGACCAGGTGCTGGGCCTGAAGGGAAGCGCCTTCACGCCGGGGATGGCGAGCGTGATGGCCGAGACGGTGCCGCTCATGAGCTTCGGGGCGGCGAGCGGGCACGTCGCCAACCTCGCCGGGGTGAAGGCGTCCTCGAGCTCGCTGCAGCGCTGGTCGCTGGCGCTCGGCGAGGAGGCGCTCCGGTTCGAGCGCGAGGAGGCCGTGGACGGCAAGCCGCTGGAACCGCGCATGTATCTCTCGATCGACGGGACCGGGATCCCGATGCGGAAGGAGGACGTCGAGGGCGTCGCCGGCAAGCAGGAGGACGGGAGCGCGAAGACGCGCGAGGCGAAGCTGGCGGTCATGTACACCGCCGAGGGGCGTGACCCGGAAACCGGCGCGGCGTTGAAGGACAGGGGCAGCGCGACGTTCAGCTCATGCGTCCTTCCAGGGATCGATCAAGTCGATATCCGCGTATGCAAAGTCCCGCACGTTGCGCGTCACCACAGCCATGCCGCGCGAGCGGGCAATGGACGCGATCTGACAGTCGGCCGCCTGCATGGGGCGGCCCATTGCCCGTCGGGCGGCAGCGATGTCAGCATATGCGGACGCGGCCGAACTGTCGAACGGCAATATACGGTTCGTGAAGCCGGAGCGCAGCATTCGTTCCAGTCCTTCCGCCAGTCCGTCGCGTCGTTTCCCCGGCGGCATGATCGCGAGTCCGAACCGCATTTCCGCTTCACTGACTGCCGTAATGTGCAGGCTAGATGTAGTGCGTCTTGCGATCCAAGACGCGACAGCCGCGTCGGGCCGGGACCGCATCAATTCGGACAGCACGTTCGTGTCAAGCACCAACACTGTCGCTGCCTCAATCGAAGCGCGGCGGCTCGCGCATAGGTCCGCGCGGCGGCAATTCCAACTCCACCCCTCCAAATGGCGCGAAGCACCCGTGGATGAATGCGGCCAAGTTCTCCGGTTCGGCCTCCCGACGTACGGCTTCGCGCAGGATCAACCGCGCCTCCTCTTCCATCGAACGGCCGTTGCCCGCGGCCCGCGTGCGGAGCCGGGTCTTCACGTCGTCGTCCAGTCTGCGGATCGTGATGCTCGCCATGTTCATGTGCCCCTATGCCAAAGAAGAGTGTGAATCCTATCCGGTGATTGCGACGCAATCAATGCGCAGTTTGGGCCTGATCTACGATTCGAGCCTTGCGCACAGCCGCGCGCGTTACCTCAAGACGAGGCGCTGTCCCACGTGCTTCCGACGCGGCAAGACATCGGATCATGTTGCTGCAGAGCTTCTGTTCTGTACGGCAAGTACTTGGGCGTGAGGAAGGTCTTCGGGCGACGAATTCTGATCACCGCGATAGGGCGAAGCGCTCATGAGCACTCAGCGCTGCGGTCTAGGTCGAATTGCGCACTTGCCCGCTTGTATCGTCGGCAATTTGCTTGGCAACGCTGGGAGTGCCGCGTGGGCGGTCTTGGGAGGATACGAGTTGCAAACTATGGAAGAAATTTCCGAGCTTCTTCCCGTGGGTTGGTCTGCGAAGAAAAGGCTGAAGGGCGGCGGGCAGGCAAATGCCACTGTCGTTCGCCATAGCGATGGCCGGGAAGGGGTCTTTCGGACGCTGAAGGACTCGCACAATGCGAGGTCGCGGGAGAGATTTTGTCGTGAAATTGGGATTCTATGCGGTCGCGTGGAGCACAGGTCGTTGGTGAAAATATTCGAATGGTGTCTCGATGGCGAAACGCCATGGTACATTGGAGAATTGGGCGACTCCTTCGAAAGGTGGTGGTGTCAGTGGAAACGCCGGAAGGGCCGCACGTCCGCAGAAGTGGTCAATATGGCAGTCTGGGTTGTGCGAGAATTGGCGTCCGCACTGGCGCTATGCCATCGGGAAGGGATCATTCACCGTAACATCAAGCCAAAAAATGTCGTCGTCAAGCGGGGCGAAGAAGACCCGTGGCCAATCCTGATCGACTTTGGTGTCGCCTACGACGAGTGCAGCCCGCGGCTGACACCAACATCTGACGCGGTGGGCAATGCACGGTTCAGTCGGGACATCATGCGGATGCGGGTGGAAGAAGTACGCCCTTGGCTGGATGTCTTCGAGCTTGGTCAGTTGATGATCTGGATGCTTGATGCGGACGCTCCGAAAGCACACTGGAGCCGGCCTGTTCATTGGAACCACGCAAAGTATCCCAACGACATTGGTGAAGACTCATTGATGGCAATTCGGGGGTTTACTGCGGTGTATTCGACCGAGACCGTCGCACCTCGTGACGGTTCTGAGTGCGTCAAGTTGCTGAGCGCATTGTTCGCTGATGGCGAAAGGAATGGCACGTCGGAGAAAGACAGTGTTGGCAGGATCGCACGGGCAAAGCGGCAGGGAATGGCCAAGCGGCTTCTGATTGATCAAGCTCTTGCTGCGGAATTGGAAGCCGGCGCTCCGTTGGCCGAGGCCGTGTACTCCGATCTCAGGCGCACACTGCTTTCGTTGTGTGATGTGATTCGCGAGGAGGAGCCGTCGCTTGCAGTCGATGTCGAAAATGAATTCGATTGCCGAGTGGTTGGTGCGACCGACCTGTTCTGGATGCGGGTGGGAGAAGACAATGCAAGTATTCAGCTGCGAGTGAAATGCAAGGTTGTGCCGTGGTCCGAACCAGGACTGCACCACAAGTCTAACGTTGAGTTCTGGCGGAAGCACCTGCCGAAAGACGCAATTTGCTTTACATTCGCGATTGAAGGAGGCGTCGTTGCCGCTGGCAACATAAGATACCTGCAGGGCAGATGGCCCACGATTCTTCGTGGCGGCGGGCTGAACCTTCATTCTCTTGAAGCTGGTTTCGGCCCCTATTCCAATAACGACTTGGGTGGCTCTGCGAACGATGACGGGACTCCTGCGACTATGGCCGATGTGAGGGCTTTCGCCGAGTCCGTTCTGACTGACGAGGAGTATTGGACGCATGTGACCGCGATGGCATGAGGCCAGCATTTTGGCCAACCGGAGCTCGAAATTGGAACCGTGCAGGTTGACTTGACCGGTTCGTATTCGAGGCCCTCACGAATGAACCCGGCGTGCTTCTGCGTCACGAGGACTTGAATGCCAAGGAGGGGCCGCTTGTACATGCCAAACTGTCGACGCGGCTTCCTGCAATTGTCGGTGTCATTGCTCTTGCTGGCGGCGGCGAGTGTAGGATGACGGGCCAACTCCGTGGCGTTGATGTCCCGATTCGTGGCGGCCAAAGAACCCACGCAGAGAAGACCCCGTAGAACAGCGTCCGCACCAGGGGCGTATGGAAGAAGCGTGCGCCGCGCGCGCCCTCGAAGCGAACGCCGAGCGCGTATTCCAGCGCGGCCCGAACCGTAGCAAGCGCCGGTGCATCGCCCGCAGCTTCGACCCGCGCCAGCCCGTCGCGCGCATAGGAGGCAAGAAGCCACGCGAGATCCTTCGGTTCTGGGCCGAATGCCGATATCGGCATTCTGCGCAAGCACGATGGTTGTCAGCTTCTTCCACGCCTCGTCAGGCATGGGTTCCGCCAGGTCGAAGTTCCGCGCGACGAACGCGCCCGACAGCTTCTGGACGGCAATGCGCTGCCGGATGTCACTGATGCTGCGGAAGGAGGGGCGGCACCGCTCGCCCCTGGACCGTCGCCGGATCACGGCGTCCCGGGCCCTGAACGCCGCGTTGACCGCCTCGTCGCAGTCGGCGGAGCGGAACGTGCCGCCCCGCTCCTCAACCTCCGAGCGCACGAAGTCGCGGATCGTGGCGCGAAGCGCGGTCTGCTTCAGGTCCGACCCCTTCGGGTCCACGAGGCCATCGTCCGCTTCCCGGAAGCAGGCGATGGCCAGGTTGTAGGCGCGGCGCTGCTGGCGCACCAGCTCGTGCAGCAGGTCAGGGTCCTTCGGGTAGGCCCTGATCTTCCTCGTGGCCTTGACCAGGACGCTTGCCGTGACGGGAGTCCCGGCGGGGAGCGAGACCCGCAGCGCGGCGGCGGACGCCGGACCGGTCGGCAGGATCGTCCTCTTCCAGAAGTCCGACGCTTCCTCCTTGAAGTTCGATGACATCTCTGGCGGGCAGGCGGACTGGCCGGGCGACATGGTCCGGTGCGGCAGCCACCACTTGGACTGCATCTCCGCGCAGCGCCCGTTCCAGTAGGGCGACTGGGCATCGTCGCCTGCGATCGACTCCGGATCCAGCGTCACGGACAACGTGTCCGTCGGGATATCGATCGCGCAAGAGTCGCTCTTGGGTGTCAAGGGATGACAAGGGATGACTCCTGCTTGGCGCTGCAAACGCCGGCGCAGAGGAAGGTGTCGGGATCGACAGGAACCCGAACCCTGCAATGTCCTCCGGGTGTCCGCTCAAGTCGTTGATGTCGTCCTCCCTCGGTCCAGCGCCGGACGGTTTGCGGGGTGACCCTCTCGCGTCTCGCAAGGCGTGTCGTCGTCATCCACATATCGAGACTTGCCATATGTTCCTGTATTGTTCAAGGGAGAATGCGCAAAATGTTGCGTTCGTTGCTAAATGTAAAACAGGCACTGCGCCAGGAATTTCCGCAACACGATGCATTCAATTCGCAGGGAAGCCAGGGCGTCAGTGTCGACGCGACCGCTGCAACGCTTCGGCCGCAGCGTTCAAGGGATTTGATTAGGCCGCCGTCAAGGATCGGCGATGAGAGCTTTCGAATCGGGCGCGTTGCATGCGATTGAATGCCATATTTCCAGTCTCCACTACGTGAAGCGCACCTGACATGTGTTGATCTGGACCGGATCGAGGTCCCATTCCTGGCGCCGCCCCAGCGAACGGGAAAGGACAACCCGTGGGCGGGTCGGTCGACGCTGCCGGAACGACGGAAGTCAGCGCCCCTGGGACAGTGCCTCAAACGCGGCAAAGTCCTGCGCTATGGCCTTGGATGCCAGATCCAGCAATCGTTGGCCATCTTCCGGAGTGGCGAGCGCCGAGTGGGAACCGACCCGGCCATCCGGAAAGGCCGCGCGATGTTCGGCAGGCGGGCCATGGCGATCACCTTTGTGCGCGCGCAGGTATGCGGCGCTCAGCCGCTGCGGTGGCTCATTTGCCTGATTGGCGGGCAGGGTTCCCAGAAGGCTCTGGGTGATCGCGATCTCGGACGGCGTGGCGTGCATGCCCTCCCAGTCCCCGTACAGGTCCCGTCGCAGGTCATTGACGGGTGCAGGCTCCCACCAACTGCGGATGCGAAGTTTCTGGGGCGCGACGGAACCGGCAACCAGGCTGAGCGGTTCGAGGTTGGCGCCATGCCCGTTCACCACGAACACGCCGGAAAATCCCTGTGCCAAGATCGCGGTGATGACTTCTTCCGCCAGGGTGCGGAAGGTTGCTGCGGACACCGAGACCGTTCCGGGAAAAGCAGTGTTGAAAGGCGCGGGCGTGTAGGCCAGCGGCGGTGCGACGATGGCATCGCAGATCTCGGCGGCGGCAAGTGCGACGGCTTCGGCGCAGATCGTGTCGGTACCGATGCGGCCCATGGGTCCGTGCTGCTCGGTCGAGCCGACAGGCAGCATGATGGCCGCACCATCCGCTATGCGCCCGTCAACCTCGTACCAGGTCATCTGTGCCAGTTTCATCGCGCGCCCGCTCGAGAATCGCACGGCATCCTGAGTATTGCCTTTCCTTTTTGCAACACGCCGGTACCCTGACCCCATGGAAGATGCACCTGGCACGAATGTTGGCAGGCCGCCGCTGGATCAGCTGATCGGGTCGGCAGTCAAGACTCATCGTGTCCTGGCGGGACTGACACTTGCCGAACTGTCGGGTCGTTCC
This sequence comes from Boseongicola sp., assembly GCA_028824715.1. Lineage (GTDB taxonomy): Bacteria > Pseudomonadota > Alphaproteobacteria > Rhodobacterales > Rhodobacteraceae > JAJEFO01. Next base: position 126,940 of record JAPPCV010000118.1, on the reverse strand, counting down.
GGCGTTTCGACCGCCATGATCTCGAAGATCGAGCGGGGCCAGGTCTCGGCCTCGCTTGGGACGCTTGAAGCGCTGGCAGGCGGGATCGGCGTACCGCTGATCAACTTCTTTTCAGGGACCGTTGAGCGCTCAGATGTCTCGTTCGTGGCGGCGGGCGAGGGCGTGACGGTTCAGCGGCAGAGCATCGGCTATGGTCACAGCTACAAGCTGATCGGCAGGGCCGCGGCCAAGCATGTGAGCTTCGAAAGCTTCAGCGTCACGCTTGAAGCGCCCTTGGGTCAAAGACCGTTGTATCAGCATCAGGGTGTCGAGTTCATCCATGTCACCGATGGCGAGATGGTCTATGGCTGCGGTGAGCAGGCGTATGTCATGCGTCAGGGCGACAGCCTGAGTTTCGATTCGAACGCCACACATGGCCCGGTTGAACTGAAGACGGACACGGTCAGCTTCGTGACAGTGATTTCGAAAGCGGTGCCTGGCGGAGGATGAAGACGCCCGGCTGCAAAAGCCGGGCGCTAGTCTCATGCACTGGTCACAGGCCCCATTTTTCCCGGCTTGCTTCAAAGAAGCCCTGGGCCTTCTTCACCTTGATCCAGTTGTTCACATAGTTGATCCAGACCTGATCGCTCTGTGGCAGCAGCATGGCGATTGGAGAGGGAGCCCGGGGGCCGGCATTCTTGACGCGCACGACCGAGAACTTGGCCTCGAGTGTCGACCCTTCGATATTCGAGGTGATGAAAACATCCGCACGCCCTGCGAGGACTTCCTGGAACCCGCGCGCCGGAGCCTCGACTACCTTGATGTCGGCATTCGGGAACCATTCGCGCACCCGCTTTTCAAAGGTGGTGCCCAAGGTCGTGGCAACCTTTACGCCCTGTTGGTTGATCGAATCGTAGCCATCGAACTTGTCGGCCTTGTCGCTCGTCGTGAAGGGGAACAGCTCGACGGCGATGTAGCTGTCCGAGAATCCAGCGACTTTCATCCGCGGCGGCGAAATCGATGCCGAACCCGTGATGTGGTACTTGCCGGCGACCACGCCGTTGACCAGCGTCTTCCAGTCTGTCGGCACATACTCGACTTCGACGCCAAGGTCGTTGGCAAGCTCGGTCGTTATGTCGATGTCGTAACCCTTGTAGTTGTTCGTGGCGGGGTCGCGCAGGGTCATCGGGTTCCAGTCGCCCGTAGTGCCGACCTTGAGCACTCCCGAATCCAGAATTTCGTTCAACGCCGATTGCGCCAGAGCGGCGCTCGACAATGCCAGACCAAGCACTGCGGCGGCAGCGGCTTTCCAAAACTGCTTCATTTAGTTCTCCCGTTGGTGGCTGTTGAGTCCTGTTGCCATATCGCTCCTTGATCTGAGCACAACGGCGGGATAGCCTCAAGAAAATATTCTACTGAGAATAAAATAAGGGCGGTCAGCTGATGCCAGACGCCGTGGTCGAGCTTGTTGGCGTGAACAAGTGGTATGGCGCATTTCATGCGCTGAAAGACTTCAATCTTGAGATCAGCAGCGGCGAAAGGGTCGTCATCTGTGGCCCGTCCGGATCAGGAAAGTCCACGGTTGTACGCTGCATCAACCAGTTGGAAAGGCACCAGAAGGGCACGATCCGAATTGACGGGGTCGAATTGACCGAAGATCCGAAGTCCGTGGCGAGAATCCGGTCCGAGGTCGGCATGGTGTTCCAGCAATTCAACCTGTTCCCCCATCTGACCGTGCTCGAGAACCTGACCCTTGGCCCGATCAAGGCGCGCGGTCTGAGCCGGAAGGACGCTGAAGCAAGAGCCCGTCATTATCTTGAGCGCGTGCATATTCCCGATCAGGCTGACAAGCACCCCATTCAATTGTCGGGAGGTCAGCAGCAGCGCGTGGCCATCGCCAGATCGCTATGCATGGAGCCAAGGGTCCTGTTGTTCGATGAGCCGACTTCGGCACTGGACCCTGAGATGATCTCCGAAGTTCTGGATGTGATGGTTGAGCTTGCCGAAGATGGCATGACAATGGTGGTTGTGACCCATGAGATGGGATTCGCCCGCAAGGTTGCCGACAACATGGTCTTCATGGATGCCGGCGAGACAGTGGAACAGGGCAAGCCGGAACACCTCTTCACCAATCCAAGGTCCGAACGGTGTCGGAAATTCCTGAGCCAGATCTTGCAGCACTGAGTGGAACCGATGAAAAGAGCGTTTTTCCCTCTGACCGTTCTCGTGCTGATTGCCGGATGTTCCTCGTCCCAGAGCTGGGGCTGGTACGTGATCGATCCGACCACCGAATCCGGATGGACCAACGTGAAGTTCCTGGTTTCGGGGATGGGCGCCACCATCCAGATCTCGCTGATTGCCGCGGTCCTCTCGATTGTCATCGGCCTGATTGTCGCCCTTCCGGGACTGTCCGAGAAGCGCGGCTGGCGTTTGGTCAATCGGGTCTATGTCGAGTTCATCCGCTCGATCCCGTTGCTGCCCATGTTGTTCTGGGTGTTCTACGGCATGCCGATAGTGTTTCGGTCGATGGGCTTGAATATCCCGATCGACCCGTTCTGGGGCGCGATCATCACGCTGGCCGTTTCGGACAGCGCCTTTACCGCCGAAATCTACCGTGCCGGAATACAGTCCATAGCCAGGGGCCAAAGCGAGGCGGCGCAGACCATCGGGCTGAACTATTTCCAGAGCATGCGCTATGTGATCCTGCCACAGGCGATCCGCCGAATTCTGCCGCCACTGGCCAACCAGTTCATCTACATCGTCAAGATGAGCGCCTTCGCGAGCGTGATCGGGATGCAAGAACTGACCCGCCGCGCCAATGAGCTGGTCGTGACGGAGTACCGCCCACTGGAAATCTACACATTGCTGATCTTTGAATACCTGTTGCTGGTTCTGATCATCAGCGCGGGCGTCCGCTGGCTGGAACGGCGCATGGGCTCGGACGAGCGCGGGCAGTGAGGCGAAGATCGCCAGGAGTGCCTTCCTGATCGAATCCGGTGGGGAATTCGGCACCCTTTCCGAAATGGTTCCGGGAATCCCGCGCGGCACTGGCGTTGGGGGCAGACCGGATGATGGACTCGTTTCTCGTGCTGGCCAGCATGGGCATTCGGGCCATCTGCCTTCATCCCGTCGAAGCGCCGGCTCACGCAGGGCATTCACGGGCTCGGGCAGGATCCCTGATCCGGACTCTCTTCAGCGAGAGCCGTCGGGCCTTGCGAGAATGTGCCGCCGTCGAGTCCAGGGTCTCCAGTTGAAAGGGACGGATCTGCTCAGACTGCCGCTCGCTCCTTGAAGCTCATGGCAATGAAGCTGGGCAAGTGATCCCCCATGCCGACGGTGCGACCGCTCCTGCGCCCAACCGCTTCCAGGGAAGATGTCTGCGACTTCTTGCGGTCGCGCGTGCGCTTCGGCTGTTCGGATTTTGCTGCTGCGGCCCGCATCGGGTTTCCGACGCGCGGAATGTCTTGCGTGATGAGTTTTTCGATGGCGCCGACCAGCTTCTCGTCCGCCGGGAGGGATATCGTCACTGCCTTGCCTTCGCGTCCGGCGCGCCCGGTGCGACCGATCCTGTGCACATAGTCTTCGGAATTGGACGGTACGTCAAAATTGAGGACATGGCTGACTCTCGGAATGTCGAGGCCGCGCGCCGCGACGTCGGAGGCGACAAGAAACCTGAGTTCGCCGTCTCGAAACTTGTCCAGTGTTCGGGTGCGCTGTGGCTGATCCAGATCCCCGTGAATTGGTGCTGCGTCGAAACCGTGCTTCTGCAGGGACTTTGCGACGATGTCGACATCGGTCTTCCGGTTGCAGAAGACGATTGCGTTGCGGCATTCCTCTCCTTCACGCTCGATGATGGCGCGGAGCAGTTCGCGCTTCTCCTTTGCGGCCCGGTCGCGGCGAGACGGTTTCATCTGCACGACTTCCTGCGTGACAGTCTCCGAGGTCGTTGCCCGGCGGGCGACTTCGACGCGAGCCGGACTGGACAGAAACAAGTTGGTGATGCGCTCGATTTCCGGGGCCATCGTGGCCGAAAAGAACAGCGTCTGCCGCGTGAACGGCGTTAGCGAGAAGATGCGCTCGATGTCGGGGATGAAGCCCATGTCGAGCATGCGATCAGCCTCGTCCACCACCATGATCTCGATGCCTGTCAGCAGGAGCTTGCCACGCTCGAAATGATCGAGAAGGCGACCGGGCGTCGCGATCAGCACATCGACTCCGCGATCGATCAACGCATCCTGCTCCTTGAAGCTGACGCCGCCGATCAGCAACGCTTTCGAGAGCTTGATGTTTCGTGAGTAGGTGTCGAAGCTTTCGGCGACCTGCGCGGCGAGTTCCCGTGTCGGGCAGAGCACAAGCGACCGTGGCATCCGGGCGCGTGCGCGGCCGGACGCAAGCATTTGGATCATCGGAAGCGTGAAACTCGCAGTCTTGCCGGTTCCGGTCTGCGCAATGCCGAGCACGTCACGCTTTTCGAGCGCAGGAGGAATGGCGCCTTTCTGGATTGGAGTGGGAGTTTCGTACCCTGCAGCCTCAACGGCCTCAAGGATCTTCGGCGAAAGTGCCAGATCGGAGAATTTTGTCATATCGCTCCAAGATTCGCGGACCGTACGTCGATCCGAAGGCAGCACGGCGAAGGTCTGGAAGGCCAAGAGTTTTCCACAAGTCGCCGTATATCCCGCAAGACCTAATGCATTGTGCATTTGGCGTCAACGCCGGATGCAATCCATTGAAGGAGCGACAAAAAAATTCCGGCACGTCGTCTGGAAGCCGGAAACTTTCCCCAAAACGCTCCACTGAAATTTGCAAAATGTGACGCCGCCCGTACATGGCTTGGACATTGGCTGCAGAATGGTCTGAACGGGGCGAAGGGCCGCCTGAGCAGTGCCACCGGTCGGCAACGCCGCAGGCCTTGCCGGAACCGCAATCGTTCCTGCTGCCGCACATGCGTGCGGACCAGGCGAGGCGTGGAACCCGCGATTTGCGCAGGTGAGGTTCATGCGCTGCCGCCGGGCTGGCCTCGCGGCTATGCGGCCTGCATTTCCTTGGTTTCCGAGAGCGCGAGATCGGGGAAGTCCCTTTCGACGCGATCGATGTCCCACTGGAGGCGCGTGAGGTACACGACGTCGCCGTCATTGTCATGCGCGATGTGGCCCTTGTTGGCGTCCACGAAGCCACTCACCACGTCCTTCGGCCCGGTAACCCAGCGTGCAGACGTGAACTGTGATTGTTCGAAGCGGACCGGGATCCCGTACTCGATCTCGATCCGGCTGGCGAGGACATCGAACTGCAATGGTCCTACGACGCCGATGATGAATCCGGTTCCCATTGTCGGCTTGAAGACCTTGGCGGCTCCCTCTTCCGCGAACTGCATCAGCGCCTTGTCGAGATGCTTCGCCTTCATGGGATCGTCGGCCCGAACGCCCTGCAGCAATTCGGGCGCAAACGACGGCAGGCCCGTCACGCGCAGGGATTCGCCTTCGGTCAGCGTGTCGCCGATTCGAAGCTGTCCATGATTCGGGATGCCGATAATGTCGCCGGCCCAGGCTTCTTCGGCCAGTTCGCGCTCAGAGGCCAGGAAGAGGACAGGGTTGGAGACGGCCATGGGCGTCCTGGTGCGTACATGATGGAGTTTCATGCCTCTTTGAAAATGGCCAGATGCCAGCCGGACAAAGGCAACCCTGTCGCGGTGTTTGGGATCCATGTTGGCCTGAACCTTGAAGACAAATCCGGAAACCTTCCTTTCGTCGGGCGCAACCTGTCGCGGTTCGGCGGGCTGCGGCTGGGGTGGAGGGCCGAAGTTGCCGACGGCATTCATCAAGTCCCTGACCCCAAAGGAGTTCAGGGCGCTGCCGAACCAGATCGGGGTCAGCGTGCCGTCAAGAAATGACTGCCGGTCGAACGGGGGCAGCAATTCGCGGGCCATTGAGACTTCGTCAAGAAAGTGCCCGAGCAGAGTGTCCGGCACGTGCTCGACCAGCTTGGGATCGTCCAGCCCGCTAATCTCTATGGACGCGGCAACCTTGTTGCGATCTGCGCGTTCCATGATGTCCAGCCGGTCGTTCAGAATGTCGTAGCTGCCAATGAAGTCGCGCCCAATCCCCACGGGCCAGGAAGCGGGCGTGACATCAATTGCCAGGCTCTCCTGGATCTCGTCAATCGTCTCGAACGTGTCCCTGCTCTCCTGGTCCATCTTGTTGCAAAAGGTCAGGATTGGCAGATCCCGAAGGCGGCATATCTCGAACAGCTTGCGGGTCTGGCTTTCCACGCCCTTTGCCCCGTCAATCACCATGACGGCGGAGTCGACGGCCGTCAGGGTCCTGTAGGTGTCTTCCGAGAAATCGGAGTGTCCGGGCGTGTCGACGAGATTGAACCGGAAGTCGCGATAGTCGAACGACATGGCGGTGGCACTGACCGATATCCCCCGGCTCCTCTCGAGTTGCATGAAGTCGGAGCGTGTCCGCCGTGCCTTGCCCTTTGCGCGAACCTGCCCCGCCATCTGGATTGCGCCACCATAGAGCAGGAACTTCTCGGTCAGCGTTGTCTTGCCGGCGTCCGGATGCGAGATGATCGCAAAGGTCCGACGTCGGGCGACTTCCGGCGGCAAGGGCGCGGCATTTGAGGCACGGTCATGCATTGGCGGCGTATAGCGATCTCTCTTTGGGCAGGCAATCGAATGCATTTGCGGATTGACGTCGAAGGATCGCTTTGGCAGGATAGGAACATAATGCGAACGACGCTCGCGACCCAGGTCCGGGCGAATTGAGCCGAACAAGAAAGGAAGGCCGCGAGAATGACGACCCAAGAAGTTGCCGAAAGACTCTGCCAGCATTGCCGAGACGGGACGGAGGACCGAGGCATTGAAGAGCTGTATTCGCGCGAAATCGTTTCTGTCGAACCGATGACTGGCCCGGGACGGGATCCCGTCAGCAAGGGAGTCGATGCCCTCAGGGAAAAGCACAGATGGTGGGCCGAGAACTACGAAGTGCACAGCACCGGCGTTGAGGGCCCGTTCATCAACGGCGACAAGTTCAGCGTGATCTTCGATGTCGATGTATCGGAAAGAGCCAGCGGCCAGAGATGGAGGGCGAAGGAAGTCGCGCTCTACGAGGTCGAGGACGGAAAGATCGTACGCGAATCCTTCTTCATGGCTCCGATGGAATAGTCAGGACTTGCGTGCCGCAGCTTGTGCGTCGTGCTGATCAACTTGCCTTCGGAGTGACGCCGTTCAGCATGGCACGCAGGCGGTCCGCCTCTACAGCGAATCCGTCTCCGCCAAGGTCCGTGCCGGCCCTTCGGTCCCAGTAACCTGCGTTGAAGCGGTCACCCTCGATGCGGTGCAGCAGTGCGTGGATCGCGTCGAAGATCGCTTCCCCTTCGTGAGCCTGCGCAATCTGGTGAGCCCTGTCCCAACCCGGACCGGTCTTGAAACCGGCCTCGGAGATCTGGCGAAGTGCTTCGGCTGCTTCAGCTTCAACGGACATGATCGCCTGCTATCATGGATTCGATGTCCCCTCCACTCTTTCGTCGCGAGGGACAGGGTGGTAGGCGCAGGAAAACATCGGAGAATTGCCATGGATCTCGGAATTGCGGGAAAGCGCGCGCTTGTCTGCGCTTCGTCAAGGGGCTTGGGTCGGGGTTGTGCCGCGGCGTTGGCCGAGGCCGGAGTGGACCTCGTGATGAACGCACGCGGTGCGGAGGCGCTAGAGACCGCCGCAGAAGAAATGCGCGCGGCATGCGGCGTTGAGGTGACGACCGTTGCGGCCGACATCACGTCTGACGAAGGGCGGGAGAAAGTGCTCGCCGCCTGCGGGCAGGTCGACATCCTGGTCAACAACGCAGGCGGGCCGCCGCCGGGCATGTGGCAAAACTGGGACCGGGACGACTTCATTGTCGCCCTCGACGCCAACATGCTCACGCCGATTGCCCTGATAAAGGCCTTGGTGCCCGGCATGATGGAACGGGGCTGGGGCCGTGTCGTGAACATCACCTCGCAGTCCGTGCGTGCGCCGATTGGCGTGCTGGGGCTGTCGAATTCTGCGCGCACCGGCCTCACGGGCTACGTGGCGGGCACTTCGCGGCAGGTGGCCTCCGCCGGAGTCACCATAAACAACCTTTTGCCCGGCGTGCACGCGACGGACCGTGCCGATTCCCTGGACGGAGGCGTGGCCAAGGCAGAAGGCATTACCCTGGAAGAAGCCCGGTCCCGTCGAGAGTCGACGATTCCGGTCCGACGCTATGGCACGCCGCAGGAGTTCGGGGCCGCATGCGCCTTCCTTTGCTCGCAACATGCGGGCTTCATAGTCGGCCAGAACATCCTGCTCGACGGCGGTGCAACGAACCTGACCGTGTGATCAGCAGCGCATGTAAGGCTTGTCGACGTGGCAGCGCATTGCTATCCCGCCCTAATTCCGAGAGCTTTGCTCGGAATTAGGGATGAGCTGCTGTGGAAGACAGTTTGGATGGCTTGACGATCGAGGGACTGACCCGCCGTCTCGGCGGTCGGACCGTCGTGTCCGACGTGTCCCTCAGGGTGCGCCCCGGCCAGGTCACATGCCTGCTTGGGCCGTCCGGTTGCGGCAAGTCCACGACGCTGCGGCTGATTGCAGGGGTCGACCGTCCCGATGCCGGTCGGGTTCTTGCAGACGGGGAGGTGTTGTCCGACAAGGTCCGGCATGTCCCGCCTGAGGACCGGCGCATCGGCCTGATGTTTCAGGATTTCGCGCTTTTTCCGCACATGACGGTGGCCGAAAACGTCGCCTTTGGCCTGAAAGGAACAGCTCGTGAAAAAAGTCATCGCGTGGCTGGCATGCTCGAACGGGTACGACTCTCGGGCTTTGGAGATGCTTATCCTGATCAGCTGTCGGGCGGCGAACAGCAGCGTGTCGCGCTCGCGCGAGCCTTGGCGGCACGGCCCCGGATCATGTTGATGGACGAACCGTTCTCGGGGCTGGATGACCGGCTGCGGGACGGCATTCGTGACGAGACGCTCGATATCCTGAAGGACGAGGTTACCGCCGTCGTGCTGGTCACTCACGACCCCGAAGAAGCGATGCGGATGGCCGACGAGATCGCGTTGATGCGGAACGGATGCATCGTGCAGAGCGGGGCGCCCTACAACATCTACAACGCGCCCGTTGATCGTGAAGCCGCCGCGTTCTTCAGCGATGTCAACGTGATCTGCGGGACGGTCCGGGGTGCATTGACGGACACGCCGTTCGGCGAGTTCCTGATCCCTGGGGTTCCTGACGGAACGGAAGTCGAGATCGTCATACGTCCTCAGCACCTGAGGATTGACTTCGATCGCGGTGGAAAGGGGCCTAATCCGACGCAAGAGGACGGTGTGGCGGCCAAGGGCAGCGTCGTCCGTGCAAGATACATGGGCAATGAGAGCCTTGTCGAGTTCCGGATGGATCACGATGGTTCCATGTTGACTGCTACAGTGCCGTCCGTCTTTCTGCCGAAGCCTGGCACGCAGCTCTGGCTCATGATGCGGCGGAGACGTTGCCTTGTGTTTCCTAAGGCAGTGTCATGACCAATGATTGGATCAGTCAGTGAAGACCCGGGCCCGATAACGGGTGACGCTGTACCGCCCTCGCGTGCGCCGCATGAACTTTGACCGAAGGGTTCCCACTTCGATGGCACGAACTTCCTTCAAGGTGGTGTGTTGGCGCTGGCGCACCTGGCCGTTGACGCAAGTCGATGAAGTGCTCTCGTGAATGAAATCCGTCTGTGTGGGGACTGAACCTGGAAGGTGCCCGGCCAAGTCATCCGGTGGCAACCTCGATCAAGATGCGGCAATGGTCACTCGATCCCCACTCTTCGACCTCGTTGCGGGCGCGCACCGTCACACGCTTGTGGAATCCGCGTGAGGCAAAGGCATAGTCGAGCTGGTCCCTGGCTTCGGCTGCGGACTTCCCGCGACGGTAAAACGTCGGAACGTTTCGCGTGTCCGGAGGCACATCTGGTGGCGTCGCGCTCGCCTGGCGGCCGTTTGGCGCTTGCGGTCCAAGAAACTTCAGGCCAAGTGCTTCGAAGCGGTCCCAGACAGTGCGTTCGCGCTCGGGCAGCGACAATGATCCGCCCGTCGCACCGTAGAACATGTTCAAGTCGCCCGCAGCGAGTATTCGGTGCTCCTTCGGATCGCAGTGACCAATAAATGCCGAAAGATCTGAGAGGATCCGGTGGGCCGAAACGTCGGAAGCGCCCGTTCGCCAGCTGCTGCCGGTCGATGGGTGAGGCTTCATCCACCGCGCATACATGGACACGGCGACGAATGGCCTTGTCGGCTGGTCCAGCGGAGTCACCCTTGCGGCAGCCATGGTCCCGATGCCACTCGTTCCGACATGACCCTCTCCGAGTTCGCTAATGGGTTCAACGAGGCGAAAGCCCTCGACCTTGACCCGGTCGGACAGTCCAACGACGAGTGGCCAACGGTCATAGAGACGCTGGTCCCAAAACACGTCATTCTTGAACGGAATTGTGTTCGTTAAGTCGCCGGGCGGGCTTCCAGCTTCCTGCAGCAACGCGACATCGACCTCCCCCCGGAGTGCCATCTCATTCAACTCTCGCCATGGCGCCTCGCGCTTGTCGATATTCCAGCTCACCAACTTGATCACTCGACGACACCTCCATTGTAACTTTCGTGGCTTCCTAACACGCCGATGTGCAATCGGCCTCGACTGCCCCGAACGTCAGTCGTTCGCATATTCCTGCCGCGCAAGCAAGTGACAGTGCATTCGGTAAGTGGCAGTGGCGAACTGTCGTGACTGTCACCACAGGCGTCGGCGCGCGGCGCGTCTTTCTCGTCGCTTTTGCTGGGCAGGTCACGCCTGACGCGCACGAAGATTGCGGCCCGGTCGTCCCGCTCATTCGCGACGATGATGCCAAGCCATTTCGGTGTTGGACGTTCCAATCTGCAAGGGGTTGCAGATCCGCGGATGCAGCAACGCCGCCTGACTCCATGCGGAGTCTTTCATGTCACAGCCGCGCAATTTGCGGTCCAACCAGGGTTGCGATCGCTGGCCCATGTGTCCTGGAATCGGCCTGAAATCCCGATTTGCCGCTTTCACTTGGCGACTCCCTCACCTACATAGCTCTCGACAGACAGGGGAGTAAGTCAATGTTCAACAACATCGGCCTTCCAGGCCTTCTCCTTATCGCCGTTGTCGTCCTGATCCTGTTCGGACGAGGCAAGATCACGTCGCTGATGGGCGAGGTCGGCCGGGGAATCACTGCCTTCAAGAAGGGTGTCGAAGAGGGCAAGGAAGAAGTTGAGGACGCAATCGAGGACAAGGCGGCATCGGTGGCGCGCGACGTAACGCCCGAAGCCAAGGCCGGGGACGCGAAAGAGTCCAAGGACGAGGCAAAGATCTAGGGCGGTTTCCGAACCATGTTCGATCTGAGCTGGGGTGAGCTTCTTGTCGTCGGCGTCGTCGGGCTGATCATTCTGGGTCCGCGAGACCTGGTGGGAATGTTTCGTACGCTTGGCCGCTTCGTCGGCAAGGCGCGCCGAATGGCTCGCGAATTTCAGCGCGCCATGGAGGACGCAGCTGACGAGGCCGGCGTGAAGGATGTGGCCGACAACCTCAAGGGAGTCACCTCGCCGTCGAGGGCGGGCCTTGACACGCTCAATAAGGCGGCGAAGCGATTTGAGGACTGGGACCCAACAAAGCCGTCCAGGAAGGCCAAGGAAATAGGACCCGAAACGGAAAAGCTCTCTGAGGAACGCGCGGAGGCGGCCCGAAAGATCCGGGAATACTCGACTGAAAAGGCTGCCGCGGCGCGGGCCGCGGAGAGCAAGGCGGCCGAGACCAAGGTCGAAGCGGAAGCCGAGATATCAAAGCCGGAACCGGAATCGTCCGAATCCAGGCCGGGAGACAGCGCATGAGCGAAGTCGAAGACGAAGAGCAAGACGAGGTCGAAAGAAGTTCGGCGCCGCTTCTCGAACATCTCGCGGAGCTTCGAACACGTCTCGTCCGATCGGTCCTGGCATTGGTCGTCGGCATTGTGGCGGCCTTCGCGGTGTCGGAGCCAATCCTGCAATTCCTGCTCGGGCCGATCGAGGCGACGCTGCGCGAACTTGGCGACCCTTCACCCACAATGCAATACACCAGCCCGCAGGAGTACCTTTTCACGCTGTTCCGGATCTCGATGGTCTTCGGGTTTGCCCTGGCCTTTCCGGTCATCGGTCATCAGATGTGGCGCTTCGTGGCGCCAGGGCTCTATCGAGCCGAGAAGTCGGCCTTCCTTCCCTTTCTCATCGCCTCTCCGGTGATGTTCCTGCTGGGCGCTGCATTTGCGCAATACATTGTCACGCCATTGGCAATGAACTTCTTTCTCGGCTTTGCAGATGTTTCGTCAATCTTTGCCAATCTCCTCTCCGGTGCGGTCGGCAATCTCCCCGACTCCGCCGCAATCGTTCCCGAGACCCAGGAAGGCGTGAAGATCACGTTCTTCGGGAAGGTGAACGAGTCGCTCGACATCACCCTCAAGTTCATCATGGCTTTCGGACTTTGCTTTCAGCTGCCCGTGCTCCTGACGCTGATGGGGAAGGCCGGCCTTGTGTCGGCACGCGGCCTCGGGCAGGTCAGGAAATACGCGATGGTCGGGATACTTGTTCTCGCCGCCCTCGTGACACCGCCCGATGTCATCACGCAGCTGATCCTGTTCACGGTCGTCTACGGCCTTTACGAAGTCTCGATCCAGCTCGTGAAGATCGTCGAGAAAAAACGCGTCGAGAAGCTCCGTGAAGAAGGCATTCTCGGTGAGGACGAAGAACTCTATCCCGAGTTCGAGGATGATGACGGGGATGAAGAGGGCGCGAAGGCGTGAAGGAACTGCGCATTGGTGCAGGCGTGAACGGGCCCAGGGCGTCGCGCAGGCCAACTTGGTCTCCATTGCGCCCAAGCCCGCCTGCGATTGTTCGGAACGGGGCCAGACGAGAATCGCGAAGGCAGCCGCGCCATGAGTGACGCCACGCAGCACGGCGATCCCCTGGGGCGCATTGCCGCCGCGTTGGAAAGGATCGCCCCTGGGCCGGTCGAGGCACCGGACTTTTCGAGGGCGGGCGCATTCGTCTGGCACGTCTCTCCTGATCGCCTTGTGCCCGTGAACGAGGTGAACCGCATAGGCATCGAGTTGCTGGTAGGCATCGACAGGGCGCGCGACATTCTCCTGGAGAACACGCTGCAGTTCGCGAAGGGCTTCCCGGCGAACAATGCGCTTCTCTGGGGTGCGCGCGGCATGGGCAAGTCAAGCCTTGTGAAGGCCGTCCATGCAGCCGTGCAGGAAGACGGTCACGACCTGAAGATCGTCGAGATCCAGCGCGAGGACCTGCCGTCAGTCGGCCGCCTCCTTGGCCTCCTCAGGGACGCAGGTGCGCGGTTTCTGCTCTTCTGTGACGATCTTTCGTTCAGCCATGACGACCATCACTACAAGTCGCTGAAGGCCGTGCTTGACGGAGGGATCGAGGGGCGGCCGGACAATGTCATCTTCTATGCCACGTCGAACAGGCGCCATTTGATGCCGCGAGACATGATAGAGAACGAGCGTTCGACGGCAATTCTCCCTTCGGAAGCAGTGGAGGAAAAGGTGTCGCTGTCGGATCGATTCGGGCTTTGGCTGGGCTTTCACCCCTGCAGCCAGGACGAGTACCTGGCCATGATCCGCGGGTATTGCACCGCTTACGGCATCAAGATCGACGAAGACACGCTCCACGCCGAGGCAATCGAGTGGCAGGCCACTAGAGGTGCGCGCTCGGGTCGGGTCGCTTGGCAGTATTTCATTGACCTGGCAGGGCGGAAAGGCGCAAGGATGTCGGTCAGCTGATTTCTCAGGCATTTCAGGGAGTCGGTCTACTTCCTGAAATTGTCGAGCTTGACGACTTCGGCTTCGCTTTCCTGCGTCTCGGCCGGTTCGAGCTCCATCGGAACTGGCGCAGGATCCTCTTCTCCGGTTTCGAAGCGGATCCCAAATTCGACCGAAGGGTCCACGAAGGTGAGAAGCGAATCGAACGGGATGTAGAGCGGTTCCGGAACGTTTCCGAAATTCAGCGTTATCGAGAAACCTTCGTCAGTCACTTCAAGGTTTTCGAACCAGTTCTGGATGACGATGGTCATTTCCTTCGGATGACGTTCAAGAAGCCAGTCGGCCATTCTCGCGTCGGGATGCGACGTGTCGAACGAGATGAAGAAATGGTGCTTTCCGGGCAGGCCGTTGGCCGCCACCTCTCGCAGCACTTCCTGGAACAGGCCCCGCATCGCACGGTGCATCAGGCTTCCGTAGTCAAGTGTTCCGGCCATCTCACGTTTCTCGATTGCGCATTCAGAATAGGGGATTCGGAGCCAAAAGATAGGGACGACATTTCGAACGACGGATCAATGCCGCCTGAAGGCGGCTGCCGCCGGCACTGCTTGCGCGGCGGAAGGCCGAGTTCCCCCGCGGCACACGGATGGACCCATGAATTTGCCGCAGTTGCGCGGTCGCGCTCATGGCAATGCGGCGGGAACCCGATCGTCTGCAATTTGGAAGTGCCGGATTCTGTTGCCAGGTTCCGGCGGACCCCGCCTGGCGCGGCTAGGCGCAAGGACTTGAGTTTCGGATTTTCGCACCGCTTACGCAGCGAGAAGCACCGGAGCACGGTTGTCGTTGGCAACTATGCAGATTGGACCGATATCGGTGGTGCCTCACCGAGACAAAGCAAACCCCTTTAGGCGTCCGTCGATCCTGTTTCGGCCCCGCATACCCTTCCAACGACAGGGTTCCTGGTGGAGCCGCCGGGTACCGCCCCCGGGTCCGATCCGCTTATTGCGAGCGCGTTTATGTCCATAGTTCCGTTTCCGGAACACTCCGAATATAAGAGGCACGAACCGGATTTGGAAGGGCTTTTTCAGCGATTTTGGTTGCGCACGGGTGGCCCTTCCCCTTGTGCGCGGCACACCCGAGAGATTCGGGCAAGCGAGCGGGAGCGTGACATGCGGGCACTGGTTGTCGAGAAGAACGAGGAAGGGCAGACATCTGCCTCGGTGCAGGAGATTGACGAGAATCGCCTGCCGGACGGAGACGTGACCGTCGCCGTCGAATACTCGACCCTGAACTACAAGGACGGCCTGTGCATTGGTCCGGGTGGGGGCGTCGTTCGAACCTATCCCCACGTTCCCGGGGTTGATTTCGCGGGCACGGTCGAGACGTCACGCGATTCGCGCTATTCGCCCGGCGACAGGGTTGTCCTGACAGGCTGGCGCGTCGGCGAGGTGCACTGGGGCGGATATGCCGAAAAGGCGCGAATCAAGGCCGACTGGCTCGTGCCGCTGCCCGAAGGCCTCTCGCCTCACCAGGCAATGGCAGTGGGAACGGCAGGGCTGACCGCCATGCTGGCGGTCATGGCTCTTGAGGATCATGGCCTTGCGCCGGGCAATGGCGAAGTCCTGGTGACGGGAGCCGCTGGCGGGGTGGGATCGGTGGCTACTGCGATTCTCGCGCAGCTGGGCTACGACGTTGCGGCCGTGACCGGAAGGCCGGAGACGGCGGAATACCTGACAAGCCTCGGCGCAGGCAGAATCGTTCCAAGAGAGGAACTGGCTGAGACCGTGAAGAGACCGCTGGAATCCGAGACTTGGGCAGGTTGCGTTGACGCCGTCGGCGGCGCGATGCTCGCCCGCATCCTGGGACAGATGAAATACGGTGCGTCGGTCGCTGCTGTCGGACTCGCCGCCGGCGCGGCCGTGCCAGCGACGATCATTCCGTTTCTCCTGCGTGGAGTGAATCTTCTCGGCATCGAATCCGTGATGCAGCCCACCAAGAACAGGCTCCGGGCCTGGGAGCGAATAGAGCGCGACCTGCCGATGAGCAAGCTGGAAGCGATGGTTCAAATGGCCAGTTTGGAGGACTTGCCGCAATTGGGTGCGGACATCCTGAAAGGCAAGGTCAAGGGCCGGGTCGTGGTGGACATCGGTGCCTGAGCGTCGGTCACGGCCGTCACCATAGGTCGTGATCCAATGGTCGCCTTCCCGGCGGAGCGCCGCGTCCTGGACCAGACGCAGCGACAAGGAAGAGCAAGGTCAGCGATATCTTTTTTTGGAAGGGGGCGGGCCAGTCCCGAAAGCCGTGACCGTCGGGCGTGGGGACCTTGCGCTTCGTGCCGGGACAATCGCGCTTGCGGTGACAATGCACCTTGATCTTGGCGGAGGCAATGCATCGCTGCAGGATTGCAGGATCGTGTTGCCAAAATCAGGAGCACGTCTATTCTGCACATGAAATGGGAGGCGCGCGGCATGAACGTCCAGAGGAGGTCGGCGGACGGGTCGCATTGCAAGGCGACCTATCAGGATGTGCTGGACTCGCCGCTCCACATGGTGGCCGAGGTGCTCGCGGGCACGCTTCACGCCCTGCCGAGACCGGCCATGCGCCATGCCTGGGCGAGTTCACGTCTTGGCGGACGGCTGGACAGGCCGTTTGGCCCCGATGGCAGCGACCCTGGCGGGTGGTGGATCGTAGACGAACCGGAATTGCACCTGGGCGATGACATAGTGGTGCCGGATCTTGCCGGATGGAAGCGCGAGACAATGCCTGAATACCCGGATGCAGCCTATTGCGCGATTGTGCCTGACTGGGCCTGCGAGGTGCTCTCGCCCTCGACCCGTCGGATCGATCTGAAGGAGAAACGGACGATCTACGCCCGCGAGTGCGTTTCGCACCTCTGGTTCGTGGATCCCGATGCGAGGACGCTGGAGAGTTTCGCGCTTCGCGATGGCCAGTGGGTGCTTCTTGCCACGCTGGCGGATGATGCGTCGGTCGCGTTGCCGCCCTTCGACGCCATCAGTTTCCCGCTGGACGCACTCTGGCCTGCAGGAGCAACCGCGGATGATGACGCAGCGGGATAGCGCGTCGGCCAAGGCAGCGGGACACACCAAGTTCGAAGTCGCAAAGGTCATCCTCAGCGGTCGGCCCTGGAAGATCGGTCAGCAGGCAGACCGAGTCAGGCATTGCCGTCTCGTCCAGCAATGCGACAGGCGCGCTTGCAACACCACATCAATCCAGCAAGGAGGACAGCAACAATGCACGCGATACAAGGCTTCGGACTTTTTCCCAACCTGAAGGAATGCGTGGCTTACGTGGCTTGCAGGGCAGCAAGATGAGCCTTGCATTCGTGTTTCCCGGCCAAGGAGCCCAGACCGTCGGCATGGGTCGCGATCTGGCCGAGGCGTGCCAAGCGGCGAGGGCGGTGTTCGAAGAGGTCGACGAGGCTCTTGGCGAAAGACTCTCGGCGCTCGCCTGGGAAGGTGACGCTGAATTGCTGACACTGACCGAAAACGCGCAGCCTGCGTTGATGGCGACTTCCATGGCGGTCGTCCGGGCCTTGGAGGCGGAGGGCGTCGACGTCACCGTCGCGGGCTACGTGGCCGGACATTCGCTCGGCGAATACTCTGCGCTTTGCGCGGCAGGGGCGATCAAGCTGGCTGATGCTGCCCGGCTCCTCAGACTGCGAGGCAAGGCAATGCAGGCGGCCGTTCCCGTTGGCGAAGGCGCCATGGCGGCGGTTCTTGGTCTTGATTGCGACGCGGTGGCGGAGGTCGCGGAACGTGCGGCGCAAGGTGGCGTTTGCCAGGTCGCCAACGAAAACGACCCGGCACAGAACGTGATTTCGGGTAGCAGGGAAGCCGTGGAACGCGCCGTCGAGCTTGCCAAGGAAGCGGGTGCCAAGCGGGCAGTGATGCTGCCCGTGTCGGCGCCATTCCATTGCTCGCTCATGACCCCGGCCGCTGCCACGATGGCGCGAGCTCTTGGCGATGTCGAGATCGCCCAACCGAAGGTCCCGATCGTTGCGAATGTGCTCGCGGCAGAAGCGACGGACCCCTCTGTCATTCGCTCGCTGCTAGTCGACCAGGTTGCTGGCCGGGTCAGGTGGCGAGCGAGCGTCGAATGGATGGCCGAGCACGGAGTGAAGGAGTTCTGGGAGCTCGGAGCGGGCAAAGCCCTCTCCGGAATGATCCGCCGGACCTTCAGGGACGCAAACACTCGCGCGGTAGCGACGGCCAGAGAAGTGGCCGAGGCGGCGGCTTCGCGGCAGGATGCCTGCAAGACAAGTAGCAACTGAGGAAGACGACATGTTTGATTTGAGCGGACGTACTGCGCTTGTCACCGGAGCTTCAGGCGGAATCGGGAACGCCATTGCGCGTGCGCTTCATTCAGCGGGTGCCGCCGTGGCGCTTTCCGGCACCCGTATCGAGCCCCTTGAGGGCCTGGGTGAGGAACTGGGCGACCGGGCCCACGTGCTGACATGCGATCTTTCTGATGCCGATGCGGTGGCAGAGCTGCCGAAACAGGCAGCAGAAGCCATGGGAACAGTCGACATTCTCGTCAACAATGCGGGAATCACGCGCGATAACCTGTTCATGCGCATGTCCGAGGAGGACTGGGACGTCGTGCTGCGGGTCAACCTGAAGAGCGCGATGGCGCTGTCCAAGTCGGTTCTGCGCGGGATGATGAAGGCACGTTGGGGCCGGATCGTGAACGTCACTTCGGTGGTCGGCGCGACCGGCAATCCCGGTCAGGCGAATTATGCGGCTTCGAAGGCCGGCCTCGTCGGCATGTCCAAGAGCCTCGCCTACGAAATCGCGGGCCGCGGAGTCACGGTCAATTGCGTGGCTCCCGGTTTCATTTCCACCGCAATGACCGAGAAGCTCACCGAAGAACAGAAATCGGCGATTCTGGCTCAGGTTCCGGCCGGCCGGATGGGAGAAGCGGACGAAGTTGCGGCCGCGGTCCTTTACCTGGCAAGCCCGGAAGCAAGCTACGTGACGGGAGCCACACTGCACATCAACGGCGGAATGGCCATGTTGTGAGCCGGGAACGGCGCGTGCCGGTGGCGTCCAGGTTCATGGGCCCTGACCCAGATTGCCGAGACCGCAGCTGCCCAATGCTCCGGCACGACCCACCGCATGAAGTGCGAATTCGCCATAGGGGTCGTGCAGGGGTATGCGCGCTTCCTGTCGACACATGCAGCCAGAGCCCGTGTCTGACGCGCATTGGGGTCCGGAACTGGCCTTCGGTGGCGAAGTAGGTGCGTTGGCGCGAGGCCTGGCCGTCGTATCCAGGCGACGGAGGTTCACGCAGCTTGAGACCCGTCCGAGGATGTCCGAGCGCAGCCGGGACTTCGACGCAACCACGGTGAGTGATCAAGTCCGGCCGCAAGGTGCGCTTCTGGACGGCCTGGCGCGAGACCGGATGCTGCGGGAGCCAATGTGCTGGAGCTTGCCGGCCTTGGCGCGCAGGCTCTATGGCCGTCAGCTGGGCGAATGCCCTGCTGCGGAACTGGCCGTGACAACTGAAGCGCCTGACGCGCCGGTTCCCGTCGTAGCGATCGCTGCAGCACCGAAGTGCATGCATCGGCAGGAAACTGGTCACCTGCGCGAAGACCGGCTTGCCGGTGCGCATGTTTGGAGCTCGCCAAACCGGGGAATCGGCTGGAGAGCATGACTTTCTCGCCCGGGGCAGTTCAAGTCGATGACACCTCGGAAAGTCTTCCATTCAGACTCTGCATGGTTGCCGGTCTTTTCCGTGAGCCCAACGGGACAACAGTGAAACCAAGGCGCAATAAGTTTGTTTCGCCAAAATTTCTTGACTTTGGGATCCTAAGAAGTAAATTTGGGATCCTAAGATGTGGTAGTGTAGTGAAATCTACAGTGACGGCTGTACGATAGTGGCATCAATCGTCGAAGAGCTTGCGATGCATCTTCTGGCGAGCGCCGGGGGCGAGGGACGACGCTTCGGAACTTGACCCGAAAGGGTCACGCACTGTTTCCGGAAACTCACGGTCCGGCCACAATGAACTGGAGCAATGGGAGGACAAAATGCTCAGGAATTTCACGGCGGCTACAATCGCCGCGACGTTCGCGTTCGCCGCTTCAACGGTGAACGCACAGGTCAATCTCACCTCGAACGCGGCCGGGGCCGGCACGGCTGGCGCTCTGTCCGCGACATCACTGGTCGAAAACGCTGCCGAACGCGGCATTGCAAACATACAGCTAAAGGACGGGCAAACAGGAACCAAGTACACATTGGCATTGGCGGAAGGCAAAATCGACTTGGCAAGCGCGCCGTTCGTGTTGCCATTTCTGATGTCTCGGGCTGCTGGCCCGTTTTCGAATCTTGACAAGGACGTGGCCAAGGAACTGGGGCACAGCATCCGGATGCTGTATCCCTACACGTTCTCGATATTCGTTCTCTACGCCTATGATGCCAAGGGCATTGGCGGCTGGGAGGACCTGAGGGGACTCAAGGTCCTGAATGGTCCCCCTCGCGGTACTGCTGCGTTGAACTCGCGAAGCCTGATTCAGCTCTTTACCGGCATGAAGTCGGAAGAGGACTATGAAACCGTAACCGTCAGTTGGGGTCAGATGGCGACAGCAATTGTCGACGGAACGGTTGATGCGGCAGTCATTCCGGTCATGTTCCCGGGTCCAAGGGTAACGCAGGCGTCAGCGGCGGGCGACATGACGATGTATTCGATGCCGAAAGAGGCATTTGAAGCTGAAGCGACCCAGAAGTTTCTCAACAAACCTGGTTCGACTCCGTTCATCGCGCCACTGGCGGAAATCCAGGCTGCAATGGGTGACGGATGGACAATCGTGTCCGATGACGACATGTTCCGAGGCAAGGCTGTGCCTGGTGGCGATCTAGTCCACAAGAGCATGGACGAGGAACTTGCGTATCAGCTGACCAAGTCGCACATCGAAAACCTTGACGAGATCAGGGCATTGGCGCCGTTCATGGCAACGCTCAACTTCGGTGACGTGTCTGAGGAGGCAAATGGCCTCTGCGGGGCGAACATAGTCAAGTTCCATCCGGGCGCTGTCCGTGCCTGGGAAGAGGCCGGCTATACGCTTCCTGACTGCGCGAAGCCGTAAGTCGACGACCCAAGCCCGCTTAGGTCGGTAGATCCGAATGTCCGAGCAAAATGGCTCGCAGTCGACAGCATCGCCAGAGCATCCGGTGCTCGCGGATCGACTTGTCTACATTTTGGCTCTGCTGTTCGTCCTGCTGGGTCTCGTAAACGTTACCCCGGCGATTCCTGGCTGGGATGGCTTTTGGAGAGACCTGGCAGGGAACGACTTTCTTAGGGTGCGGCGGTTCTCAACGGAGTGGCTTTTCCCAATAGCCTTTTTCTGGATGATGCTGATCGTCGCACTGAAACACTCGATGTGGCGGAGTTGGGCGGGCAAGGGCCCTGGCATCAGACGCCTGGGGATGCTCTTTGACATTGCGTTGATATTGGCGGCCGCGTCCATTTCGCTGACCTACCTGGCGGAAATCGAAGCCGTTTGCCTCATTGATGTATTCTCAGGCGACCGCGAACGCCTGATGGCGAAGGCGCTGCAGGCGGAAATGGAGTTTGCAAAGCTCTACGGGCTGCCTATCCCCGACACCGCAGACGATCCAGGCTGTCTAAACACGACGGGCAGTTGGCTGATATTGATAATGTTTGCAGCGATCGTTGTTTTCCTAGGGTACAACGTCAAGGTCTGGGGTTTGCCGCTTGTGCTGGTCTCTATCTTGATTGCATCCTACACATGTGCCACGGTCCTGAACTGGTATTTCTTTGGTGCCGAGGACCAGAACAAGTACCTGATCACTATCCTTAGCAGTGAAGAGCCCAGAAGCCTGGCGGCAAGCGTAGGGTTCTTTCACGATGCTCTGGTCAACCAGTCATCAGGCTTGTTGGGCCGATTTATCAATGTTCTCCTGATCCTTGTTTTTCCCTATGTCATTCTAGGCGCACTCTTTGGAAAATGTGCAGGCGGGCAGTCGCTGATCAAGTTGGCTTTTTCAGCGACCCGCAACCTTCGTGGCGGACCTGCCCACGCTGCGGTGGTTTCTTCGGCACTGTTCGGGACGATTACGGGCGGACCGGTCGTCAACGTTCTGTCGACCGGTGTCTTGACGATCCCGATGATGCTGAAGCGCGGGTTCTCGAAGGTCTTCGCGGGCGGGGTCGAGGCGGCGGCTTCCTCCGGCGGGTCGATAATGCCACCGATCATGGGCATTGCAGCCTTTGTAATGGCGGCAATGACCGGCGTACCTTATCGCGAGATCATTATCGCGGCGGCCATTCCGGCGCTCTTCTATTTTTTCTGCCTCTTTCTTTCGGTCATATTCCAAGCCCGAAAGCAAGACATTCAAGCCTTCGGTGAGTTGACTGAAGACATGCACTTGACGGGCGAGGACCGGCTCCACCTCTTGCAGATCTTCGGGCCTGTCCTTCTCGTTCTGGTCCTGCTCCTGACGCCTAAGGACGCTGTTGGTTGCAGCTGGTATTCGATCATGTTGGGCGCTGTTGTCGAATGGAACGGCGGCGCCTGCAAGATCGTTTCCCTGCCGTGGATAATCGAGCTGTTCCAAAATGCCGCGGGGGACGCCAGCGCGGCAGGCTGGTGGGCGGTCATCTTGCTGCTGGTCTTGATGTTCATTGACAAGGAATTTCGCGCACGACCTGGGAAGATCTTTGACGGCCTGTCAAAGGCAGGTGTGACGATATCCACGCTGTTCCTTATGTTCATGGCGGTCACGGTAATCGATGTTTGCCTGAATTTTACCGGCTTCGCGAAGTTCGTGGCAGTGGATGTTCTCGCTTTCTTGAATTCCTTCAATATTTCGGCAAGCTCGGCTGGCTTTCAGTTGTTCGCGTTGTTCCTGACGATGCTCTTGGCAGTATTGTTGGGTATGGGCATGCCGGCGGTACCGGCCTACATCAACGTCGCCCTGTTCATGGGTCCGATGCTGGTAGGCCTCGGGCTGGCGACATTCACCGCACATATGTTCATTTTCTACTTCGCGGTAGCTTCCGCCATAACCCCACCGGTCGCGCTGGCCGCCTTTGCGGCGTCGAGCATTACCCACGCCGACCCGATGAAAACTGGCTTTTCTGCGGTGAAGTCCGGTGTGGTAATGTTCACCATCCCGTTTGTTTTCGCGATTTATCCTGAACTTTTGCTGATCGACAAGGCTGTCATCGACCCAAGTAGCGGGCATTTCCTTTCAGGTTACGACGGCCGCATCGACCCCGGCTGGATTCTCTTCCTGATGGCGCGCCTGGGATTGGCCCTCTACCTTGTGTCCAGCTCGCTGGCTGCTTTTGATCGCAAGGCCTTGGGGCCGGTCGAGATAGCCATTCGGCTAGCGATCGCAATTCTCATCCTTGTGCGCCCGATTGAATTCTACGGACCGGCGATCGTGGCGGGCGTCGCTGTCATTGGCCTGCACACCTTTCGCAACCGAGGCGGGGCGCCAGCCTGAACAGGCGCGCGCAAAGGCAGGACAATGTGCGAAGGGACAACCACATGACGGAACGACCTAGCTACATTCTCTTCATGACCGACCAGCAGCGCTACGACCATCTTGGATGCAACGGGCATCCGGTCTTGCGGACGCCGAATGTCGACGAGATGGCTGCCGAGGGCGTGAACCACGATCGATTCTACGTTTCGTCGCCAGTGTGCATGCCGAACCGTGCAAGCCTGATGACTTGCCGGATGCCGTCGAGCCATGGGACGCGGTCGCTTGGCATTCCCTTGGCGCACCATAACGTTACGTTCGTCGAACTTCTGCGGGCCGCAGGGTATGACACGGCACTGATCGGAAAAAGCCATCTGCAAAACGTCTGGGACGGCGACATGAAGATCGACATTCCTGAAGCCCGAGAAGGTTTCAGTGCGCCTCCAGATGAATTGGCGATCGCCATTCGCTCTGACCTGAACGACGAGCGTTACCGTTACGAAAAGCGCAAGTTCGTCGATCAACATAACGCGGTTGTCCCAAAGCCGTTTTACGGATTTGACCACTATGATTCCGTTGTGCGCCACGGCACCATGAACGGCGGCAACTACGAATATTGGTTGAGGGAGAATGCGCCCGAGGTCCTGTGTCTTCGTGGCCCGAACAATCAGTTTCCACACGAGTACTCCGTTCCACAAGCAATTCGCACAAAGGTCCCGGAGGAGCATTACGCCACCAGCTATATCGCCGACCGGGCCGCCAGTTGGATCGAAGGTCGCAAGGGCAATCCGAAACCTTTCTTCCTGATGGTGTCCTTCCCGGACCCGCACCATCCGTTCAATCCGCCTGGCAAGTACTGGGATATGTACAAGCCCGAGGACATGCCTGTGCCTGCAGCATTTGAGGCCAACGACTGGGACCCACCCGAATATGTCAAGATCGCCGAACGCGATCGCGCCAACGATCCCTCGCTTGGCCAACGGGCAGGGTATACTCTTGCCGTTTCAAAGAAAGAGGCGCTGGAAGCTCGCGCGTTGACATGCGGCATGATCGCGATGGTCGACGATGCCGTGGGCAAGGTGCGGAAGGCGGCCGTTGTGGCAGATGTTGCAGATGCAACGGTGCAAATATTCACCTCCGACCATGGAGACCACCTTGGGGACCACCGGCTTCTCTTCAAAGGGGCTGAACAATATGACACGTTAACCCACGTGCCGTTCATTTGGGCCGATCCGAGAGGCGAGCAAGGGGTCCGAACGGACAAGCTTGCGCAGACCCATGATATTGGCTCAACAATCCTTGAGCATGCGAAGGTCGAGCCCTCGCTGGGGATGCAAGGTGCCGTATTGGGCGTCGCCGGCGGCGAAGGGCGCGAGTCCGCGCACATTCAATATGAAACCCAAAGAACGCAGGAAGCCTTCGGGACGCGCCCAAGGGTACACACAATAATTCACAAGAAATGGCGACTTTCCATGTACCTCGGAAGATGTCCAAACGAGCTCTTTGATCTCGAATTGGACCCTGGCGAAATGGAAAATCTCTGGAATAGCCCTGATCATTCTGACGTCAGGTCCCAACTGCTCGAAAAACTGGCCCAACTTGAGATTGCGCACGTCGACAGGGTTCCGTTGCCCACTGATCAGGCCTGAGCCGCGAATTTCAGACGAAAGACGACAGATAGCATGGACAAGCCACGATGAGCACAGCGAAATACGAGAATCGCCAGAACTTCGAGATGAGCCATTGGCCAGAATTGCGCCAAGCATGGAACGGCATGTTGAAGCTGATCTTCCCCGGGCGCGAGGTATCCGGCGAGCTGAAGCAGATGGTCTTCACTGTCGCAAGTCTCGCAAGCGGCTGTGTCCATTGTCAGTCTCATGGTTCCTATCACCTTCACAAGATCGGGATGTCTGATGAGAAGGTCCAAGCGTTGTGGAGTTTCGAATCCTCGGATCTTTTTTCCGACGCGGAGCGCGCCGCGCTCAGACTGGCCCTTGCTGCGGGTGCCGCGCCCAATGCATCCGGGCCCGAGCACTTTGTCGAGTTGCGCAAACACTTCACAGACATCCAGATCATTGAAATCCTTGCTGTAATTGCGGCAGGTGGCTATCTGAACCGTTGGAACGACACGATCGCAACAGTGACCGATCAGGAATCTGTCGACTGGGCCGAGCACGTTCTCAAGCCCGTCGGATGGAATGCCGGAAAGCACGTCGGCGAAGCGCACGAACAGCGACGGGCTCACCCGATCACGCTTGGCTGGACCAACAAGTAGGGGTCCCGGAGCGAAAGCCGAGCTAGAGGCTTTGCCCCAATTCCTTGGCGCATTGGAAGTGGTAGCGGCGCGTCGGATGCTGTGATCCCGCCAGCGCCGCCTGCTGCGGTCCTGGCCGGCCTCCCAGAACCTCGGTCGCGCGGCGCCACGTTGCGCCCTGGCTGTCGTCGATCTCGCCAAGATACAGGACCCGACGTTGCACGACCCGGCCGCCTTGGACACGGCAGTTCTCGGCCACGCTCCAGTAACGGTGTCCCTTGACGGACTTGAATCGCCATTTGCAGCGCACGAACACGAGCGAAGACGCCGTCGCGGCGGTCTCGAGACAAAGGAGGCTGGTCGGCGCGAAACGCGATTTCTGGGGGGCGGCCCTTCGAAATCAAGGCGATTCCCGCGCCGAAGCCCGCCAAGATGGTCAATTTGCACGCCGAGTGACCGAAGTCGGATTAGAAGGCGTTCCGTAGTCTCCTGAGGAGATGCAAGTCCGAGTTGAGCATAGGGGACGTCATCCGCTTTGACGAGTTGCGCCTGGCCCGCCATGGCAAGCTGGTCGCCCGCGACATTTTACGGAAATGCCCCTGCAACAGCCACGACCGCTGTGGACGGGCCAATCGCCGTCCGCCCTGTGCGGAGAGCATGGAGGACTTGAGCCCGGTGGTTCACTCGGATGTGCCCGGCCTGGTCCTTGAACTACTGGGCGGCAACTGCGGGCGGCTCGGCTGCCGAAAAGGCGATCAGATCGGCGACGGTCAACTCGCCTCCCTGCCTTTCGAACATCTGTATGTATTCGACCATGGTGTGGGAATGTTCGCGCATCATTCCCTCTGCCCGGACGGGATCGCCCTTTTCGATGGCTTCAAAGATGACCATGTGCTGGGCAATCCCCAGCCGCATGCGAAACAAGCCGCGTTCGAAATGCTCAGGCGTGTCATCGACCGAGCGGTCGAACACCATGGACCCTACCGCCAACATCGGCAGGTGGCTGATTTGTTCACAGGCATAGCCAACATAGTCGTTTCCACACCCTGCCAGAATCGAACCATGGAAGATCTTGTTGGCGGCAAGCGCTTCCTTGAGCACGGAACTGTCTTGTGACCCGATCTTTACCAGCTTCTCGACCGCACCCTCTCCGGACTTGATCGCGGCATCCATGGCGGGCAGGAATTCACGCCGATTGGGGTTTTGCGCCATCAGCCGGGCAGCAAGGCTTTCGAGATGTCCGCGGACCTCAACCGCCTGAAGGATGTCTTCCACCGTCGGGCTCTGAACGAGGTACCCGCGGCCTTCGCCCCTGCGGATGACGCCCTCTCGCTCCAGCAGGCGCAAGGCCAGCCTGACGGGCGTCCTTGACACCTTGTGGGTTTCGCACAGCTGTGCCTCGGACAGACGCTCTCCGGATTCGTAGACGCCCAAAATGATGTCCTGGCGTATGCGGATGGCAATTTCGGTGTCGATGGATTCCATTCCTCCATAGAAACTTTTTTGGGATCCCAATGTCAAGAAGATCGGGAATCTTGCCGAAAACCCATAAATCAGGCTTGAAATGGGATCCCGTATGTGCAGACTGGTGCATGTAACGTGAAATTTTGGGCCGCCGTGATTCTTCTTGGGATCCCAAATAAATTGCCTGCCTCGCCTGATATTGGGAGGGTGCAAGTGTGACGAAAACGGGATTCAGCCTTGCGGTAGCCTTGTGCGCAGTGCTTGGACTCACCGCCCGGACGGCCGCTGCCGAAGAACTCAGCGTCGCGACCTTCGTGCCGCCGCAGCACCATGCCAATACTGGCATGTTTGCCTGGTTCGGAGAGGAGTTCGAAAGACGGTCTGGTGGCAGCCTGACAATAGAATTGTACCCGGCCGGGCGACTGGGCGCTGGCCCGGTTCAGCAGTGCAAGCGCGTCGTCGAAGGTGTGGCCGACGTCGTCTTTGGCGTTGCCGCCTGCACGCCTGCGATCTTCCCAAAGACGATGTTGGCGATCCTGCCAGGCAAGGCAGAGACCGCCGATCAAACGACCCGGGCAATCCGGGGAGCTTTCGACGAGCACCTCGCCGACGAATGCGGCGACGTGAAAGTGCTAGCCGTCGGAACCGTTGCCGGAAACCTGTTCGCTGCGACCCGAGACGTGTCAACCATGGAGGGCTTGAGAGGTGCCAAGCTGGTTCCGTTTGCGGCCGTGACAACGCCAATTGTCGCCGCGCTTGGCGCGGTGCACGTGCAGATGCCGGTGACAGAGAACTGCACTGGGCTATCGACCGGCACGATTGATGCCGCAACGGCCTCGTACAACAACATTGCGCCGCCTTGGAATTTCAGGGACGCGTCTGCTTACGTGGTTGAGAATGTTCCCACAACTTTCATGGCTACCTAGGCACTCATGAACAAGGAACGTTACATGAGCCTGTCGGACGAGGATCGTGCCATAATCGACGAATTGGCAGGCCTGCCAATGTCTCTCGAACTGGCCAAGTCATTCGACGGGGCCGACAGCCGCTCCAGGAGAATGATTGCCGAGGCAGAAAAGGGCTACCTGTGGACCGTCGTGTCGGACGAAGAACGTGCCAAGATGGATGCTGCTGTACAGAAAGGCCTGCATACGATCTTTGCCGATTACGAAAGCAAGGCCATCACCAACGCACGAGAAATCTACGAAGCACTAAACCAATAGAGTATTGGCGAGCGCTGGCAAGGGAATGTCCGCGCCCCAACAACAAAGGAGAACGAAGATGATCAAACGGCTCACTATGATTGCAGCGTTCATCGGTGCATCTGTGGTATCTGGTCAGTCCGTGACAGCGGACGAGCTGAGCGTCGGAACCTTTGTCCCGCCTTCCCATGAAACCAATGTTGGAATGTTCAAGTGGTTTGGCGAAGAGATCGAAAAACGGTCAGGCGGAACGCTGACCATGAAGCTCTACCCGGCAGGACAGCTGGGTGCCGGTCCTGTCCAGCAATACAAGCGTACCATCGAAGGCGTCGCCGACATCACATTTGGCGTCGCGGCACTGACCCCTACCATCTTCCCAAAGACCATGCTGGCGATTCTGCCTGGCAAAGCCACGAACCCTGTCGACTCGACAGAACGCCTGTGGGCAATCTACGACGAATACCTTGCAGATGAATGGTCCGAAGTGAAGGTTCTGGCGATCGGCAACCCGGCTGGCAGCCTGTTGGTTGGAAACAAGAACGTCTCAACGATGGAAGGCATGAAAGGCGCAAAGATCGTTCCATTTGCGGCGACGACCACCCCTGCGATTCAAGGGCTGGGAGCTGTCCCGGTCGCGTTGCCAGTTGACGAGCACTACACGGGGTTGAGCACTGGCTTGATCGACGCAGTCGTGACCTCGGTCAACAACCTGATGCCGCCCTGGAACCTGGACGAGGTTGCCGACTACGCCATCGACAATACGCCCGCAACATTCCAGGTCACCTTTGCGATCATGAACAAGGAACGTTACGAGGGTCTGTCGGATGAACACAAGGCGATTATCGACGAACTGGCAGGATTGCCGATGTCGCTTGAACTGGCCAAGTCGTTCCAAGGTGCAGACGACGTGGCAAGGGTATGGATCGAGGAAAACCTCTCAACTGGTGGGTTGGATTTCGAGTGGATTGTCACCTCCGATGAAGAACGCGCCAAGATGGAGGCTGCCATCGCGGCCAGCATGGACGAAATCTACGCCGACTACGCCGAGAGGGGCATTCCGAATGCAAAGGAAATCTACGAGGCGCTGAACCAGTAGCGCTGCAAGAAACTTGACGCCTCGAACATTGGATCGGGGCGTCAGAGCCAAATTCACCGTTCGCCCCCCGGGAGGTCCAGCCATGGTCGTCATCGTTCCCACCAACAAGTCGGTGGAGGCCTTCGAAGGTCTTCATCTCTATCATGGCGCGATATCAAACTGTTCAATGCGCGTACGCATGACTCTGATCGAGAAGGGGCTGGACTGGACCAGTCACCACATCGACCTGAAGAAGAAAGAGAACATTTCGGAAGAGTATTTTGGGATCAATCCCAACGGGTTGGTGCCGACGCTGGTCGACAGCGGCGTTGTGCACATCGAGTCGAACGACATCATAGACTACTTGGATGACACCTATCCCGAACCGACCCTGAGGGCCAAGAACAACGACGAAATGATGGAATGGCTCCACTTGGCCGCCGGCATCCATGTGCCCGCCTGCAAGCCGTACGTCTACGCAACCAAGATCGCCGAGAAGCTGAAGAAAACGCCGGAAGAGCAGGCGAAATACGACGCTTTGCAGAAGAACCAGGAGCTTAAGGAATTTCACGCCAAGCACGCAGGCGGCAAACAGTTCAGCGCCAGCGATTTCGACAAGGCGAAAGCGATCCTTGGCGCCTGCTTCACGAAGTTGGAGGTCACCCTTGAAGCTCGGGAGTGGATCATGGGCGACAAGTTCACGCTGGCTGACATTTCATGGATACCTTTGTATTTCGTGATCTTCGGTTGCGGCTTCTCCTTTGACAATTATCCGAACGTCCGCAGATGGGCCGCGGCACATGAGGCGAGGCAGAGCTACGAAGAGGGAATTCTGAAATGGTGCCCTGACTTTTCCAAAGTCTAGGCGCGGAAACCAGGACGAGTGATGTGCAGAAGAAGCGAATTGAACGAAGTCTGGTCGGGGACATTGTTCCAGACTTGAAATTTGTGGACGCTCTGTGACCCAATGGGCGCTTTGGTGCTGGCGGCGCCCGAAACCAGCCCAAGCCCGCCTGATGTTCAATTCCCACGACTCCATGGGGCAACACTCGAGTTCGAAGGATCTGGAAAATGCGGTATCGTCGTCTCGGCCAAAGTGGCTTGTTTGTCTCGGAGCTTTGCCTTGGCACAATGACGTTTGGCGGTTCCGACGACGTATGGGGCCAAATCGGCCAACTTCAACAAGAGGCGGCCGACGATCTGGTTCGAACGGCTCTCGATGCCGGCGTGAACTTCTTCGACACCGCGAACATCTATGCCGGCGGAAACAGCGAAAGAATCCTGGGACAGTCGCTGCAGAGCATCGGCGCGAAAAGGGACGAAGTTGTGGTCGCGACGAAGGTGCACGGCCAGATGGGGGAAGGTCCGAATGCACGTGGCACTTCCCGCCACCACATCTTGAGTCAAGTTGAGGCCAGTCTAGAGCGACTGCAGATGGACCATATTGATCTGTATCAGATCCACGGTTTTGACCCCGCCACTCCGATCGAGGAAACACTGGATACCCTGGACTTCCTGGTCTCCAAGGGCACGATTCGATACTATGGATTGTCGAACTGGGCCGCTTGGCAAGTCATGAAGGCCATCGGCATCGCGGCCGCAAGAGACCTCCCCAACATAGTTTCGTTGCAGGCATACTATACGCTGGCGGGCCGCGATCTGGAACGTGAGATTGCGCCAATGTTGTTGTCGGAGGGTGTTGGGCTGATGGTTTGGAGCCCGCTTGCCGGTGGATTCTTGTCGGGCAAGTTCGACCGAGAGGGCAAAGCGGCGGAAGGGCGCCGGGTCAATTTCGATTTCCCGCCGCTCAACAAGGAACGCGCCTACGCAGCCATTGAAGCAATGCGTGAACTGGCCAGGGACATTCGCTGTACTGTGCCCCAAATCGCCATCGCATGGCTGTTGCATCAAAAGGTGGTGACCAGCGTCATCGTGGGTGCAAAGCGGGTCGATCAGCTTTCTGACACGCTTGGATCAGTCAATGTTTCACTTTCAGATGACCAACTCAGTGCGCTTGCCGCGGCCACCGATCTGGCGCCAGAGTACCCAGGATGGATGCTTGCGTTTCAAAATGAATACCGTTCGAAGCTGATGGAAGATCAGTTGCGATGATGGCCAATTCTCTGACACGCCACCACTGATCGCAATGCGCTTGCCGCCTGCGCCGGGACTCGCTCGCCACGCTTCTCAATGTCCATTGCACACACGAATGAGCAATTCCGGGTGGGCAGGTGAATTGCGATTCCGCGTTCTGTCCCATGAATTCGGCCCTTGGCCGGAACTGCACCGGGGGTTGAACGCCGGCTTCGTTGCATCCCATTGGGTTTCAGGAATTTTCCAACCCGGCGGCCAGCGGTCATCTTGGCGGCAATACGGGAAGGTTCTGGTCCGGCCTCACTCCGGGCAGTTGGAAGGCCCGTTCCCGGACCGGGGGGGCGTGGCGACGACGGGGGATGTCTTGGCACATGCACGTCACAGCTGGTACGAATAGGCCAGTTTCTTTTGCATGCATGGTGATGGCACAACGCTTGCGCTCAGCAAAAAACCGTGCCGACGGTCGCCTGCGCTGCTTGCGCCATGTCAGGTTCCAACGGCGTGTTGCAGATGCCATTTCGCGTGAGACCGAGGTCTTCCGACGGCTCCGTCTTTCTGGCAGTATTTCCGGAATGACGGAGGACACCTTGGCCAACAGCAATCAATCTCCCGTCGCCCAGTGGCGCAGACGCCGCCAGCGGCAGGGCTTCGTGCGTGTCGAAGTCCAGGTCCGGAAAGAGGACGCTGCGCTAGTGCGGGAAGTTGCCGCTGCTCTGGTCGATCCTGAACACGAGGCCGAGACGCGCAAAACCTTATGCGAAAAATTTGCCGCGCCAGGTGCCAAGGGGCTCAAGACGCTGCTGGCATCGGCGCCGCTCGAGGGGATTGTTCTCTAACGTCCACGCGATTTCGGACGTGACGCTCCGTGAGCTTCCTGATCGACACGGACATCATGTCGGAAATTCGCAAGGGTGGCCGTTGCGATCTCGGCGTTGCGGCGTGGTGGAGCGGAGTCGCCGAGGACGATCTGTGGCTCAGCCCGTTGGTGCTGGGCGAAATTCGCAAGGGCATGGAACGGGCGCGCCGCCACGATCCTCGAAAGGCCGAAGCGCTCGAAGCATGGCTTGCCGACGTGATTTCGGGCTTTCGTGATCGCGTTCTGCCGGTCGATGCAGCTGTTGCCGAGCAATGGGGCAGGATGAACGCGATTCGGTCGGTACCGGTCATCGATGCGCTCTTGGCCGCGACGGCCAAGGCCCGCGACCCGACTCTTGTGACGCGCAGCGTGGCGGACGTCGCGGGGTTGGACGTGGACGTTCTGAATCCGTTCAAGGCCTGAGGCGGCGCCGTCCGCGAAGGATGACTTTGGGTCTTGATCAGGCCGTACACTGCGGCATCAGGCGCACATCATACTGTTTGCGTTTCGGGCGAATATGGTATAGCGGGCGCTCATCCCAGCCGGGAGAATGATTGGCCCGGCTGTTTTTCGTCCCTCGGGGACGGCAGGAAAATACCGGGCCTAGGATCCCGAGGAACTCGTGAGGTATTGAAATGAGCGACATCGAAGATCGCACGCGCAAGATCGTGGTCGAGCATTTGGGCGTTGAAGAGGGCAAGGTTTCGGACAGTGCCTCGTTTATCGACGATCTCGGTGCCGACAGCCTTGATACCGTCGAGCTTGTGATGGCTTTTGAGGAAGAGTTCGGAATCGAGATTCCGGACGATGCGGCGGAGGCCATCCAGACCTTTGGTGACGCCGTGAAATTCATCAAGGATGCCACATAGCCACCTGAAGTGATGACGAGAAAGTTCGGCTCCAGACGAATCGGGAGCCGTTTTCTTGATTTGATGCCTTTCCTGGATGCAGCAAGCGGCGGAAAGCTGCGCATTTGACTGGCCGGGCACGCAGCAGGCGCACGGCCCAGAGAGCGGTTCGGTAGCAGGCAGCCGTGGGAGCCTAGGCCTGGAGAGTTCCCCTGTGCCGAGGGGAATCACGCGTGCATTCCACGGACTCTCCAAGCTTCGGCAGTGTTGCTGAAGGTCCGGCTCAAACCCTTCGAACCCACGAAGCTCACGCCCCTACGTCAAGTGGCAATGCCCGTGCTCGGCGTGCATCATCAGTGGCAGCCGCGCCGGGAGCATGCGAAACCCAAGGTCGATTGCGAAGCATTGGGGGCGCATGTATGTCTCAACCCCAAGGCAGCGAAGTGGGGATCGGGCATGCGTCGGGTAGTCGTTACGGGTATGGGGATCGTTTCGCCATTGGCATGCGGAATCGAAGAGACGTGGTCCCGTCTTCTTGCCGGCCAATCTGCCGCGGGCCCCATTTCAAGATTTGATGCGCAACACCTCGCGACCACCTATGCCTGCGAAATTCCAAGGGGTGACGGCAAGGACGGTACGTTCAATCCGGACGATTGGCTGGAACCACGGGAACAGCGCAAGGTTGATGAATTCATCGTCTACGGAATTGCCGCGGCCGAACAGGCGGTAAGGGATTCTGGATGGGAACCTACGGAGGCACGGGACCTTGAACGAACCGGCGTGATGATCGGCTCAGGGATTGGCGGACTCCAGTCGATCGCCGAAACTGCCGTCATTCTCAAGGAACGGGGTCCGCGAAGGGTGTCGCCGTTCTTCATCCCCGGTGCGTTGATAAACCTGGTTTCGGGGCAAGTCTCGATCAAGTTCGGGTTCAAGGGCCCGAACCACTCCGTCGTTACGGCTTGTTCAACCGGCGCTCATGCAATTGGCGACTCGGCACGACTGATCATGCTTGGAGACGCAGACGTGATGGTGGCGGGCGGAACGGAAAGCCCGATCTGTGAAATCGGCATTGCAGGCTTCAATGCATGCAAGGCGCTCTCCACGAAGAGGGGGCACGAGCCGGAGAAGGCCAGTCGTCCCTACGACGCAGACCGAGACGGATTTGTCATGGGTGAAGGCGCGGGCGTGGTGGTGCTTGAAGAGCTTGGGCATGCCAAGGCGCGCGGCGCGAAGATGTATGCGGAAGTCCTGGGCTATGGCCTCTCGGGCGACGCCTTCCATATCACGGCTCCTTCCGAGGACGGAGATGGCGGGGAGCGGGCCATGAGGAACGCGCTGGTTTCGGCGAACCTGCAAGCCGGTGACGTTGACTACATCAATTCGCACGGCACCTCGACCATGGCGGACACGATCGAGCTTGCAGCCGTCGAGCGGGTGATGGGTGATGCGGCCCGCAGGGCAACGATGACATCGACAAAGTCCTCGATCGGCCACCTGCTGGGTGCCGCAGGTGCCGTTGAAGCGGTGTTCTGCATCCTGGCGCTGCGCGATCAGGTTGCGCCGCCGAACATCAACCTGGACAGTCCGGATGTCGAGCCGTTGCTTGACTTGGCACCCAATGCGAAGCGCGAGCGGGAGATCGGCATTGCGTTGTCGAACAGCTTCGGATTCGGCGGTACCAATGCATCGCTCGCAATGGGGCGGATCGATCGCTGATGCTGCGGAGCATTGCCTCCAACTTCCTGACCTTCCTGCTTGTCGCTCTCGTGCTGGTTGCGGCGCTCATCGCCTGGGGGCAGGGCAAGTTCGTCGGTCAAGGTCCCTTGGCCAAAGCGATTTGCCTGAAGGTCCCTCGTGGTGGATCGATTGCCGGCGTGGCTGAGGAACTGCAGGCAAGGGGCGCGATTTCCAATGCGATGATCTTCAGGCTAGGTGCCGAGTATGCGGGGCGTACTTCACACGTGAAGGCCGGGTCGTTCCTGATCCCGGAATGGGCGTCCATGCAGGACATCGTGGCGGAAGTCACCGGCAACGGCCAGTCAACCTGTGGCGTTGAAGTCGTCTACCGGATTTCGGTCAGCGCGCAGGAGGTCCGCGTGCGCGAGTTGAACGCGGAGACCGGCGAATTTGCCGTCACCGCGGATTTTGATCCAGCGTCAGAGAACGAAGTCCCGCCTTCCTACACGGCGGCCCTGAATGACGTGGCGACCAGGTTTCGCATCGTGGTGGCGGAAGGCGTGACAAGTTGGCAGGTCGTCGAAGCCTTGAAGGTGAGCGACTTGCTGGACGGCGAGGTCGGCGAGGTGCCCGAAGAGGGATCCCTGGCGCCGGACGGGTATGAAGTAGTTCCGGGAGCCGACCGCCGGACCATCCTTGACAGGATGCGCGCGAGGCAGGAGGAGCGCCTTGAAGGCGCTTGGCTTGCCAAGTCCGAAGATGCACCGGTCAAGACGCCCGCGGAGGCTCTGATTCTTGCCTCGATCATCGAGAAGGAGACCGGACGCGCGGAGGAGCGTCCGCTGGTCGCAAGCGTGTTCGCAAATCGGCTTCGGAAGGGAATCAGGCTTCAGACCGACCCGACCGTCATCTACGGGATCACCGAAGGCCGTGGCGTTCTCGGACGCGGACTCAGGCAGAGCGAGCTGCGCCGCGACACGCCCTGGAACACCTACTTGTTCGCAGGATTGCCGCCGACGCCGATTGCGAATCCCGGCAAGGCGGCCATCGAAGCCGCACTGTCGCCTGCAGAGTCGGACTACCTGTTCTTTGTCGCGGATGGCACGGGCGGGCATGCATTTGCCGAAACGCTTCGCGAGCATAACGCGAATGTTGCCCGTTGGCGGAAATTCCAGGCCGAGCAGGCCGATCAATAGCCATCTACAGGTGCCGGATTCCCGAAGGGTTGCGGCGAGCATTCCGTGCTCCGGCTTCGCTCCTGACGATCCGCTCATTCGTGCATCTGGATGAATGACGGTTGCGACGGGCTCTTTCCCGACCCACTTCATCCACCGGTCGCGCAGGTGACGCAGGTCGGGACTGTCGGGTCGAGATTGAGGCGCTCTTGAGCGATGCCGTCGCCGCACTTCTGGCAGAATCCGAATTCTCCCTCATCGATTCGCCGAAGTGCTGCATCGATTCTTGCACCACGCGCCGCGCGTCGGCGCATAGTCGCCTGTGCCATGGCCTGACGCTGAAGGGCGTCCATGCGACTGAGTCGGCCAACCGACTGCTGATCCAGCATCACCGTGCCACGGTCGTCGGCTGAGGCAGCGTCCTCGTTGGCAAGCTGCGCGCGTTCCGCCAGGAGGGCATCGCGAAATGCCTTTATTTCCAAGCTGTTCAGTGGTACTTTCCTATCGACGATCAATTGTTCCTAGGTGCGGCACCTTATCTGATCAAGGGTCGCCGGGCCAGTCGAGGAGTACATCATGGCAAAGGACAAGCCGCAGATTTCATCGCTTGATCCGGTTTGGGACCGTATCAAGGAGGATGCGCATGCCGCGATTGCCGCTGAACCGCTGATCGGTGGCATGGTCCATGCGACCATTCTGCATCACGGTTCGCTCGAAAGCGCGCTGGCCTATCGATTCGCGTTCAAGCTCTCCTCATCGGAAATGACCGGACAACTCATGCGCGAGATTTCGGAAGAGGCCTATTCCGAGGATCCCACTTTGGGCGAGGCCGCTCGCGCCGATCTCGTCGCCATCTTCGAGCGCGACCCCGCTTGCCATCGGCTTATGCAGCCGCTTCTCTTCTTCAAGGGCTTCCAGGCCGTCCAGGCATATCGAATCGGACACTGGCTGTGGACACACTCGCGCAAGGACCTGGCCTATTTCATCCAGGCTCGCGTGAGCGAGATCTTTGGCATAGACATTCACCCGAGTGCCAAGATCGGAAAGGGGCTGATGATCGATCATGCCCATTCCATCGTGATCGGCGAGACGGCAGCCGTCGGCGACAATGTCTCGATGCTTCATTCGGTCACGCTGGGTGGCACCGGCAAGGAGGACGACGATCGGCATCCGAAGATTGGAGACGGGGTCCTGATCGGGGCCGGCGCCAAGGTGCTCGGCAACATTCGGGTTGGCGATTGCAGCCGAATTGCGGCCGGTTCCGTGGTCCTGCAGGAGGTGCCGCCTTGCAAGACGGTGGCTGGCGTGCCGGCCAAGATCGTCGGTGAGGCCGGGTGTGATCAGCCATCCCTGACCATGGACCAGATCCTGAACGGTTTCGTCGCTGACTGAACTTTCCCGACCTGCGAGCGAGCGGATGCCGTTGGTTTCCGTGCTATGCCAGCATGCCGATCGGGTTCTCGAGATTCGACTTCACCGCGGACAGGAACTCAGCGCCGAGAGCGCCGTCGATGACCCTGTGATCGACCGAGAGCGTGACCGACATGACGGTGGCAACGGCAAGTTCGCCGTCATGGTTGACGACCGGCATCTTCTCGCCAGCCCCGACTGCCAGGATCGATCCGTGGGGCGGGTTGATGACGGCGTCGAAGTTCTTGATGCCGAACATGCCCAGATTGGAGATCGCGAAACTGCCTCCCTGGTACTGGTGCGGTGCCAGCTTGCGGTCGCGTGCGAGTGACGCCAGTTCCTTCATTTCGGTGGACAGGGTCGAGAGCGACTTCAGGTGCGCGTCCCTGAGAACCGGCGTGAACAGGCCGCCTTCAACGGCAACGGCGACCGCAACGTCAGATGGCTTGAGCTTGATGATCCGGTCTCCGGCCCAGACGGCATTGGCTTCGGGCACCGTTTGGAGGGCGAGGGCACAGGCCTTGATGATGAAGTCATTGACGCTGAGCTTGATGCCACGTGCTTCAAGTTGCTTGTTCGCCTGCGAACGGAACGCGAGGAGATCATCCAGCAAGATGTCCCGTCGAAGGTAGAAATGCGGGATCGTCTGCTTTGCTTCGCCAAGGCGCGCTGCAATGATCTTGCGCATTCCGTCGAGCGAGACTTCCTCGAATTCCCGGTCCTCGAACATCGCCTTGATGGCTTCGGCTCCAGGGGTGTCAGGCACAGGTGCGGCTGATGCAGCCGCGGGCAGGGCTTGCGCGCTTTCGACATCGGCCTTGACTATTCGACCCTTGGGTCCTGAACCCTTCACCTGGCTCAGATCTATGCCCTTGTCGGCGGCAATCCGCCTGGCGAGCGGCGATGCGAAGACGCGATTGCCCGTGGAACTTGCAGCGGGTTTCGCGGGCGATGCGCTTGTGACCGGTGCCGGGTCCGCGCGTGCGGGGGCGGGGGGCGCAGCTTCGGAGGCCGGCGGCTCCTGTGGAGCTGTTTCGGCGGCGGCAGGTGTGGATCCGATGTCGGCCTCGCTTTCGCCCTCGACGAGAAGGACGGCAATCGGCGAATTGACCTTTACGCTTTCAGTGCCTTCAGGAATGAGGATCCGTCCCACGGTTCCTTCGTCAACGGCCTCGAACTCCATCGTCGCCTTGTCGGTTTCGATCTCTGCCAGCAAATCACCGGCAGAAACGGCGTCGCCTTCCTTGACCAGCCACTTTGCCAGCGTGCCTTCCTCCATGGTTGGCGAGAGAGCCGGCATCAGGATTTCAGTGGGCATCCTTCTCTCTCCTTACCTGTAGGTTACGGCTCTTGCGGCATCAATCACTTCCTTGACTGACGTCAGAGCGAGTCTTTCGAGATTGGCCGCATATGGCATGGGCACGTCCTTGCCGGTGCACTTGAGTACCGGCGCGTCGAGATAGTCGAACGCTTCGCGCATGATTTCCGAGCCGATATGATCGGACATCGAGGCGACCGGCCAGGCTTCCTCGACCGTCACGCAACGGTTGGTCTTTTTCACGCTTTCGATCACCGTTGCCATGTCGAGCGGGCGCAGGGTTCTGAGGTCGATGACTTCCGCCAAGACCCCGTCCTTGGCCAGTTCATCTGCGGCCTCGAGAGCATGGCTCATGCCGATTCCCCAGGACACGAGCGTGACATCCGAGCCTTCCCGCCAGACGCGGGCCTTGCCGAAGGGGATCGTGAAGTCATTGAGCTTCGGCACATCGAAAGCGCGTCCGTAGAGGATCTCGTTTTCGAGGAACACGACCGGGTCGGGATCGCGAATGGCTGTCTTGAGGAGCCCCTTTGCGTCGGCTGCAGAGAAAGGCTGCACGACCTTGAGCCCCGGTACGGATGCATACCAAGCGGCATAGTCCTGGGAATGCTGGGCGGCCACGCGGGCTGCCGCTCCATTCGGACCCCGGAACACGATCGGCGATCCCATCTGGCCACCGGACATGTAGAGTGTCTTGGCGGCAGAGTTGATGATGTGGTCAATCGCCTGCATTGCGAAGTTCCAGGTCATGAATTCCACGATGGGTCTTAGGCCGCCCCAGCTCGCTCCAACACCCAAGCCTGCGAAGCCATGCTCGGTTATCGGCGTATCGATCACGCGCCTTGCGCCGAATTCCTCGAGAATGCCTTGGGTGATCTTGTAGGCGCCCTGGTACTCCGCAACTTCCTCACCCATGATGAAGACGGTTTCGTCGGCCCGCATCTCTTCGGCAATGGCATCGCGAAGGGCGTCTCGCACCGTCGTCGCCACCATTTCGGTTCCGTCGGGATAGTCAGGCGACCGGTCGACTGCGGGCCGGGCGGGGCGCGCGTCGGCCACGGCTTCGGGCGTAGGAGAGGTCTCTTCAGCTTCCGGGGCCGCAACCGGAGCCGCAGGCGCCTTGATGTCGCTCGCGCTTTCGCCCTCTTCGACAATGAGCGCGATTGGCGTGTTGACCTTGACGGATTCGGTCCCTTCGGCGACGAGAATCTTGCCCACGATGCCATCGTCGACGGCTTCGAACTCCATCGTCGCCTTGTCAGTCTCGATTTCGGCCATGATGTCACCGGCCGAAACGCTGTCGCCTTCCTTCACCAGCCACTTTGCCAGCGTGCCCTCCTCCATGGTGGGTGAGAGGGCCGGCATGAGGATTTCTGTCGCCACGTCTTGCTCCTCCCTCAGGCGTCTACGGTGATGTCAGTCCAGAGCTCCGAGGGGTCCGGCTCCGGGCTTTCCTTGGCGAATTCGGCCGAGGCGTTGACGATGTCCTTGATTTCCTTGTCGATCGCCTTCAATTCGGCTTCGGTGGCGCCCGCGTCAAGAAGGCGTCCGCGGACCTGTTCGATCGCGTCGCGCTCCTCGCGGACCTTCTGCACCTCGTCACGAGTCCTGTACTTTGCCGGATCAGACATCGAATGGCCGCGATAGCGGTATGTCATGATCTCGAGTATGTAGGGGCCTTTCCCAGCCCGGCAGTGCTTGACGGCCTTCTGGCCGGCGGCTCGAACTGCCAGCACGTCCATCCCGTCCACCTGTTCACCCGGGATCGAGAAGGCGGTGCCCCGCTCCCAGAAGGAGGACGACTTGGTGGCGCGCTTGACGCTTGTGCCCATGGCGTACTGGTTGTTTTCGATCACGAAGATCACGGGCAGCTTCCAGAGCTCGGCCATGTTGTAGGTCTCGTAGACCTGGCCCTGGTTGGCCGCACCGTCGCCGAAATACGTGAACGTGACGTTCTTGTTGCCCTTGTACATGTCTGAGAACGCAAGACCCGCACCGAGGGGCACGTTGGCTCCGACGATGCCGTGTCCACCGTAGAAATCCCTCTCTTTCGAGAACATGTGCATGGAGCCGCCCTTGCCCTTGGAATATCCGCCGATACGCCCGGTCAGCTCTGCCATGACACCGTTTGCGTCCATGCCGCACGCAAGCATGTGGCCGTGGTCGCGATAGGTGGTTATCCGCTTGTCGCCTTCCATGGCAACGGATTCAAGGCCGACAACGACAGCTTCCTGTCCGATGTAGAGATGGCAGAATCCTCCGATCAGGCCCATGCCGTAGAGTTGTCCCGCCTTTTCCTCGAACCGCCTGATCAGCAGCATGTCCCTGTAATACTTGAGAAGTTCCTTCTTCGGGGCAGTCAGTTTCTTGGTTGCCCGTCGAGCAGCCATGGGCGCGATCCTTCCTGTTCGGGGGAAGATTGTTCAACGTTAAACAATCTCATACACCAGCAGTTTCCGAATTGCACGGGCAAAAGTTGCAGGTGCATGCAGAGCCGCCATGCAACAGCTGCAAGGTTGGCGCGGCTTGGGCATCAGTTCAGGACGATCTCGTCAGGGCGGATCAGGCCGAGGACGTCGCGGGCCTGGCTGTCGAGAAGATCCAGGTCAAGATGCGTGCCCGACAGTCGCCGGGTCTTTTTTTCCAGCGCCGAGACTTCCGTCGTCAGCCGGTCACGCTCGCCCTCAAGCGCGGCGAGTTCGGCCTCGATCTGAATTCGGCGAAACAGGCCGAAATCTCCCTGCACGCTGGCAAACATGAAATAGGCCGCAAGAAGGAACATGACCGTGAAGTAGGCGAAATCGCCGAGCCCGGTTCGCATGCTGGTACGCATCACTGCCTCTTGGTTGCCATCTTTGTGGCGTTTCCTGCAGTCTGGTGCAAATGGCTTGCGATAGCAACGACCTTGTGCATGGTGCAAGTCGCGGGCGGAACGAGCGGCTTGACGCCCGCAGTTTGATCTGAACTGTCTGCCAACGGCTTGCCGCGGTCGATGAGGCAACAGGTCATGAGAAGGAAGGATCCCGTAGCGTAGTGTTCTTGCGCCACTTCATGTGGCGATCCGCGAAGGAATCTAACCCTCGACCCCTGACTAGGATCACGTCCTCCGCAGACTGGCGAACAGGGCAAGAGACTGTCGTTCTGTTGGTGCTTGATGCGCGGCAGAGTGGACACATGGACAGAGAGGATCGAATCGCCGCATGGAGGCAATTGCACGCAATTCGGGCGTTGCCCTCTCTTCGCAATGTGAGACCGTGTGTTGGGGCTCATCCTCATCTCGAAATCAAGATTATCGACAAGGACTGCCGGGTCGTTCCGATTCCTGCTGCTGTCGAGCGCTGACCTCGAGTCCGAAACGCGTGATGTCGTGGAATCTGAATTGCGTGCTCATCCAAGACCGCTTGTGATCGCCAATCCGACCTGGTTGCTCCAAGGCAAGATAGCTTGAGCAAGGAACCGGGATACCATGCGCACCGCCTGGCGGGTCGACTGGGCCTGATGCCGCAGTTCTTTGGAAAGCCGTACCAGGACACCTATTCCGATGCGCTCTCGCAGCTCGACGGGATCGCAAGGGACCGGATCCGGATGGTGGGAGACACCTTGCAGACGGACATCCTGGGAGGGTCCGTGACCGACGTGAGAGCGGGTCTCGTCAAGGGCGGCGGGCTGTTCGCAGGCGCGTGCATTCGCGAGTTTCCCGAAACGTCCGGTAGCGTGCCGGACTTCGAACGCGGAAGAATCTGAATTCGGTCGCGGGACCACCGCGTCCGACCTTCGC
This sequence comes from Boseongicola sp., assembly GCA_028824715.1. Classification (GTDB taxonomy): domain Bacteria; phylum Pseudomonadota; class Alphaproteobacteria; order Rhodobacterales; family Rhodobacteraceae; genus JAJEFO01. Next base: position 84,536 of record JAPPCV010000118.1, on the reverse strand, counting down.
GAGGCTTGCGCCCTCAACGGGCGAGCATGAGCAACGGGCGGCTGTTCCCGGCTGTGGCCGCGAATCGAATCAGCCCTCTCCGTCCCCGCTTGGCGGCGGATCAGTTCTTCGTTCAGGATTGATTCCTTGGGCGCCGTCGTGACATGCAAAAGTGCGTTCACGAAAGACAGGGACACGATCATCATTCAAAAGCTGTTCGAAATTCTGGGACTCGCAGCGATTCTGGGTCTTCTGCCGGCCTCAGCCATGGCGCAGGCGCCGGTCGGCGCTGAAACCGGATTCGTGCTCAACACGTTTGCGTTTCTTTTCTGGGGCGCACTGGTCATGTGGATGTGCGCCGGCTTCACGATGCTGGAAGCCGGATCGGTTCGCACGAAGAACGCCTCCGTCATCTGCATGAAGAACATCGGGCTCTACTCGATTGCCGGGTTGGCCTACTACGTCATCGGCTACAACATCATGTATGTCGACGTTGACGGCGGCTTCTTCGGGTCCCTCTCGCTGTTCCGCGGCAACTCGGCCAGCGAGGTCGCGCTCCTGAATGCCGCTCCGGACGCAATCGACCAAGCCCGCGAGACATTGCTGGCGGATTCCTCCGGACATGCCACGATGTCGGACTGGTTCTTCCAGATGGTCTTTGTCGCGACAACGGCGTCAATCATCTCCGGCACCCTTGCCGAGCGCGTGCGGCTGTGGTCGTTCTTCCTGTTCGTGGCGATACTGACCGCCATCATCTACCCGATCGTGGGTGCCTGGACCTGGGGCGGCGGCTGGCTGGCCGAAATGGGCTTCCAGGACTTCGCGGGGTCCACGGTCGTGCACGCGACCGGGGGATGGGCCGCGCTTTCCGGCGCAATGCTGATCGGCGCGCGACGCGGACGTTTCCACAAGGACGGCACCGTTCGGCAGATGCCGCCTTCAAGCGTCCCCATCGTCACGCTGGGCGTGTTCATCCTCTGGCTGGGCTGGTTCGGTTTCAACGGCGGTTCCCAGCTGGCCCTGAATTCGGCAACGGACGCGGTGGCGCTGAGCAACAGAATCGCCAACACCAACATCGCGGCCGCGGCGGGCGTCGTGGCGGCTCTGGCCCTGTCCAAGCCAATTCTGGGGCGCATGGACCTTATGGCAACGCTGAACGGAGCGATCGCCGGGCTCGTGGCGATTACCGCTGGCCCGGATCTCGTCGACCACCAATGGGCGATCCTGATTGGCGGAGTCGGCGCAGGCATTGCCGTTGCCGGACTCCGGCTGCTGGAGACGGTTCACGTCGATGACGGCGTGGGCGCGATCCCGGCTCACCTCTTTGCCGGCATCTGGGGAACGCTGGCCGTTTGCATTGCCGCAGGCGGAAGCCTGTTCGTGCAGCTGACCGGCATCGTTGCGACGGGCATCTTTGTCTTTGGCGTCTCGACAGCGATCTGGATGCTGATCGACCGGTTCATCGGGCTGCGTGTTTCGCCAAGCGCGGAGCAGCTGGGTCAGGATGTCGTGGAACTCGGGATCGAGGCCTATCCGGAATTCGTGGCCGTCCCGGAAGCGGATGACGACGACGACTGACGTTTCTCCGAACCTCCAGGGCGAGGCTCTGCATCAGCAGGCGCGCGCGCCCGCGGTCATTCGCGTGGCGCCTGGTTCAATGGAGGCATTCGGGCACAGGCCTGCTTGCCCTGGCGGGCGACAAACCGATGCATCTGTCGGGCCCGATGCGCGTCCTCGGAGCGAGAGTGCATGACCGACCTGAAGTCACTCCTGGGCAGGTGTAGGGTGTACAGCGTACGGCGTCACACCATTCGGGCATGAGCCTGCGGTTCAATCCCTCGCGCCAAGAGAGCGGTTTCACCAGGGGATCAACGCCGGTTCGGGACAGCCTTTTCCAGGCAGAGAGAGCCCTCAAGAATCGAGCCGGGAGTCGGCTTCACGGGCCAATGGACGTCAAGTTGAGTGATCCCCGCCCCGGTTGTGGGACCGGGCCGTCCCATCCGCAAGGAACTGGGCCGGCGCATCCCACACGCGAACCCCATGAATATGTGCGCCCCTAGTCACCGAGGGAGGTGCACTATCTCTTGCGCCATCCGAGCGACCGGATTACGTTTCGACCCGAAGGAACTGCCGCCGTTTCTGGCGCAAAATCAAGTGGCTGGGGCTCGACGACCCCCGCTGCCGGGACCGTTCTCTGATCAGACTACGTTCCGATCCGGAAGGACCGCGGCGTTGCATTCGGACGGGAAGCGGGAAATATTGGATTGTGCCCGATTTCAACGAGGAGGCTACGCACGGTCGTGTTCAATAATCCATTCGGCTCATTTCAAGACTCCGTTGCCGCAGCAAAGGAAGAACGTGAACAACTTGACCGGCTGCTGACAATTTCCACACCGCGCGAGCGCGTGCTTGTGGCGGTGATCGGCGCATTCTCTTTGCTGCTCGCGGCATGGTTCTTCTTTGGCGATGTGGCACGCAATGTTACGGTAGATGCCATACTGGTCGAGTCGGGCAACGATCTGCCCACAAATTCGCCTTCACTACATGCACTTGCCTGGATCGAGAAGGGCGTCGAATCTCAGGTCAGCGTTGGGTTGCCGGCGGTTGTCAGGTTGACTGGCGCAAATGGCGAGGACCCAACGTTTGTGGGAGAGATTGGGGAAATCTCCACAGCCAGCCTATCCGGGCAGTTGGCGGAATTCGCGTTGCTGGCCCCGGTTTCTGTGCATCTCGTCAAGGTCATGCTGGACGAAGACCTGAATGTCGAAATCGACGCAGGGACGCAAGGCGAGATTGTCATCGAAGTCGGCAGGCATTCGCCGATCGCGCTCTTGCGCATGAGGTAGTCAAGAAGTGCCGCTGCGTACCCTGATTGGAGCCACGGGCATGGCCGCTTCCGACAGCCAGAGGGTGCGGACGCCTGTACTGTTGCAGATGCACGCGTCGGAATGTGGCGCCGCCTGCCTTGGCAGCGTACTGGCTCACTTCGGAAAATGGGTCCCGCTTGCCGAGTTGCGCGAGAAGTGCGAGGTGAGCCGGGACGGCAGCAGTGCGGCAAGCATTGTGCGCGCCTCCAGGCAGTACGGTCTTGAGTGCAGCGGGCTGGGCGTGCGCGTGGATCAGCTTGTGAAGCTGAAGTTTCCCTTGATTCTGTTTTGGCAATTCAGCCATTTCGTCGTGCTCGAGGGACATGATGGCAACAGCTTCCACCTAAATGATCCATCCACTGGACGACGCCGACTGTCCGCAGAAGAGTTTGCAAGGGGCTACAGCGGAATTGCACTTCAATTCAAGCGCGGCTCCGACTTCAAACCCGGCGGTGAGTGGCCTGGCCTGTTCAGGCAATTGGGCGCAATTCTCTCCGGCAAATGGAGCGCAGTCGCAGGAGTGGCTGCATGCGGTTTCATGCTGGCTCTGTTGACGCTCGTCATTCCCGTATCGCTCAGTGTCTTTGTGGACGATGTGCTCGAAAGCCAGGGTTCTTGGCGCGGCATCGTGGCAGCAATTCTTGGCGGCGGCGTGTTCGTGTACATCCTGACCTATCTCAAGCACAGATTCCTCAAGCGGCTCGCAGTCCGAATTTCGGTAACGGGGTACAATTGGGGCCTGTCGCGGCTGCTTCGCCTGCCGATCGAGTTCTTTGACCACAGGTTGCCAGGGGATCTGACCGATCGAGTGTCTTCAATCGACCGGGTCGCCAGGAACCTGACGGACCAGTTTCTGTTGCGCATCGTCGAGATGGCCATGAGTGCCGTGTTGCTCGCAGCCATGATGGTCCTTGATTTCCGCCTTGCGCTGATTGTTGTGCTTTTGGCCTTGTTGCACGGAGTCCTGGCCCATGTCCTGAACGGACTCCGAGCAGTCCGGGTCCACGCGATGAGACGTGAGCAGGGTCTGTTGATTGGCTACGGCATGCAGATGCTGAGCAACGCCGACAGCCTGCGCTTCACAGGATCGGATGACAGGTTCTTTTCGCGCTGGACCGGACAGCAGGCGCGTGAACTGCAAGCACGCCAGCACGATGCCGAACTGGGAGCCGTCAATTCCGCGCTGCCGGTTCTGATCGCGGGGTTTCGCGGCGCGGCGATTCTGGGTGTCGGCGGGAGCCTGGTCTTGGCAGGCGATCTGACCCTGGGGACGCTCGTTGGATTCTACATCTTGGCCGAGTTGTTCCTGTCGCCCTTCGGGCGCTTTATGGAGTTCGCCGACAAGCGTCAGGTGCTCGAAGCCGATCTGCAGCGACTCGACGATGTCCAAAAGACCGAGGAGGCCCCTTCCTTCACCCGCCGAACTCCAGACACGGAAACGATTCCAACCTTCAAGGGCCGCCTCCAGCTTGCGGGGCGGCTTGAGCTGCGAAACGTTACATTCGGCTTCGCCAGGGGCCGGCCACCCCTGATCAAGGATTTCAACCTCACGGTTCATCCGGGGCAGCGCGTTGCCGTGGTCGGTCCCAGCGGATCCGGCAAGTCGACACTGACGCGCCTTGTGGCTGGTCTCTATCAGCCTTGGTCAGGCGAAATCCTGTTCGATGGCCATCCCAGGGAGGAGATTCCCGAGGAAGTGCTCCGGCAGTCGATTTCGATGGTGGATCAGGAGGTCGTGCTCTTTTCCGCTTCCGTACGCGACAACATCACCCTGTGGAACGAGGCCGTTCCGGACGAGGCCATTTTCGCGGCTGCCCGGGATGCCCGGATTCATGACGAGATCCTGCTCAGGCCGCGAGGATACGCGACGCTCGTCGAAGAGGCGGGGGCGAATTTCAGTGGCGGGCAGCGCCAGCGGCTGGAAATCGCCCGCGCGTTGGTGGGCAACCCGACGATGCTCCTTCTGGACGAGGCTACCAGTGCGCTTGATGCAGCCACGGAGGAATTCGTCGATGAATCCTTGCGTCGGCGCGGAGTCACGTGCCTCATCGTGGCACACCGGCTGAGCACCGTGCGCGACTGCGACGAAATTGTAGTTCTGCAAGGGGGCGTCGAAGTGCAGCGGGGCACGCATGAACAGTTGATGGCGGACCGGGACGGCACGTACCACAAGCTTGCAAGGTCGGGCTGATGCAGGACACCGGGCGAAAGTACTTATCGATTGCCGAACTTGCCGCCCGTTCGGGAGTGACCGTGCCCTGTGCCGGCAATCTTCCGGCGAAGCTCGACGATTCGAACAGCGTCTGGTTCATTGAGCAGGGTGCGGTCAACCTGTTCCTTGTTGAGTTCAAGGACGGAGTGGAGACGGCCGCACCGCAACACGTTCTGTGTCGCGAGTCAGGCTGGTTGCTTCCTGGTGTCGCACCTGATGAAGGGCGCGACAGCAAGGACACCACGCTTAGCCTGATTGCCAAGGGGTCGCCGGGCACGCTTTTGCGACGACTGCCGGCATCTTCGCTGTCCGAGGTTCATCCGTCGGAGCTGGCGACCCAGGTCGATACGTGGCTGACGGCCATCACTGACACTCTTTCGCGCTTTGCAAGCCGCGTCCCGAGGCCGACCGCTCTTGCCGAGCCAGGACAGAACCAGTCTCTCGCCACTGGTACGCTGTCAGTGCGACGCGGCGTTGTATGGGTATCTGCGCCACCGTGCGGTGCTGGCCTGTACATGGACATAGTCGATCGGGCGGAAATTGATGAAGCAGCCGGGACGGACGAACTGTTCATTCCGCTGACCAGGACAAGCTGGTTCACCATAATTGATGCGGCAACGCTTTCGGGGAAGTCCACGGAGGAACTGGCGCGCCAAGAAACGCTGCTGCAGGAACTCGCCACATTCCACAAGGTCGCTTTCCTTCTGGAGCGCTTCAACCGCAGGCTTGCGGTGGTCGATGACGCAAATCTCGAACGCGCAATGACAAGGAGCCGACGTACGGCCGAAACTGCGGCACGGCAACGCCTGTTCAATGTCTATGACCTGCCCGTTGACCGGGATTCCGACGTCGAGGACACGGCACTCGCGGATGCCCTGCAAGTCATCGGTCGCCGCGAGGGGATTGAATTCAAGGTGCCAAAGCGTCGGGGCCCGTCGGATTCTGCCGTTGGCCTCGTCGACATCCTTGATGCATCAGGGGTGCGCGCGCGCCGCGTACGGTTGCGACAGGAGGACAAATGGTGGCGTGGCGACAGCAACGCCATGCTGGCATTTCGCGCCGAGGACGGCGAACCGGTGGCATTGCTGCCGGGATGGTTCGGAGATTACCGGCAGATCGATCCGAAGAATAAGCGTGGTGTTCAGGTCACAGCGGACCGTGCAAAGGCGCTGATGGACGAGGCCTGGATGTTCTATCGTCCGTTTCCGCCGGAAGCCGTGAAACTTGCAGACATGCTGTCAATCGCACTGCATGGATCGGGCGCAGACCTGGTGCGGCTGGTGATTGCCGGACTTGCTGGAGGTTTGATCAAGTTGCTGCCGGCGCTGGCGCTCGGATTCGTTGCGACTCAGGTCGCGGCGGGTGGAAGCGCAGGAACCCTCCATGTTCTCGCCGTTGCGCTCGCGGGGTTCGGTCTGCTTGGCGCCCTGCTGCATCTGCTTCAAAGCACGGCGATGATGCGGCTTGAGGGACGCTCGCTGACGCGCCTTGAGGCCGCGCTTTGGGACCGCTTCATGCGTCTTCCGCCAAACATCCTTCACCGCCGGTCGGCTGGCGATCTGGCGACTTCGGGAATGACATTCCAGAACTTGCGTGATGGCGTCCAGGGAGTCGTCGCCGACAGCCTGCTGTCAGTCGTCTTCCTGCTTCCGGTCATGGGCCTGATCTTTTACTACAACGCCACGTTGGGCGTGATTGCCCTCGTCTTTGGGCTGGCGTCGCTGCTTTACACCGTGGCTCTCGGGCTGTGTCAGGTCTCACCATACGGGGAGATGATCCGTGCATCGCGACACGTCGCTGGACGGCTGTTCCAGATCGTGGGCGGCATTGCCAAATTGCGTGTGGAGGCTGCGGAAGGATCGGCGTTCGCGATCTGGGCGCAGGATTACCGTGAGCAGAAACGTGCGGAAATCAAGGTGAACTCGCTCGAGGGGCATTCGCATGCGTTTGCTGCCGCGCTCCCCTTTCTTGCCGGCGGTGTCATGCTGTTTGCAGTGGCGACAGGCGACGGGAGCGTCGGGGTGAGCGAGTTCCTCGTCGTCTATCTCGTTTTCATCACCTTCCAGTCGGCAATCGCCCGGCTCGGCGAGTCATTCGGTACCATTGCCGCAGCGCTGCCTGCGTTCGAACAGATGCGTCCACTGCTTGCGGCGGTTCCCAAGGCCGACGTTGACGGTGAGCCCGTGGAGTTCCTTGGTGGCGACATTTTGTTCGACCGAATTTCATTTCGTTACGATCCCGATGGCCCGTTGATCCTCGACGATGTCTACATTCATGCCCGTCCGGGCGAATTTGTGGCGATTGCCGGCGAGTCAGGATCCGGAAAGAGCACGCTGTTCCGTCTCGCGCTCGGAATCGATCAGCCAATCGCCGGCGCCGTGTATTACGACGGGCGTGACCTGAGGCACCTCAACCTGAAGCAGGTACGTCGGAAGATTGGCGTAGTGCCGCAATCGGTCGGCCTCCACCCCAATGATCTTTGGGACAATCTGGTCAGCCATCGAGAAGGCGTGGAAGTCGAGGACGTATGGAAGGCGATCCGCACCGCGGAAGTGGAGGACGAAATCAGGGGCATGCCGATGGGCTTGATGACCATGGTCGGCACCAGCGGCTCCGTCCTGTCCGGCGGCGAGCGACAGCGAGTCATGATCTCCCGCTCTGTGATCGGAAGCCCGAGAATATTGCTGCTTGACGAGGCAACCAACTGGCTGGACAACGAAAACCAGGCCAACGTGATGCACAACCTTGCGGCGCTGACTTCAACGCGGCTGGTCATCGCCCACCGGTTGTCCACCCTTGAACAGGCTGACTGCATTCACGTCCTGCAGGCCGGAAAGGTTGTGCAAAAAGGCTCGTTCAACGAACTCATGGAGGTCGATGGGGCGTTCAGGGAACTGGTCAGGCGGCAAATCGCCTGATCAGATCATGCCGACAACTTCCCGATGCCATGTTGCTGAACTCGCGACCTTCGCAAAGGGTGCAGCGCGCGAAAGGAACCGGGCACGATGGCCCCTCGCTCCGCCGTGAAATGTGGACCTGACCTGCTTGCCGGGATAGGCGTTTGCCGGACGTCCTCTCGTTGCCCGGATTCACGAAGACGGAGAATCTTGATGAAGCAATCTATCGACGTGACGGAATTCCTTGCGGCCAAGGCGGAGGACGATTGCGACTTTCGCAATCGCCTGCTCGCGAAGCCCAGGGAAACAATTGAAGCGGAACTCGGTGTCACGCTGGCGAAGGACCATGAGATTCACGTGCACGATGAATCCTACGCAAGGACGCATCTGGTGCTTCCGCCGCGCAGCAAGCTCACCAAGGCCGAGAAAGAGGCGGCGAAGCATGGTGCGACGTCGCTCGAGTTTCTGCGCAAGACGATGCACGATCCGGCACCACCCGCTCGTCCAGCAGAACCTGGAGGAAAGCCTGGTCGCAAGGGGCGTCCACGTGCCGGCTCTCTTGCAAGAGCTGGCAGGGAGAGCATCCGCAAGGGTTTGACATTCCTGGAAAGTGCCATCGACGACAACGGTGCGTGGCGCTGCATCAGGTTCAATGTGGGCGACCCTGGCATTCCGAGACATTTCGAGAGACCTCCGTTTGTCTCCGCTCTCTGCGTGCTGGCTCTGGAAAGCTCCAGCGAAGCGCTGGCACAAGACATATGTGCCGCCACCCGGACATATCTTGCCGACACGATCGAATTTCCGGGACTCTGGCGATATTACCAACATCTTCCACAGGATCTCGACAGTACTTCGCTTTGCTCACTCGTCATTGGATCCCACCCCTGGATTGCCTTGGGACGGAACACTCCACAAATTTTGGCGAACCAAGACGAGGAAGGCCGCTTCATGACTTGGGTTCTGGCGGACGGAGAACCTGATGTCGTGTCAAGATTCCGCATCGAGGCCGACCCGGTGGTCAACGCGAATGTCATTGCCTATCTCGGTGAACATCCTGCGACCCGGAATGCCCAGCTTTGGCTGGAGGCCTTGATTCTCGAAGGACGCCTTGAGGGTTCGTCCAAGTGGTATCCCGACATGGTGTCGATCTACTATGCAATCGCCCGTGCCATGAATCTCGCGCCACCTGCATTGGAGCGGTTGCGCCCCGTCCTTGCGGACCGAGTACTGGGTCTGCGCGATGAGAACGGAGACTTTGGAAACGTCCTTCAGACCGCGCAGGCCGTATCGACGCTTCACAGGATCGGAGCCCTCGACAGGATCGACACCGGGCGCCGGGTTGAAGAACTCATGGATTCGCAACATGAAGACGGCAGCTGGCCCGAGCTTCTCGCATTCGGTGACCAGACGTTGAAATGGGGCGTATTTGGGCAAATTGGGCATGGCGCCGAGTCCGTGACGGCAGCGTTTTGCATCGAGGCATTGGAGCATCTCGTCGAGACCATGCAGCCTTGAGCGATTTGCAGGCCGGAGCGTCGGATGGTAAGAAATTCCCGCAAGTTGTGACATAACTGTCTGCTAGGGGATCGACCATGCCGCAGGATGCACTCGTAGGCGGTGACTCGGGTTCGAAGAACGCTGGCATGGGGCCGCGCATCGAGCCGTCCATTCTCAACGCAATTCCCCACTATCTCCCGTTGGCCATATTTCCGTTGATCGTGCTCGCCGCAATCTACGGGGGATGGTGGCTGTTGCCTCCGCTCCTCTTCATGAGCGTGGCGGGTCCGCTTGATCGTGCGCTGGGCGTGGATGGTCGCAACATGGACCCGATGCAGACACCTGAGCGTCGGCTGATCTGGCATAACCTGCCGGTCTGGGCCTGGGCGTTCCTTTGGCCACCGACGCTCATCTTCGGCATGTGGCAGATTCTTGCAGTCAACCAGTTTGCTGTTTGGGAGGCGGCGTTGCTGGTGATCATCCTGACGATGGAAGGCCAGGCCGTATTTGTCGTTGGCCACGAACTGATTCACCGGCGCACAACTTGGGAACGCCGGATCGGTGAATTCCTGCTCGCATCGGCATCCTATCCTCAATACGCCACGGAGCACGTCTACATCCATCATGCGCTTGTAGGCACACCTTACGACGCGGGGTCCGCTCCAAAAGGCGAGAGTTTCTGGCGGTACTTTCCCAAGGAGGTCCTTTGCAACCTCACCAACTCCTGGAAGGTGGTCAAGGAGCGGCTGGCGCGACGCCGGCTTCCCGCGTGGCACCATAGCAACCCTTTCTGGCGCTACGGCCTTGGTGTCGCGTTTTGGTATGGCCTGGTGTTCTGGCTGGGCGGAATCTGGGCCGTCCTTGTCTTTGCGTTCCTCGGGTTGAGCTGCGTCTTTTCGATGAAGATCAGCAACTACTTTCAGCACTACGGCCTGCGTCGTGTCCGTCTGCCGAACGGGCGATGGGAAAAGATCATGCCGCGCCATTCCTGGAGCGCCGACTGGAAGTTCAGCAACTGGATGTTCTTCAACATGCAGCGACACGCGGATCATCATGCAACTGCATCCCGGCATTACCCGTTGCTTCAGACCCATGATCGCGATGAATCGCCGGAATTGCCCGGGACGTATGCCGACATGATGAACATCGTGCTGCGGCCGAAACGCTGGTTCGAGAAGATGGACCCTTTGGTCGATCAGTGGCGCAATCACTTCTATCCGGATATCGATGACTGGAGCGCCTATGACAGTCCAGTTGCGGCGGCACGTCCGGACGCCTTTGACGCGATCGTCGAGATCTTCGGCGCTGCACCGCGACTCGCCAAGTGCATCGAGCGCAACGCGGAACTTCTCGACAACCTGCAAGACCGGGAATTTACGGATCTCGACCTGCCCAAGGGATTCGGGCCGGACGCGGAGTTCGAATTGGTGGCGCGGCGTGGCCTGACGCGGGTCTACTGGACGCATGAATTGGACATTCAGGAAATGAAGGGCCTGATTGCGGAACTGCCAACGGCCGATGCAAGGGAAAGTGCCGAAATCGTGCGGAACTGGTCGAACGACAAGGCGTTCCAGATTGGAATGCACGTCGTGCGCGGGAACCTGTCGCCGGCGGAGGCCGGGATTGCGCTTTCCAACCTTGCCGAGGCGTCTGTCTCTACCGTGCTGTCCGCAGTGGTCGAGGATTTTGTCGATTGGTGCGGACCGTTCAGCAAAGGCGGGGTCGCGGCGATATTCCTGGGCGATCTGGCAAGCAGGGAAGCTCACCCCGGCGTTGCGCTCAACTTGCTGCTTGTCCATGATGGCGAACGCACTGACGACCTTGAGCGCCTCTGCCGGCAATTCCGGGCGGCCCTCGCCGATCTGGCGCAGGGCAGCCTGTTGTTCTCCCCGGTGCCACGCAGATCCAGGGCCGTTCTTGCACTGCCTCGGTCGGCACTGGAAAGGCAGTTCGGGAGTCCTGAGCCCGGAGAGGTCCCGGCCCTGACTCGGGCACGTTGCTTCTTCGAGTGCGGCGATCTTCAGATAGGCCGTCGGTTCAGCGAAGCTCGGCGTGCGATACTGGCTGGGTATGGCGAGGACGAAGCGCTGATCTCGAAACTTCGCGAGCGACGAAGGGTTCCTGCCGAAGCCGACGTGTCGACATTCGCCAATGCACGCGGGGGCCTGGAAGACGTGGAGAGGGCTGCACGAATGCTTCAGTTGACGGAGCCCGAACTTGACCTCGACGACGATCCCGCACCCACAGCTGCCGCGGTGTTTGGAGCCGTCGGCGCCGAGGGCCTGGAACAGGCCGCGGGCATGTGGCGGACCCTCCTTGGCGTCATGCGTCTCGTCGGAGAGGAAGGCTTTGACGTGACCGAGGCGGGGAAGAACGTTAGATCCCTCGTTGCGCGCGCATGCGGTCAGGAGGATTTCGCTGCTCTGAACTCTGCTGTTGCCGAAGCCGCGCAAGTTTCTGCCAAAGAGATCGACAGCTTGTTGTCACGCACCTGAACTTACCGGTCCAACCGGCACGGATGCCCGAAATGTCGTCGCAGGATTCCACAATTCCCCGGAAGGGGATACTGACGCGAATCACGCCGGAGGACCAGGGCTCGGTCAAGCTCCCTGCGCTGGCTCCGCATCTGCAGTCGCGCATCATCGGTGATGCGCAGGCGCTGCTTGTTTCGGAGCATTTCAATACGCTGCTGCATGGCGCATTGATTTGCGGCCTTCTGCCGCTGCTCGACGGTCGCCACAGTCGAGACGAGATTGTTGGGCGCCTTGAAAACTCGGGGACCGCCAATGATGTTCTTGCGGCCATAGGATCGCTTGCCGACAAAGGCTATGTCGTGTCTGCCGAACATGGCATGGAAAGATCCCGGGCTGCCTACTGGTCATCGCTTGGCGCTTCGCCGCGTTGGGCCGAACGCCGGCTGTCAGAAGTGCGTATCGCGATTGAAGGTGACGACGGACGACTGACCCGGCACTTGAAAGGGCAGGGCGCTAGCGTGACCGCCCGCGCCCCTGTGCTCACGGCCGTTGTGTGCGACGACTTCCTTGCATCGAGCCATGGAGAGGTGAACCGGCGCCAACTTGAGGCGGGCACGCCGTGGATTATGGTGAGACCTCGCGGCATGGAGGCACTGTTTGGCCCCATCTTTCGCGCCGACGGGCATGGACCCTGTTGGGATTGCTTGGCTTGCCGTCTGCGAAGCCACCAGGAAGTTCACGGTTTCCTGCGCAACGTTGCTGGTGACGAAGCGGCATTCAAGCCGTTCGTTGCGCAACCGGCCGTACTGGAGGCGCTGTATGGGCTGATCGCTGCGGAGATCGTCAAGTGGCTGGTGCTCGAAGAGTTTGCGCCACTTCACGAACACGCAATCACGATGAATGTCGGCACGTTTGCAAGTGCGAAGCATCGGGTCATGCGCCGCCCGCAATGCCTCGCCTGCGGCGACGAAGAACTGTATCGTCCGGACCGAACGCCGCCTCCCTTGCAACTGCAGGCGAGTCCCAAGGCTCATCGCGGCAGCGGCGGCGCCCGCAGCGTGGCCCCGGGCGTTACGTTCGCGAAGTACAGCCATCTGGTGAGTCCGGTGAGCGGTGTCGTGAGCTGGCTGTCACGCGTTTCCGACGAGTCCGATTCGTGGCTGCATGTCGACTGGGCCGGAAGCAATCCCGGCATGAGAAGCCGAACCTTGAGCTCGCTCCGGCGCAGTCTGCGCAGCAAGAGCGCTGGCAAGGGAAGCACGCATGAGCAATCCAGGGTAAGCGCCCTCTGCGAGGCGATCGAGCGCTACTCTGGCATCTGTCAAGGAGACGAGATCCGCGTCCGTGGCCGTCTCACCGAATTCCTCGCGGGCGATGAGGCAATTCACCCAAACGATGTGCAGCTGTTCAGCGACAGGCAGCTTGATGACGCCAGGAGCATCAACGCCGAGGGCCATCCCTACAACATCGTCCCGCCGCGTCTTGATCCCGACGCAGAGATCGACTGGACGCCGGTCTGGTCGCTCTCGCAATGCCGGCATCGCTATCTTCCGACATCAATGCTCTACAGCATGGCGCCGGAGCAGCGGGGTCCGATGGGTCTGGTCGCCGATTCAAACGGATGCGCTGCGGGCAATACCCTTGAAGAGGCAATCTTGCAGGGCTTCTATGAACTGGCGGAGCGCGACGCCTTTGCAATCTGGTGGTACAACCGTCTGAAGGTTCCGGCGGTCGACCTCGACAGCTTCGACGACGAGTATCTCGGCGCGGCCTCGGACCATTACGCCCGATGCGGCAGGGAAATTTGGTTGCTCGATATCACTTCGGACATCAAGATTCCCACATTCGTCGCGCTGTCGCGAAGAACGAACGCGACGAGCGAGGACATCATTTACGGTGCCGGCACCCACACAGACCCGCGTGTTGCCGCACTGCGCGCGGTATGCGAACTGAACCAGTGCCTGAGCTGGCTGCCGCGGCCTGGCCAGGCTGATGGCCGGCCCGTGATCGACGACCCGTTGGCTGTTTGGTGGTGGAAAACCGCTCGTCTTGCTGAATGTGGCTGGCTGGCGCCGGTGACAACCGAACCGCACCGCGAGGCTGCGGACTATGCGGCGACCGAGACTGCCGACGCGCGCGACGATGTGGATATGTGCCGCGCGCTCGTCGAGGCCAAGGGCATGGAGTTTCTTGTCCTGGACCAGACCCGGCCTGACATCGGCATGCCCGTCGCACGCGTCATCGTTCCGGGCATGCGCCATTTCTGGGCACGGTTCGCGCCCGGCCGCCTGTACGATGTGCCCGTAAGCATGGGGCGGCGCACGCACCGTCTTGCGGAAGCCGACCTGAATCCAGCGCCGGTAATCGCGTGAGGAGAACGGATGCACATTGACGAAGCGGTCATGCTGACACAGGACAGGCTTGCCCAAGAGGGCAGCACCATGGGTGAATTGCTCGGGCATTTTCGAAGCAGCACTTCGCGAATTCTCATTGGAGATCCTGAATGGGAACGCATACTCAAGTGCGCTGGGCACCTTCCCATCACCATGGGCGCCTTGCCGTTCGGATTTGAGCTTCCGCTGCAGTCGCGCCGTCCAGAGGCGGATTTCGGTGTTTCCTTGGCAAGTGGGACCGCGGCGGCGGCGTTCTTCGAGCAGCGCAGACGACGCAACAGGAGCGATGGGGTTGCACGGGCCATCACGAAGTTGTTCGGACAGATGGATGAAGAAGACTCGTCCCTGCGCGAAATTGCCGGTCGCAAGCTGATGCTGGAATATGACATCGGGTCGGCCAAGGAGAGTGAACGCTTGATGCCGGGAATGTTCCTGCGACCGGGCGAGCGTCCGATCCTGGGTGCCTGCGGACAGGTCAATGATGTCGTTGCCGTGGTTGATGCGCTTGTGTCCTGCGTCGGCTGGAAGTTGAAGAACGCAGAGAGGAAGCATGTGGAAGGTGTTTACCTGGCCCAGCCGGAAGACACGCGCATGGATTCCTTCGGCATCTTTCCTTCGCGCTCACGGTCAATCCGCTTGGCTGTCATGGGATTCAAGTCGCGGCGGGATCTCGGGTCCTATCTTGGCAACTTGGGCTGGCCGGGCCGGTTCCAGTCAGTCGAATCCGTGATTGCTCGCTTCAGCGAACGCGTGAACATCGTCAGGACCGGAGTGAATGTCGACGTATCGGAACACGGCGTCGGTCCGACATTGGGTCTCACGCTCATCGTCAAGCAAAGGTACACGAAGGATTCACGCTATTGGCTTGATGGCCTGACCGACTGGGACCCTTTCCTGAACGCTCTGGGCCAGGAGGACATTGTCATGTCGGGCAAGCTCGCGGCGCTTGCCGACTGGGTATCGAAACCAAAGACGCTTTTCGGGAAGTCAGGACAGTTCATACTGTTGCGCGGGATCCACCACATCAAGCTTGTCATCTCCGACGACCAGTTCAAGGAGGCGAAGGCCTACGTGTTCCTGGTCCTCTCAGCAGCGGTTGCCACGTAGCATCCCGACCGCATGGTGTTGATGGTTCCTGTCGTGGTTCGAACCGGATTTTCTGGCAGCCGAGCAGGTTGCAGTTGTCTTCTCAATGACGACCCACATGGCTTCCGGGGGACGGGCGGAGCTTCATCGCCGTCTGCCGTGTTGGCCCGGGAACAATCGGCCGGCAGAATAACCTGCAGGGTGCGGCTTGAGAAGGACGGGAGCAAGCGGCTGAATGAGATTCCGCGAGGTGTACACGCAACCTGGATCGTTCCGGCTGTCACAACTTGGAAGCGACCGCTTCGGAAACCGGTGCCTGCCTTAGCGTGGCAGAACCGCCCAGCGGGAGCCAAGGTCGCGCAGGCCCGCTGCGATCAGTTCACGCAATACGTCCTCATCTACAGCGTCGAGCCTGTTGATGTACAGGCACGACCGTCCCGTTCTGTGCTTGCCCAGCCGTTTCAGAATGTCTCCGAATTCTGCGTAGCCGGGCATGATGTAGACCGTGAGGCTGGTCTTGCGCGGACTGAATCCCGTCGCCAGGAAGTCACCCTCGCGGCCTGACTTGTAGACGTAGTGATAGGAACCGTAGCCGACAATGCTGGTTCCCCACATGACAGGCTCAAAGCCCGTGACCTCCCGGAAAATCTCGTTGAGCCGCAAAGCGTCGACTCTGCGCCTCTCTGGCGCGACGGCGTTCAGGAACGCCATGACGTTCGCATCATTGGGTTTCGTCTTGTTTTCGGACATTGACGTTTCCGATCGCCGATTCAATTGTCGCGGCAATTCGCACAATGCACAAGGGCCTCGCCCTTGGTCACGGGGTGCAGTGAGTTCACGTCAAGCACCCGTTCAGACGCGAACCGCTCCGAACGTTGGTGGCTGGTCAAAAATCTCCGACTTTACCAGCAGCAGCAAAGTCCAGCGGAAATGGCTTCGAGCTGCTCTTCGGTGATGTTCGGATCTGGAGGCAGGGCAAGATGCACTGTTTGCATGTCGCTCTCATGAACCTCAATAGTCATCGAGTCCGGAATCGTAATGCCCAATTCACCACTGATGGTGGACTTGGGGTCTGAAAGAAGCTGCTGCCTGAAGTCCGAATCTACTGCGGACTTGTCGACAATCTGCTTCAGCATTTCGTCTCCACTTCTCATGGCACACCTCTTCGTCACGTGTCCTGTAGGACATCAAGATCTGATGGAGAGAGTAATTCCGCAAACTTGCGGCGTCAATCTCCAAATCCGCACCCAATTTGCTCCGATGCGCACAACCGGCCTGGCACTTCTCCGCAGCGGAGTCGAGTGCCGATAGGCGGGTCGGCGAAGAGCGGAATCCCGTCTTTGGGAGCGATCCTGGTACCCGGATAGGATGTATTCTCTGCTGCTGGATGTCCTCGGAAAGCGTTGCGAACTTGACGGGCGGTCACTTGCCGGACAGCTGCCAGATGTATCCGTTCGCAACCGCCTGCGCGATACAACGATTCCGAGAATTGGGGCTGCGGAGATTTGAGGAAAGACCGGCTCAGAGAACGATCGTGAAGATTCTAGGCGGCGTCCAGTACCCCGGCCGGCTCACCGCTCCGCCCGTAAAGCCATGCGCCGAGTGCGGGCAGAAGCATGACCGCGCCCGCCATGTTCACGAGGAACATGAACATCAGCACCGTGCCCATGTCAGCTTGGAACTGGAGCAGTGCCGCAATCCATGTTGCAACACCTGCGGTGACAGCGCGGGCGACGTGCACTCGATAGATTAGGATCATGCTGTTCGCCATCAGGGTCATTTCGCCCAGAACAGGACTGGTGAACAACTGGGCAAACCGAACGGCGAGGGCTGCGGAAGACGGCCTCCACGATCTTGACATCGTCCGTCAGACACCGGAAAAGGGCGGCGGACGGACGAGAATTTCTTGCATGGGGTGAACCCTTTGCCGACCCTGTTGAGAGAAGGCCCGTATCGGTTTTTTTTCTACAGCAACGAAGGTGATCCCAGAGAATCGCCGCATGTCCATGTAACGGCTGGGGAAAGGGTGGCAAAATTCTGGTTGGACCCTGTGGAACTGGCCTCGAGCAAACGCCTGCGCAGTGGCGAAATCGCCGATCTCCGTAGCGTTGTGGATGGGCATCGAAAAGAATTCTTGGAGGCATGGCATGCACACTTTGACACTTGAAACAGAGCCCCTAGCCGTTGATGTCGCTTTTTCGTCGGACTCATTTCGTGTCATTCTGGATGACGGTCGGGAACTGACTGTCCCCTTGGCATGGTTCCCGCGCCTGGTACACGGCACATCTGACCAGCGCCTCAATTGGGAACTGGTTGGGCGCGGCGAAGGCCTGCACTGGCAGGAACTGGACGAAGACATCTCCGTAAGGGGTCTCCTCGCTGGTCGCATGGATCAGCGCGCATCCCGGGCAAGGGCAGCCTGATCAAGCAACGAGCGATACTCATCGCCTCTGAAAGGGCGGGGACAGGATTGCTACCTCGACCTGCTCTTCGAGTCTTGTTGACAAGCGCCTTTTCTGCAGTGGAATGACGTGCTCGGCGACCAGGCGATGGTTGCCGCCCATATTGATTGCCTGGTCTGTCGCTGTCGCATCGTCAATCCCCGGAGGCGTCTACAGGATGCGGGATTGTCAGGATCCGCTGGAGTTTGGAGTTTGGCCTAGCCTTCAGGCAACGCCCATTGCCCCGACCGGCTCACCGCTCCGCCCGTAGAGCCATGCGCCGAGTGCGGGCAGAAGCATGACCGCGCCCGCCATGTTCACGAGGAACATGAACATCAGCACCGTGCCCATGTCAGCCTGGAACTGGAGCGGTGCCGCAACCCATGTTGCAACACCAGCAGCGAGGGTGAGGCCGGTCAGCATGACTCCAGCGCCGGCCGTCCGCAGTGCACGCTCGTAGGCCTCCGCGAACGGGATCCCTTCGCGCAGGTGGTTTCGTATCCGCCCGAAGATGTAGATTCCATAGTCGACGCCGACCCCTACGCCAAGCGCCACCACGGGCAGGGTGGACACCTTGAGCCCGATCCCGATCAGGGCCATCAGCGCATAGGCTAGCACCGAGACTGCGGCGAGCGGCAGGACGATGCAAAGGACGGAACGAATCGAGCGGAAAGCAAGCAGAACCAGAAGGATGACGGCAGCATAGACATACCCGACTATCGGGAACTGCGCTGCATCCACCTCCTCGTTGGTGGCGGCCATAACGCCGACATTGCTGGCGGCCAGCTTGAAGGAGATCGGGCCGCCCGCGTTTGCGGCATCGAAGGACTTGACGGCGTTCACGACCCGCTGGATCGTTTCTGCCCTGTGGTCCTCGGTATATATGTGCACTGGCATGACGCTGCAGTCGGAATTGAGGAGGCCGCTGGAGGTCGGGACTGGGGAAACCGACTGAACCAGGCTGTAGCGGTTGCGAGGCAAGGTCTGCCACTTGAGATTGCCTTCGTTCCAGGCCGAGTTCAGCCGTCGTGCGGCACCTGCGAGCCCGGCAACCGAAACAACGCCCTCGACGTTGCTCATGGTCCATTCGAAGTCGTCTAGCGTCCGCATGGTCTCGAATTCGATGCAGCCCTCGGTCGATGTCTCGGCAATGACCGTGAGCACGTCCACGCCGATGTCGAACCGCTCGCCGATCACGTCCGCATCTCTGTTGTAGACTGAATCTGGCCTGAGCTCGGGCACGCCCCGCTGTTCGTCTCCGATCCGCACTTCGACCGCATAGGTGGCGCCGAGCAGAACGAGGCCTGCCCAGACGCAGATGATGGCTGCTGCGGGCTTTCGGTGAGCAGCTCGCGCAAGGACCGAGCGCATCGCCCGTGGCAGCGCTCTCGGAGGACGGGGAGGCTTCCTGGCAAAGGACAGGAGGATGGGCAGCAGCCCGAGATTGGTCAGCACGATGGTCGCTACTCCGAGCCCCGCCGCGACTGCCACTTCCTGGATTGCCTGCACCTGGATGAGCGCGATTGTCCCGAATCCCGCCGCGTCGGAAGCGAGCGCTGCGGTTCCAGGACGCAGAAGGCGTCGAAATCCAGCCTTCGCGGCGTCGAGCGCCGCAACGCCGGTGGTCGATGCTTCGTGGGTCGCGCCGACCACCTGGACGCCGTGGCTTACGCCGATGGCGAATATCAGGAAGGGCACAAGGATCGACATTGGATCGATCCCGTATCCGAGCAGGCTGAGCAGGCCAAGCTGCCAAACCACGGCGAGCAGAGAGCAGCCGAGAAGCGCGACGGTCGCACTGACCGATCTCGTGTATGCAAGGACCAGCAGGGCCGCGACCAGGAACGCGACCGCAAAGAAAGCGGCGACCGTCCCTGCACCGTCCGCGATGTCTCCTACCGCCTTGGCGAAGCCGATGATGTGCACGTCGAGCATGCCTTCGGCAGCTTCCAGCGTCTGTTCCCGAATCCGCTCGAGCTCGTGCGCGACTTCCACGTAGTCAAGTCGCTCGCCTGTGTCGGGATGGAACTCCTGCAGTCTAGCGGCGACGATGGCGCCGCTGAGGTCGTTGGCGACCAGACGTCCGACCAGGCCCGCCTTGACGATGTTCTCGCGCAGGCGCTGGAATCCTGCCTCGTCTGGAACGAAGTCGTAGGGCAGGACGTTGCCACCGGCGATTCCGTCTTCGACAACCTCCACGAACCTCACGTTCGGCGTCAGGATCGAGAATACCTGCGTCCGATCGACGCCGGGAAGGAAGAACACGGCATCCGTCGCGTTGCGCAGCGCATCCAGGTACTCGGGCGTGAACATCTCGCCGTCACGCGCAATGAGTGCAAGCACGATGCGGTCCGCGCCTCCGAACTCCTCCCGGTGATCGAGGAACGTCTTCATATAGGGATGCTGAAGAGGCGCCAGCTTGGTGAAGCCTGCATCGATGCGCAACTGGAACGCAGACAATGCCATGGCGATTGACAGCGCCGCGAATACGGCGAGCGTCACGCGCCTTCGTGCAAACAGTGCCCGTTCAAGCCACCCCGTCATCATGCCTGGACTCCGCTCCGTGCGTCGGCGCTGGCGGGGAGGAGACCGATGGATGTCCTGACTGCAATCATGACCGAACTATCCATCGGCCGGCAAGCGCTGGACCCCGAATTCACCGATCAGCAGCAGCCCTCCGTCAGAAAGCGGCAGTGCGCCTGAAATTCCGGCCCGGTCAGGCAGGCTCTGAAGCGAAACGGTTCTGCCTCCGTCGCGGCTCTCCAGCAGCACGCCGTCCAAACCGGTGACGATGACACTCCCCGACCCCGTCGGCTGAATGCTCGTCAGCGTGGCCGTGGTGCCGGTCGGAATGTGCGTCCAGTTCGATCCACCGTCGTCGGACCTGAACATGTGACCCCGGAGGCCAACAAGGATCACCGTGTCGGCATCGAGTGCGGTCGCGCCAAACCAGGATCCGAAGTAGGGCGGTTCGAGCGTCGTCCAGCTTGCCCCGCCGTCGTCCGACCGGCGGGCGACGCCGGCCTCCGCACCGACATAGAGAACGCCTGCCGCCGACGTGACCGCGTTCATGTGATAGTCGTCGTCTTCGCTGACCGAGCCGGAAGCCCAGCTCTCTCCCCCGTCCTCGGTCGAGAGCAGGTAGCCGTAGGCGCCGATGGCCAGCCCCTTGTTCGCGTCGACGAACAGGACATCAAAAAGCGGACGTTCTTCCTCGGGTGCATGGTGAACACTCTGCCAGGTCTCGCCTCCATCGACCGTGCGAAGGATGATCGCGTCGTGCCCGACAGCCCAGCCGAGCCTCGCGTCGTGCATGTAGACCGCCGTCAGCATTGCCCTTGTCGGCGACGAGGCCAGTCTCCAGCTCCTGGCTTCGTCGTCGGAGACAAGAATGTGGCCGCGGCTTCCTACGACGATCAGCCTGTCACCTGCACGCGCACCGTCAAGTAGCAGGGCCCGCGCCGCATGCGGAGCGGTTACGGATGACTCATCCGCACTCTCTGCCGCTCCCGAACCGCAGAGCGCAAGCAATGCGGTGACGAGACACGCGACGAATCGACAGCGGGTCAATACGACACTTTCTGATGCCGTGCTGTATCTACCTGCGGCCTTCGCGCCTCAGCGCCGACACGGTGAAGTCCCTCGACCTGATCCTGGCATCCATGGTGCACATCGGGAATTCGTTATCGAGGCCCAGGGCGAGATATCGCCTTGCTTGCAGATCGTAGTGCAACTCGAGCGTGGGCCAGATCAGCGGGTTCTCGTAGTAATTGATCACGTGTCCTTCCGAGACCCGCCACAGGCGGTCACGCGTGTCGTACATGTCCGCCACCAGAATCTGCCAGGAATCTTCGTCAATGTAGAAGGTGCGCCGCTTGTAGATGTGTCGGGCACCGCTGGCGAGTGTTGCCTCGACCACCCAAACACGATGCAGTTCATAACGAAGGTGATCAGGATTGACGTGCCGGGGAGTCAGGATGTCCGAAAAGGAGAGTTCGTCGCTGTGCAATTGATACGAGTTGTACGGCACGTACAGCTCCCGCTTGCCGACCAACCGCCAGTTGTAGCGGTCAACCGCGCCATTGAACATGTCGAACTGATCTGCGGTGCGCAGGCCGTCGGTCGTGGTGCCGGGATTGTCATAGGCAACGTTGGGTGCACGCCGGACGCGCCGCTGGCCCGGATTGTAGGTCCATGCCCGGCGTGGTTCCCGCACCTGGTTCATGGTTTCGTGAACCAGGAGGATGTCGCCCGCAAGCCGCGTCGGCGCGAGCACCTTCTGCTTGAAGTACATCATCGTGTTGTCGAGCGCCGCTTCGGTCATCCTTGGAAGCGAATAGCGCAGTTCGGCCTCGACCTGGAACTGGACGATCGTGTAGTCGCCGCCAGCGGTGACGGCCGCCTGTCCCATCATGCAGCTGACGGTCTCGCCACGATAGCGCAAGAGGTGGTTCCAGATAGCCTCAAGACCGTTCGAGGGAATGGGGAAGGGGATGCCGATCACGGCCCCGCCAACGCCGTTGCCGTTGTCCTCGAGATGCGCAGTTGCGGCCACGCGTCTCGTCGCATCGTAGATGCGCTGTGGTGCGGAGGCGCTTCGACGGGTTGGATAGACCCTCATGTTGAAGCTCGGGTAGAGTTCGAGCATCCGCTGGTGGCCTGCCGAGAGGCGACTTCGGTGGGCATCGATGTTCGAGCCGTCAATGACGAAGAGCGGCCGGTCGCCTGCGAACGGGTCACGATGGTGCTCGCCACGCCTGTAACCCCTCGGTGGCCTGGTGATGCCGCCGTTCCAGGCAGGTATCGTGCCTGATGCGTTGCCCGCGCGTTCTCCACCGAGCGGTGTCAGGTCTGCTCCGAGTCTCGCGATCTGGCTCGCGGGAAGTTCCGCCGCCGCCGGCAGCGCCCACGCGAGTGAAAGTGCCAGCGTGGCACCTGCCCTCAACACGGATTTTTTCATGTCTCCCTCCCCTGCGAGCTTAGAACGAGTAGTTGAACGAAAGCGATACAAAGTCCCTGTCCTCCAATGCGTTGTGATGTCCGGAATGCATCGTGTAAGAGAGATTCGCGCTCATGCGTTCCAGGTAGTTCGCCCCGACCCCAAGTGTCAGGACTTTGCGTCCGCCTACGAACGGGCCAAACGGGGCCGGGCTTGACCCGGAGACGTCATGCTGGAACTGGAGATAGGGGGTGAGCCTGGCCGCGCCAATGGCGTTGTGGTAGTCGAGCCAGACCGCGCCCCGGTAACCCCAGGACGTCGCGTCTGCAATGTCGCCGCGCGTACCGGCTGTGTCGAGTGGGGTGTCCGGCATGTCGTGGACCATCATGGTCGCAGCCTCGGCGATGAAACCGGTGGAGTCCGAGCCAAGTACCGATCCGAATACCTGGGTCGCCGTGACCTGCGCCTGGCTCACGTCCCGCTTCTCGTGGCCGTTCAGTACATTGCCGATGACGCCGTCCCCACTGCATGTGGTTCTTGTGAGCCGACATGTGATCGGTGCCAGCGCCTCCGCAAACAGGGAGTTTTCCTCCCTTTGCAGAGGCAGGTCCGGATGGAAGGAGTATTCGCCTTGGAGAGCCCAGCCGCTGGAGCCGAGCACGGTGTTGAAGCTCACGCCTACGGTCTTGAGATCTTCCGGGTACTCCACGAAGTAGCTGGCTGCCTTGGCGTAGCTGTCGACGGCGTGGAAGCCGGCAAGGCCTCCGATTAGCGGAGCCGTGCCGTCTTGGAACTGCTGAGACTGAAGTACTTCCGCAACGATTTCTTCACCTCGCTGTGATTCAAGTACTTGCCTTATGAACTCTTGGCCTTGCGGTGATGTTGGATCCACATTCGGCGGAAGCGATTTGGCAATTTCCTGGCTGGCTCGCAGGGTTGCTAGATGTCCCGTCGTATTGGTGGGAAGACCTGCCCCAAGCAAAGCCCCTTGGACACGCTGAGCGACGCCCAAACTTTGGAGAAGTTCTCCCATATTCGGCACCTGGCCGGTCACCAGCGGCAAACGGCTGTGCGCGTTGACAAAGAAGAAGCCGAACTCGGTATCGTTAAATTCCGGGGACAGGTAGCGCAGCGCCACGCCGTACTGGCCGTCATCCGGGGGTTCCCGATCATTGGTGCGAACGATTTCGGGGAAGGGGTCATCTGCGCTGTACTGCAATCCCAGACTGGCGAGATCCGCGTTTATGGCCTCCTCCAGCCCCGGTACGGCCCCAACATTATTCGAAAGTTCCGCGTACCGCGGGTCCACTAGAAGGGCGTGCCGCCCACCCGCGCCGACGTAGTCATTCGACGAGAAATACGTGCCGACCGGATCGATCTCCGTCTTCTCCCAGCCGAACTGGTAGAAGCCCTCCACCGAGAGATTGGGAACCGGCTCGACCGCTGCATACACCATGGGCACGGGAACCAGTGCATCGCGCAACTCCGATCCCGGCGTGCGGAGCCGGTTCACGTCGATTGGGTTGATCACGTTGATTCCGTTCGGGATGAACGTGCTCTCTCCCCAGTTCAGGACCTGGTTGCCGACCCGCAAGTCGAGGGGAACGCCGCCAGGGTCGAATGCGCCGGATGCATAGAGGTCTAGTATCCGGAAGTCCCGGCCGGCAACGTCCTTGGCCGCGTCCGACAGCGGAGTCTTTTCCCGCACTCCGTTCAGCGTCTCGAAGTCCACGAAGCCGATCATGCGGACGAACAAGCCCAGGTTGTCTCCCGTGAGCTCGAATTCCGCCGTGAGGCTGGACGTGTTGCTGACCAGGCCCCGGCCATAGTTCATGTTGCCGTCGTCGGAATTGGCAGAAGCCAGGGTGTCGTCGCGCTCGGTGGCACGAAAGATCAGGCCATGGTTCAGCGTGAAGTTCGCGGTCGCGGAAACATCCCCGCCCGGAATTCCTTGGGCATGCGCCGACATGCCGACCATCAACGTGCCGAGAACAATGAATGCCGCCTGGGTGGACAGTCTGCCAATCGAGCGCAAGTTCTTGAAATTCATTCGGTGTGGGAGCCGGGTGATGTAATCTCGACCAGCTTGAAAGAACATGGAATCCCCTTTCTCAATTGTCTGACCTGGTGATCCGAGTATCATTTGCATGGATGCCCTATGCACCCAATGTGCCAATTCAATTCGTGACACCATGCTCGATTCGTCGTGCGACCGCAATGGCTGCCCTCCCGGATGCCAAGGCCGTCCCGTGTCCCACGCATTCGCTCGAGGATCATGCCGGACTGTACCGGAATCGTGACTTTTTCCACGATCAGGCATGCATGGATTCGGTCAAGCATGTGGGCAAAACTCCGCCGATTTTCGAGGCAATCCCCGTGCATGGAGTCCCCGCGACCGGATGTGGGTGCGAGGACGGTTCGGCGATTGCCGACCGTCGCGATGCGCGCCGGCAGCGGCCGAGGACGATGTCGGGCCTGGATTCGCCCGGGATCGCAGTTCGGTGTCGAAGATGTCTCCAGGCACATGAACCTCGCTCAACTGCAAGCCAAGTGGCGGCGCCGCGCAGCCCTGGCCACAAGACACGACGACGCCGCCAACGCCCGGCAAGCCCTGCCCGCGCGGGACGTCAACCGGAAACTGGAGAACCGGCCGCCAGCCCGCGGCACTCTGCCTCACACGTTTCTTCCTAGCCGCAATGGGGGGCAAAGTGCGTAAAATGTTCGTGTGATTGCCCGATCTTTTATGTCGTTTCGATAAATTTTGGTCCTACCGTTCTCCGCGTTTCGTCGTATACTGCGTCGCGCACCGCGATTCTGCTGCCCACGCGGGCTCCGGCAGTTGCCGATTCGGGAAGGCGGAGCCATGGCGCGTTCCGACGGCGAGGGCCGGAAAGGCAAGGAGCCGCGCCAATCCTCCATTGCCCCCGCTTCGTGCCGAATGCACCGACATGCGCATCCGTTCCATCGATGCGGTGCAGCGAATTTTGTCTCGGGCGGAATGGGGGGGGGGTAGACTCCGGTTTCCGGAAAGTCCGCGACCGCGATCCGGTGAATCCTGCACGGATGCCGCGGCCCCATTTTGTTCCAACACTGGATTGGGCCAGAATGCCACTTGCAAGAACGTCCTTGATCTGGCTTGGCGGCAGCTGTATCTTACTTTTGTCTTACTGACTGGCCGCCTGAAGGAGTTCACGATGTCCGAGGCCCAAAGACTCACCACTACCGTTTCTGCCAAGGGCCAGGTCGTCCTGCCCAAGGTCATCCGCCAGTCCCGGCGCTGGGAGGCGGGAACGCGCCTCGCCGTCGAAGACATGGGGGACGGCGTGCTGCTCAAGCCTCTGCCCGTGATCGCCTCGACGCAACCGGCGGACGTCTTCGGCATCCTGGCACGTGCCGGAACGCCCAGGACGCTTGCCGAAATGGAAGCGGGAATCATGGCGGAGGCGCGGCGGCGTCATGCGGGCAATTGACGCCAATGTCGTCGTTCGGTACCTGACACGCGACGACCCCGGGCAGGCTGCCAAGGCGCGCGCAGTCGTCGACGCCGGCAATGTTTTCGTAGGCACGACCGTTCTGCTGGAAACAGAGTGGGTGCTGTGTAGCGTCTACGGCTTTTCCTCCCAAGACGTTGCCGACGCGCTGCTTGCCTTCGCCGGACTGCCAGGCGTGTCGGTCGAGAGCCCGGCTTTGCTGGCCGGGGCGATTTCCCGCACGAGAAACGGCATGGACTTCGCCGATGCGTTGCACCTCGGCGCTGCCGTGAACTGCGAAGAGATGCTGACATTCGGCCGCAGGTTCATCGAGGCGGCAAAAGGCGATGCCGTCAGGGTGACGAAACCCTGAACCGGGCGGGCGGTCACTAAGCCGCACCCGGGACACGTTCCCAGCGGTCAGGTGCCGCAGTCAAGCGGACAGTCATCCATGGCAATCCAGCGGCGGGCGGTGTCGTCACGCGTCGCCGAACCGGCGCTCATGCCGATCGAATTCACTGAGGCGAACAGGCATGCGGTCCAGACGCACGCATCGCTCCGGCCGAGCGAATTGGCCGCGATGCCGGCGAAGTCGCGAGGCGTTGGACTGGGCCCATCGGTTCCATCCAGGTTCCTGTTCCGAGAACCCTGATGGAAGCCGGCGGTTCGCGCGGGTCGCGCCCGCGCTTGTTCAGGAACACGCAATTGCCGAAGGCAGCCGCGCCGAGCGCGTGGTCCTGATGCCCGATCCGGCACCAACGGGTGTAGTGCCGTGAATGACCTCTAATCCTCGAAACCAAGGCATCATAGGGGTCGCGACGGAACAATGCTTCGCGACATCTCGAAAATGGCCTGCACTGATTCCATCTGATCGGACATGACGGTACCAGCGCCAGAGTCCACGATTGGCAGCGGTCTCTCGCAAGTGCCTGCGGTTTGTGAAAGGATATTTCTGGCAAGGGACGCCGATCGCCATCGGCGAAGGACAGACGGGATGATACAGCCGGGCACCAGATTCCTGAGAAGGATAGCGGTCATCGGGAGAGGAACCGCCGGGTCGATGGCAGCCGCCAGCGTCGCGCGCTTGCACCCCGACAGCGAACTCGAATTGCACCACATTTACGATTCGCGCATACCGGTCATCGGCGTGGGTGAAGGCAGCTGGCCGAGCCTGGTCGAGGAACTGCAGCAATTGACGGACATGTCCCATCAAGCCGTGCAGCAACGCCTGAAGGGAACGCGGAAGTATGGCGTCGCGTTCGAGGGGTGGGGCCGGCGTGACCGAAACTTCACCCACTACTTCACGCCGCAGCAGGTATCCTACGGCTATCATCTGTCCGCGGACCTCTTGGCCGATTTGCTTCACGAGACCACGAGCGCCCGCCACATCGATGCGAAAGTGAGCTCGATCACGAGAGTGGAAGGCGGTGCCCGAGTAGGGTTTGAAGGCCGGTCATCCGAACTCTACGACCTGGTGTTCGACGCCCGAGGGTTTCCGGAAGAGCTTCATTCCGGGCAGCACATCGACATTTCCTTCATTCCAACCAACACGGCCGTCATCCGCCGCTGCCCGGCAGTCATCAAGGAAGTTGGAATCGGGCCGGTTCTTGAACACACGTATACCCGCGCCGTTGCGCGTCCGCATGGCTGGATTTTCGTGATTCCACTTACGATTCATACATCTTATGGGTATATCTTCAACAAGAATGTGTCGAGCCTTGACGAAGTCGAGACGGATTTCGACACGTTTCTCGAAACCGATGGCGTGCCGGAATTCGAAGAGCGCGCCGTCATTTCGTTTCCCAACTTTGTCCACCGGCAGCTCTACGACGGGGCGGTGGCCCGCATCGGCAACGCCGCTGCGTTCATGGAACCCCTCGAGGCAACGGCGATCGTGTCCGCCCAGCTGCAGATCGGGATGGTTCTCAAGATGCGCCTCAACCGGTCGATAGAGCACCTCGAACGTGATGCACCTGTGGTCAATCGGTTTCTAGTCAGGAACATGCTGAGTTACGGCCTGTTCGTCGGGTGGCACTATTCGTGCGGCTCCAGGCATGACACCGAATTCTGGCGCTACGCCCGTGACAACGCATGGCCGGAACATCGCAAGGCGGCAGACCCCAGCGTGGCAGATTGCGACGCGCTCCACCGATTCGACGGAATGATCAACCTGATGACCCAACCGGTCATCGACAAGGCGGACTGGAACAGGATGTGCGGCGTTCCGCTAACAAGTTACGCCCAAGTGTCCCAAGGCCTCGGCTGCCAGGATTCTCCATGACGAAGTCATCCCTGCGCCGTTGACTCCGAGCAGTTTTCCGGATCCGGGTATTCGACCATCCTGACCAGCTGGTGTCCAATCTGCTTCGACCGTCGCCCGTGGTTCGAGACGGCCCCTTCCGCCCGCCACCGCCCGCAGGCCACAATCCCGCGTTCAACGCATTCATCGCTCTCACGAGACCAGCGTGCAGACCATGCACGCAAGTTCGCGTACGGCTCTGGCGATCGCCACGGGTCCGTCCTGCAAGCGAGGCTGCAATGCCCGTGCGGCAATGCAGTCGGTTCCGCAGCCGGGAGTTCCGGAAACAGAAAGCCAAAACAGTTGCGATCTGGATTGCGGTGAATGCCGGACTTGCCGCTGACGCCAACACGCGCCCGGGATGGCGAAGCGATGACGCCGAAGGATGCTGCCATCGGAAGCGCCACCCGAAGCACCACGCCTCGGAGAGGCGTACATTTCCGTATTCGCATGATGGGCGATTGCTGGCAGCCGACCCGGTCTCGACCATGCGTTCGCGCGCTGCTGCCTGCGCCTGGCCGAAAACGCGTCGATTGCCCGCCACCGCGACTCGCCAGCGGTTGGCGTCCGGTCCGATTCGGCGGCGAGCCGAAAGACTTGGCAGGTTTCGATGCAAGACGGCGCGCGGACATTGTAGTCACACATTGGTCTTGATTGGCAATGTCAATCGCGGCATACTGGTGAAAGGGACACCCGGCCGGAAGTGATCTGACATGGAATTTCCCATCCGCGAGGCGAAGGCGCGCCTCTCCGAAATGGTTGCCGCCGCTCGGCGGGGCGAACGCGTGATCATCACGAGGCACGGACGGCCAACGGCCGAGCTCGTGCGTTGCGACCGGCGGGGCGGAATCGACTTCGACAAGCTGGAGACCGCGCGCCGGCGTCTCGGGATCGAAGGCGATGGAGAAGGCTGGCCGGAGGGGTTTGACGATCCAGCCTTCAGCCGCAAGGTGCTTGGACTCGATGAAGGGTAGCCCGACCGGCAATGCGCGTTCTGCTCGATACCTCATACCTGTTCGACTTCATGGACAGGCCGGGCAAGTTCCGGGACACTGAACGCCGGGCGCTGGCAGCACGTGGAACCGATTTTCACGTCAGCGCCGTCTCCATCTGGGAAATGCGTCTCAAGCACAATGCCCGCCACCGGTCGGGTGAACGCAAGAGCCGCTTCACTCCCGAAGATGTCGTCGCCGCCCTGGAAGACCAGGACATGACGTTCCTGCCAATGACCATGCGCCATGCCGCCTGCGAACTTGCGGTTCCGCTGGATCACAAGGACCCGTTCGACGAACTGCTAATGGTCCAGGCGCAGGTGGAAGGCCTCAGGCTGCTTACCGTGGACAGGCATCTTGCCGGTCATCCACTTGCGATTGCGGTGAATGAGCTTGGGTGACCATGTCTCTTGAGACGCACCCGCCAACGCATGTCGCGCAAGCGGCTGACCGCGATTCCTTGCCAGGACCTGCGCCTGAATCCATGCAGGAAACCGACCGTTCGGGCCGCCTGGCAAGGCTTGCCCGCAAGGGCAGAGATATTGCGACTGGAGGCGCGCCACCAGCACAGCCGTCAGCATGACGGGTTCGGTCTTCGTGCCTGACCCATGGTCTTCGGGCTTCGAGACGTGTGCGGGACAGACCGCCGCGCTTCAGGAGCGGGATTCCGAAGCCTTGGTGAACGCGGACACCTGCTTGACTTGGCGTCTGGTTTCGTCGAAGTGTCGCCAAGTGCTGGTGCCTGCCCGTTCAGGCAGGTGAAAAGGGAATGCGAAAGGGTCATTGACCTCAATGCAGCCGCCCCCGCGACCGTAGCCGGAGAGGGGATCCATCGTGCCACTGGCCCGTGAGGCTGGGAAGGCCGGATCACCCGCAATCATCCGCAAGCCGGGAGACCTGCCAGCCGACTGGACGTGACCGGACGGGGGATTCCGGGGCGGGGCTGCCAGTGCGGCGCTCTCGTTTCCTCCCCTTTCCGAAGCAGGGATGAGGGACCCGTGAACGACTACGCGCCGGTTGAACTTCTGGTCTGCACCACCTGCCGCAGGGGACAGGAGCTGCCTGACACCGAGGAACGCCCGGGAGCGCTTCTGCATCGTGCGCTGGCGGCGGGAGAGTTGCCTGAAGGCGTCACCCTCTTCGGCGTGGAGTGCTTCTCGAATTGCGACCACGGCTGTTCCATTGCGCTTCGCGGTGGATCGCGGCGATGGACATACGTCTACGGCAATCTCGACCCGTCGAGCGCCGACGTGGTCCTGGACGGCGTGGCTCGATATCGCGCGACGTCTGACGGGCTTGTTCCCTGGCGGGAACGCCCCGAGCACTTCCGCAAGAACTGCATTGCACGGATTCCGCCGATCGAGCCTCCGGAGGCAGCCAAATGAGCGATCTCGCCAAGATTCCCGCCACGATCGTTACCGGCTTTCTGGGGGCCGGAAAGACGACGCTGATACGTCACCTCATTGAATCCAGCGAGGGTTACCGGTTGGCGGTGATCGTGAACGAGTTCGGCGATGTGGGCGTTGACGGAGAGATCCTCCGCGGCTGCGCCATTCCCGAGTGCCCGGCGGAGAACATAGTCGAACTGGCCAACGGCTGCATCTGCTGCACGGTTGCGGACGATTTCATCCCCGCCATGAGCGCGCTGTTGGAACTTGATCCGGTCCCCGACCACATCCTGATCGAATCTTCCGGGCTTGCCCTTCCCAAGCCGCTGCTCAAGGCATTCGACTGGCCGGCAATCCGCAGCAGGGTGACGGTGGACGGCGTCATCGCCCTGGCCGATGCCGAAGCGGTGGCGGCAGGAAGATTCGCGCCCGACATCGGACGCGTGACCGCGCAGCGGCTCGCAGACGACAGCCTTGACCACGAAACACCGCTTTCGGAGGTGTTCGAAGACCAGATCGCCTGCGCCGATATCGTGCTGCTGACCAAGCCCGACCTTGCCGGCCCCGAAGGCGTGGCACAGGCAAGGACGGTCATCGAACGGGAATCACCGCGGGCGGTGCCCGTGATCGAAGTCTCCGAGGGCGCGGTGGACGCGCAGGTGGTTCTCGGAATCGGAGCGGCGGCCGAGAACGATCTGGCGGCGCGTCCGTCGCATCACGACGGGGCGCAAGAGCATGATCACGAGGACTTTGACACGATCGTCGTGGACGTTCCGGAGGCCGAAAGCGCCGAAGGCCTCGTCAGGCGAATCGAGGTCCTTGCACGTGAGCGGAACATCCTTCGAGTGAAGGGGTACGCCTCGGTGCGCGGCAAGCCGATGCGCCTGCTCGTCCAGGGGGTCGGAGCACGAGTCCGCCATCAGTTCGACCGGGCCTGGGAACCGGGCGAAAACAGGCTAGGACGCCTCGTCGTCATAGCGGAGCACGACGACATCGATCCCGAAGCGATTCAATCAGTCCTGGTTCCGGAAGAACTCCTGCAGTGACGCAGGGTGCGCAGAACCGTGTTCGGCCGTCCATGATCGGCGTGCAACACGTTTGCCGCCACCCGCACGAGCCGGCAGCGCGTGGTCGGGTTCCTTTGGCACGGAGATCCGGCACATGCATGTGATCTTTCGGGAAAGCCACGGGCTCGAGGAAACCGAGACTCCGACCGATCTCCGGCAAGCTCCTGCCGATCTCGTGGTCCTGTCATTCTCGGACAGCGACCTTCAAGCCTTCGCGGCAGGCTGGCATCGGGCAAGGGAGCAGGGCGCGCCTCTGCCGAGCATGAGGCTCGCCAACCTTGCCGCACTCAGGCATCCCGTGTCGGTTGACACCTATGTCGAGCAGACGCTTTCGGACGCCAAGGCCGTCTTGATCCGCGTGATCGGCGGGATGCCGTATTGGGACTACGGGCTGGCCCAGGTGAGGGCTCTGGCCGAATCGAGGGGGATGACGCTGGCCGTCCTGCCTGGCGACGGCAGGCCGGACGCGCGACTGGAGGCGATCTCGACCGTCCCTCATGCGACCTTGGCGCGCCTTGACGCGTTGGTAGGCGAAGGCGGTGCCGTGGCCGGGCAGGCAGCCCTGGCGCAGCTGGCCTTGGCAGCCGGTCTCTATGCAGGGCCGGTGGACGGCATCCGGACGATCCCGGCATGGGGCTGCTGGACGCCAGAACAAGGCGCGCGCGGAGGTGTGGTAGGTTCCGCCACAGGTCTCGCACCCGAAGGCGCATCCGCACGCCCCTCGATGCTGCAATGCGGCGCTTCGTGTCACGCGGAATGTCTTGGCGTCCCAGACCGGCCCCTGGTCGCCATCGTGTTCTACCGAGCCTATCTCGCCGCCGCCGACACCGCGCCGGTCGAGCATCTCATGCAGGCGTTCAGGGATCGCGGGTATTCGGCGCTCGGCCTTTTCGTTCCCTCGCTGAAGGATCCCGCCGCAGGCCACTGGCTCCGCGGCCGGATTGCCGCCCTGTCGCCTGCCGCCATCGTCAATGCGACGGCATTCTCCGGCAAGGGCGTGGACGGCAGTTCGCCACTGGATGCAGTTGGCGCGCCTGTCTTCCAAGTGGCATTGGCCACGTCGACCCGGTCCGCTTGGAAGGACGCGGCACGCGGCCTGTCGCCCGCCGACCTGGCAATGCATGTCGTGCTGCCGGAAGTGGACGGGCGCATCCTTGCCGGTGTCGCATCCTTCAAGGAGCCAGGCGAACTGGACGCGGACCTGCAGGCGAGGCTCGTGGCGCATCGACCGGACGCGAACCGGATTGCCGCGATCGCAGATCGAGTCGCGGCATGGATCGGTCTCGCGGCAAAGGCCAGGTGCGACGTTTCTCTCGCCATCGTGCTTTCGACCTATCCGGGCAAGACCTGGAGAATGGCCCATGCAGTCGGCCTGGACACATTTGCCTCGGTGGAAGCGATCATGGACGACCTGGATGCCAAGGGCTATGCGATCGAACCAGGCGGCAGGCTGGAAACGGCCCTGGCCCGAGGCCTGGTCTCGTGGTCCGTAGCTGAATACAAGGCCGCCCTTTCGGAGTTGCCAGATCGCCTTGTCGCGGACCTTGAGGCCGCCTGGGGAGAACCCGAGGACGACGCTGCGGTCCGCGAAGACGCATTTCGTTTCCGGGCCGTTCGACGTGGACGGGTCTTCATCGCCCTGCAGCCCGAGAGGGGCGGTGCGGCCAGGCGCGACGAGCAGTACCACGACCTCTCGCGGGTGCCGCGCCATGCATACGTCGCGTTCTACCTCTGGTTGCGAATGGTCGCCCGCATCGATGCGCTGGTCCATGTTGGTGCCCACGGCACGCTGGAATGGTTGCCTGGCAAGTCGGTGGCGCTCTCCGAACGATGCTGGCCGGAGGCCTTGGTCGGACCGCTGCCGGTCATGTATCCGTTCATCGTCAACGACCCTGGCGAGGCTGCGCAGGCCAAGCGCCGAATCGGTGCGGTGACGCTAGGCCATTTGCCTCCGCCCGTTGGCCAGAGCGAGACGCCGGTCAATCTCGTTCGGCTTGAGGCGCTGCTGGACGAGTTTTCCAATGCCGACGGGCTGGACCCGCGTCGTCGCGACCGCCTGCAGGACGACATCCAGGCCGAGGCGCAGGCGATCGGGCTCGATTCGGCCCTTGGCCTCGACCGAACCGAAGGCGACGCCGAAGCGATCACGCGCATCGACCGCTTTGTTTGCGACGTGAAGGACAGCCAGTTCGGCGACGGGTTGCATGTATGGGGTCGGGAATGCGCGCCGGAAGAAAGCGATTCCGCAACCTCTGACCAGATCACGATGCATCCGCTGGGTCGCGCGGACGTCGCCGCATCAGCGAAGGCGGAAAGGGAGGCATTGCTTGACGCGCTTTCCGGAAGGCGCATCAAGGCAGGGCCGGCCGGCTCTCCCTACCGGGGGCGAACGGATGTCTTGCCGACAGGGCGCAACCTCTTTGCCACGGATCCCCGGGCCGTGCCGACCCGTGCGGCCCACGCGCAGGGCGTCAGGCTCGCAAGGGAACTCGTGCGGCGTCATCTTCAGGAACAAGGTGACTATCCAAGGGGATTGGTCGTGGATCTTTGGGGTTCGGCCACCATGCGGACCGCGGGCGAGGAATTTGCGATGGCACTGCATCTTCTCGGCGTGCGCCCAGCCTGGGACGAGGGCAGCGAGCGGGTTTCCGGCATCGACGTGCTGCCCATCGCAGAACTGGAATGGCCGCGACTGGACGTGACCCTGAGGGTGTCCGGGTTGTTCCGGGACGTGTTTCCCTCGCTCTCCGCGCTCTATTCGCAGGCCATACGCGCCCTTGCGGCACGAGAGGAGGCAACGGACTGGAATCCCTTTGCCGGAACCGAGCCAGGATCCCGCGTCTACGGACCGGAGCCGGGAAGCTTTGGCTTGGGCATGGAGCGCATGAGGGAAGACTTCACCGACGCAGCGCGTCGTGACGCCGGCGCGGCCTGGCTGGCTGCGAGTGCATGGGCCATGGACGGAGATCGCGCCATCGAAGATCCGGACGGGCTCGCGGCGCAAGTGGCCGGGGCGGACGCTTTCGTCCATCTTCAGGACTTGCCCGAAACCGATCTTCTGCTGGCTGCCGACTATGCTGCGCATGAGGCTGGCTTCGCGGCCGCCAAGGCGGTGACCGGCGGACGGAACGCTGCGCTCTTTCACCTGGACAACACCGACCCTGCCTGTCCGCGCGCGCGAACGCTGACGGAAGAGGTCGCACGCGTCGTGCACGCCCGGGCGGTGCAACCGGGTTGGCTGGCGGGAATGAAGCGACACGGGTTCCAGGGAGCCGCCGAGATTGCGGCGACGCTTGATCACATGGCCGCGTTCGCGAACCTCGCGAACGTCGTGGATTCGCATCTGTTCGATGCATACTATGATGCCACCTTGGGCGATGCCACCGTCACCGAGTTCATGCAGGCGGCAAATCCGGAGGCGTTGTCCGCCATGCGCAATCGCTTCAATGCGCTGCACAGGTCAGGATTGTGGCGCACTCGACGGAACTCGATCCGGGTGGGCCTGGAGGCGGCGGAGTGAACGTGCCCGGCATCCGGGGCTGGTGCCCGACCGCGCATCGTCCGATGATGTCGGGCGACGGTCTGCTGGTGCGATTGCGGCCCGGATCCGGGCGGATGACGGCGGCCACGGCACGCACCGTGGCGGACCTCGCGCACCGCTTCGGAAACGGCCTGATCGACCTGACCTCGCGTGCCGGACTTCAGATCAGGGGCGTCAAGGACGATGCGCATTCCGACCTGCTGCGCGCGCTTGTAGCCGCGGAACTTGTCGACGCCGACCCAGACATGGAGGCACGTCGAAACATCGTCGTGGCACCGTTCTGGATTGCCGGCGACCTGACGGACCGATTGGCTCACGCGCTTGCACAGCGTTTGGCGGAACTGCCGCATTTGCCCGCGAAATCCGGGATCGCGATCGATACGGGGGCGGCGCCGGTCCTGCAGGACGTCTCGTCGGATTTCCGCTTCGAACGTGACGGGGAAGGCGGGCTGCTGCTTCGCGCCGACGGCACGGAGCGCGGATGGCGCATTGACGAGGCCGACGCCTTTGACGCGCTGAACGAGATGGCGGCCTGGTTCGTGAAGACCGGCGGCGGCGAGAGCAGGCGAATGAAGCGGCATGTCTCGAAAGTGTCCCTGCCGGGAAATTGGCAGCTTGCCGTGCCTTCAGAAGGCGGAGACCTGTGGTTGCCGGGACGCACGAAGGAAGGCGTGGTCGTCGGCGTTCCCTTCGGCGCAATGTCGGTGGATGCTCTCGCCGGACTGCTTGCGGAAGCCGATCCTGGTTGCGTGCAAGTCATGCCGCGAAGGTGCCTGTACCTGGAAACGGCCCGGCCCGTGGCGCACCCGGCCTTCATTCACGATCCGTCGGCGTTCCTGCTGGATGTTTCCGCCTGCCCGGGCGCGCCCAGGTGCGCGCGGGCGACCGTGCCGACAAGACCGATCGCACGCCAACTTGCGGAGCGCGGTCTCGGGACGCTGCATGTTTCAGGTTGCGCCAAGGGTTGCGCGAGGTCCGGGTCTGCCGACGTGACGCTGGTCGGGCGCGACGGGATGTTCGATCTTGTCAGGTGCGGCTCGGTCGGCGACACACCGGATCGCACCGGCGTTCCCGAGGCCGGACTTCTGGAGCTGCTTCGCTGATGGCCCACGCCTACGAAAGAGACGGTGCCGCAATTTATGCCCAGTCCTTCGCGACCATACGGGCCGAGGCCGAACTTGCCCGTTTCGATTCGGATGAAGAAAAGGTCGCTGTGCGGATGATCCATGCGTCGGGAATGGTGGAGCTCGCGGGGTTCCTGCGGTTCTCCGACGGCATGGTGATCCGGGCACGCAGGGCGCTGCAATCGGGAGCGCCGATACTCTGTGACACCAGGATGGTCAGCGAAGGCGTGACGCGTCCCCGGCTCCCTGCATCCAACGACGTGGTGTGCACGCTTCAGGATCCCTCGGTTCAGAAGCTTGCGGCCGAGATGGGCAACACGCGCTCGGCCGCCGCGCTGGAGCTCTGGCGTCCGCGGCTGGCAGGGGCGCTCGTGGCGATCGGAAACGCCCCCACGGCACTGTTTCACCTGCTGAACATGCTGGAGGATCCCAACTGCCCCCGGCCTGTCGCGATCATTGGCTGCCCCGTCGGATTCGTTGGCGCCGCGGAATCCAAGGCGGCTCTCTGGAAGGATCAGCCGGTGCCCTGTTGCGTCGTCGATGGGCGTCTGGGCGGAAGCGCCGTCACCGTGGCGGCCGTCAACGCGATCGCGAGTGCCGCGGAATGACCGGAACGGTCTACGGTGTTGGTCTGGGGCCAGGGGAACCTGATCTCGTGAGCGCGAGGGCGCTCAAGCTGCTGGCAAGTGCCCGCCACGTCGCGTTCTTTCGCAAGAAGGGGCGGGCAGGGCGCGCCAGGACGCTGGCTAGGGACCTGCTTCCGGCGGACGCGGTCGAATTTGCGATGGAATATCCCCTGACGACGGAGATCCCCCTGGAAGATCCTCGCTACAACCGGACCCTGGCGGAGTTTTACGACGGCTGCGCCGCGCACCTGGCCGCCATTGCCGAAGATGGCGAGGATGTCGTCGTTCTCTGCGAAGGAGATCCATTCTTCTACGGCTCCTTCATGCACCTGCATGAACGCCTGAACGCCCGCGTGGCGGTCGAGGTCGTGCCGGGCATACCCGGCATGGCGGCCGCCTGGACAGCGAGCGGCATGCCGATCGCCTGGGGCGACGATGTCCTCACCGTGCTGATGGGAACGCTCGAAGAGGATGTTCTCGTGCGGCACATGGAAGCTGCCGATGCACTGGTCGTGATGAAGGTGGGGCGCAACCTGCCCAAGGTGCGGGTCGCGCTTGAACGGACCGGACGCGCGCAGGATGCCTGGATGATCGAATGCGCAGCGATGGCGGATCAAAAGGTCACCCGGCTCGCCGATGTGCCGGCAGGCCATGTGCCTCCGTACTTCACGATCGTCCTGGTGCACGGACAGGGGCGGCGGCCGTGAGCGGGTGGGTTGCGGTTGCTGGCCTGGGGCCGGGAGGTGGCGCCCTGATCACGCCCGAGGTTCGGACCGCAATGGCTGAGGCGACCGACGTCGTAGGCTATTCCCGCTATGTCGACAGGGTTCCCAAGCGTGAAGGGCTTTGCAGGCATCCTTCCGAAAACAGGTTGGAGGCCGAACGGTCACGCCTTGCGCTGGACCTGGCTGCAAACGGCCGTCGGGTGGTCGTGGTCTCGTCGGGCGATCCGGGCGTGTTCGCGATGGCATCGGCATTGTGCGAGGCAATCGAGGCCGGTCCGGGATCCTGGCGGGAACTGGATGTGCGCGTGCTGCCCGGCATCACGGCAATGCTTGCCGCTTCCGCGCGGGCGGGCGCTCCGCTGGGCCATGACTTCTGCGCCGTCAACCTCTCTGACAACCTCAAGCCCTGGAACCTGATCGAGAAGAGGCTGCGGCTCGTGGTCGAGGGCGATTTCGCCTGCGCGCTTTACAATCCCCGCTCCAAGGCCCGGCCTGACGGGTTCGCCCGCGTCCTGGAACTGCTGCGCGAACTCTGCGAACCTGAGCGCCTTGTCATATTCGCCCGTGCCGTGACGACGTCGGACGAGACCATCAGGTCCGTTACGCTGTCCGAAGCGAATCCCGAGATGGCAGACATGCGGACCGTCGTGATCCTGGGATCGAGTCGCACCCGCAGGATCGAACGGAGCGGACGTCCGCCTCTCGTCTACACGCCGCGATCGGTGACTGAATGAGCGATCCAGTCCAGAACCTCTGCAACGGTGCCGACTTCGTGTCGTTGCGGCGCACGGGGCCGGTCGATCATGAGTATCGGCAGACCGAGCCTCCTGGCGGCATCGATCTTGGCGCGGGCGCCTTCGCCGCCGGCGTTCCTGGATACCAGAAGATCGATTCCGTGCGTTTCCAGAAGGTCACGCTCATCCGCTTCCGCAAACGGCCCACGATCAACAATGACGGCATGATGTGGCAGTGCGGGGCTCTCCTTCGGGGCGTCGACGAAGCGCAGGAGATAGTGATGCTGCGGCGCGGCCTCGAAGACCGAGATTTCCGTTCGCCCAATGGCAAGGAAAATCCGGCTGGGCGTGCGGCCAAGAGCCCTGGCGGCTGCCGCCGCGCCCGGCACTCGGGTCCAGCGATCACCTGGGCCGGGCGTCCACGGCGGTCGTGCAAGCGCAATCATTGGAACGCCAGCGACTGCACAGGCCGCGACCGCATTCCGGCTTATCTGCGCCGCGAACGGGTTGGTGGCGTCGATCAGGTGTGTAACGGAGTGGTCCTGGAGATAGGCTGTCAAGCCTGCTGTGCCGCCAAACCCCCCGGTTCGAGTCGGCAGGGGTTGTGCGATGGGACTTGCCACACGACCGGCATAGGAGAACGTGGCGCGCAGGCCCATGGCGGCGACGTGCGCCGCAAGGGCGCTCGCCTCGGCGGAGCCGCCCAGGATCAGGAGATTTGGCGCCATGTCTGAAGCTCGCTGGCTGACGATCATCGGTCTCGGAGAGGATGGACCGGAGGGTCTGCCGCCCGCAAGCCTGGAAGCGTTGCATGCGGCGGAAGTGATCATGGGATCCGAAAGGCATCTGTCCTTGGTGAATGACGGAGGTGCCGAACGGATCACGTGGCCGATTCCGTTCGCGGCCGGATTGCCGGTGCTTGACGGCCTTCGCGGCCGCAAGGTGGCCGTGCTTGCTTCCGGCGACCCGTTCTGGTTCGGAGCGGGAAGCGTCATTGCCCGGCGCTTCGCTGCGGGAGAGTGGCGCGCGTTTCCGGGAGCGTCCGTGTTTTCGCTTGCGTCGGCGCGGTTGGGCTGGCCGATGGAGCGCGTGGCCTGCCTCGGACTTCACGCCGCACCGCTTTCCCGAATAAGACCGCACCTGGCAGCGGGCCAGCGTGCGATCGCAACGGTTCGTGACGGCGCGGCAGTCGTCGAACTGGCAGCCTATCTCGACGGCCTGGGCCTTGGCGAAACGCGAATGCATGTTCTCGAAGCTCTTGGCGGTCCGCGCGAACGGTGCCGCGAAGTCGCCGCGAACGCCTATTCACTTGAGGACGTGGCCCACCCGGTGGCCGTGGCGGTCGAGGTGGCGGGATCGGGCACGAGCCTTTCGGCTGCCAGCGGGCAGCCCGACGATGTCTTCGAAAGCGACGGGCAGATCACCAAGCGGCACATCCGGGCGATCACGCTGTCAGCGCTTGCGCCACGACCCGGGGAACGGCTTTGGGACATCGGATCGGGTTCGGGCTCGGTCGCGATCGAGTGGCTGATGGCACATGCCTCGACGCAGGCTGTCGCCTTGGAGACGAGGGCCGACCGCGCTGCACGAATCCGGAAGAATGCCAGGGCGCTTGGCCAGGACCGGCTTGTGGTGGTCGAGGGTCAGGCCCCTCAGTCGCTCGGCGGCCTTGAAGTTCCGGACGCCGTGTTCGTCGGCGGCGGCCTCGACCGCGGTCTCCTAGACTGGATCTTGGGCAACCTTGCCCCCGGCACGCGGGTCGTGGCCAATGCGGTTACGCTTGAGACGGCCGCGCTCCTGACTGAAGCGCAGGCAAGTTTCGGAGGCACGCTGACCAAGGTCGAACTGGCCGAATCCGCGCCTGTCGGGCGGTTTCGGGGCTGGAAGGCTGCCTTTCCTGTCGTGCAATGGTGCGCGGTTCGATGAAGGCGGCCGATCTCGGCGGTCACTTCACGATTCAGGGAAAGACGTGCATCGCTCGCAAGCAGTTGCCGGATGAAGGATCGGGAGACCGCCGATCCGGCGATTCGCCTCCGGATTCAAAGCATTCGGTGACAACGTGAACTGGCGGAATGAGTTGCCAACTTCCGACCCATGCGTATTCTGGGCATGCAACTGGAGGCGCAAGGCATGAACGTTCAGGCGAGACCGACTGGCAGGTCTCATCGCAAGGCGACCTACCGGGACGTGCTCGACGCACCGCCCCACATGGTGGCCGAAGTGCTCGCAGGCACGCTTCACACCCATCCAAGGCCTGCCGCGCGACATGCCTGGGCGAGTTCGATTTTGGGCGGGGAACTGGTTGCGCCGTTTGGCCGCGGCCGCGGCGGCCCCGGCGGGTGGTGGATCGTCTTCGAACCGGAACTGCACCTGGGCGAGGACATCGTGGTGCCGGACCTGGCCGGATGGAGGCGCGACACGATGCCCGAGTATCCGGATGCAGCATATTGCTCCATCCCGCCCGACTGGGCGTGCGAGGTGCTGTCGTCCTCGACCCGCCGGATCGACATGAACGAGAAACGGACGATCTACGCCAGGGAAGGCGTCTCGCACCTCTGGTTCGTGGATCCCGTTCCGAAGATGCTTGAAGCGTTCGAACTCCGCGACGGCCACTGGGTGCTGCTGGCCACGCTGGCGGACGACGCGCCAGTCTCGTTGCCACCCTTCGACGCCATAAGCTTTCCGCTGGACGCGCTCTGGCCTGAAAGCGCCGCCACTGACGGTGACGCACCCGGCAAGTGAATTGAACGTCGGCGACGACGACGGCTCGCGTCCACGCGACCTGGCCGACGCACCGTGAAGCACGAGAGTCCGAATGCCAAATCAATGAGAGACTTGAAAGCAGCGATGGCGCCAGGGCGATCAAGGCAATTGAAACGCTCAAGGGACTGAAATGACAGTGCATTTCATTGGGGCCGGACCCGGGGCCGCAGACCTGATCACGCTGCGGGGTCGTGACCTGGTCTCCTCGTGCCCGGTGTGCATCTACGCAGGCTCGCTCGTGCCAGAGGAGATCCTGTCGCATTGCCCGAAGGGGGCACGGATCGTGAATTCCGCGCCCCTAGATCTCGATGCGATCATCGCCGAATGCCGTGCGGCACATGACGCCGGCCAGGACGTCGCACGCCTTCATTCCGGCGACCCGTCCATCTGGTCCGCCATGGGCGAGCAGATGGACAGGCTCCGGGAGGCGGACATCCCGGTGTCGGTCACGCCAGGCGTGCCGGCTTTCGCTGCAGCAGCCGCAACGCTCGGAGCGGAACTGACCTTGCCGGAAGTTGCCCAGTCCGTCGTCCTGACACGCACGTCCGGGCGCGCTTCCGCAATGCCCCCGCGTGAGACCCTTGCGGGATTCGCGACCACGGGCGCGACGCTTGCCATCCACCTTTCGATTCACCGTCTGTCGGAGGTCGTGGCGGAACTGCAGCCCTTCTACGGCGCGGATTGTCCCGTGGCCGTCGTCTTTCGGGCGAGCTGGCCCGACGAGAGAATCATCCGCGGCACCCTCGCCACGATCGTGGGAGAGATGGACGGGGGCATATCCCGAACGGCACTGATTCTCGTCGGCGCGGCGCTTGGCGACGGGTCGGGGGGGCGAAGCGCACTCTACTCACCCGACTATGACCGCCGCTACAGGCCGCGCGTGGCGGGAACGCGTTCAGGCGTGACCGATCGTGGCTAGGCCGGAACGCCTCCCCGCGACGTGACCTGCATCGGAGACGGCGGCCGGGCACCGGCTTCCTGTCGCAGGCGCAGCCGACTTGCCATGCATCGCGGGACGGGATGCCCTTCTACTGAACGATCCGCCAGCTGCCGTCGGCTTCCCGGCAGGCGATTCCAAAGGCCTCCTGGCTCTCGCCGGCGATCCTGACAGTGCTGATGTACTCGCGGCAGGGCTGTCCTGCCGAGTTGCTTCCCACGCGAGTGACGTTGACCTGCCCGGTCGCCGGACCGCCGGCATTGGCGGGATTCTCCCAAGTATAGGTGTCCGATGAACCGGATGTCACCGCCTGAAGGGTCGCCCGGTCAGCCATGGCCCGGGACTGCTCGTCGAGGGAGCGGCCCAAGGCGCCGCCCAAGCTCGCGCCGACCACGGCGCCTAGGGCGGTGGCGGCGACCTTGCCGTCCCCGTCTCCGAACTGGTTGCCTATCACCCCGCCGGCGATGCCGCCGAATGTCGTGCCGGCCAGCTCGTTGGATCCCATGCAGCCGCCCAGCGTGACGGCGAGCGCCAGACCGGCGGCCGTCCTAATCGTCGCCTTCATTGCGTTCCTTCTCCTCGTCATGTGACTCTCCTTCATCTTGCGTTCCCCGTTCGATCCGCCTTTCGCGCTGGATGTTCTCGCTCACAGGCCGGGAGGGAATGCGCGCTCCCTTTGTTGACGCTACGAATCGTGTGTGGCAGGTTAGCCTCCGGGTTGTCCAGACCTCCCGAAATTCCTCATTGTTCAGGGCTGGGAAGATGTTGAGTCGCGGGGCCTTGCACTGGCTGGTTCGACGTGATTCAAGGCATGAAGCCTTGCGCTCTTGCCGGTTCGCAGGTCCGGCTCCGGCCGGAACTGAAGAGGGGGGATGCTTGCCGTGAGCCTTGTTCGGCTTCCGCCCGGGCTATTCGTTTCCGCTCCCGCGTCCGGGACGGGCAAGACCACCGTGGCGTTGGGCCTCCTGCGGGCGCTTCGTGAGGAAGGACTTTCCGTACAGCCGTTCAAGAGCGGGCCGGACTACATAGATCCCGCCTTTCACGAGGCGGCGGCCGGACGGCGCTCCTTCAACCTCGACTCCTGGGCCATGGACGAGAGCCTGTTTGCCATCATCGCGACGGAGGCGTCCGGTGCCGACATTGTCGTCGCGGAAGGTTCGATGGGGCTGTTTGACGGAGTCGCGGGACGGGGCGCTCTCGGGTCCGGCTCAAGTGCCGAGACCGCCCGGCACGCCGGCTGGCCAGTGGTGCTCGTCGTTGACGTCAGCGGTCAGGCGCAATCCTCGGCAGCTGCCGCGCTCGGGTTCAGGGCCTATGATCCGGAACTGCCTTTCGCGGGCGTCATCCTGAACCGGGTCGCGAGTCCGAGGCATGAACGCCTGGCGCGGCTCGGCATGGATCGCGTCGGCATCCCGGTACTGGGCGCCTTGCCAAGGCGCGGGGACCTGAAATTGCCCGAACGGCACTTGGGCCTCATTCAGGCGGTGGAGCATCCCGATCTGGAACGCGCGATTGCGGACTATGCAGCGTTTCTTCGCGAGCACGTGGATCTGGAGGCGCTCCGAAAACTCGCCTCGTCGACCGGACTGCCAGCGTCCGGCGCCCTGCCGGAGCCGCCCGCGCAACGGATCGCGCTCGCGCGGGACGCCGCGTTCTCCTTCGCCTATCCGCACCTCATGGAAGGCTGGCGGCGGGCCGGTGCGGAGGTCATGCCCTTTTCGCCTCTCGCTGACGAGGCACCCGACGCTTCGGCTGATCTCGTGTGGCTTCCCGGCGGATATCCGGAGCTTCACGCGGGGCGGCTGGCGGCCTCGTCACGGTTCATGAAAGGCCTGCGCCGACATGCCGCAACAGGACCGGTCCACGGCGAATGCGGAGGATACATGGCCCTGGGAGAGGCGCTGGTCGACAAGGATGGCGCACGGCACCGGATGGCCGGCCTTCTGGGACTCGTGACGAGCTACGAGCGGCGCAAGTTCCATCTGGGCTACCGGCGCGCGATCCTGGTGGCCGGAATGCCCGGGTTCGAACAGGGGCGCGCCCTTAGGGGGCACGAGTTCCACTATTCGACCATACTTGAGCAGCCCGACCCGCCCTTGGCCGAGGTCTTTGACGCCGACGGAAATGCCGTGCCCGAGACGGGATCCGTTCGCGAATTCGTCACGGGAACTTT
This sequence comes from Boseongicola sp., assembly GCA_028824715.1. Taxonomy (GTDB): domain Bacteria; phylum Pseudomonadota; class Alphaproteobacteria; order Rhodobacterales; family Rhodobacteraceae; genus JAJEFO01. The sequence continues at coordinate 39,912 of JAPPCV010000118.1, read as the reverse complement.
CTTCCACCTCATCGCGGGCGAGGCATGAGCGGGTTCGTGAGTTTCGTGGGCTCGGGGCCGGGCGACCCGGGACTGCTGACGCTGAAGGCCGTGGACCGGCTGCGGCGCGCGGACGCGATCCTGTATGACGACCTGTCGTCCGGCCCGATCCTGGAACACGCAAGTCCTGATGCTGACCTGGTGAGCGTCGCCAAGCGTGCGGGCCGGAAGTCGCCACGGCAGGATCACGTCAGTCGCCTCCTTGTCGAATATGCCAAGCGGGGAGGGCGGGTCGTGCGGCTGAAGTCGGGCGATGGCGGAATTTTCGGGCGGCTGGAAGAGGAATTGGCGGCGCTGCGCGCAGAGGCGCTGGATTTCGAGATCATTCCAGGCGTGCCTTCCGCCTGCGCGGCGGCAGCGGAGGCCGGAATCCCGTTGACGCGTCGACTGGCCTCGCGCCGCGTGCAGTTCATCACCGGCCATGATGTGGCAGGGAACCTGCCGGAGGACTTGAACGTTGCGGCGCTCGCCGACGTCCACGCAACGACGGTGGTCTACATGGGGCGCCGCACATTTGCCGACCTTGCCGGAATCCTGATGGCGCATGGCCTGCCCGGCGAATCGCCTGCGCTGATGGCGGAGGCCGTGACAACTTCCGAGCAAAACATTGGCTGGTCCACGGTGGCCGAACTGGCGGACCGGCTGCGCACGGAGGACGCGGGCCACGCGCCCACGCTCATCCTTTACGGAGCGTTGTCCGATGGATGAACTGGTCCTGATAGGAATCGGCACGGGAAGCCTGGACCACCTGACGCGCGAGGGCGAGGCGGAGATTCGCAAGGCGGACTGCATCCTCCTTCCGAGAAAGGGGCCTGAAAGGGCGGAACTGGCGGAATTGAAGAGAAGGGTCTGCGTGTCAGTCCTGGGCGAGGAGGCGGACTCGCGCATCCTCGAGTTTGACATGCCGGTCCGCGATGCCGGGTCCGGCTACCTGGCAAGCGTCGATGCCTGGCATGGCGATATCTGCAGGGCCTGGGATGCGGCTCTCGCAGACAGGGACGAGAAACGCGTGGCATTGCCTGTCTGGGGCGATCCGTCGCTCTATGACAGCACGCTCAGGATCGCGGCGCGGCTTCGCCCTGCACCGAAGGTCAGGGTTGTGCCGGGCATCACCGCGCTGCAGGCGCTGACGGCCGCGCACGGCATTCCATTGAACGAGATCAACGCGCCTGTCACGATCACGACCGGGCGGCGGCTGCGCGAGGACGGATGGCCCGAGGGCGCGGACACTGTTGCGGTCATGCTGGACGGAGAACTGAGCTTCCGTAACCTTGATCCGGGCCAGTTGCATGTCTGGTGGGGCGCATATCTGGGGATGGAGGGCCAGGTGCTGGAAAGTGGCCCTCTGGCCAAGGTCGCGGAGCGCATTGCAGAGATCCGGGCGGCTGCGAGGGACGCACATGGCTGGATCATGGACACTTATCTGCTGAAGCGTCGGAAATTGACTGCGAGGAAGCACGCTGCCGCGAGCTGATGCTCCATTCCCACGCCAAGGTCGGCGAGTTTCCGCCCGCAATCCCGGCGGCGGAGAGGGACTGTCACATCGCCATCCTCGAGTTGGCGGGCGCGGGCAACTTTGTCGTGTTTGTCTGACTGCCCGGAGGCTTGGCGGCGCAGCGTTCGGACGTTGCGATCCTCCGTGCCGCATGTATCCTGGTCGACCGCACGGGCTGCGGTTTCAGCAACGGCACCATGTCTGGTGGCGTGTTCCATCCGCCCGATGAGATCGCGTCGGCCAGCGCGGCGGCGGCACGGGCTCGGGTCACGGAGGCGATGCGCCGGCTGCACGGCACCGGGCACCCTGTCGGGCACGGTAGTTCTCGGTCCGCGAAATCGTGCCCTTGGCGAAGCGCGTCATTGACGCCGATGTGCCACTCCGGTTCCGGCACGATTCGCTGATTGTCGGGCGGACGGGTAGTGCATTGAAGGCGGAATTCCGGTAGTCCTTCTCCAAGAGCGGAGACGATGGTGACGGAACTGCTGGAACGGGCGACGGCCTTCATGGACGCCAATCCGGTGTTCAGACGTGACGAGTTCGCCGCCGCAATGGGCCTGCCGAAGGATTCGGCCGCCGTCGGCCGCCTGCTCTGGAAGCAGGTCGCTGCCGAGCGCATCAGGCGGCTCCGCCGAGAGGTGTTCGCCGCCGTCCCGGACCACAGGACGCCCGGCCGCCTCGTGCTGCCGGACTACATCCACGTCAGCGAGTACCGCCCGGACGGCGTGCTGGGCTACCACACCGGCCTGATGCTCTTCGGCATCCAGCATTCCGTGTTCATTTCCGAAGTGCAGGTCATCAGCAGCGGTACAAGTCGCTTTTCGCTGAAGGAATGCAGAGAAGGGATCCGGACGGCGCCGAGCCGACACCACTGGAGTTGGCGGCGGCGAGGGCCGAGGTTGCAACGAAGGGCACTAGGTACGAAAACTGGGCCGCCCAGCTTGGATCCGCTTTGGAGTTCGGAACCGTCCCCGAAGCGGCCGAAATTCGCGCTGAGCGCCAAGTGCTCCCGACCGAAGCGACTGCACCGAACAAAGGTCTCCTGAAAGTCGCACGGGTCCGGCTGCTCGAGCGCGTCTTTCGCGCGTTCACGATTCGGGAAGTCGAGCGCATGGCGACCGGGCAGGGGCCTGTTCTCTCGGCGTCGCCGGACGAGGAGGCACGGACCGCCGCGGTCAGCAACTTCAGGTCCCTCCTCTCGGTCAACGTCGCCGGCCCTGCGCCGTGGAAGGACGTGCTGTCGATCGTCGCGGAGAAGTCGTCGAGTGTCACGCGTGAAGGCTCCAGCCGGTTCGACGGCCGCGGCGAGGCCGACTGACGCGAGCACACCTGTCTGGTTCGTGCGCGAAACTGACGAGAGCCTCCAGGCCAGGTCCGTGCGTCATCTTTATCCAGCGCCGTCTAGGTCCACACGTTGCCCTCCCCGCGTGGCGCAGCCTCGGTGCGTCTAATCTACTTTGTCTTGCAGTAGATGAACGGCCAGATCTCGTCGCACTGGGCCTTGCACACGGTCAAGTCCCTGGACGCGAAGGCGCAATCAGTTCCGCCGTGCGTTCGCCTAGGTCTTTCAGCCACGAAGGCCGGTGGACTTCGGTCAAGGGACGTCCAAGACGCACGGCCCCGGCGCCCATGCCGGCGATTTCTCTCGAAATCTCCCACCGTTCCTCGTCGCTCATGACGGAAAGCGCAAGATCAAGAGCCTCCCTGTCTTCCTCCCCGGCGGTACAGATGTCGTAGAAGTCCCGGGAGACAAACGTGCCGTTGCTGTAAATCCGGTGCCTCAGTTTTCGCGCAAGGATCTCTGCCGTTGCCTCAAGGCCAAGTCCGAACCTGTTTTCGCGACCGTCCGGAACCGGCAGGGAAGGCAGAAGAGGCGCCGTAGTCATGATGCAAAAGTCACCGCTCTCGCAATCGCCGGCCAGCCGTCCAGGACCGAACTGGACATCCATGACGGAACACTCCGTCAGAAGACGGGCCATCAGTTCCTGCTTCCCGGCAAGGCACGCCGCCGGAACAGTCAGGTCGATGTCGGCGCTCCGGCGGTGTCGCCACCTAGCGGCCAGCGCGGTTCCGCCTCCGATCAGGATCTCTTCGCGGTTCAGCACCTGCAACAACGCCGGCGCGACCTGTTCGAGAATCGCGTCTGCCGGAGGGAGAATCTCGAGATCGCTCACGACGCACCTGCGGGCTGCATCTCTTCGCCAGGAACCTCGTCCTTCCAGCCTTCCGGTCTCTCGGCGAACTGATTCAGCCACCTCGACAGGGCGCCGCGGCGGATGTCGCCATCCAGGACGGCGCGGGCGATGTGCCAGGCGCTCAAGGCGTCACGGCGACGCAACTGCGGATAGTCCTCCTCATGTATGTCCTGCAAGAGCTCGTTCAGCCAGTCGCGTTGCTCCTCGGTCTCCGTCCCCTCGACCAGCCAGGCATACAGTTCCGACCCCGAGGGACGGCCTGTATATCCCGCCAGGTGCCTGCCGGAAAGCCGTGACAGCAACTTGTGCTCCGGATCCGGCTCCCTGAACACCTGCCTGGCCGGTGCGTTTTCAAACCACTCCAGCGGCATCGGCAGGTAGCGAAAGCGCTTCTCCAGCGGGGTCGCGTCATTCCGAGGGACGCACTTTCCTTTGCCGCTGATCAGGGCGCTGTGGCGCCCGATGCCTGAAGCCGCGGGATCCGGAACCGCCTTTTCGGTCTGCCAGTGCCAGCGGGCATGGATGTCCTCGCTGGTCGGGATGCGGTCAGTCCGCCAGGCGCCGTTGCAACGGTCAAGACGCCGGAATTCCTGCCGACACGCTTCGATGTCAAAGGCCATTCGAGAATTCCCTCACTGACCGATCGGCGGGCCAGCTTGCAACATGCAGGTGCGGGCTTCGAAATTCAAGATGTTCGACGATCACGGCACCCCGGATCAAACCGACGCTTCCGCTTCGCCGTAGTACCGTGAACGGAACATGATTCCGGCGTGTCCTCGGAACAGAGTGCGCACAAAGTCCCATACACAACCGACCGACCCGAGCGGTTGAAATCAAGATGCGCTCCTGCGAGAACGGCATGCAGAGCTTCCTGAACCGGACCCAGGATCGGACGTCGTGGACAAGCAGCCGTTTCCCAACCTGTTTTCTCCGATCAACATCGGCGGGCTTGCACTTCGCAACCGGATCGTGTCGACAGGCCATGAGACCCATCTGAATGACAGGGGCCGGATCGGCGACGCGATGATCGCCTACCACGAGGCACGTGCCCGGGGCGGCGCCGGGCTGATCGTGACCGAAGTTGCGCTGGTTCATTCCAGCGCCGTGTTCGTGGCAAATCCAATCCGGGTTGATACTGACGACTGCATTCCCGGATACCGTCGGCTGGCAGAGGCGGTGCACCGTCACGGTTGCCGCCTGATCGCCCAGCTGTTTCATCCCGGGCGCGAGATGCTTGCTTCGGAAGACGGTACCGCACCCGTCTCCTACAGCGCTTCGGCCACGCCAAACGAGCGCTTTCACGTCATGCCCCGCCCGATGCCTCGGGAAATGATCGCCGAGGTCATTTCGGCCCACGGCGATGCGGCCCTTCGGATGCGGGAGGCCGGCCTCGACGGGGTCGAGATCGTTGGTTCGCACGGGTACCTTCCGGCACAGTTCCTGAACCACCGCGTCAATCAACGCAGCGACGAGTACGGAGGCTCGCTCGAGAACCGAGCCCGCTTCATTCGCGAAATCGCGTCCGACATTCGCGCCAAGGCGGGCGAGGACTTCGTCATTGGCCTGCGTCTTTCCGGGGACGAGCGCAGCCATGAGGGCATCGAGCAGTCGGAGATGCTGGATGCGTGTGACATTCTTGCCGGAGACGATTCGATAAGCTACTTCAGCGTTGTTTCCGGATCCTCCGCGACGGTTGCAGGCTCGGTTCACATCGTGCCACCGATGACCGAAGAGGTGGGCTACACCGCGCCACTGGGCCATGCAGTGAAGGCGCGGACGGGCGTGACGACTATGGTGACCGGTCGCATCAACCAGCCTCAGGAAGCCGAACGCATCATTGCCTCGGGTCGGGCGGACCTTTGCGGCATGACGCGCGCAATGATCTGCGACCCTGACCTGGGGGAAAAGGCCAGGACGGGACGCGCCGACGACATTCGCGCCTGCATTGGCTGCAACCAGGCCTGCATCGGTCACTTTCACGCAGGCTATCCGATTTCATGCATCCAGAACCCGGTGAGCGGTCGGGAGATCTCGCTTGGCCGGACGGAATTGGCACGCGCGAAGCGGAAGGTCATGGTGGTGGGAGGCGGGCCCGGAGGAATGAAGAGTGCCGCCGTCGCCGCGGAGCGCGGCCACGAAGTGACGCTGTTCGAAAGGGACGGCCAACTTGGCGGCCAGGCGCGGCTGGCGCAAGTCTTGCCCCATCGCGCGGAATTCGGCGGCATCATCGCCAACCTGGCACGCGAAATGGAACTCGCGGGAGTGGATACGCGCAAGGGCATCGCCGTTGACGAGAGGGTCATCGCGGATTTCGCCCCGGACGCGATTGTCATTGCGACCGGCGCCGAACCGAGATGGCCTGACTTCGAGGGCTGTGAAGACGCCCACGTGGTGGATGCCTGGCAGGTTCTTCGAAACGAGGCGAACGTCGGCAAGTCGGTCGTGGTGGCGGACTGGCGTGCGGACTGGATCGGGATCGGCATTGCCGAGCACCTGGCGGAACGGGGCCATCAGGTGAAACTGGCGGTCAACGGCTACATGCCCGGCCAGACGATCCAGATGTACGTGCGCGATGCCGGCATCGGACGCCTGCACAGCCTTGGCGTGGAAATGCTGCCCTATGTCCGACTGTTCGGAGCCGATGAAGACACGATCTACCTTCAGCACATCGTGAACGACGAGCCCGTGATCTGCGAAGGCGTTGACACGCTTGTCCTGTGCCAGGGCCACAGTGCGCAGACCACGATGGAAGGCCTTGTGCGCCGCCTGGGCGTCGAACATCACCTCGTCGGCGACTGCGTCTCGCCACGCACCGCAGAGGAAGCGGTTCTGGAGGGGCTGCTTGCAGGTCGCGCAATCTAGGACCAAGGCGGCCCTTCAGGGGACTCCAGTCATGATCAAAGCCTGTCGGCAAGCCGCAACAGGATGACGCACCGACGACGCGAGGAGAATTGCTCGAGCCAGGGTGGCTGCACAACGCATATTGCCGGATCACGGATGTCCATACTTCGAAGCGTCGCTATTGAGCCGCGTCGTGTCGTCGAAAGTCGTTGCGTCCGAGAAGCCGTGCGGGTTACATGTGCATGCCTGATCCTGCCGGACGACCGGCAGGCTGGAGGGAATGCGGTACGGCCAGACGGCCCAAGCCGCAGCCGCCCCCGCGACTGTATGCGGAGAGCGCCGCCCAGGACCCACTCCCGGACCGCAGGGGGGGAAGGAGGGCGAGGCGCAGGGACCCGCGAGCCAGGAGACCTGTCAGGCTTGGATCAACCGCCGTCGGGTTGGACGGCAAGGAGGTAGAGATGACGACACGTACAATCGCCGAAGAGCATTCCGCATCAGCTTACCTTGGAGTGCTCGTGGCGGCTTTTCTCGGCCTTGGAATCGTCGTATTGGCAGGCCACGTCCAGGCCGATGCGCTGCACGCCGCCGCCCACGACGTGCGTCACGCCAACGGCTTTCCCTGTCACTAGGCTATGCTTGGCAGAATCCTGACCAGCGGGTTGATCGCTGGAGCCGTGGCCGGCCTTTGTGCCGCTGTACTACAACTCCTGTTCATTCAGCCGGTTCTCCTGCATGCCGAGCTCTACGAAGGCGGCGAACTGGTGCATTTCGGGGCGGCATCCGGTCCGGCTGACCGTCCTGAATTCGGATTGGATCCGGTCCGGGACGGATTGAGCGTGATCTTCAGCATGCTGACATACGCAGGCTACGCGTTGATCCTGGTGGCGCTCATGGCGCTGGCCGAAGGGCGAGGGGCGGTGATTTCAGTGCGCAACGGCATTCATTGGGGCGTTGGCGGATTCGTTGCGGTGCTGCTTGCGCCCGCATTTTCCCTTGCTCCGGAAGTGCCAGGAGTCGCGGCAGCGGACATCCTGCCAAGGCAGGTTTGGTGGTTCGCGACCGTATTCGCTGCAGGGGCAGCCATGTGGCTTCTTGCATTTGGGCAAGGCCGGCTGGCTTGGGGCGCAGTCGTTGTCCTGCTGCTTGCACCGCATGTCGTCGGAGCGCCGGAGCCTGACAGCTTCTCCGGTCCCGCGCCGACCGAGCTTGGGGCCCTGTTCGCAACACGCGTCCTGGGAGTCGGTCTGGTCGCGTGGGCGCTCCTCGGGATTGTCTCCGCGGCACTTTGGTCCAGCGGCGGCGAGACGGCTTCGTGAACCGACCTCTCGCGCTGTTTGTCATCGGATTGGCATTCGGCGGCGGCATTGGCTTCGTGCTGGCCGCGGCCAACGGCGTGACGCTTGACGGCCACGTTCATGCGGACGACCGCCACTTGGGCAACAATGGCGTCGGCGGGAACTACGGCAACGGACATGACCACCACGAAATGCTGGACCTGGCAGGGAGCAATGCGCCCACGCTCGACATCCAGGTGAAGAAGGACCCGGATGAAGGCTGGAACCTGCACGTGATGACGACACGCTTCACGTTTTCGCCCGCGAATGCCGGCCGCGCCCACGTGTCGGGCGAGGGCCACGCACATGTCCACGTGAACGGGCGGAAGATCGCCCGGCTCTACGGACCATGGATGCACATCGACACATTGCCGGAAGGCGAGGTGGAGATCCTGGTCACGTTGAACGCAAATGATCATCGGTTGCTTTCGGCAAGCGGGGTGCCGGTCGAGGCAAGGGTCTTGCTTGGGCGATAGTGCCTGACGCGGACCTTGGAGCCTGCGACGGGCCGGGTGCATCAAGTGACCCTTGCATGTCTTGGCCAGCAAGCGTTTCTCGGACCTTGTTCCCCGGCACGAGATAGGTGACGAAGCGGCAGCAAACCCGGCTGACTTCGCCTTGGGCGCCGTTGGCACGGGGCCGGGTCGTGGCGGCGCGCGTGGCAACTCTTGGTGCGGGGGCACGCTGGGCTTCCGTGACAAGGATTGTCTGGTGGTGCCAGTTGTCCCTGCTGCACAGCTGCTGCGAGAATGCCGATCAGTGCGGATCAAGCCGCATTGAGGTCTTCCAGCGAAATATGGCAGCGAATGAAATGCCCCGCCTCGGGACTTTGCCATGGCGGCGTGTCCGTGTCGCAGATCTCGCCGAGTCTTCTGGGGCACCTGCGCTGGAAGGGGCATCCACTCGCAGGTGGCGCACGCTCGACAATGTCATCGGCGGCGAGTGTCGGTGCAGCGTCAGGATCGGGTTCGAGAACCGCGCCCAGCAAGACCTTGGTATAGGGGTGCGACTCTCCCTCGAAGACCTGATCGGTCTGGCCGATCTCGCACAATCTTCCCTGGTACAGGACGGCCACTCGGTCCGCCAAGGCACGAACGACCGCGAGATCGTGGCTGACGAATATGTAGGTCGTGCCTTGCGTCTTTTTCAGGTCGTTCAGCAAGTCCAGAACCGCAGCTTGCACCGAGACGTCTAGAGCCGAAGTCACCTCGTCGCATAGCACGATCTCGGGGCCGGCGGCGAAGGCGCGCGCGATGGCGACACGTTGTTTCTCGCCTCCGGACAACTGGCTGGGCAACCGGTCGAGGTAGTGCGCCCCAAGGCGCACGCGGTCGAGGATTTCCGCACTGCGCGAACGCAGCTTGTCCCCGGCCAGGCCGAAATAGAGCTTCAGCGGCTGCTCAAGGATGTCTGCTACAGTGTGGCGCGGGTTGAGGCTGTCGTCAGGGTTCTGAAAAATCAGCTGGATCTGCCGCAACTGGCCGGGCGCGCGTTGTTCGACCGCGTGCGGCAGGGCCTGGTTGCCTGCGGTGACGGCACCTCCGGCGGGCGGCAGAAGTCCGGCGATGGTCTTGAGGATCGTCGACTTGCCGGAGCCGCTTTCGCCGACCAGTCCAAGCGTTTCGCCCTTGCCGATCGAGATCGAGATGTCGTCGACCGTTGGCGGAACGTCGGTGCCTCTCCCCAGCAACTGGTCCAGCAGCCGGGGTCTGGCATAGCTGATGGACAGGCCATCAAGGTCCAGCATCGTTTCGCCGCTTGAAAACCGTACCGGCGCGGCCCCTATGGTCCGCCCTTGTTGGCGGCCTGCTTCCCTGGCGAAGAAACAGCGAGCGGTCCCGCCAGATTCTGACGGCACGAGCTGCGGGCGGGTTGAGCGGCACCGGTCCCGCACCAGGGCGCACCGGTCGGCAAAGGCGCAGCCTGCGCCCGCATCGCCTGGGGCGGGCGGGCGACCGTCAAGGGCAATCGGAAGCGTGGTGTCATCAAGTTTGGGGATCGAGGCAAGAAGGCCTTGCGCGTAGGGGTGTGCCGGGGACTTCAGTACGTGCCGAGTCGAGCCTTCCAGCACGACCTCACCTGCATACATGACCACCACGCGGGTGCAGACGCGGGCGATGGCGCCCAGGTCATGGCTGACATAGACCATGGCCATGCCACGCTCGGTGGTGATGTCGCGGAGAAGCTCAAGGATATGCGCCTGCGTCGTCACGTCGAGGCCGGTCGTGGGTTCGTCGAGCAGAAGCGCCTCGGGCTCGCCGGCCAGCGCCATGGCGATCGCGACGCGCTGTTGCTGACCGCCACTCAATTCATGTGGGAATCGCTGGACGATGGATTCGGGGTCTGGCAAGCGTACGTGCCCCAAGAGTTCGACAACCTTTGCGGCGTGCCGGTCTGCGGGAAGCGCTGAATGCAACCGCAAGGCCTCGCCAAGTTGAGCGCCGACACGCAGCGTCGGGGTCAGGGACTGTCCCGAGTTTTGCGGGATCAGCGCCAGCTGCCCGCCGCGGATGCGTTCCAGTTCCTGACGGGACTGGGCGAACATGTCGATGCCGTTGAACGCGGCACTTCCGTTCAAGAGCCGCAATCCGCGTTTCAGGTACCCCATGGCTGCCAAGGCCAGCGTCGACTTCCCCGATCCGCTTTCGCCGACAAGGCCCACGCATTCGCCGGGGGTGACGGCCAGGTCGATGTTGCGCAGAACCTCCCGGGTTCGGCCATCGCGTCCGGCAAAGCCGACCGAGATGTCGCGGATGTCTATCAGGGCGCTCATACCGGCGCTTTCTGCGCGCGGTCGATGCCAAGGGCCTTGGCGAGGGCGTCTGCCGTCAGGTTTATGCCGATGATCAGCGACGACAGCGCGATGACCGGCCCCAGAACGCCCCAGGGCGCGAAAGACATGAAGCCGCGCGCGTCGGCAATCATGAGGCCCCAGTCTGGTGTCGGTGGCGAGACGCCGAAGCCAAGGAATGAAAGGGAGGAGAAGGCCAGCAGCATCCATGACCAGCGCATCGCGCCTTCGACCATCAGCGTGTCCAGGACGTTGGGCAACAGTTCGCGACGGATGACCGTGATGCGCCCGTGTCCTCGCGCGCGTGCTGCCGAGACGAAGTCGCGCGCCACAACGTCATGGGTGGCGGCGCGGGCGATGCGGATGACCGGGATGCCGTAGAAGAAGGCGAGCGTGGGGATCAGCACCTCGATGCCGGTGCCGAAGGTCACGATCAGGACCAGCATCTTGAGAATCCAGGGCAACGACAGGAAGGCATCAACCACCCGCATGAGCACTTCGTCCAGACGCCCGCCGACCAGGCCGAAGAAGATGCCCAGCAAACCGCCCCAGATGACGGCTACGGGTGTCGCGATTCCAGTGACCAGAAGCGCTTCGCGTCCACCCAGCAGGACGCGTGTCAGGACGTCTCGGCCCAGGTGGTCGGTGCCGAGCCAGTGTGCGCCGCTCGGACCGTTCAACATCGAGAGGCTGTCCATCGCCCTGTAGTCGTAGGGCACGATCCATGGGCTGATGATTGCGAGGATCACGTGGAAGGTCACCAGCGTCAGCCCGATCGCGCCGGAAGGCCGGGCCATCACGTCGCGCAGGACGCCCAGGGCACGCTGAAGGCGAGTGTTCTCGGTGGAAGTTGCAGCGATCTCGGTCATGAGTCCCTCAGCGCGTGAGTGCGCAGCCGCGGGTTCAGCAACATGGTCATCAGGTCGGCGGTCAGGTTCACGCCGACATAGACGGTCGCCACGATCAGGGCGATGGCCTGCACCACCGGCAGGTCGCGGTCCGAAATTGCGTCGATCATCATGCGGCCGAGACCCGGATAGTTGAACACCACCTCTATCACCACGACGCCGCCAAGAAGCCAGGCGATGGTCAGCGCCACCACGTTGATCGCTGGCAAGAGGGCATTGGGCAGCGCATGGCGGAACACGATGTGCCAGTAGGGTACGCCTTTCAGAATGGCCATCTGGACATACTCGCCCGCCATGACTTCGATCACGCTGGAACGCACCATGCGCAGGATGTGGGCTGTCATCACCATGCCCAACACGATCACCGGCAAGACGATTTCGGGAAAGAACTCCGAGACTTGGGCGCCGGCCGACGTCAGCACGATTCCCGGCAGCCATCCAAGCCAGACGGAGAAAACAAGGATCAGTACGGTGGCGGAGACGAATTCAGGAATGGTCATCGCGAATACGGCAGTGGTCGAGAAGACCAGGTCGACCGGCTTGTCGCGCCGCAGGCCGGTGACCACCCCAAGGAAGATTGCCAGCGGAACCCCTATCGCCAAGGCACAGAACGCCAACAGCAAGGAATTCCGCAGCCGGTTGCCGACCAGTTCCGAGATGCTTTTCTGTCCGTTGGCGGACACGCCGAAGTCGCCGCGCACGGCACCCGAGGCCCAGTCGAAATATCGTTCTGCCGCGGATCGGTTCAACCCTTGCGCTTCGCGGCAGTTCTCCAGCAGCTTTCCCTGCGCCTCGCGCTCCAGGAAAGCCGTGCAGGCATCACCGGGCAGGACTTCGACGCCAGCGAAGATGATGACCGAGACGATCCAGACGGTGATTGCGCCCAGGAAGAGCCGGCGCATCAGCATTCGCAACACGAAACAGCTCTAGGTTGAAGGATAGCCGGGAAGCCGGGGCACGCGGGGCGCCCCGGCCGGGTTCATGCGTCGGTCATTCGGCGACGGTGATCTTGTGCCAGCGCACCGCGTCGTTCTTGACCTCGTCAAGGTCGGTTACTCTCGACGAGACCCCAACCAGGCGCGTGACATGATACGGGATCAGCGTGCCTGCGTTCTCCCAAAGGTACTCCTGCGCGGCCATGTAGAGCGCCCTGCGCTTTTCGAAGTCCAGTTCGCGGCGGGCGTCGGCGAGCATTGCGTCGAAGGCCTCGTCCTTGAAGTAGCTTTCGTTCCACTTGGCGGACGACAGGTAGATTTCGTGCAAGGCCTGGTCCGCCGGGCGTTCGTTCCAGCGTGTGGCGGAGACGTCTTTCTTCATCCACACCTCGGACCAGAAGCCATCTGACGGTGCCTGCACGACGTTGACCTTGATGCCGGCCGCTGCCGCCTGCTCTTGGTAGGCGACCGCCAGCGTAGGCCAGGTCGGTTCCAGTGTGGCAACGTGAACGTCCACTTCGATCCCGTCGGGATAGCCCGCCTCAGCCAGCAGGGACTTGGCCATCTCGATGTCTTGCGGGCACTCGATGTCGGCACGGTACTGGTCGTTCGGTTCGACCGGCGTGTCACAGGCTACCACGCCCTGACCGCCGAGGATGAGGTTCACGAGCTCTTGCCGATCGGCCGCCAGACGCACGGCCTTGCGGACACGCAAATCGCTGAAGGGCTCGACATCGGTGCGGAACACCAGACCGCGCCAGTTGCCGGTGGGGATCTCCTGCAGCATGAAGTCGCTTGACCCGGACAGCATCGGCGCCTGCTGAGCCGTTATCCCGCGCTCCATATCGATCTGACCGCCGAGCAGCGCCTGCAATCGGGCCTGGCCGTCGGGAATGCCAATGATCTCCATGCGCGCGACGCCGGGAGCGCCCTCCCAGTAGTCCGCGTTCGCCACCAGGACCGTCGTGCCCTCGGCATCGAAGCTTTCAACCTTGAAGGGGCCGGTGCCGACGCCCGTGGTGGCGATGCCGTCGCCCGAACCTTCGGGGATCATCCGCAACCGATAGTCCATCAGTTGCAGCGGCATGTCCGCAAAGGGCGTATCCAGGGTGATTCGGACGTTCATGTCGTCCAGCGCTTCGACGGCCGTGATCATCTTGACTGCCGAGCGCGCAGGGCTGTCGCTTTCAGGATCGAGCACGCGGTTCAGAGAGTAGACCACGTCGGCGGCATCAAAGTTCGAGCCGTCGTGGAAGCTCACGCCTTCGCGCAGCTTGAAAGTCCAGACCGTTGCGTCCTCATTGGCTTCCCAGCTCGTTGCAAGATCGGCCTCGGGCTTGCCGTCGAGTCCGGGACGCACCAGCCGGTTCATGATCTTCTCGGTGATCTGGAACACGCGACCCTTGGAGATCGGATCGAGGCTTGACGCGGTGCCAAATCCATATTCGTGGGCTTGTCGAAACGTGCCCGTGGGCTCCGCCAACGCCGCCGAGCCGGCAAACGAAATGGCCAATACGGTTAGGCTTAAGGTTTTTTTCATTCGGACTTCCTCCCAAGGTGCAGTTGGCGTTCAAATCCCAGCGTGCTGACGCTGCAAGAGGCTCGGTTGCGGGGCGACTTTGGACAAGCGACAATTGATGGACGGATGCATGAAGAAGAATTGATCCATAGCTGGGATTCGGATCTCGGTTCGAAGTTTCCGCGCCCACGAGAGTTTGGACAAATAGAGAAATTTGCCAAACCTATTCATTTTGTCTATGTTGCGGCCTTGGTGCCGATGAACGGATGACGCATGCCATCAAGGACACTCATCGCCATCGGCGGCGGCGGCGCCACGCATGGGACCCATTCCGAGTTGGACCGGCTTTGCATTGGGTACACGGACTCGCGGCGACGCATTGGCTACATCGGCACGGCCAGCGGCGACGATCTGGAGAAGCACCGGAGATTCCGCGACGGGTTCACGCCCCTCGCCGGGACTATCTCGAAGCTTTCCAACGAGTCCGATCAGGATCAGGCCCGAATCTGGGCTGACGGCCTTGACCTGATCTACGTTGGGGGTGGCAATCCGACACTTCTGGTTGATCACTGGAATGCGACTGGCATTGGGACGGTGCTTGTCGATGCCTTCCGGCGCGGTGTCACGCTTGCGGGGGTCAGTGCCGGGGCCATGTGCCGGTTCGAGAGCTTCCTGTGGCGCTCGCGTGAAGATGGTTTGCAGGCAAGCGAAGGGCTTGGAATCGTGAGGGGCTCCATGACCCCGCATAGCCGGGTTGAACCGGATCGAAGGGCACGCATGCATGGCCTTGTGACCCGCGGAGCGATGCCCGAGGGCTATGCAGTGGACGACGGGGCGGCGCTTGTCATGCGCGAGGGCGACCCGGTGCTGCCTTATCCGTCCGAGGGCCCCCCGTTCGTCTATCGCATCCGCCGGAAGGACGGCGAGACTGTCCTAAACCCCTGAATGCGCCTCCTTTACCATCCAGCGGAAGACGTCGTCTATTTCGCGCCGCTGCCGCGACGCGGGGCGGGTCAGCAAGAAAAATGACCGGGTCGGCGAGAGGTCGAGGTCGAAGGGCTTCAGCAAGCGCCCGGCTTCCACATCGGCCTGACAGAAGGGAAATATGCCAAGGACCATGCCTTGGCCGTCAATCGCGGCCTGAATGACCACGTTCGTGTCGACAATTGTCGCCTTGTCCGTCAGGGACAGCCGCTCGCAACCCGCGATCTTCAGCCATTCCATCCACTCGCTGCGATCCTGCTGATGAATGATCGGGAACTCTGCGACATCTTCCGGTTCCTTGGGCAATCCGGTCCGGCTCGCCAGATCCGGGCTGAGGACCGGAGAATAGACAATGTCGAGAAGCCTGGTCGC
The DNA here is from genome assembly GCA_028824715.1 of Boseongicola sp. Lineage (GTDB taxonomy): Bacteria > Pseudomonadota > Alphaproteobacteria > Rhodobacterales > Rhodobacteraceae > JAJEFO01. The sequence goes on along the minus strand of JAPPCV010000118.1, from coordinate 24,496 downwards.
ATCCAGGCCGGACCAAGTGCCAATGCCCCAATCGACGGCGATGTCGCAGGTCATGAGGCTGGCGTCGGTAATCCGCGGGGAATTGTGCAGTTCAAGGTCGATCCCCGGCAGTGCGTCGCGGAATCGGTCCAGCCTGGGGATCATCCAGCGTGAGGCAAATATCGGGCCAACGGCCAGAGACACCGACTTTCGCGGCGATCTGACGTGGTTTTCCACCTCGGTCCGTATGTCTTCCAGCGACTTGGTCAGGACTTTCGACAAAGACCGTCCCGCATCGGTCAGGACCACTGCGCGGGTCTTCCGGATGAACAGTTTGCAGCCCAAGTCACGCTCAAGCCGTCTTATCTGGTTGCTGACGGTGGTGGCGCTGACGCAAAGTTCTTCGGCGGCGTGCTTGAAACTCAGTTGGCGCGCGGCGGCTTCAAAGGTGCGCAAGGCGGCAAGAGGCAGGTTGCGCAGGTGCATATGGGGCTCAGGCGCTATGGATCAAGAATTCTTCATCCATATTCGTCCGACAAGTCGTTTGTCCACCGTTTCCTCCGTGACAGCATCGCTCTCATGCCAGCGGGCAGGGTCATGACCAGCAGACGCAAGAAGCGCTCGTGGAATCGACTTGATGGGGCGGACCCGGTCCGGATGCCCAAACTGGAGACCGCTGGCGGCCGACTGAACATCCTCTGCGACGCGGACATTGCCCGCATTCATGAAGCTTCGCTGGCGCTTCTGAACGACTTCGGAATGAGTGACGCGCCTCGCTCCGTCACCGACTTGGTGTGTGGCGCCGGCGGTTCGGTCACCGACGAAGGACGTCTCGCCTTTCCGCGCGATCTGGTCGAACGCGCTCTGGAAGGCCTTCGGCGCGAGGTCACGCTGTTCGGACGCGGGCCTGGTCACGACCTGAGGCTTGACCGTTGCTCGGTTCACGTCGGATCGGGCGGTGCGGCGCCCATGATCCTGGATGCTGAAAGCAACGATTATCGGGCTTCCACCTTGAGCGATCTCTATGACGCGGCCCGCCTGGTGGATGCCTTGCCCCATGTTCAGTTCTTCTCGCGCTCCTTGGTGGCGCGTGACATGGAGGACGACCGATTGCTGGACATCAACACGTGCTTTGCAGCGCTGGCCGGCACCGCGAAGCATGTCTTCGTCAGCGCCAGCTCAGCGAACCATGTGCGGGACATCGCCAGCATGTGCCACCTTGCGGCAGGCTCGCCCGAAGCCTTTGCAGCGCGTCCGTTCCTGTCGCTCAACATAAATCACGTCGCCCCGCCCATGCGGTTTGCGTCCGAGGCTGCAGAAGTTCTGCTTGCTGCTGCAAGAGCCGAAATTCCCTGCATGGTCAACACCTTCGGTCAGCTGGGCGCTTCAAGCCCCGTGACCCTGGCGGGGTGTCTGGCACAAAGCAACGCGGAAACTCTGGCGGGGATGATTGTTGCCTGGCTTGCCAATCCCGAAGCCGCGGCGATTTACGGCGCGCGTCCGATGGTCACCGACCTGCGATCCGGCGGCATGGCGGGCGGCAGCGGCGAACAGGCGGTTCTGACCGCGGCGGCATCTCAGGTCGCACGGCACTATGGCTTGCCCAATTCCACCATCGCGGGCGCCACGGACAGCAAGACGGCTGATGCGCAGGCGGGATACGAAAAGGCGCTTTCGGTCACGATGGCGGCTCATGCTGGCGCAAACTTGATCACCCAGACAGCCGGCATGCAGGCAGGGCTGATGGCCGCCTCGATGGAAGCCTACGTGATCGACAACGACATGTTGGGGGCCATACGACGCAGCCTTGCCCCGGTCGAGGTCGGTTCGGAGACGCTTTGTCCGGAGATGATCGCCGAGACCATTCGCACCGAAGGCCATTTTCTGGGGCACCCGCAGACCTTTGGCCGCATGAAATCGGATTTCCTGTATCCCGACCTGGCCGACCGCCGCTCGATAGAGGATTGGGAGTCTGCGGGAAAATCCAGCATTCGCGCCCAAGCCAAGGAGGTTGCGAAGACGCTTCTCGCCACACATTTTCCCGAATTTCTGGACTCTGCAGTCGAGGACGCATTGCGCCAAGCATTTGACATCCGTCTTCCGCGATCAAGGACACGGCCCCAATGAAGATTGCAATCTATGGTACCGGGGCCATGGGGTCGGTCTACGCGGGCCACTTTTGCGAAGCGGGACACGAGGTTTGGGCGGTGGACCCATGGACAGCGCATGTCGAGGCAATCAATGCCTCTGGTCTGCAACTGGATGGGGCCAGCGGGAATCGCAGGATTGAAGGAATCAGGGCCGTTACGGATTTTGCGGAAGTCGGCGCATGCGACTTGATCGTGATCGCGACAAAGATGGCCGGTGTCAGTCCTGCGGCGCGCGCGATTGCGCAGCATCTGACGCCCGCGACGATCACTATTGCCATTCAGAACGGTTTGGGCGCCGCCGAACGGATTGGCGCCTTCATGCCGGTCGACAACGCATTGCTGGGTGTCGCGGACGGGTTTGGCGCTTCGCTCAAGGAACCGGGGCACGCGCATCACAACGCGATGAACCTGATCCGCATCGGAGAGATCGATGGCGGCCCAAGCGATCGCGTCGAGATGCTGGCTGAATGCTGGCGCGGTGCGGGATTCAGGGTGCAGGCCTTTGACGACATTCAACGGTTGATCTGGGAGAAGTTCCTTTGCAACGTCACCTACAGTGCCGCCTGCACGGTGTTTGACATGACGGTCGGGGAGCTTCAGGCGCATCCAGAGCGTTGGGCCATAGCTTTGGGCGCAATGCAGGAAGCCTATGCCATTGCGCGTTCGAAGAAGATCAACCTGGCCATTGGCGATCCCGTGGCGCATGTCACCGCCTTTGGCGCCCAAATGCCCAATGCCCGACCCTCCATGCTGCTGGATCACAAGGCCAAGCGAATCTCGGAACTGGACGCGATAAACGGACAGGTGCCCGAATTGGGTCGTGCGCTGGGGATTCCGACGCCGTACAATGACACGCTGGTTGCAGTGTTGCGGCAGCGCGAGGCGGCTTTCGACGGAGGGCCGCCATGACGCGATCCTCCTCGACATCGACAGCACGCGCAGCGCTGAATCCGCCGGATACAGTGCGCCGGCGCCGCCAACCCGTGCGTTGAAGGCGTCACGAGAATGGCAAGTCCGAAACCTCGCCGTTGCGGGTCGTGCCGTCAATGCAGTGCACGACAACCGATTGGTCCGCGTCCCAGAACGGCCGGTCAATCAGCGACAGACCCACGTTGCGTTTCAATCTAGGCGACCAGGTCGCACTGGTGATCTGCCCGACCGGCAATGCGCCGACGTGAACGGGCCAGGGTTCGGCACAGGTCGGACAAGGGTCGCCATCGAAGAGCACGCCCCGGATTTGCCGTGAAACCCCGACCTCGGCGACACGCTGCAAGGCCTCGCGTCCCAGGCAGTCTACGCTGCCGTCGAGGCTGCAGAACTTTCCAAGCCCGATTTCCAACGGCGTGTTTTCCCGTGTCATCTCGTTGCCGTAGGAAAGCAGCCCACCCTCTATTCGCTCAATCAGGTTAGGACACCCGGGCGCGATTTCATACGCCTGTCCGGCTTGCCAGACGGCGTCCCAGAGATCACCGCCCAGGTGGCCGCCGTCGAGGTAGATCTCGAACCCCCCTTGCAGCGAATAGCCTGATCTTGCGATCAACTGTCGGGTGCCGGAGAATTCGATCCAGCCGAACTTGAAGAAACCGATGTCTCGGATGTGAACCCCGAACAGGCCGGCCAGAAGCGGCTCGGCTTTCGGTCCTTGGATTGCGAGGGGAGAGACGTCGGGCTCGTCGATGGTCGCTTCCAGGCCACGTCCGAGTGACAATCCCTTGGCGAACAGCAGGAGATCGGAATCCGCCGCCGACAGCCAGAAGCGGTCCTCAGCCAGCTTCAGGAGTACGGGGTCGTTCACCATCCCGCCGGTGTCGTCCGTAATCGGCACGTAAAGGCAGTCCCCGACTTCGGCGCAGGAAATGTCACGTGGCGTCATCCATTGCACCAGCCGCGCCGCATCCGGACCCTGGATTTGAACCTGTCGTTGGCAAGCGACGTCCCAGACCTGGACATGCTCGCGCAGGTGCCAGTAGTCTTCCTCTGCCGATCGGCCGTAGGATTTGGGCAAGAGCATGTGATTGACCACCGAAAACTCGGTGACACCGGCCTTTTCCGCCGAGAGCGTAAAGGGCGTCCGGCGCAGGCGACGCGAGAAACCGAGGCGGTCAGCCATGCTCCGTCGAACACCAGAGCGAATAGCCGTGGGGCGAGAGGATCAACGGGACATGGTAGCGGCCCGTCGGGTGGGGCATGCTGAAGCGGACGACCACCTCGTCCATGATGCGGGCGCCGTGGGTTTGCGCGACACGGCTCTCCCAATAGTCTCCTGTCTGAAGAACCATTTCGTAGCGGGCGGTCGGCTCAGGGTCGGCAACTTCCTGAACCAGGCGCCCTTCTTCGTCCAAGCTCGTATCGAAGAGGGTCTCGCCCGTGTCGAGGTTGATCAGCCGCACCGCGATGCCGCCCGCATGGCTGCCGTCCACGGCGTTGAGCGCATGAGACGAAACGACCGCCGTCATTCAATCGACGCCTTGTCGCGCCTGTCCGACGTCGCCGCGACGATGGGGCTGATCACGCCGCGGCATTTCACGTTGAGGCAGGCCGTCTTTTCACTGGCGATGGCGCGTTCCAAGGCACCGGGGAGGGCAGAACGCGCGGTCACCAGTTCGCCGAAGCCGCCGAGACCCTCGAACATCGTGTGAAACGGGATGTCGCGGAAATCGGTGGCAAAATGCTGGCCATTGGCAAACAGCCGTTCCTGTTGCTGGCTGATGCAATCCAGCCCGCCATTGTTGTCCACCACGACAACGATCGGAACATCCTCCTGAAAGCAGGTCTCGATGGACAGGCCACCTGACAGGAAGGCTCCGTCGCCGGTGACCAGAACCGTGGTCCTGTCACGGTTGAGGTTCTTTGCCGCCAGCGCAAAGGAAACGCCGACGCCCAGCAGGCTGTAGTTTCCGGGATGCAGGATTCCGCCTAGGACCAGGCCCCTCGCGGCGGCGATGTTGGCGGCTATCTCGTTCCAGAAATGGGTATTGCCGCCGTCGAAGACCAACCAGTCGCCGTCTTGCATGCCCGCCTGCACGTCGAGTGCCAGCTGCAGCGGGTGCATCATTCGGCCTTCGGCTTCGTCAGTTGCGGTCTCGGCTGCAATGTGATCACTCCATTCCTTCACCCAGCTTGCCCGGCGGGACCGTTGCAGTTGAAGCCAACCGTCCCAAGTGTTGCCGACCTCGCCGAGAGCACGAAGAAACGCGCCCGGATCGGAGAGAAGCTGCACGTCTGCACCGAAATTGTATTCCAGCTCTTCGTGGCTGCCGTTCACGCAAACCAGCCTGGTGTCAGCCTGAATGAAAGGCGGGTTGCCGAAGTTCATCTGGTTGTCCAGCCGGCAGCCTACCGTCAGCACCAGATCGGCCTCGTGGATGGCGGGCTTTGACGGATGATACTGGTGGAAATCGGCAAGACCCATGAAGGCGTCGCAGTCCGCGCCCAGCAACTTTGTGTGGTAGGGCACGTTGAAGACCGGCATCCGGAGCTTTGTGGCGGTCGCGGCCAAAGCCTCTTCGCCGCCCGACCACCAGATTCCATGACCTCCGATGAGCACCGGGCGTCTGGCCGCGCGAACCAGCGACAGGACTTCGTCCAGCCGTTGCGGATCGGGCCAGGCGCGGGCAACGGGCCGGTCGCCGCGGTCGAACGGGCGTTCGCCGCGGCCAACGTCGTCCGGGAAGGAAGAAAACATGATGTCGACCGGCAGCGACAGATGGACCGGGCCGGGATAGCCCGTTGTCGCGGCGCGCCAGGCGCGGTCGACAAATTCGCCGATCCGCTCCCCGTCGGTGATCTGCATGGAGTACTTGGTCAGGGGCGCTGCAATCGCCACGTCGTCGATTTCCTTGAACCCGCCCGCGCCCTGGCGCTTCAGCGTTGACGAGCCGGTCACGAAGATCACCGGGCTGCGTTCGCCCCAGGCCTCCAGCATCGCAGGCACCGCATTGGCAAAGCCTTCCGGCCCCACCAGGCAGACCGACGGCTTGCGCGTGATCCGTGTATGGCCGTCCGCCAGATGCCCAGCCACTTGTTCGTGCGGGCAATTGATCACCGGCATCTGGCACTCCATGAAGCCTTCCAGCGCGGGATTGCAGAAGCCGCCGGCCAGCGTGAAGGCATGGTCCACCCCCTTTTCTTTCAACGCCCTGGCCAGAAGGGCTCCGCCGCGGATGGTTCGGGTGTTCGTCATCGTCTGGACAGGCTCCGTATGGGTCAGGTAGCGGCCGATGCCGGCACGGCTCGATGCATGGACGGAGGATGCGCAGTTTGGGCGCCGGGTGTGAAGAGGACTTGACTGGTGATGTCGTCAATGCGGCTGATCCCGATTTGCGCCATGGCCAGATCGATGTCCTCGGCGAAACACTGCATCAGTGATTGAAGGCCGTCTCCACCCGCCGCGGCAAGGGCGTAGAGCGTCGGGCGGCCCAACATCACGAAGTCGGCCCCAAGTGCGAGGGCCTTCACGACGTCCTCGCCGTTGCGAATGCCGCTGTCGAACAGCAATGGATAGTCTGGGCCGACGGCGTCCCGGATGATCGGCAAGAGATCAATCGCTGGCGGCGCGCTGTCCAGCTGGCGACCACCGTGGTTCGAGACATAGACCGCATCAACCCCTAGGCCCTGCACGCGGACGGCGTCAACGGGCGAGGTGATGCCCTTGACGATCAGCTTCCCGGACCAACGCTCCCTCAGCTCTTGCAAGAACTTCCAGTCCGCGCCCGCGCGGCTGGCCTTTCTGTCGAACCCCTTGCTTTCGGTCGCGAAGTTTCGTGGCTCTGGGACCCCATGGACCAAGGTGGAAATGGACCATCGGGGATGCAGGGCAAAATCAAGGAACGCGCGCGGAGTCAGTCGGAACGGCAAGTTGAAACCGTTTTGCTGATCCCTCGTCCGCCGTGACACTTCGGGCACATCAATGGTGAGGATCAAGGTGTCGTAACCTGCGTCTCGCGCACGTTCGGCCGCGCTGAACGAGGCGCGTGCCGTGTGTCCGAAGTAGAGCTGGAACCAGGTCAGGTCACCGCTCCATCGACGCATGTCCTCCAGGCTGCTCGAACCAGCGGACGACAGGCAGACCGGCACATTCCTGTCCGTCGCAGATCGCGCAATCAGCGCATCGCCCCTTGGGCAGGCCAGATTGCACATGCCCATGGGCGCAATGCCAAGCGGCAAGCCGTACTCGACTCCCAGGAACCGCGTTGCCAGGGACCGCTTCCCCACGTCCGCCATCGCGCGCGGTTGCAGGGTGATGTCGTCGAACCGGGACTCGTTCCTCCCTGCGCCCACCTCGCGCCCGGCAGCTCCCTCGAAGAAGTCGAAAATCATGCGCGGCAGACGTTTCTTGGCGAGACGCTTGGCATCTTCGGTCAAGAAAATTCTGGGCCTCTGTCTCACGTTGGTCCAATCCGTCGCGGAGGTTCAGTTCGGCCGCAAAGGTATCGGCACCCAAAGGGGCCACACCAATCGAAATTCCTCCGGCACCTATTCGCCAGCGCTATGTTTGGACGGGGTCGGGTCGCACACATAGCCGGGGCGAATAAATGCCGCGCAGAATTCGATTAGTTTATCCAAGACATCGTGCGATAGCCTTGATGCACCAAGACCGGGGGGCGTGGCTCTCCGGCATACCTGCACATGTACCGCCACGGGAGCGGCTGTGCCGAAACTGAATGGAAGGAAGTCATGAAACTATTGAAACCAATCGCCGCAGCCGTGCTTTTTTCCTCGGCCGCAGTGCTGGGCGGCGTCGCGCAAGCTCAGGACCATGCGGCGCGACTTTCGGTTCACTGGGGGCCGAAGCATCACAGCGCCATTCACACGCAGATGTTCGCCGACGAGGTCAACAGGCGCGCCGAGGGCCGGTTGCGGGTCGATGTCTTCCCGTCGGGCCAGCTCTTCGGAATTCGCGAGCAACTAGGCGCCGTCACTTCGAACGCAGTGGAAATGGGCGGGATAGTCGGTGTCGTGTCCTTTCCGCCGATCAACAAGAACTACAACGTCGTGTCCTTCTCCGGGCTCTTTGATAGCTATGGCGAGCAGCGGGCTTTCTTCACGGACGACGCCGCAGGCCAGGCCGTCTGGGACGACATCACCAAAAAGTCCGATACGGTTCTCCTGATGTATAATCCCGTCGGCCCGGTGATGACCTTCAGCACAAGGGAATTGGACGGCATCGAAACCATGGCCGGCCTGAAGGCCCGCGCCCTGATCGGGGCCGAACGCCCGATGTGGGAAGCGCTTGGCGCGAACACGGTCTCGATGCCTACTGGCGAAGTTTATTCCGGCCTGCAGACCGGCCTGATCGACACAATCAACAGCCCACCGGGTTCGATCCGCGCGTTCAGCTGGTGGGAATTCCTGACCCACGGCCAGAAGCCTTACCAGTACTATGCGGACGCATACATCATGGCAAATGCCACATGGTTCAACGGCTTGCCCGAAGACTTGCAACAGCTTCTGATGGACGTTGGTGCCGAAGTCGGCAAGATCTCGACAGATTCGATCCTGAGGACCGGCGAAGAGACCCTGACCGAGTTCCAGGAGCGTGGCGGCATAGTCAACACGCTTGAGGGGGACAAGCTGGCAGCCTTTCAAATGCTGATGACCGACAAGGTGCAGCCCGCGGTTGCCGACAAGATCGACGCCGAGGTTCTTGATGCCGCAAAGGCCTTCGCTGCCAACTGAGCAATGACGACATGTGAGGCTCCCGTCAGCGGTTGCGGGGGCCTTGCGATCCATCGGGTGCCCGCTCCGTGACATTGATCCTCCGCCCCCTTCGGGCCGTGAACCATGTGTTGGAAATCCTGACCTCGGTCCTGTCGTCCACGATTGCCGCCATCATGGTGCTGGCTTTGACGATGAGTGCGGTCACGCGATACGTCAGCGGGACGGGTTACGACTGGTTCATTGAACTTCCGCCGGCATTGGTGCCCTGGCTGGTGTTTCCACTTCTCGGTCCGCTGTTGCGGTCTGGCGCGCATATCCAGGTGGACCTGGCGCCGAACTTCCTTGGCGGCAAGGCACTCTGCCTGCTGCAAGCCTTTGTCTTCGCGACAGTGCTGGTGGGGGCGGTGATCTTCTTCATCGCCGGCAACGAGGCTGTGGCGCTGTTTCGACGGCTCGGCCAGTTGATGGAACTGGAAATCGAGCTGCCGATCTGGTGGATGTACCTGGCATTTCCTACGGGCTTTGCCATCCTTTTCCTGTTCTCGCTTGAACTGCTGCTGGAGACGCTGGCGAAACTGGTTGCTCCGGAAGAGGCCGCCCCATGAAGTCCGCCGCCATCGTTCTGTCATTGGCCCTTCTCATCCTTTCAGTGCCGATCTTCATGGTATTCGGATTGGGGAGCGCAACCGTGGCGATCTGGGGCCTGAAGCTTCCCTGGTCAACGCTGATCCAGGTTTCGTTCGGTTCGATGACCAAACATGTGTTGATCGCCGTTCCGCTGTTCATCTTTGCTGGCATGGTCATGCTGCGTGGCGGTGCTGCCGCAAGACTCGTCCATTTCGCGACTACGTTGGTCGGACATTGGCCAGGAGGCTTGGGCATCGCGATGATCCTTGCCATGGGATTCTTTGCCGCCTTCTGCGGTTCGATTCTTGCGGCCATCACGGCGGTCGGGACGATCATGATCCCGCAGATGGTGGATCAAGGATATCCCAAGCCATTCGTCATCGTTCTGGCAGCGTCGGCGGCGTTTCTTGAAGCACTCATCCCTCCGTCGAATGCGGCGATCCTGTTCTCCGCGCTGACCGATGTACCCGTGTCGCGAACTTTCGCGGCGGGCTTTGTGCCGGGATTCGTGCTGATCGTCATCTTGGGCGTGGTCGTCACTTGGAAGTGCCGACACCTGAAGAACCCGAACAAGGCAACGGTCAGCGAGCGCCTGGCCGCCTTTTGGGCTGCCATTCCGGGATTGTTCACTCCGGTCATCATCTTGGGCGGAATTTATGCCGGGTTTCTGACGCCTTCGGAATCTGCGGCCGTCGCCGGAATTTGGGCCATCCTGATTGGCATGTTGGTCTATCGCGAGCTCACTCTCCGTGGCATGGTCAGCGCCCTTTACGAGACCGCACGCATCACGGCCGTGATCTTTGCGATCATTGCAATGGCCACCTTCCTGAGCGTCGTCTTGACCTATAGCCAAACCCCGCAGAAGATCATCACCTATTTCACTGAGATGGGGGGCACGCCGCTGACCTTCTGGCTCTCGGTCGCGATCATCTGCCTGATCCTGGGCACATTCGTCGAAATCGTCCCGGTATTCTATCTGACGGTCCCGATCTTCGCCGCCCTTGCCCTGTCACTGAACCTGAACATCCTGCATCTATATGTGGTTTTCGTCGCCTTTGCCGGGATCGGGATGATTACCCCACCGGTTTGCGTAGGCATCTATACTGCTGCGGGCGTGGCCAAGGAAAGCCCGGAGAAGACATTCCGAGAGGTGCCGCTCTTCGTCTGTGTCGGCATTGTTTTCGGGTTCTTGATGATCTTTTTTCCGGCGGCGGCGACCTGGTTGCCTGAGTTCTTGAACTAGGCCCGCTCCCGCAGCGCATTGACGAATTCGACACGCGCAGTCAACTGGTCGGCGAAGAGATTGACGAAGGAAAGGGCCTGCCGTGAGAGTTGTTCAGGCCCCGCCGAAATGATCGACACGAAATAGGTCAGGTTCTGGACCACTGGGCGAAATACGACGCCCCCCATGCGCACCGCTTGCTCGGCCGAAAACGGATCCGCGACGGCCAGGGCCCCGGTTTCGCGGACTAGTGCGCCTGCCAGCGGCATATTCGCCGCCGATAGACGTGACCGGCTTTGCAGTTGTTGCGATAGGCCAGGGTCCATGGACATCATCGTGTCGGGATACGTGCCACCGAAGGTCACAAAGGTCTCCGTGAAGGCCACCGCTTCCAGGTCGATGGTTCCCCCTTCCTCGGCTAGTGGATGATCCTCGGGGAGGAGGCAGACGTAGGGTGCAGACGTATGAAACATCGTCTCGACCCCTTCGTGGCTCGCCTCACGCCCGACAATTCCCAGATCGACTTGACGCATCTGCACCGCGTCCAGAATGGCAGGCGTGTTTCGCGAGTTGATGGTGAAGCGGATTTCGGGGTTTTCGCGATAGACCCGACCCACGGCGGCGGGCAATTCGATCAATGCAATCGACTGGATCGTGCTGATCGAGATAGTCCCGCCTCGGGACGTGCGGATCGACTTGGCGAGATCCTGTAGCCGATCGATGCCGACAAACATGCCTTCGACACCCTTGTAGAACTGTTGCCCTTCAACCGTGGGCGTCAAGCCGCGCCCGACCCGCGCGAACAGGCGGAATCCGGCCGAGCGTTCAAGGTCGGCGATCAGTCGACTGACGCTTGGTTGCGAAATATGCATCATGTTCGCAGCTTCAGTAATCGAGCCGCAGCGAATGGTCGCTCGAAATGCCTCAAGTTGCCTTAAGTTCACTGTTCAACTCTTGCGCTTTTCCTATGCGTTGCTTCTAAACATTTGCCAGTGCTTTGTATAGGATGGGAAGTTGCATCCCATTCGGGTATGGGTTCATCTGCAAATTGAATTGGCCCTGTCGCGTGCAAATTCCTACGTTTCTGGCGCAAGGCAGTGACATGCTGATCAAGATGCAAGGCTTCCGATGACTGGCTTCGAGTTCCCAAAACCTGCTTGGATCGACGAGGAACTGTCGATGCTGGAAGACACCTGCCGCCAGTTTTATGAACGTGAATGTGCGCCGAATTACGCGGACTGGGAATCCAAAGGAGCATTCCCGCGAGACCTATGGCGGAAGGCTGGCGAAATGGGATTGCTCGGTGCAGAGGTGCCAGAGGCGTATGGTGGCCTCGGTGGTTCCTTCGCTCATGATGCGGTGATCGCCTATCAGGGCAATCTGGCCGGAATCGATGGCTGGGGCGGCGGATTGCACAACTCGATCGTGATCCCGTACCTGATCCACTACGGTTCGGAAGATCAAAAGCATGACATCCTGCCTCGCATGGTCTCGGGCGAATTGATCGGGGCAATCGCGATGACCGAACCCGGGGCCGGATCGGATCTGCAGAGCATCAAGACAATTGCCGAGAAAGACGGCAATCATTACCGGATCAGAGGGTCGAAGACCTTCATCACGAACGGAGCGCTAGCCAATCTCATCATCGTTGCCGCCAAGACCGACCCAGACGCTGGGGGACGCGGAATCTCTTTGGTCCTGGTCGAAACCGACGGCTTGGATGGATTTCGACGTGGTCGCAACCTGGACAAGCTCGGAATGAAGTCGAACGATACGTCGGAGCTGTTCTTCGACGATATGCGTGTCCCGACTTCGGCGCTCCTCGGGCCGGAAGAAGGACAAGGATTCGTCCAGATGATGCAGCAGCTTCCGCAGGAACGCTTGCTGGTTGCCGTCTACGCCGTCGCCCGGATCGAGCGGGCGCTTCGCCACACATTGGACTACGTGAAGGAGCGCGTGGCCTTCGGACAGAAGATCGCCGAGTTCCAGAACACGCAATTCGTGCTTGCCGAATGCACGACTGAAGGTACCATTGCAAAGACATTCCTTGATGCCTGCATCGTCGAGCACTTGGAAGGACGGCTGACCACCGAAAAAGCCTCGATGGCGAAGTACTGGCTGACCGACCTGCAGGCGAAGATCATAGATCGCTGCCTGCAGCTCTTTGGAGGCTACGGCGTGATGGCCGAATATCCAATGGAGAGGATGTATCGCGACAACAGGATCGAGCGGATCTATGCTGGGACCAACGAGATCATGAAGCTGGTGATCGCTCGTGGACTGTTGCGGGATTGAGCGATGAACGAGGGCATTCTGCTTGAATTTCGAAAGGGTGCCTGCCCGGCTGGTGCTGAACCGTCCGGCGGCGCGGAACTCCCTTTCGCTGGCAATGCTGCTTTACATTTTAGCAACGAACGCAACATTTGGCGCATTCTCTCTTGAACAATACAGGAACATCTGGCAAGTCTCGATATGTGGATGACGACGACACGCCTTGCGAGACGCGAGAAGGTCACCACGCAGACTGTCCGGCGCTGGATCGAGGGAGGGCGCTATCAACGATTTGAGCGGACACCCGGAGGGCATTACAGGCCGAGCGCCTCGTTTGCTTTGTTGTTGGGGTATTGCCCACCGCGCAGTCCTCGTCCAAAACAACGACAGCGCGGAGGTCGGGGCAATCACCAAGTGAGCAACGGCGACTTCAACTGCGTCGTGAACCAAATCCGAGGCATCGTCGATGTGTTGCGGGATCTCCATGTGCGCTGGTTCGCCACGTCGGCGTGCGTAACGCGGAAACTCGGAGCATGGCCGTGGAAGCAATTGGGGAAGCTGTTCATCAGCCTTCTGTCACGATTCAGCGGGCATGGTATTATTGATGACAGGGAGACTGCACCGATGATTCGCTTCAAGAACGGCGACATCCTTGCTGAAGACGCCGAGGCTTTGGTCAATACGGTCAATTGCGTTGGTGTCATGGGACGTGGGATCGCGCTTCAATTCAAGAAGGCGTTCCCTGGAAACTTCCGCGCATACGCCGAGGCCTGCGAGCGTGGCGAGGTGCGGCCTGGCCGCATGTTCGTGTTCGACACGCTCCAGCTCACGAACCCCCGCTACATCATCAACTTCCCGACCAAGCGACACTGGCGTGGCTACAGCCGGATCGAGGATGTTCAGGAAGGATTGAAGGACCTTGTGGCGGCAGTTCGCCAACGCGAAATCCGCTCGATCGCTGTGCCGCCGCTGGGCAGCGGCCTGGGTGGCCTCGAATTGAGCGACGTGCGTCCACTCATCGAGGAGGCACTGTGCGGTTTCAACGATCTGGAAGTCGTTGTCTTCGAGCCCAAGGGTGCGCCGGAGCCGGAGCGAATGGTGCGCAGCCGCCAGGTGCCGAAGATGACTGCGGGCAGGGCGGCGCTGGTCGGCTAGATGGATCGGTACCTGAAGGGCTTGCTTGACCCCTTCGTCACTCTTCTGGAGGTCCACAAGCTGATGTACTTCATGCAGGTCGCCGGCCAGCCGCTGAAGTTGAGGTTCGCCAAGGCGCCCTACGGTCCCTACGCAGAGAACCTGCGCCACGTCCTGACCGCGGTTGAGGGGCACTACATATCCGGCTACGCTGACGGTGGAGACCGGCCGGGAAAGCTGCTGGAACTCGTGCCCGGCGCTGTCGAGGATGCGGCCAAGCTCCTGCGCCGCTCGCCCAAGGTGCGCGAGCGTTTCGAGAGGGTGGCCGACCTCGTCGACGGTTTCGAATCAGCCTTCGGTCTTGAACTGCTCTCGACGGTGCATTGGGTTCTGGAACACGACAAGCCCAAGTCGCGGGACGACCTCATCGCGTCGACCTATGCATGGAACGATCGCAAGAAGAGCTTTTCGCCACGCCAGATCGGATTGGCCGCCGATGTGCTGACCGAGAAGCGCTGGATCGACCACGCCGAAGTGGCCGCCCGGCAGTGACCGCCGATACCAGCGGGAGGGGCGAAGAGCGTCTGGTCTGTATGGCACGCAGCCCGCCTCTGCGGATCTCTTGAGGGGAGCAGTCCACAGTTGGTTCATAGCGCGGCAAAATCCTCAAATGTCCCGCGAACGCGGCAATCCTGCCCCAAAATTTCAGCACAGCCAGTCCATCTACGCGAGACGGCAAACTTGACTGCCCCCAAGCCCTTTCAGGATTCGCGTGCAATGCAGCAGAAACGCCTCCAGTCTTTGCCGATCATTGGCACGGTTGGCGGTGGAGACCTGAGGCTCTGCGCCCGCGCCGTCAAGCGGCGCCGAAGCAGATGCAGGGATATCTCGTGTCGAAATGCAGATTGGCGCAGGCTGGTTTGGGCGGCGCACTCAACGCTCAGCAAGCGCTGTACCCAACATCTCATCAATGCGATCGGCGACCCGTTGGGCCGGCTCGCGGAGCTGATCCACAGTCCAGTCCGCGGCGTAGCCCTCAGTCACGTCGGACGTCCGGGCGTGGTTGACGAGCCGCTTCGTCAGCGAGCGCGGCAGCATCAGCTCGCGCTCGGCCACCGTGATGAACGCGTTGCGCAGCCCGTGAAACCAGAACCGTGTGCCCGCCACCTTGCCGATGCCTTCGTAGAACCGCGCAATGTCCGCGACGTGACCCGACCGCGCCTTCTTCGGCGAAGGGAACACCCAGCCATCCGTCGGCGCGGCGTGATCGCCGCAATTCGACCGGAGCCGATCGAAGATGGCGGCGAGCTGCCGCGTGACGGGAAGCTCGAGTGGCTCCCCGTTCTTCGTTTCCTCGACCCGCAGGACGCGCCGCTCCAGATCGACCCGCTCCCAGCGCAGCGACACGACCTCGCCCCGCCGCATGCCCGTGTAGAGGCCGATCAGGAAGATGTCGCGGATCGCGGGGCTGGGCACCGCCGCCTCGATGCCCGCGCGCCAGCGCGGCAGCACCTCCGCCGGGCCCGAGATCTTGCGCCGCCGCTTGGCGTTGAAGCGCCCGCCCGCCGCCAGCCAGAGGTCGACCGGATTGCGCAGGCCTTCGTGGTCCACGCAGGGCCGGCGGTAGACCGAACGCAGCATCGACATCGCCTGGTTCCCCGACGCCCAGCCGTGCCTTTCGGTGATCCTGTTGAACCTGTCCTCCACGTCCTGCCGGGTGATGGCGTCGAGCGGTCGCCGCACCCAGTCGCCGAGCTTGCCCCGCAGGATCTGGCGGTAGAGCCTCACGGTCTTGTCCGCACGGTTCGGGTTCGCCTTGATGTAGGTCTCGAAGGCCTCGGCCAGGGTCGGGACGCCGCGCGCCTCGGCCCGCCCGCCCGCCGGGTCCTCGCCCCGCGCGACCTGCCCGAGCATGTCTCGCGCCTTCCTGCGCGCCTCGTCGGGGCCGACCCGGCCGAAGCGTCCGATGACGACGCGCTTGTTGGGCGCCTTGCGCCCGCCGTCGCCGGCGCGATAGTTGACGATGAAGGACTTGGTGCCCGAGGGCTGCACGCGGCAGCCGAAGCCTGTCAGCCTGTCGTCCCATGCGATCCAGGACTTGTCTTCGGGCTTCAGGGCGTCCACGGTGCGTTTGGTCAGGGTGAGCTTCACCCGGGCCACGCGCTTGGCAGAGTTTCGGTTTTCCACGGGATGCAGCCTAACCCGGAACGCTCTAATGTGCAACACTATAATCAACACGAAGAAAGAATATGGAGCGCATGCCAGTCCACCTCTGGCAACCATTGGGCGACCAAACTCTACACAAAGTCTTGAAAACAAATGGACAAGCGAAGCCGGACGATATCAGGTGCAAACTGAAAGGGAAGTTGTTGTCATGATTTCGGAATAAATCAAGTGGATGAATTGACAGATGCAATCACCCGGCTCGGGACGAAACAGAAGTGCACGTGATTGTCATCGCCGCCAACGGGCCTGTGTTTTGCGTGGGTCACGATCTGAAAGAGCTGACGGCGGCAGGCTGCCAGTTGGTGGCTGCATGCGATCTGGCCGTCGCCGCCGATGACGCGCAGGTCGCGACACCTGGTATCAATATCGGGCTCTATTCCTCGACTCCGACGGTAGCGCTCACGCGCAACATTGGACGAAAATCAGCCATGAGGATGCTTTTGTCTGGCGACATGATGTGTGCGGAGAAAGCGCATGCCATGGGCCTGGTCCGTGATGTCGCCGCATCGAGCGACCTGACGGAAACCACGATGGCACTGGCACGCAGGATCGCCGCGAAATCTCCTGCCACGCCGAAAACTGGCAAGGAGACATTCTATGACCAAGTCGAAATGCCGTTGCGCGAGACTTGTGAATTGGCCGCCGAGGTCATGGCCTTGAACGTGCCGGAGCCAGACGCCCTGGAGGGCATCGGAGCCCATTTCGAGAGACGCGCACCGCAATGGAATCCACTGTAGGCGGGAGAGCCTGATGGAGTGTTGCGGACCGGGATTCGCTTCGCCTGCGGAAGCGATCAAGGCGCCACGCGAGACGCTTCTGTATACGATTGCCATCTACACCGGGACCGGCATTCAGAAGCCGGACCATCTTGCAACGGTGGATGCCGACCCGGAAAGCCCGACCTATTCTCAGGTCGTTCACCGTCTTGAGATGCCCGGCATCGGGGACGAATTGCACCACATGGGCTGGAATGCCTGTTCTTCATGCTTTGGTGATGCGGGCGTGTCGCGCAAGTGTCTCCTGCTGCCGGGGGTGCGTTCGAACAACATCCACGTCGTCAACACAGCGACCGACCCGCGCGCGCCGCGCTTGCACAAGGTGATCGAAGGGGCGGAGATCAGGGCAAAGACGAATCTTTCTGGCCCCCACACCGTGCATTGCCTGGGGTCGGAGATCATCATCTCGATGCTCGGTGATGCCAAGGGCGAGGCGCCTGGCGGCTATCTGCACATGAGCAAGGAGTTCGAGATTGTCGGTCGCTGGGAAAGCTCGATGGGCGACATCAAGTTCGGCTACGAATTCTGGTATCAACCGCGCCACAACGTGATGGTCAGTTCGGAATGGGCCGCACCGAACACCTTTATGCCCGGGTTCGATCTGGAAGAGGTCGGGCATCTCAAATGCGGGCGCGAGTTGCACATTTGGGATTCCGGAAAACGCGAACCTGTCGAGAGTTTCTACCTGGGCGAGGACGGTCTGCTGCCGCTGGAGGTCAAGTTCCACCACGATCCCGACAGCACCCACGGGTTTTGCGGGGCGGCGCTCAGTTCAAACGTCATTCACTGGTGGAAGAACGACGCCGGAGAGTGGCAATGGGTGATCGACGTCGAGAACGAACCGCACCCCGAATGGCCGATCCCGGTGCCCGGCGAGATGTCAGCGATCCTGGTGTCGATGGACGACAAGATCCTGTATCTGAACAACTGGCTGCACGGCGACATGCGCCAGCATGACATCTCGGACCCGCGTGCCCCGGTCTTGACCGGGCAGGTCTGGATGGGTGGCCTGTTGGGCAAGGCCCCCGAGGTAAACGGTGTCAAGATGGCCGGTGGCCCGCAATTGTTCCAGCTGAGCCTGAACGGCAGGCGGCACTATGTGACGACCTCACTGTTCTCGACCTGGGATAACCAGTTCTATCCTGAGATCCGCGAACGGGGCGGGGTCATGGGGATGATCGATTGCGATCCGGTAAACGGCGGCATGACACTGAACCCGGATTTTGTCGTCAACTTCGGCATGGAACCGAACGGGTCATCCAGTTGTCATGAATCACGCTATCCCGGCGGCGACTGTACGAGCGACATTTGGCCATGACCACATATTGGGTGACCCTTGCAAACCGTGAAGATGCAACTTTCGTGGTCGAGGCTTGCCGACCATCGCCGGAGAGACTCCGCGAGCGGGGGTCGAACTGTCCTACGGCTGCAAATATGGCGGTTGCATCACCTGTGCTGCGAAGCTGACTGCGGGCATCGTCAATCGACGGAGGCAAGTTGCGCTGATCAAGCGCCAGATCAATGCGGGATACGTGATCCTGTGCGTTGCGCGCCCCATGTCGGACATCACGCTTGAGATCGGCGTCGATAGCCACGGCGAGCCATATCGCACCCTTTCCTCGACCCGTTGGAACCCCATGAACCGAAGGCAGGCGTCGCCGCACCAAGAGCTTGATGATGGACCATAGGCAACCTTGCTCCGACGACTATCTGCAGGGCATCCTGAAGTCGGTCAAGACAATCGCCATGGTCGGCGCGAGCAACGACAAGACCAAGTTCAGCTACGGAGTAATACGGGTCTTGAGCGACACCGGATACGACATGATTCCCGTGAATCCGCTTCCAGGCCTTGAAGAAATCCGCGGCATCAAGGTTTATCCCAGCTTCGCCGCGATCGATCGCCCCGTAGATTTGGTCGAGGTCTTTCGCCGTCCCGAAGACCTGATGGAAGTCGCGCGCGAAGCCATCGAGATGCGGGCCAAGGTTCTTTGGGGCCAGATAGGTGTAGTGGACTTCGACGCCGCAAGGATTGCTGAGAATGCCGGCCTGAAAGTCGTGATGGACCGCTGCCCGAAAATCGAGTTGTTTCGCCCTTTCTGGAAGCCCAAACTCCATATGGGAATCTGAATGAACAACCCAGCAGCAGGAGTCCAAGATGCGTGACGTTGTCATTTGCTCAGCCGCACGCACCGCCGTCGGCACATTCGGAGGCGCATTGGCAGGCACGTCGCTCACGGAATTGGCGACACATGTTGCGGTCGAGGCCATCGGGCGCGCGAACCTGCAACCCCGAGATGTGGATCAGACGGTGTTTGGCAACGTCATCCACACCGAACCGCGGGACATGTACCTGTCGCGTGTTGCCGCCATCGGTGCAGGCGTGCCGGAGACGGCGCCGGCCCTGACGCTGAACCGGCTTTGCGGCAGCGGGCTGCAAGCGGTCGTTACCGGGGCCGAGCAAATCCAGATTGGCAATGCCGACATCGTGCTGACTGGAGGTGCCGAGAACATGAGCCGCGCTGGCCATATGATCGGAAAGGCCCGGTTCGGGGCCAAAATGGGCGACGTTTCGGCGACCGACATGATGGTCGGCGCGTTGAACGATCCTTTCGGCCATGGGCACATGGGCGAGACTGCCGAGAACGTGGCCGAGGCCAGCGAAATCGACCGTGAGACCCAGGACGCCTATGCCCTGGAAAGCCACCGGCGTGCTGCCGCAGCCATCGATGCCGGGCGATTTGACGATCAGATCGTCCCGATAACTTTGCTGCACGGACGAAAGGACACTGTCTTCCTGCGGGACGAACATGTGCGCCGTGACGTGATGCCCGGCGATCTGGCAAGGTTGCGTCCGGCTTTCAGGAAGGGCGGTACAGTCACGCCTGGCAATTCTTCGGGCATCAACGACGGTGCCGCGGCGCTGATCGTCGCTGATTCGGACATTGCGCGAAGCAAGGACCTGTCCGCGATTGCGAAGATCCGCTCAAGCGCCGTTTCGGGTGTCGCACCCAAAGTGATGGGCATGGGTCCCGTGCCAGCGGTGAAGCTGGCGCTGAAGCGCGCTGGCTTGTCCGTGGATGATTTGGCGTGCATCGAATCGAACGAGGCATTTGCGGCCCAGGCCTGCGCCGTTTCGAATGCTCTCGGTTTCGCGGCGGAGAAGACCAACCCGAACGGTGGTGCGATTGCCCTTGGACATCCGGTCGGTGCGTCTGGCGCGATCATCCTGACCAAACTGGTCTACGAACTTCGGCGCATGAACGGACGGTACGGTCTTGCGACCATGTGCATCGGTGGTGGCCAAGGGATTGCCGTGGTGATCGAGAACCTCGATGCTGGCGCTTGAGAGGAATGCAAGTCGTCACTGTTACGGATGCAGGAACAAGCATCCATGATTTGAGGCAAGCCCGGATTCGGTCTTTTTCGACGGTTTTGGGAATCCTGGCCCGGGTTTTCCACAGGCTGTCCACATCTGGACGGCCGTCCGGGCACGCCGAAGCTGGCCGGCCTCGTTGTCATGACCGGCCGGTTGATTCGTTCCCTGCCTGGCGGACCGCCGCGAGACGCGGCCCGTCCGGGCGTCAGTCGGCGACGGTCGCCGCCCTGTCCTCCCACATGCGTCGGTCGCGGAGAAGGGCGTTCGCGGTGACGACCAGCTTCCGCATGACCGCGGTCACGGCAACCTTGTGGGGTTATGGGAACCAAATTCTTATGGGAACCGTGAGTCCCAAGAGGCTGGCATGACGAGCCCTTTGCCCTGATCAGGTTCACATAAAGGTTCAGACTCAGACGTTCGAGAGCATCTCCATCAGTTCGTCCTTAACGCCCGCGAACCGTCCCTTGCCGAGACCCGGGGAACGCCACTCCGAGAGCATGTCCAGCTTTTCGGCGGGATCCGTGCGCAGGTACATCTCCGTGGTCTGGAGCGACTGGTGCCCCAGCCACAGAGAGACCTTGCGGATATCGCTGGTTGCCTCGAGAATCGTCAAGGCACAGGCGTGCCTCAGCACATGGGGGGTCACCTGCCGTCGCGCGATCGACGGTTCGGTCCGCGCCGCCGTCGCGACATGCAGCGCGAGCCGCTTGGCGAAGCCGCGCCGGGTCAATCCCCGTCCCGACGTGTTCAGGAACATGTGCCGGTCGGGAACTTCGGGGCGTATGGCGAGCCATGCCCCGAGCGCGCTGGCCGTTTCCTTCCAGAGCGGCAGGACGCGGGTCCGCCTTCCCTTGCCGGTGATCCGCACCTCGTCCAGCTGCGGCATCCTGACGTCGTCCAGGCCGAGGCCGACCAGTTCGGAGACGCGGAGCCCGGCGTTGTATGCGAGGCACAGCATCGCCCGGTCCCGGGTTCCGGACCTGGTGGCGGCGTCCGGAGCCTTCAGCAGCGCCTTCACCTCGTCGCGGCCGAGGTGCCTGAGCGCGGGAACGTCGCCCTTCTTCTGCGGGATCGCGTGCACCCGTGCAGCCAATTCGAGATGATGCGGATGCCGGAACTCGATGAACTTGAAAAAGCTCTTGATCGCGGCCAGCCTGACGTTGCGGGTGCCGACGCCGTTGCCCCGTTCCGCCTCGAGATGGTCGAGGAAGGCGAGGATGGTGTCGACGTCGAGATGGTCGACCTCGAGCCTGCAGGGGCGGATGCCGTGCCTGTCCGCGGCGAAGTTCGCGAGCAGCCTGAAGCACGTGACGTAGCTCTCGACGGTATGCCGGCTGGCGCCCCGGTCACGGGGGAGATGCTCCCTCAGGAACGCGGCCAGCGGGGTTGCGAGTCGGGTCATGATCTTTCCTTTCCTGTCGTCATGTGAAGTTTTTCGGCCGCCTCCGACACCTGGCGCATGAGGACGGGTGTCGCCTCAAGGTAGTAGTAGGTGTTGGTGACCCTGGTGTGTCCCAGGGTTGTCGAGAGCGCGAGCATGTGCCGGCCGACGTCCCTTCGGCTGGAGGAGAGGCTGCCTTCCAGTGCGCGGGCGGCGAATCCGTGCCGAAGGTCGTGCAGCCTGGGGCCGGGCTCGCCGGGCCCGCCGCGAACCCCCGTCTTGCGTGCAAGCAGGACGAATGTTCGGGTCAGATAGTCCGGGCGCACCGGCCGGCCGGACGCGAGCACGAACAGGTGTTCGCCAGGTCCGCCCCTCCGCTTCCGCGCCACGAGATAGTCGTCGAGAGCGCGGCGGGCGCTCTCGTGCAGGAGCACGAGGCGGTCCCTGCGGTTCTTGGCGTTCCTGACCAGGAGACCGTCCGGTCCCAGGTCGCCCAGTTGCAGGCCGGTCGCTTCCGATCGCCGCAGCCCGGTGCATGCCATGAGGCCGATGACATGATGGAAGGTCAGCGGCGTGAGCGACCCCGCCGGCGGCAGGGACAGCGCCTCCTTCATGATCTTCCGGATCTCCTCCGGCGACGGGATGCGCGGCGGCGGCCGGTGCTTTCGCGGCCTGCCGAGAGCGCCCCGGTGAGGCACCTCGTGACGGTCGTCCCCGGCATGGAGGAAGACGGCCAGCCCGCGGATGATGCCCAATCGCCTTTGGGCCTCGCCGACCGAAGCTGCCGTGCCGGCCCAGTCCAGGACGCTGCCCGCGCGCACGACCCTGTCGCCCCTGGCGTCGGCATGTTCGGCGTAACGCATCAGGACCCGCTCCTGCTCCCTGAACGACAGGCCCAGTGCCCTCTTGCGGGCGACGTAATCCTTCACGTGATCCGTCATGGTCATCGGACGTCTCCCTCGAAGGGCCAGGGCTGCACCGGTTCGCGAAGCATCGGGACGTCGACGCGGGCATAGATGGCGGTGACGTCGAGAGAGCTGTGCCTGAGCAGTGTGGCGATGGCTTCCAGGGGGGCGCCGTCGCGCAGGAGATTCGTCGCCGCCGAGCATCTGAACAGGTGTGATGATGCCGGGCCGACGCCCCGGATGCCGGCCCGCCTGATCGCGCGGGCGACGATCGAGGTGCCGATGCTGCCGCGCGCCAAGGGGCCGTGCGGCGCCCTGTTGTGGAGAAACACCTGCCTCTCGTTGCTGCGCGGCCGAACCTCCAGGATGTAGTTCCGCAGCGCGTCGCCAACGTCCTGCGGCAGTGGCAGTTCCGCCTCTCGCCGCGACTTGCCGCTGACCCGGATGACGGCCCGGTCCCAGTCTATGTCGTCGAGATGCAGCCCGGACACGTCGCCGGCCCGCAGCGCAAGCCGGGCGAGCAGCAGCAATGCCGCCCGGTCGCGCACCCCGATCCGCGTCGTCACGTCGCAGGTCGCGATCAAGCGCTCGATGTCGTCCTTCCCGACATGCCGGGGCATGCGCTCGCCCCGGTGTCTCGGAATCGTCGGGACCGCTTGGACCAGCTCTGGCCGGCAGAGGCCGTTCGACCCCAGGAAGCGCAGGTACATCCGCAATGCGCTTGCCTCGTCTCCGGCCTGTCCGCGGGACGCGGCTTCGAGACGGTCCATGACCGCGTCCCGGATTGCGGCGGCGTCATATGTTCCGGGATCGTCGCCGAGAGCCGGGAGCAGTGCACGAATGCGCCGATCATACTGTTCGACGGACGTGTCCCTGAGGCCGCGATGCTGCCGAAGCCAGTGCAGGAACGCTTCGAGATGCTCCCGGCGTTCCACACCGGACCGCGGGGTCTCCGGTGCGAGGATGACGGCCTTGTCCGCCAGGAACGCGGCAAAGTGCCGGAGCACTGACCCGGATTTGTCGGAACCGGCAAATCCGCAGGAACCTTTGTCGAAGAGCACGGGATGAACGCAGGCACAATCGTGGGCGAGAAAGCGACGCCGAACGCGCGCGTCGACCCCCGCCAAGGGAATGTCCGACAGGTGGAGCCAGACGATGAAGTGACGGCAAAGGGTCCCGGTCGCCTGGATCGTCGAACGGGCATATCCACGCTCCTCCAGGGAATCCAGGAACTGCGTCGCGAGATGTGCGCCGGACTCGATCTCCGGGGGCACCTTTACCCGCCCGGTCTCAAGCAGGTGCCGGAGGAAACTGACCGCAAACTGTCTGCATTGCCGGCCGGGCCTCCTGCCGGTCCGGTGCCGGCCCGGGCAGTGGCATTCATGGCGCATGAATCGGTCAAGGAGGCGGATGTCGAACGCGTCGAGACCCAGCCCTCTGGTCGCCAGCCAGACCGCCACGTGCCTAGCTGTGCTTGTCAACAGGCCGATCGTCCTGTCCGAGAGGCAAAGGCTCTCCAGGTGCTCCGCGTAACGTCGGACAACACGGGAATCCCGCTCCGGAACCACGTCCGGCAGCGGTGCGTCAAATCGATTCGAAAGCATGATCATTCTCTCCTGTCAGTGTCAAAGCCGACAGGAGTGAAGCAGAATTTTATGTGAACCTGATCAGGGCAAAGGGCGCGTCATGCCAGCCTCTTGGGACTCACGGTTCCCATAAGAATTTGGTTCCCATAACCCCACAAGGTTGCCGTGACCGCGGTCATGCGGAAGCTGGTCGTCACCGCGAA
>JAPPCV010000074.1 GCA_028824715.1 Boseongicola sp. | reverse complement strand
CCGTTCACCCGGCTCGCGACAAGCCAGTCACGCTACGCATGGGGTGAGCAGTTACTCTACAACATGTAATGAAACATGCAACGGAACGGAGGCGGCCATGCCCGCGACCATGATGACCGACATGCGCGCGCGCGGAAGGCTCGCTCCGGGCCTGCACCGCGACGGGAAGGTCACCGGCCTCTGGCTGAACGTGCGAACGGGCGGAGGCAAGTCCTGGATTTTGCGCTACACGCCGCCTGACGCCGAGGTCCGCGCGACGGGGCTGTCGGCGGGACGCAGGAAACTGCGCGCCATGGGTCTGGGCCTGTTTCCGGCCGTGTCCGTGGCCATGGCGCGGGAACGAGCCGAGGAGGCCCGCAGGCTTCTGGCCGAGGGCCTCGACCCGCTGGACGAACGACGGCGGCTGCGGGAAGAGAACCGTATGGCCGCGATGAGGGCGACGACATTCGCCGCGGCGGCGTCCGCCTATCTCGCGGCGAAGGTGGAGGCGGACGAGGGAGGCTTCAGGAACCCGAAGCACAGGCAGCAGTGGCGGAACACGCTGGAGACCTACGCCGTGCCGCTCATCGGCTTGATCGACGTGGCCGACGTGAATACGGACCACGTCCTGCAGGTCCTTCTGCAGGAGACCTCGGCGGGACCGGAGACCGGGCAGTTCTGGACGCTGAAGACCGAGACAGCTTCGCGCGTCCGCGGGCGGATCGAGAAGGTCCTCGCGTGGGCCGCGTTCCGAGGTCTCCGTCCGAAGGGCGACAACCCGGCGCGCTGGCGCGGGCATCTCGAGCACGCGCTGGTCGCGCCCGCGACCCTCAGGAGGACGGAGAACCACGCGGCGATGCCCTACGCCGAGATTCCCGGTTTCATGGCGAACCTGCGGAAGAGACGCGGCGTCGCTCCCCACGCGCTGGAGTTTGCCGTCCTGACCGCTGCAAGGTCCGGCGAAGTCCGGAACGCTGTTTGGGATGAGATCGACATGGAGGAGCGTGTCTGGACGATCCCTGCGGACCGCATGAAGGCCGGCCGGCAACATGAGGTTCCGCTTTCGGACGCCGCGCTGGCCATCCTGGCGGGTCTCCCGAGGATCGAAGGGAACGGGCATGTGTTCGCGGGAAGCGCCCGCGCCGGGCGCCTTTCCGAGAACGCCCTGCTGAACGTCCTGAAGCGCATGGGCCTTGGC
Organism: Boseongicola sp.; assembly: GCA_028824715.1. Taxonomy (GTDB): domain Bacteria; phylum Pseudomonadota; class Alphaproteobacteria; order Rhodobacterales; family Rhodobacteraceae; genus JAJEFO01. The sequence goes on along the minus strand of JAPPCV010000074.1, from coordinate 19,817 downwards.
CACCTGACGCAACACGGTTTCCGCAGCACGTTCCGCGACTGGGCCGGCGAGACGACCTCCCATCCGCGCGAGGTCATGGAGCACGCCCTTGCCCACGGCCTGAAGGACAGGACGGAGGCCGCCTACCAGCGCGGGACGCTGTTTCCCAAGCGGAGGGTCCTGATGGCGGAATGGTCCGACTACTGCTGCTCCGGAGGGAGACCGCCGTGAAGGGGTCAGTAAGAATTGGAAGTGTCCGGTATAGGTAACATGCCATCTGTCCGGTGCGGCGGGTCCTCTTCTGGCACGATCAGACAATGGACGCAGTATAGCGCGACAATCTGGATGGCATGAACTCCGCGCCCCCTTGCCGCTGGCGCCGGAACAGTCTTGTCAGGTTTGGACTTTGTGGCCGCTCATGCGCAGGAATCCGTGCTTGACGTGGGGCCCCATTATGGAAGGCAATACGTCTCTCATCCAAATTGTTGCGCTATAGCACCCGCCTCGTGTTCCTCGCCACGGGCAACCAGAAGGACCTGCTCAAGGAGATCAGGGGCCACTTCGCGTCGCAGTCCCCGAGACCGGCGGACTTCGCGACCCGCTCGCCGCAGCCGGAGCACGGACGGATCAAGCAGCGCGAGATCTTGGTCTCCACGGATCCGGCAAGGCCGGGCGGCGGAGATTGATTCCGGACTCAGTTGCGGAAGGCCGGCACTCCGAGGAAAGGGCCAGGATCGGGAGCGCGAAACGGGCCGTAGCGTTCAGCTCGTGGCCGATCATGCGCACCAGGATGCACGAGCTGGACGAGAGGGGCGTTGCCGATCGCGGGCGCGGCGAGGCCGGACCGGACGGACGGGCTGGACCGACGCTGGCCGCCGGCGGCGTCCAGGCCGAGGGAAGCGATGTCGGGACCCGTGCCTCCGATGCCAGGCGACTGCGGCGATCCGGGGTTGCTTGCGGCGGCTGTCCTGGTCCAGTCTGCTCCTGCCCGTTGCCGCCAGGCGTATCGCGGCGGGCGTCTCCTTGACGGGAGGGTGGAGGGGGCCGTCGCTGCTCATGTCGATCACGACGGCCCCCGTCGTCGCCCAGGCCCTTGGCCCAGGTTGCCCTTCGCCGCGATCCGGTCCAGCGTGTCCGCGGCGCGGCTCGCCGGCAATCTTGCCAAAGCGCCAGGGCGGGACCGCGTCGCTCCTCGATGTCGTTCCAGCCGCGGCGATCAGGCCGTCGACCTGCCCGGTCTGGAGACGAAGATTGAACCCGGCCCGCTGTGCGGAAGGCCGGCATTCGGAGGAAAGGGCCAGGGTCGGGAACGCGAAACGGGCCGTAGCGTCCAGCTCGTGTCCGGCCGGGCGCGCGAGTTACCCACGAGCTCGACGAGAGCGGCGCTGGCGCTCCCGTTTGCGCAGGAGCGGCTGATTTCGAATTGACATTCAATTGGGTGACAACTAAAGTTATCACATTGTGGAAGTGATTCGAAGCAGCGTTTTCGACAAGTGGCTGTCCGGCTTGCGTGATCGTCGCGGAATGACCCGAATTGGCGCACGCCTTGATCGCCTCGCCTTGGGGCACTTCGGCGATGCCGAGCCCGTCGGAGAGGGCGTTACGGTGCTTCGGATCGACTACGGGCCCGGCTATCGGGTGTTTTGCCTGCGCCGGGGCGAGAAAACCGTGTCGTTCTGCTTTGCGGCGGCGACAAGTCGTCCCAGGCCAGGGACATTGCGCGGGCGAAGGCGCTCGCCAAGGAGTGGAAGGATTGAGGAATGGAGAAAGTTACGTATGCTCCCTATGACACTGCCGACTACCTGGAGAGCGAAGAGGACATCGCGGCCTATCTTGATGCGGTGATGGAAGAGGGCGGCGATGACCCGGCCTATGTCGCCCACGCCCTTGGAGCCGTTGCACGGGCCCGGAACATGACGGCACTCGCCCAGGAAGTCGGGATGAGCCGTGTCGGCCTGAGCAAGGCGCTGTCGGCAGAAGGAAACCCGACGCTTGCCACGGTTTTGAAGGTTGCCAAGGCTCTTGGCCTGAAGGTCTTATTCGAACCGGATGCAGCCAAAGGGACCGGCTGAGCTTCATGACGAAAACTGTCACCACACCTTATGACGTGGCCGAACACCTTCACACTGCGGAGGACATGGCCGCGTATCTGGAGGCCTGCATGGAAGAGGACCCTTATGACGCCGCCTTCATCGCCAAGGCGCTGGGCGACATCGCGAGAGCCAGGGGAATGTCCGAGGTTGCCGGCAACGCCGACCTGTCACGGGAAAGTCTCTACAAGGCGCTGTCGGGCGATCGCAGTCCCACGCTGGACACGGTGCTCAAGGTTCTTGGCGCCCTTGACCTTCGGTTCCGCCCCGAAGCGGTGCCGCGAACCTGAGACCGCGGCGCTGGCTGACGGCCCTGCGCTCGCGGGGTCGGTGGCCCGCCTTGTCCTGGCCCCCCTCCGCCACTTCCAGAGACTTCCGCACCCAGCGCGCCACCCCTTCCTGTGCCGAAATGCATCGCGTCCGGCACGCCCGGCGACTGGATTTCCGCACCCAGCCCGCCATTCTCGCCGCGCCGAAATGCGGCGCGGCCGGCCTCGTGCGGGGCTGCGTGCTCGAAATCGGCTTTCCCGAGTGTCGTCCGGGGTTGACACCTCTGGTGTTGTCATCTACGGTTGACACATGGCCGAGCGAGAGGAAACCGAGACGTTTCAGAAATGGCTTGATGGCCTGCGCAGCGATCAGGCATTGGCGCGGATCGTCGTGCATGTGGAGAGGCTGGTGGATGCCGGACATGGCGACGTCAAGTATCTTGGCGACAAGCTTCACGAGCTGCGCATCGATCATGGCCCGGGCTACCGGGTGTACTTTGCCAGGGTCCCGGGCTACCTCCTGTTGTGTGGCGGGACGAAACGCACTCAGGAGCGCGACATCCGGCGCGCCCGCAGACTGCTGAAGGAGCTTCAAGATGGCCAATGAAACGACCGGAAGTGAGAGAGTACGCCCCTTTGATGCCGCGAACTACCTGCGCACGCCAAAGCGGCAGGCGGCCTATCTGGCCGCCGCGCTGGAGACAGAGGACGAGGCATACATCAAGCAGGCTCTCCTGACGCTTGCCCGGGCACAGGGAATGAGCGTGACGGCGCGGGCTGCGAAGGTGTCGCGCCAAGGGCTTTACAAGAGTCTTTCAGCGACCAGCGACCCGAGGCTCTCCACTTTTCTCTCCGTCGTCCAGGCGTTGGGCTTCCAGCTTACGGTCCAGGACACGGGCGCGATCGGGAAGGCATGAGCGCACAAGGCATCGCTTGCCCCACCCCTTCCCTGTGCCGAAACGCGGCATGTCCGCCCAGCGCGGCTGTCAGCCAGTCTCGCTCCACCCCCCCCACACTGCCTGTGACGAAAACCGCGCCGCGAAGCGGCGCGACCCCTGGCCGGCGCGCAGCGCTGGCCACTGCTGCCCGTAGGACGGAGGGGCCGAGCCAGGGCGAGCGTCAGCGAGCACGCGGCACGGCGAGGCCCCCGAGCGACGCGCGGGACGCGCGAGCGAGAGCTCGGGCGAAGGGCCTGGGCCGGGCGGCGGCCGCGAGAGACCCGCGACCGCCAAGCTTGCAGCCGGCCCTATCCGGGCGGCCGGGTCAGCTCCTCGAGGAGCAGTCCGAGGATCGACGCCGGCATCGGGTCGCCGGTCCGGACGTCGAAGGTCTGGCCCATGGACTTGCCGAGGGAGACGGCCGTGACTCCTTCATGCTGCAGCATGACCGAGAGCGCGATGCAGAGTCGGAGACGAGCGCCTCCATGTCCGAGCCGCTCCGGTAGCCGCCGCTGTAGAAGATCTCCTTTGGCTCCAGGCTGTCGGTGTCGTAGCCGACGGTGACGTGGATCGCGCCCCGCCGCGACCGCGGCGGCGACCTCCGCTCAAGGTCCAGCACTGTGGCGCGAGAGGATGCGCCGTCGGACATGCGCACCACCGAATTCCGGAATGTCGACGATCCCGGGGAACGGGCTTCGATCGGCAGGTACATGGGTGCGCTCAGGCGCCTTGCCAGGACCTGAGCGCTTGGCCAGAAGGCCAGGCGGTCTCCCCGGATGCGGCGATTCCACGCCAGCCTCCGCACCGAACTCGGACCGCCCTTCTTGGAAAAGTGTGCAAATTTACTTTGACAAAAGTGGGCAGTTCCATGTTGACAGTCACACACGGGCCTGCGCGGGAAGCGGCGCCTGAGGTCCCCAGACCGAAAGAGCGATGCGGTTTCCGGGTCATATGCGCCTCCGCAGGCCTCGCCCGGACATGCAACGAAACATGCAACCGACCGTGTCATGACTGAAAAATGCAGCAAAAGCAATGGGGTCTGGCGGAGGAGGTGGGATTCGAACCCACGGTACGCTTCCACGCACGCCGGTTTTCAAGACCGGTGCATTCAACCACTCTGCCACTCCTCCGGTCGAGGGCTTGGTATCGGTCGATGCGCGATTCTGAAAGCCCCCGGTGCAATTCTGCCCGAACCTCCGGAAAGCCCTTTTCTTGCAAAGGCGCAAGAGCTAAGCATTTGAGCCAATGCAGGCATGCGTCAGCCTAGGAGGGTTCGGGCTGAGTGAGCCGCACGAGCCAAGGACGACATCAATGACGCGGACGCCAGCCAGTTTTTCGTCCAGATTTCCATGCGGGACTACCGGCCTGGATTGTGCGAGGCTCATCCACTTGCGGCATGCGCATTTCGAAAGCGCATCCAGGGTCAAGAGTTGCGGATCTCGAGGCGTGCACTGGGCAAGCGCCAATGATCGAGAACCTGGATTCACCTTGAGCCGGATCGAAGGCGCCCAGCCGCGTGATGGCGTCGCCAATTCAAGGGCGACAGCGACTTGCACCCTGTTGAGGAAGGTCGCAGCCTTTTCGTTCGTCCTTGCAATGTCCGTCTTCGTGGCTGCGGCGGTTGCTGCACAGCCGGTGTACGAAACCCCCGCGAAAGCCGCTCTCATCTATGACTTCGAGACCGGCACGGTACTCTTCGAAAGGGACGCGGACACGCCAAAGCCGCCCGCATCGATGTCAAAGCTGATGACGCTCTACATGGTCTTCGAGGCATTGAAGGAAGGCCACATCGACCTGGACACGACTTTCACCGTCTCGACCAAGGCCCGCAACATGGGTGGCTCGACCATGTTTCTTGACGAAACCGACCGACCCACCACCGAGGAACTGATCAAGGGGATCGTTGTCCAGTCCGGCAACGACGCATGCGTGGTCGTGGCTGAAGGGCTGGCTGGAACGGAAGAGGCGTTTGCACAGCGGATGACCCTGCGGGGACGCGAAATCGGTCTCAGGGACTCAACCTTTGCCAATGCCAGCGGTTGGCCACATCCACAGCATCGGATGAGCCTCCGTGACCTGGTGAATCTGGCGGCGCTGCTGATCAAGGATTTTCCCGAGTATTACGGGTATTTCGCCATGGAGGAATTCGACTATGACGGCCGCTCGCCAGCCAACAGGTTCAACCGCAATCCGGTGCTGGGAACCGGCCTCGGAGCGGACGGGCTGAAGACCGGGCACACAGAGGAAACCGGCTACAGCCTTGTGGGATCCGCGGTCCAGGCCGGGCGGCGCCTGATATTTGCCTTCACCGGTCTCGAAACCGCGGCAGCACGCCGCCGTGAAGCCGAATCGATGATAGTTTGGGGACTTCGCCAGTTCACCATCAAGGAGGTTGCTTCCAAGGGTGACGTCATTGGAGAGATTCCTGTCTGGATGGGAAGTCAATCCAGCGTCAACGCGGTTGCTGGCGATGACTTCCGTATGCCTTTCCCTACCGTTGGACAGGGAAGCGTCACAATGCGCATCGAGTACCTTTCGCCACTCGACGCCCCGATCGCCAAAGGCGCGCAAGTGGCTGAGCTCGTTGTTTCGATCCCGGGCATCCCGGAAAGGCGGTTCCCGCTTGTCTCCGACCGCGAAGCGACCCGCGGCGGTTTTGTGCCTCGTGTGCGCGCCTCGTCCTCGCTACTGTTTGACTTGGCCGTGGGGCAGGTGCAAAGCCTCATGGAATGAACGCAGGACGCCTCATCACGTTTGAGGGCATGGACGGGTGCGGAAAGTCCACGCAAGCCCGGCTTCTTGCCGAAAGCCTGGACTCCAAGGGACTTGACGTTGTCCTGACACGTGAACCGGGTGGATCGCCCGGAGCGGAGGAGATCCGTCGGCTTCTGGTCGAAGGTTCTCCCGAGCGCTGGTCAGCCGAAACCGAGATTCTGCTCTTCACGGCCGCGCGGCGCGATCACCTGGAAAGGACCATTCGCCCAGCGCTCGAAAGGGGCGCCACAGTGATCTCGGACCGGTTTGCAGATTCAACACGCGTGTACCAGGCTGCGGCTCGACCGGAATTGCGCACGCTAGTGGACCAGATCCACGATGCGGTGATCAGCAAGGATCCTGACCTGACATTCATAATCGACATGGAACCGGCCGAAGCACTCAAGCGTGGCTTGGACCGCAATTCAGGCGAGCACAGGTTCGAGGAAATGGGGCGGAGCTTTCAGGATCGCGTCCGCCAGGGATTTCGCGGGCTCGCGAGCGACAATCCCGACCGATGCCACTTGATCAACGGCAATCGCGACGTCAAGGCCATCGCGCGCGACATCTCGCGGATTGCGTGTCGGAAACCATGAATGATGCAAGCCCCCCCGAATCCGACCGTGCCGAAGGTGCGCCGCATCCGCGCGAAACGCTCCGGCTCTTCGGTCACGAGGATGCCGTGGCCGAGATCCTGGCGTCGCTGGGGAATGACAGAATGCATCATGCCTGGCTCCTGGCCGGACCGCGCGGCGTGGGAAAGGCGACCCTGGCCTGGGCAGTGGCGCGGATCCTGCTGGCGCGAACAGGCGCGGCCGGGAAGAGCGGTTCCGCCCCGAAGGGGCTGGACATGTCCGCAGATCATCCCGTTGCCCGCCGTGTCGCTGCGCTGTCCGATCCCGGCTGCCTCCTGATCCGGCGTGCATGGGACGCTGACCGCAAGCGCCTGAAGAACTGGATCACGGTCGACGAGATCCGGAGGGTCAACCGGTTTCTTGGCCTTACCGCCGCCGATGGCGGATGCCGGGTCGTCATCGTGGATGCCGCTGACGACATGAACCTTTCCGCCGCAAACGCCCTCCTAAAGCTGCTGGAAGAGCCCCCGGGCAGCACCGTTCTCATCCTGGTCAGCCACCAGCCGGCGCGGCTTCTTCCCACGATCCGGTCGCGTTGCCGGATCATGAGGCTGCGGGAACTTGACGAAACCGAAATGGACCTGGCCCTTTCCGAAGCCGGCATCGCTGCGGCAAGCGCCAACGGGCTTCATGCCCTTGCAAACGGCTCGGTCGGCGAAGCTGTCCGGCTGGTGCACGAAGGCGGCCTTGAACTCTACGGAGAGATCATGGACGTGATCGCCACGGCGCCATCCATGGACCGGGCCAAGTTGCTGAAGCTCGCTGAAAGGGTGTCGGCACGTGGTGCCGAACGGAGATTCGATCTGGCCGCAAGGTTGCTGGACAGGGCGCTGGCCCGCCTCGCGCGAACCGCCGCAGGGATGCCTCCCGAATCCGACGTGACACCGGGCGAGTCCGAAACGCTTGCGCGGCTCGGCGCGAACATGGGTCGCGCGCATGCATGGGCAGAACTGCAGCAGGAACTGTCGGCCCGATTGACGCATGGCCGGGAGGTCAACATTGACCCGGCAAGCCTGATCATGGATGCGTTCCTCCGGATCGAAGCGACTGCCGCCCTCTGACCCCGCGACCGGGTCGCGATCCAGGACCGACGACGATTCCCCCGGGTTGACGCCTTACCAGAACCTACCCATACGGAACCAATGTCACTTCCGGCCAGGATCACGGACAGCCATTGCCATCTTGATTTTCCCGAGTTCGAAGGAAAGCTTGGCAACGTCGTCGCTCGCGCTGCCGGCCGGGGCGTTCACCGCATGGTGACGATCTGCACGCGGCTTTCCGCCGAACCTGCGATACGCGCTATCGCCGAGACTCATCCACCTGTATTCTACGCCGCCGGCACACATCCGATGTCAGTGGCAAGGGAGCCCATGGTGGATGCCGAGACCCTGGTCTCCCTGTCCGCCCATCCGAAATTCGTCGGCATCGGCGAATCCGGCCTCGACTACCACTACACGCGGGACAGCATCGCCGTGCAGCAAGAGAGCCTTCGCATTCACGTCGAGGCAGCGCGCCGAACCGGCCTGCCGCTCGTGATTCACGCCCGTGATGCAGACGAGGACATGGCGCGGATCCTGACCGAGGAACATCGGGCGGGCGCGTTTTCCTGCGTGATGCACTGCTTTTCCTCCGGACCATCGCTCGCCGAGAGAGCGCTCGAGCTCGGATTTTATCTTTCGATGTCCGGCATTGCCGCCTTCCCCAAAAGTGCCGCGCTCCGTCAGGTTTTCGCCGCGGCGCCGATTGACAGGATTCTGCTGGAAACCGACGCGCCTTACCTCGCCCCGCCGCCCAATCGAGGCAAGAGGAACGAACCGGCATTCGTTGCCGACACCGCACGAGTCGGTGCCGAGGTATACGGAATGGGCTACAGGGAGTTTGCGGATCGAACCGAAGAGAACTTCGAACGGCTCTTTGCGAAGGCTGCCGCATGGCAGAGTTGACCTTCACCATACTCGGGTGCGGCTCGTCAGGCGGCGTGCCCCGGATCGGGGGCCGCTGGGGCGACTGCGATCCCGCGAACCCCAGGAACCGGCGTCGGCGGTGCTCGCTCCTGGTCGAGCGAATTGAAGACAATGCAAGGACGACGGTGCTGATCGACACGTCTCCCGACCTGCGCCAGCAGTTGCTGGACGCAAAGGTCGGCGATCTGGATGCGGTGATCTATACACATGGCCATGCCGATCACGTGCACGGAATCGATGACTTGCGGCCCATCGTCTATGCCCGGCGCTCACGAATGCCCGTATGGGCGGATGGGCCAACGCAGGAACGGCTGTATTCGGGCTTCGGCTATGCCTTCACGCAACCTGAAGGCTCGCCATATCCGGCAATTCTCGAGATGCACACGATCAAGGGCAACGTGAATGTCGATGGAGACGGCGGCAGGATCACGTTTCAGCCGTTCAGCGTGAGCCACGGCACGATCGACGCGCTTGGATTCAGGATTGGCGATCTTGCCTACCTTCCTGACGTAGCCGAGATCAATGACGACGCCTGGGCGAATCTTGAAGGTCTGGACATCTGGGTTGTCGATGCGCTCCGCCGTGACCCGCACCCGACCCACGCACATCTCGATCGCACCCTTGGCTGGATCGAACGCGCGGCGCCTAGGCGTGCCATTCTCACCAACATGCACATTGACCTCGACTACGACACGCTGACTGCCGAGACACCGGACAACGTCGAGCCGGCCTATGACGGCATGCGCCTTACGATTTCCGTCTGAGCAATGCAGGCACTTCTGGACGTAGTGGTACCCGTCTTCCTGGTCATAGGGGCCGGGTACTTTGCGGTCTGGAAGGGCTTCTTCAGTGACGACGGAGTCGACGCCCTGATGAAGTTCACGCAGAACTTCGCGATCCCGTGCCTCCTCTTCAACGCGTTGTCCTCGATTGATCTCGGAGAGGGGTTCGACATCCCCCTGCTCCTCAGCTTCTATTCGGGCGCAGCGTCGGGATTCCTCCTCGGGCTTGTCCTTGGCCGCTTCCTCGTTGGACGTCCTTGGCCAGATGCGGTCGCGATCGGTTTCTGTTGCATGTTCTCGAACTCGGTCCTGCTTGGCCTGCCCATCACCGAACTCGCCTATGGGGCCGACGCACTTGTCGGCAACTACGCGATCGTCGCCCTCCACGCTCCATTCTGCTACTTCGTCGGCGTCACCGCGATGGAAATCGTCCGCGGTGCCGGAATGTCGATGATGGGTACCACCCTTCATGTCGGCAAGGCGATGTTCAACAACGCGCTGATCATCGGCATTGTCCTGGGACTCCTGGTCAACATGTTCGGAATAGGTGTTCCAAGCGTTCTGTCAGACGCCATTGATCTCCTGTCCGCCGCCGCACTGCCTGCAGCCTTGTTCGGACTTGGCGGTGTCCTGGTGCGCTACAAGCCGGAAGGCGACCTGAAGGCCATCGCCCTGATCTGCATTGTGTCCCTGCTTGTCCATCCGCTGATCTCCTGGAGCGCTGCATCCGCGTTGGCGATTGACCGGGACGCGTTTCGTTCCGTCGTGTTGACCGCCACGATGGCGCCGGGGGCAAACACTTACATTTTCGCGAACATGTACGGCACGGCAAGACGCGCTGCAGCTTCGTCGGTCCTGTTCGGGACGGCACTGTCGGTCTTTACCGTCTGGCTCTGGCTTCTCGCGTTGCCGTAGCGGCAACGGTGCGGCCGGCGCGGGCGCGCGCCTTTCCGAAGCCTTGGTGCTTGGCGAGAGAACTGAACGGCTTGACTGAATGCGCAATTCCCTTTCGTTCCAAGCGGGCACAAGGCAGAAAGTCCCACTGGGATCTGGAAGACACCGCTCGGGAGCGGTGCAGACGGCCGCCGGACAGGCATCAAGCCAAATCGACGGACACGCGATGGTCGGCGATCGGGGCCTTGTATCCGCCTTTTCCTGGACCAAGGCCACTTCCGTCGCAGGCGCAGCCCATCGGCCCGACTGGTTGACAAGCTCGGGGCCGATTGCATCATCGTCGCTCGTGCATCAATGCAAGCGTCATCGGGACAGGCAGTAGGCTCACAATGCGCAATTCGATAGGCACAGCGGCCCCAACGGCGCATGGATGCATCGCCGTCGACAAGTTTGGCTGTCAGATCCTGTTTCTCAACGCGGAAACAGGTGAAATCGAGGCTGTTCTGAACGGCTTTCCGAAGACCGTTCACGAGCTGCTGGTCCGCCCGGAAAGATCGCGCGCGTATGTGCCAATTTTCGGTGACGGCATACACGGAAACAACCCGAATCCGGGCCATCAGATCGTCGTGATTGATGTCCACGCCCGAAGCCACGTCGCGGACATCGACGTCAGCCCGCTTGCAGCTCCTCACACCATGCGCGTTGGACCGGACGGGCTGATCTACGTTACCTGCGAAGACAGCGGCGTCGTCGCGATCATCGATCCGGACAAGAGCGCGGTCATCGACACGATTGACGCCGGATCCGGCAATTGCCATCGGCTTGAGATTTCCCCGGACGGAACGCGCATTTACACCGAGAACGAAGAGGATTGCTCCGTCTCCGTGATTGACTTGAAGGCCCGGAAACTGCTGGGCCAAATCAAGACTCCCCATGCGCTTGGCGGGCTGGCGGTCTCGGCTGACGGCAAGACGGTCATTGCCGTCGATGACGAGGCGCCGGCACTTTTTCTGATTGACGCGGAACTTGGGGAGTTTTCGGAGACCCTGCCCTTGGAAGAACTGGAAGAGCCTGCGCAAATCGCGCGCTATTCGCCGGACTTCAATGTGCTCGCGCTGACCAGCATGGCCGGAGACCTTGTGCTCCTGGTCGACGCGGGCTTCCAGAGCCAGACCGCCATTCCGGTCGGGCGCCAACCAATGGACATGGCCTTTCGCGGCAACGAACTGTTCATTGCCTGCCAGGGCGATGGCACCATCCATGTGCTCGATCTTGAGAATCGTCAGGCCAGCAGGAAGTTCATGGCCGGCGTGGGATGTGAATCGGTAGGATTCTTCTGAATTCGGTTCCACGGCTTCAGGTCACGCTCGCGATCATCCCATTGCGACCAACTGCCCCAACCTCGGCCATGCCGTCACTGTCTGCGGCACCGACCCCGTTCAACCGGAATTTGACGTGAAGCCTGCGCCTCCCCAAGGCAGCATCTCGAAGGTGCGATTCTGGACATGCTCGACTGCCGCTGTAGCGCCGGCCCTGGATCGACGACCACAACATCATTTAGAAGAAGTCCTGAGACTTGGACATGAATGCGCACGGCTGCACAGGCGCGCACTCCAGTCCTGCCATGCGGACAGAAAACTCAACTTGAATTGGGCCTTCGGCGACCTGTCGGATGTTCAGCGGCACTCGAATTGCGTCGGACACGGCCACGGTGAGTGCATCTCCAGGCTACATCGCGCGGTGATCCCCGACCCCGGACCTGCGAAGCCCCTTCGCCGACCGGCTGCCGCACTTCATAGGCGAACCTCCCATCGTTCCGAGTTTCCGGAGCGAGAACGCGGCCCGCCCCTTGGTCACCGGCATCTGGGAATCCTCGTTTGGCGAACCCGGACGCAGGACAATCCCAGCCCTTGGTCGGTCCGTCGGTCCGCGACGCCTATTGGAACAAGTCGTGCCGCATTATCCGTGCCATACTCGGAATCTCGAACATTGACTGATCTTGATGATAAATCATGTTGATATTTCCGCGTTTCGAGCGGAAATCAAAGCATTTTTCATGATCAGCGATCCGCCCTATCGGGCTATGTGAGCGGTCTGCTTTCCATCGGCCGGACGGTCTTCACTGCCGACGAGGCCGAGCAAGCGCTCGGCATCGGGCACGGCGCGTTCCTGGATGCTGCGGAACGGTTGCAGCGTCGCAAGGCATTGCTCAGCCCGCGGCAGGGCTTCTATGTCGTCGTCCCGCCGCAATATGCGTCTTGGGGGGCACCACCGCCGACCTGGTACATCGACGCGCTCATGCGCCGCGAGGGTCAGGCCTACTATGTCGGGCTTCTCAAGGCGGCGGAGTTGCACGGCGCGATACACCAGGCGGTCATGGAGTTTCAGGTCGTCGCGGCCAAACGCCTGCCCAGGATCCGTGCCGGACGCAGCATGATCGTCTTCTACTTCCGCAAGAACATGGAAGCGGTCACGGCGGGGATCGAGGACCGCAAGACCGATACCGGCACGATGAAGGTCTCGTCTGCCGCGCTGACCGCCCTCGACCTGCTTCGCTATCCGCACGCGTCGGGCGGCTTGGACAATGTCGCCACGGTCATTTTCGATCTCGGACGCAGGATCGACCGAAATCAACTCGCCGCATTGTCGGCGGCCGTGGAGCGACCGGTCGTACAGCGTCTCGGGTATCTTCTGGACCATCTCGGCCAAGACGAACTCACGGAAACCATGCAGGAGTCCCTGAGGGCACGAGGGTCGCTGCCCTGGACGGAGCTCGACCGGCAGGAGGCGCGGGACCCGGACTTCGCGCCTGGGCCATGCCAGCGCGATCTGCGATGGCGGGTCATCGTGCGCCGTGTGCCGCGGGCTGACGCATGATTCCGACGCAGAACATCGTCGCCTGGAGCAACGTCGTCCCCGATCAGCGACAGGTGGAACAAGACCTCATCATGAGCCGCGTTCTGATAGAAATCTTCTCGGACGACAGGCTCCGCGACACTCTGCGTGTGCGCGGCGGAATGGCGATGAACAAGCTGCATTTCCCGAAGCCGATGCGCTTTTCCGAGGACATCGACCTGGTCCGGACTTCCGGTGGGCCGATCGGTCCCATCCTCGATCGACTGCGTGTCGTTCTGGAACCGTGGCTGGGGCGAGAACGGTTCGATCAGAGTCCTGTCGCACCGAAATTTCGCTTCCGGGTCGGTGCCGAAGACGGCAGCGGCGTGCCGATCCGGCTGAGGGTCGAGATCAACACCCGCGAGACCAAGGCTTTCGACGTCCCAGCGTCGTTGCCGTTGAAGATCGACAATCCCTGGTTCTCGGGCGAGGCGGCCATTTCGACGTTTTCGCGCGAGGAGATGCTGGCGACCAAGTTGCGTGCATTGTTGCAGCGGGATCAGGGCCGCGATCTCTACGACCTCGCGCACGCGCCGGAAGTCTTCGAGAACCTCGACATCGCCGGCATGGTCGAGATGTTCGGGCGGTATCTCGACCTTTCTGACCAGGCAGTTTCCCGGGCTCAGGCCCAGGAGCGGATGTTCGCGAAGCTGGCGAACCCACGTCTCCTGCTCAACCTGCGCCCCTTGCGGCCGGATGCTCATGCGGGAGCCCTGACGGAAGAGACAACAGGGGATGCCTTTCACCGCGTGTTCACGATGCTCATCGATCGGCTGCCCGGCGAGCCTTGGGGAAGGACGCAGGCCATGAAGGAGCGCTTCGGAATCCCATGTTGACACGAGCACGGCTAGCCATAGTTTCCTGTTCGGATTGGTCATGACGCATCAATTGCATTCCGGGCTTTACGAAGAGCTGCTGACTTCCGCGCTGGAGGCGGAAATCAACGCCCGAACGGCGGAGGGCTGGTGGGTTGACGTGGCCAAGGCGGACTCAACTGTTCGTCCCGAGCTCCTGGCGCGTCATGTCTATCACCTCCTTCGACGCGCGCTCGAAGGGATTCCTGCAGAAGAGGGCACGCAGCCGGCCAACCAGGTCGCCTTGGCGAATCGACTGGTGGAGGTCCTCGTCGAATATGGTGCTATGGCTGACGACCGGGTCGCAGACGCCGCACGCCTGCTCCTGGAAGCGGTTGAACGCAAGGCATTGGGCGGAACACGATCGGCAGCCCCGCGCCCGACACTCTCGCTTCGTCAGACCGGCCTGCTCGTCAATGGACGGCGCGACGTCCAGATCGCAAGCGAGATTGCGCGGGAGATCCCGAGCGCTGATCGGATCGATCTCCTGTGTGCATTCGTGCGGCACTCGGGGTTGCGGCTATTCCGTTCCGAGCTTGCAGAACGGGTGCTAGAGGGCGCACGCGTGCGCGTGATCGCAAGCGTCTACACCGGGTCGACCGAACGCCGTGCTCTGGATGCACTTGTCGACCTTGGCGCGCAAGTGAAGGTTTCCTACGAAGTCGCGCGGACCCGGCTTCATGCCAAAGCGTGGCTGTTCCACCGCCGCAGCGGTCTGCACACCGCTTACATCGGTTCGTCAAATCTCACCCACACGGCACAGGTCGATGGCCTCGAATGGAACGTGCGCGTGAGCGCGGCCGAGAACCCCGAGGTGATCGAGCGCTTCGCAGCGACCTTCGAACAGTACTGGCAAGAGCCTGAGTTCGAGGACTATGCGCCCCAGCGTGACAGCGAGCGGCTCGACCACGCGCTCTCGAGACAGCGCGGCGGCGCCGGCAAAGGCGACGAACCCCTGCTGTCTCTGCTGGTCGACGTCGCACCGAAACCTCACCAGGCCGTCGCACTGGAGGCCCTCGAAGCGGAGCGCCTGCGTGGATACCACCGCAATCTCGTGGTCGCGGCGACCGGCACCGGCAAGACCTGGGTTGCGGCATTCGATTTCAAGCGGCTGCGCGACCAAGACGCATGTCATTCCCTGCTCTTCGTCGCGCACCGTGACGAGATCCTCCGTCAGAGCCAACAAGTCTTCCAGCTTGTGCTTCGCGAGCCGGGGTTTGGTGAGCGGCTGGTCGGCGGCGAGCGTCCGCGCGCGGGTCACCACGTCTTTGCTTCGGTGCAGTCCCTCGCCAACCGGATCGACGAAATCGATCCGGACGATTTCGACGTGGTCATCGTGGACGAGTTTCATCACGCGGCAGCCGTGAGCTACGAGCGCCTGCTGTCGCGCTTGAAACCGAAAGTCCTCCTCGGGCTCACCGCCACGCCCGAGCGCACCGACGGCCAGTCGGTGCTCGAATGGTTCGACGGCCGCATCGCCTCGGAGTCCCGGCTCTGGGATGCCCTCGACCAAGGACTGCTCTGCCCGTTTCACTATTTCGGAGTGAACGACGGAACGGATCTCTCGGCGGTCCGGTTCGAGCGCGGACGATATGTGCCTGGCGAGCTCGACAACGTATTTACGGGCGATCACGTTCGAGCGGTTCGGATCCGCCAGTCTGTCGAAGAGTTCGTGACCGACCCGCACCAGATGCGGGCGCTGGGATTCTGCGCGGGCATCGGTCACGCCCATTTCATGGCGCGGCAGTTCGCGGGTTTCGGCTACCCGGCAGTGGCGCTCGATGCCAGCACCCCTTGGGACGATCGTCGTGCGGCGCTCGCGAGACTGCGACGCGGAGAACTTCGAGCCATCTTTGCAGTCGACCTCTTCAACGAGGGCGTCGACCTTCCTGAAGTTGACACAGTGCTCATGTTGCGACCGACCGAAAGCGCCACGGTGTTTCTCCAGCAGCTGGGAAGAGGGTTGCGCTGGGCCGAGGGGAAACGGGTCCTGACGGTTCTCGACTTCGTGGGCCAGGTCCGGCGCGAGTACCGCTACGACGTGCGCTATCGGGCTCTGATTGGGGGCACCCGTCATCAGGTCGAGCGTGCAATCGAGGCGGACTTTCCGCTGCTCCCACCGGGATGCGCGCTCAAACTGGACCGGATCGCCAAGGAGTCAGTGCTGCGCAATCTGAGAGCAGCGGTGCGCAATGCCCGTGTGCGTCTCGCCGATGACTTGCGTGCTCTTGGTCCCGAAACACGACTCGGCGGATTCTTGGAAAGCGCCGGCGTCGAACTCGAAGAAATCTACGCAAGGCCCGGCTCAGGACAGTGCTTTGCCGAACTTCGTCGGCGCGCAGGCTTCGGGCGGGGCCCGGTCGATGAGTCCCTTCTCAAGGCAATTGGACGACTGATCCACGTGGACGACCGCGAAAGGATTGAGGCGTGGCGGCGCATCTTGGATGCGGATCACTCCCATCGAATCTCGGCGCTTCAGGGCCGCGAGTTTCGTCTGGGCGTCATGATGTTTGCGGTCCTGGGTGGCCGTCGTCAGTCGATCGACGAAGCAGATCAGGTCCTGGAAAGGGTCCGCAAGTCTCCTGAGCTGCGTCGCGAAATCGGCGACCTTCTGGAAATTCTCGCTGACCGCATTCGCACGGTCACTCGACCGCTTGACCCTGCCAGTGAAGTTCCTCTGGCAAGCCACGCCACCTATACCCTTGCGGAGATCGCCGCAGCACACGGGCTCACCGGCAAGGGTCGTGCGCTGGTCTCTCCGCAGGGCGGGGTTCTTTGGAACAATGCGACGCAGACCGACCTGCTTTTTGTCACGCTGGAGAAGTCGGACAAGGACTACTCTCCGACGACGCGCTACGCCGACTACCCGATCTCGCCGACCCTGTTTCACTGGGAATCACAGAACTCCGCTTCACCGGATACGCCCACCGGACGCCGGTACGTCGAACAGCCGACGCAGGGCACGAACGTCGTCCTGTTCGTGCGTGAACGCAAGAGGGATGGCCGGGGCGAAACCCTTCCCTACCACTGCCTCGGCCGCGCTCGTTACAGGAGTCATGAGGCGGAACGGCCCATGAAGGTACTGTGGGAGCTGGAACGCCCCATGCCCGGGTGGCTCTATCAGGCCGGAAAAGTGGTCGCGGGTTGAGGCATTGCCTTAGGGCTGGTTCCGATTGGGCGACCGGCGCGAAGCAAGAGAGCCGACCTCTTCATCGCCCGCCCATATCGCGCGTTCCGAGACCGGAATGACTTCAGGAAAGGGGCCGGTCGCACGGTGCGTGCATCGGCGACGATCTTCTTGCTCACCGTCTGCAATCCATTGCCGCAAAGGATCAAGCCGCATGGCGAACGTCAGTCGGCGATGCAATTGACGGCATTGCCAAGGTCGGGACCAAGGCCAGCAAGGCTCAGCGCCGGCCCGAAGCCATACGGCATGCGCGGCCTTGCAACCAATTCGTCAACGAAACTTCGAAACCGGCTGGCACGCGACTCCGTATCGGGACCACCGTGGGATGATCGAATTGCCGGAATCGCGCCTACGCACAAGCAGTCAAGTCATGTGACTTTCTGAAGATTTGCCAGAACATCGACACCTTGGTCCTTCAGGAAATGCAGCATGTCAATGAAGATCCAGTTTTCGGCCAGTTTGTCGCCTTCGCGGCGATAGACGTCGACCACGCGCATCTCGGCAACCGAGTCATTGGCAGGGACGCCCATGTAGTCCCCGGTGTTGCGCATTCTGAGGCAGGGCCACCACATGACGGCGCTAAAATTGCCTTCGGCAGCGGTCACCTCTTCATGCAGGATGTCGACCGTGTCGAGCTTGCGCTCAAACGGCCCCGTATGGCCGCGCCGGTAGCCGGCAAATCCCAGGGAGGCCCCGATACCGGTCGGGCCGAACCAGTTCATTTCTTCGTGCCAGTACCTTTTCATGTGCTCGGCAGGAGAGGTGTACGACTTCGCCAGGTCCGCCAACATCTCATGCGTAAGCGCGAATGTTCTTTCGGTCGCCGCAGTATCCTGCTGGCCGTCAAGCAACCCGTCATGGGTGCGCGGCCCAGGCGACATCATGAAGCCCCCAGTGTGGCCTTGCAGCCAAGGGTTCAGCCCAGCTTGGGAAATTGCGGCGAGAACGTCAAGGAACTCGACCACCTCGACGATCCTCTCATCCTCGATCCGGTAGAAGGAGACGTAGGGAAGGTATGTAGCCCTCCCTGTTGCAGGGATGCCCAGCCAGTCTCGCGTGAAGTCGCCCAGCAGGTTGCCCATTTCGACAACCCAGAGTCCTGATCGCCCCGGCAGGTTGTTGTGACCGCCGAGATAGATGTCCTTGCGCCTTTGCAAGAGCGGCATGGCCGTCTTCAAGGGTGACCAGACATGGTCTGCCACACCGTCGGAACCGATAAGGGCATTGAAAGGATGAGCACCGCGGTAGGCAAGGCCCTCCGCAGAGAATCCGCGAAAGACCATCCTCGTTTCTTCGCCCGGTGCCGCAGCATCCAGGTCCTCGACAAACGCCCTGATCAGGGACTTGGCATTTTGTATATCGCTCATCTGTCCATCACGCAGGATGCCCTCTCCTTAGGGAAGGGAAGGATTGCGGGGTCTCCTGTTCCATGTATCTCGCTGTCTCCAGTTTCCACAACGTGGCGAGGTGGCATCCGCACCCTCGGTCGCGCAACGACCAAGTCCAATGGCTGGATCGACTTGTTCTTTGGCGCGGCTCTTGGTTCTTTCGCGCTGTATCTGCTTGAGGGCGGCAAATGAACCAGAAAATTCTTGAAGCGGTGGATTGGCAAGCGATCCCCGCTCCGGTCGATGATGGATCGGCCAGCCACCTGGAAGGTATGTCCATGCCAAGCGTGCCTCTTCCCTCGACACGTGGCGGCCAAGTGAATCCGGGACGTCTGAGTGGCTGGAGCGTTCTATTTTTCTATCCGATGACCGGTCGACCGGACGTGCCGCTGCCCGACGGTTGGGATGACATCCCCGGCGCAAGGGGCTGCACGCCGCAATCCTGCGCGTTCCGTGATCTTTCCCAAGAACTTGCCGACAAGGGCGTGTCAGCGATCTTCGGGATTTCGACGCAGAGCACCGAATGCCAAAGGGAAACGGCGGACCGACTGCACCTTCCATTCGCGTTGTTGTCGGACGCCGAACTGCAACTGACGGCCGCGCTTCGCCTTCCGACAATGGAAGTTGAAGGCAAGATGCTCGTGAAGAGGCTGACTCTTGTCCTGCACGGCGCGCAGGTCAAGCGGGTGTTCTTTCCGGTGTTTCCCCCTGACAGGAATGCAGCAGATGTTCTGAAGTTCATGGAGTCCGGCCTGCCATAGGTCACCGAAACTGAAACGTAGCGGCCATGCTCAACCAAGTTCTTTGAGCCTACGTTCAAAGGCGATCGTTCGTTCGCTTGCCTGCCACCAGGGATGCCTCCGCGATCACGATGAACTTTCGCTAGACCACGGTCATTGCGACAGTGGTGCGAAATGACACTGTTCCCATTCGTGGTGCTGGCCGCGCGCCGCCGTTCGGGTGGCAAAGGTGCGCGTGGCGGGACTCGAATTCTACGCAGCCATTCGCGGGCTTGCCCGAAATTCCTGGCTCACTCCTGATCCGGAACCGTTCGAGAAATCACTCATGCAGCGAAAGGCACCCAAGCGGCGTTCCGGCTGGAAGACCTGCAGAGATGTTGCATGCAACATCTCTGCAGATATGTTGCGGCCCGGGATATGTTGCGGAGCGGTCACATCGGCCTGCCAT
>JAPPCV010000005.1 GCA_028824715.1 Boseongicola sp. | reverse complement strand
TCGTGGGCCGGCTCCTGCGGTTCGGGATGGTCTCGAGATGGAACGACATGGAACGTCCACATGTTGTGCTGCGAGGCAATATTGGCACAACTTGGCCCGGCATGTCAACTTACATGTAACATGAATCCCGTATTGCCCCCTATGCTCTTCCGGAAAGCCGGTGCAGGGACAAGGGCTTGCGCACGTTCGATCCCGTTTTGTTCTCCCTGAAGGTCCGCCTAACCTGCCTGCCCCAAAACGATGTTGAAGATGCGGGACGGCATGTCCCGAACGGGAGACTTCCTCGGATATGCGAGGGTCTCGACCTCGGACCAGAACCTGTCCGGACAGCGGAACCGCCTGATCCAGCAAGGGCGCCGTCCGGGTGTTCGAGGACGGCTTTTCCGGGCGGACATTCGACCGGCCGGGTCTCGCCGCATTGCTTGACTGCGTCCGGCCCGACGACACCCTTGCCGTGACGCGACCTCCTCGGGAGCTTCTTGAGATCGTCGAGACGCTGGAGGCGCAGGAGATCAACCTGATCGGCCTCGTGGAGGAAATCGACACCACTTCGGCAGCCAGCGAACTGGTGTTCCATGTGATTGCCGCGATCGCGATTTTCGCGAGACGGTTGATATCCGGGCGGACCAAGGACGGCCTTCTTGCGGCCAGAAAGCACGGCCGCACGCTGAGTCGGCCGCCGCTTCATGCCATGGCGGTCTCGGCCTTGCAGGAGCTCGTCGACAACGGAATTCCCGTTGCCAAGGCGGCAAGACACTTCGGAACAGGAAGATTGACGGCAGACAGGTTGATCCGGGATACCAGCCCTTGACGAACGTTGCCGATCAGCCGAACCGTGCATCCAGCTTGTCCAGGACTTCCAGCCCTTCCCTCGGATTTCCGGCCGCAGCCCTTGCCCGAAAGCGCATCTCCACGTCGAATTCTGTGAGGGCCTTGGTCGAAAACTCCTCGAACAGCTTGTTGAGACTGATCCCGCGATGCAGGGCCAGCGCCCTGAGGCGTTCATGTTGGTCGTTCGGCAGACGGATTGTCAGTGTACTCATGGCCTTCTCCTTTCCAGGAACTCACCGACGCTTTTGATCCTGATCGACGGAAAATGCAGGCTGTTTCGTCGGCAGGCTCGCTTGTTCGACGTGACAATGGATTCGGCTCCTCCGGCAGCCGCAAGTTCCGGAACGTGATTGTCACCTTCGTCGGCCAAGTTCGGGCGCCACAGGAAATGGACCGGCATCCACAGCGACACGCTCAACAGTGCATCCAGCAGCGCCTCACGTTCACCGCGCTCCACGGGGCACCCTTTCCACGATGCATCTCGAGCGAGAACACCTTCTTGCTCGCAAAACAGCGCATTGCCGAAGATCGGGGCAAATTCGCCACTCAGTGCCAGTCGCAACACCTGACGGGGCGCTCCCGCCGAGGCCATGATGGCGGACACGAACACGTTGGCGTCGATCACGACGCGCTGCATTGGCTCGTGATAGCATATGTGCTTTCGCGGACAAGACTCATCGGCGCAAGGCAAATTGCAGGACGTAGCGGCCACATGGCGGGATGATGGCCACAAGTGCAGGTCACGGGGGATGCCATCCGCCGTCTCGGGTCGATTCCGGCGGGCAAGGACACCCTAAGCGTTTTGCCTTGGCATCATGTCGCGTTCTCGGCCGGTCGCCTGCACATTTGGCGCAGGGCGCTGCGAGAATGCACGTTTGTCCGGCCCGTGAATTCAGCGCGAAGGTTCAACGCGACTAGTGGACGTAGATCCCCGGTCTCAGAACGGGGCGACGATCCCGAGTTCTCCAGCCTTGTCGCGCAACTCGTCAGCGGTGTCCTTCGGCAAGCGAATGCCGTACCGGCGCAGCCGGATGTCAGACAACGCCTCGATTTCGCCAGGGTAGTATATCCGGTCAACACCCGGCTGGCGGGGCGTGGCCTTCAACTCGTCTATCAGTCGTTCCATGTCCGATTCGAAATCCGCCAGTGGACGTGTCGCACTGATGTCGATCGCGAGAACGAGATGGCCCGCTCCGCTGACGCCGTCCGGCACGTAAGGGCCAACCACCGAACTGCCAAACCGGCTTCCGGGCAGAATCCCTGACAGCATGTCCATGATGGTCGAAATGGCGTATCCCTTGTGACCGGCCATGGGCAGGATGGTGCCCGCGATGCCTGCCGCCGGATCAGTGGTTGCGTTGCCGTGGTCATCCATGGCCCATCCGGCCGGGATGCGTTCATTGCGCTGCCGGGCCAGGTAGAGCTTGCCGCGGGCAACGGATGTGTTTGCGATGTCCAGCATCATGGGCGCATGGCGTCCTGCCGGAGCGGCCCAGGACCATGGGTTCGTCCCGATCCGCCTTTCCTTGCCGCCCCAAGGGGCCATCGCCGGGCTTGCATTTGTCGAGATGAAACCGACGCACCCGGCCAAGGCGGCCAGCCTCGTGAAATACATCGCCGTACCGAAGTGTCCCGAGTTCCGCACGGCGACTGCGCCGATGCCGAATTCCCTCGACAGCGCGATCGCCTGGGACATTGCCGAATGCGCAACCACCTGACCCAGCCCGCCTTGGCCATCCATGGTCGCGACCGCGCCGAAGCCGCCGTCCGTCAGCGGCTCGGCGTTCCCGCGCACGGCGCCGCCTTTCAGCCGCTCCGCGTACCAGAAGAGACGCATCACGCCATGGGACTGGTGACCCCATAGGTCTGCCTGAACCAATGTATCGGCGACAATGTCCGCAGCTTGGCCATTCACTCCAAGTGCTTGAATGCAATCCGCAGCAAAACGACGCAAGGTTTCATGAGGAACGGGTCGATCCATCCTGGTCAGCCCAACTCACGCTTGGTCACCAAGGGGCCCGATTCGCCGAACCCTGCAGTCGTCCACGTTGATTCCACCGTGGCGCAGGCCCGGATGACGCGCAGGACTTCGACCCTCGACTGGTTGATGAATCCGTGGGGCACTTCTTGTGGCAACTAAGCCGCATTTCCCGCGGAGGCGCTGAGCGTCTCGCCGCGGTGTCCGGGCAGCAGCCCGCAGTTCGCAAGAGTCCCGGCCGGGACTGCAGGACGAGAGTCAGCCAGTCCGGGTCGAGACTTTGACATTCTTGGATCCAGATTGCGCCCTTTGGCGCTCTTCGAAGAGCGCGTATTGATCGGGGGAGTAGCTGTGCTGCCGCAATTCTCGCAGGTTGGGGCCGAATTCAAGATCGATTTCGTTGCGAAAGACCCGGAATATCTCCGCCATGTAGTAGTCGTGGCGCAGCAATGATATCGCCATCTTGACGATCGCGTGGCTCTCGGTGTGCGATGCGGTCACCGTCTCTTCGCAGTTGGCCGTCAGCATTTCACGGTGATCTGCTGTCAGCGTGAAGTGGTTGTCTGCAAAGCCCATGGGAAACCCCGTCCCCTCATGCTCGTAGACCTCGCAAAGGTCGTTGAAGCGAAATTCGTCCGGGTCTTCGCCGTAGAGAATGATCAGGAGCCGAACGCCCCGGGCAGTCACCGCCTCGCGCAGCGCCGCGACGTGTCGGCGCAGGATTTCGGCATCCGCCTTGAACCAGATCGAGGTCCTTGAATTGGCGATCATCTCGTCGACCTTGGCATGGACCTCCTTTTCGCCGCTGAGATTCCAGACAAAGCGCTCGCCCGGATCGACGGTCATTTCCGACAGTTGGTTCGCTACGCTTTCGCACAGCTCGCTGGTCTTGGCGGCGATCGTCCGGAACAGCACGTCCGGGGGCTGGGGCACGTATCGCACCGGGTTGGCGCTGACGGGCATGATCGCCTTGCGCGTGGCCAGCGCGTTCAACGCGGAATAGGTGTTGGGGCGAGGTACGCCGGACCCGTTCGAGACCTCGTACGCCGTGGCCGGCGACTTCGCGAGCAGCGCCAGATAGACCCTGGCTTCGTAATCGGTGAAGCCGAGGCCCTTTATGTTGCTCAGAAGCGTCAGCGTTTCAGAGTTCACATGCAGATTCATCGCGACAGGTTCTCTTGACATGAGGCGCATCATATGCAGCAACGTGAGAATGTGTAGTAGCTATTGCCACTACATATGTTATCCGCTAACTGTCGCCCGCAGGTCAAGTCGCTTCCGTGGCGTAGCGCTTGGTCGCTCTGGACCGAATTGGGAGGAACCAATGAGACTTACACGCAGATTGGCACTTGCTGCCGCGTTTGTTGCAGCACCGTTCGCGGTGCAGGCGCAGGACGAATTCCCGTCCAAGCCGATCGAGGTGGTGATCCATTCAAGCTATGGCGGCGGCACCGACACGACGGCGCGCATGATGATGATTCGCTCGCGCCGCAACCTGGAAACCGACATGTACGTCGTTTCCAAGCGCGGCGGCTCGGGTGCCGCGGCGCAGGAGTACGTGCTTTCAAGACCCGCCGATGGCTACACGATCATGGCCTTGACCCAGACGCATCTGTACACGATCGCGCAGGGCAAGTCGCCGATGAAGATCGATGACATTGTCGGAATCGCCCGCGCGATGGATGATCCGACCTTCATCACTGTAAGAAGCGACAGCGATGTAGCTTCGCTCGATCAGCTCGTCGCGCTTGGAAAGGAGCGTGGACTGAACTGGGGCGTGGCCAACATTGGAGGCACCGAACACATTGGCTTGGCCAAGTTTTCGGATGCGGCGGAAATGAAGTACAAGCCCATTTCGTTCGGCTCGGGCCTGCAGATGCTTCAGGCCCTCCTGTCCGGCGAGATCGACGCAACGCTCCCGAACGTCTCGGAGGCCGGCCAAATGATCGCCGACGGGTCGGTCCGTCCGCTGGCCGTGATGTCCGAGGAGCGGCTGGCTGACTACCCGGACGTTCCGACGACCTTCGAACTGGGCTATCCGGTCAAGACGTCGACGACGCGCGGCTATGCGGTGCGTGCAGGCACGCCGCCCGAGATCATCGAGAAGCTCTCGGAGGCGCTGGTCAAGGCGATGAAGCACTCGACCTTTGCCAACTATCTCATGAGCGCGGGCCTTGATCCCGAGACCTCGCCTGCAGGTTGGGACGTGTGGGACAAGCAGTTGAAGGCCGAATACGAGACGGCCGCCGAAGCGCTGAAGAAGCTGGCCAACTAGGCCGTCGCCCAAGGGGCGAGGAATGGCGCGGCCGGCTCCGACCGGGGTCGGCCCCGCAGCCAGGACGCAAGACCGTCGAGGGACGTGATGAACCAGGACACGGATGGCAAGGACGCGCGCGAAGCTGGCCGGCAAGGCGGGCCACTGGGGCTGATCGACGGCCCGGACACCATCCTGGCACTGGTCCTGGTCGCGCTCTGCGGGCTGCTCTACTGGGTGTCCGCCGGCTTCCCTGAGCCGGGGCTGTTTCTCGGCGAGAACGTCCTGCCAGAGCATTTCCCGCGCCTGCTGCTGATCGCCATCGGTGTGCTTGCCCTGCTGCTGCCGTTCGAGCACCGGCTTGAAGTGGACCGTTGGCCCCTGATCCGCAAGTCGCGAAGCGCACCCATCGGGGCGTCGACCTTCGTGACGATGGGGTGCTTGCTGATCCTTGTCGGCATCGGTGAATGGATCGGCACGATCCTGACGATTGTCGTTGCCGCCGTCGGCCTGCCGCTGCTGTGGGGCGAACGGCGCTGGCTGCTGATCATTCCTTACGCGGCAATCTTCACCGGGACCGTCACCTACCTGTTCTCGATCGTTCTCAGCGTCTACTTCGAGCCCGGCGTGTTCGGGCTGACGCTGCGCTAGGGAGGCGGACATGGACCTGATGCTGACCGGTTTCGCGATGGTCGCCGACCCCGCGATCATCGGCGTCATCCTGATCGGCGTGATCATCGGCGTGCTCGTCGGCGCCTTGCCTGGCCTGTCATCGCCAATGGCAATCGCGCTCCTGATCCCGTTCACCATACCAATGACGCCGATCGCCGCCATCGCGATGCTGGCCGGACTCTATTGTGCAGGCACGTTTGGCGGCTCGATCACGGCGATCCTGATCAATGCGCCGGGCGCGCCGCCCGCTGCGGCCACCGCGCTTGACGGCTACCCGATGGCCAAGCGCGGAGAGGCCGGCCGGGCGCTCGGACTGGCGACGATTTCCAGCGTCACGGGGGGCATTCTGAGCCTGCTGATCCTGCTCCTGGCGGCACCCCTGCTGGCCAGGATCGCCATCACCTTCACCTCGGCGGAGTACTTTGCGCTGGCCCTCTTCGCCCTGTCCATGCTGGCCTCGATCAGCGGCAAGTCGTCCATCCGCAACCTGATCGCCGGATTCGTGGGCGTGTTTCTCTCGACCATCGGCATTCACCTGACCACCGGTGTCGAGCGCTTCACGTTCGGCGTCAACGAGCTGTACGACGGGCTGCCGTTCGTGCCGGTCCTGATCGGCCTCTTCGCGGTTGCGGAGCTCCTGAAGCAGTCCCGGGTCGGCGAAACCGTCTTCGAACGGGTTCGCGCCAACGTGATGAAGCTGCCAAGCCGCCAGGACTTTCAGCGAATCAAGTACACGGTCCTGCGCTCCAGCGGCCTTGGAACCTTCATCGGCATCCTTCCCGCTGAAGGCGCAACCGTTGCCGCCATCATGGGCTACAACGAGGCGCGGCGCTGGTCGGACCGCAAGGAGGAGTTCGGAACCGGCATACCCGAGGGAATCGCCGGGCCCGAAGCAGCGAACAACGCGGCCACCGGAGGCGCCATGGTGCCAACCTTGGCCTTGGGCATCCCTGGATCCGTCTCGACGGCGCTGATTCTTGGCGCGATGGTCATGCACGGGCTGAAGCCGGGACCGTACCTTCTGGAAAACCAGCCCCAGTTTCTCTACGCAATCTTCGCAGCCATGCTGATCGCCAACCTGGCGTTCATGGCCATCGGGATCGCCGGCGCCAAGCTGTTCAGCCAGCTTACGCTGATCCCTCGCACGATCCTATGGCCTTCGGTGCTGGTGTTCGCGATCATCGGCTCGTATGCACATTCCTCCTCCTTCTTCGACATCTGGGTGATGGCGATCGCCGGGATCGTCGGCTATTTCATGCTGCGTATCGGCTTCGGGCCGGCGCCCCTGATCATGGGGCTGGTGCTGGGCCCGATCGTGGAAGAGAACTTCTCGAAGGCAATGATCATCCACGACAATTCGATCCTTTCAATGATGGAGCGGCCGTTGGTGCTGCTGTTCTTCGGCCTGACGATTCTGTCCCTGGCCGGTCCGGTCAGGAGCGCGATCAAGGCTCGGCGCAACCGCAACCTGCTGATGGCGACCAAGGAAGGGGAGTAGATGGGCACCACGGGCAGACCGCTCGACGGCGCCGCTGCGATCGTCACCGGCTCGGCGATGAACATCGGTCGCGAGACCTGCGTGCAGTTGGCGCGGATGGGCGCGAACGTGGTGACGCATGCGGCCACGAACCGTGCCAGCGCCGAAGAGACCGCCGAACTGGTCCGTGCCGAGGGCGTGGAAGCCGCCACCTGGGTCGGTGACCTGACCGATCCGGCAGGTGCGCGGGCGCTCGTGAAAGCCGCGCTGGACGCGTTCGGCAGGCTCAACGTCCTGGTCAACAACGCGGCGATTCGCGGCAACGACGCGCTGGCCGACATTCCGCTGGAGAGGTTCCAGGCGATCATGCGCACCAACGTCGAGGCGCCGGTGCTTTGCGCACAGGCCGCGGCTCCTCACATGGCCGCCTCCGGGTGGGGCAGGATCGTCAACATCGGCGGCTTGTCGGCGCATCGCGGCTCAAAGGGTCGCGTGCATGTCGCCGCCTCGAAGATGGCGATGGTCGGCGTGACTAGAGCCCTGGCTGCGGAGCTTGCCGACGACAGCATAACGTCGAACATTGTCGTGCCCGGAATGATCGATACGGTGCGGGGAGCCTCGGCGGGGGCTTCGCCGCACGGCGGCCATCCGAACCTGCTGGGCAGACATGGCACGGCCGCGGAAGTTGCGCACGTCGTCACGTGCCTTTGCCACCCCAACGCCGCCTACACCACCGGCCAGACAGTTCATGTCAACGGCGGCAGCTATCTCGACTGAACCGTTCCGATGGCAGCAATCGCGGAAACACTCGCCGGTTGGGGCAACGACCTGACCGCCTCGGATATCCCGGATGGCGTCGTGGCAACGCTGCGCCGCGCGATGCTGGATGCCGGGGGACTCATGGTCGCCGCGCGGCACATGGACTATGTCGCCGCCGCCCGCGACAGCGTCGAGGCGGCAGGCGCCTGCACCGCCATCGGGCATGTCGGCGGCTTCAGCGCCGGGGAGGCAGCGCTGGTCTCGGGCATTGCGGCGCATGGCGAGGACTTCGACGACACGCTTGAAGGCACACCGGTGCATGTCGGTGCCGTGCTGGTTCCTGCGCTTCTCGCGGTGACCGAGCGCGACGGGCTGCCGGGCGAGGATCTCCTGCGCGGGCTCGCGGCGGGGGGAGAGCTGGCCTGCCGCATGGCCGTCGTGGCACCGACGGCGATCCATCGAGCGGCATTCCACCCCACCGCCGTGGTCGGCGCCTTGGCGGCGGCATTCGGCGTCGCCACTGCAAGGCGGCTGGTCCCGCAGCAGGCGGCTTGCGCCATGGGCATCGCCGGTTCCATGGCCTCCGGGATCATCGAGTACCTCGCCGAGGGCACCTCGACCAAGCGGCTGCATCCAGGCTGGGCGGCGCAGTCCGGCATCCGCGCCGCCGCGCTGGCCGAGCGCGGCTTCACCGGACCCCGCACCGTGCTTGAAGGGGAGCACGGCTTCTTCGCGGCCTTTGCCCACCCAGAGATCCCGCGCGAATTCGGGCGGCTGACGAAGGGCCTCGGCGAAGCCTGGGAGCTGGAGAGCCTCGCGTTCAAGCCATACGCCTGCGGAACCATGGCCCAGCCGTTCATCGACGCCGCGATCAAGCTGCGCGCGCAGGTGCCCGACCATGAAGCTGTGGAAGAGATCGTGGCGCCGACGGCCGAAGCGATCCTGCACAGGCTGTGGGAGCCGAAGGCGGAAAAGGCCGCTCCCTCCACACCCTATTCCGCCAAGTTCAGCGTGCCCTACTGCATTGCCCTGGGGCTCATGCGCGGTGCGGCGGGGCTCAGCGAATTCACCAACGAGACGATCCAGGACCCAAGGCTGCTTCAGACTGCCGCCAAGGTTCGCTACGAGGTCGACCCCAGCGACCCGTACCCCGACAACTACGTGGGCGCGATCACTGTCCGGTTGCGGGACGGAACGGAAATGAAGGCGGCACAGCCTTGCCTGCGCGGTGGCCGCAACGATCCTCTTGGCGACGCCGAACTCGAGGCAAAGTTCCACGCCAATGCTAAGTTCGGGGCCTGGCCGGAGTCGCTGGCCGACCAGTTTCACGCCTTCTGCGGCGCCGCGTTCACCGCCGGCCGGCCAGGCGACCTGGTCCGGTTCCGCGCTTGACAGGAGATCGACATGCCACATCAGCCCGCATCGTCAGCGCTTTCGCATATTCGCGTGCTCGACCTGACACGTGTTCGCTCGGGTCCGACGGCCGTGCGCCAGCTTGCCGACTGGGGTGCCGACGTCATCAAGATCGAACAGCCCGCTTCACTCGAGGCCGACGGCGCCTTGGGTGCGGGCCGGAACACCGCCGACTGGCAGAATTTGCAGCGCAACCGCCGTTCGTTGACGCTGAACCTGAAGGATCCCAGGGGCATGGAGCTGTTCCGCAAGCTGGCGGCGACGGCGGACGTGGTGGTTGAGAACTTCCGCCCCGACGTGAAGGACAAGTTGGGATTCGACTACGCGAGCCTGAAGGCGATCAATCCGAAGATCATCCTCGCCAGCATCTCGGGTTTCGGCCACTCCGGTCCTTACGCCAAGCGCCCGGGCTTTGACCAGGTCGCGCAGGGAATGGGCGGACTGATGTCGATAACCGGCGACCCCGACGGTGGACCGATGCGTGTTGGCATCCCGATTGCCGACCTGTCGGCAGGTCTTTTCGCGGCGCTCGGCATCCTGACGGCGCTGATCGAGCGCGAGAAGTCGCAGGAGGGCCAGTGGCTGTCCACGTCGCTCCTGCAATCGCAGATCTTCATGCTGGACTTTCAGGCGGCGCGCTGGCTGATGCAGGGCGAGGTCGCGCCGCAAGTGGGCAACGAGCACCCGACGAGCGTGCCGACGAACCGCTATCTGACCAAGGACGGCGCAATCAACATCGCCGTTGCGGGCGATCAGATATGGCGACGGCTTTGCGGCGCCCTCGGTCGACACGACTGGGCAGAGGACGATGATCTTGCGACCAACGGCAAGCGCAAGGCACGGCGCGACGAGCTGAACTCGGCGATTGGCGAGATCGTCAAGGAGAAGACCAGCGCCGAATGGGTTGACCTCCTGACCGAAGCAGGCGTGCCCTGCGGCCCGATCTACAGCATCGACGAGATGTTCGACGACCCGCAGGTCCAGCATCTGGACATCGCCCAGCCTCTCGAAACCGAACCTTTCGGCGAGACCCTCGCCTTGGCCCAGCCATTCCAGCTGAGCCGAACCCCAAGCACCCTTGCAGCCTCGCCGCCGACGCGCGGCCAACACACGTTGGAGATCCTGGAAGAGCTTGGGGTCGATGCAGATGACATTGCCGCGCTTCAGGAACAGTCCGTCGTGTGACGTAAAGACAAGGAACCGAGAATGACCGCTGACACAGCACCTGCCCGACCAACCGACAAGGTCCTCACCCGAGTCGAGGGTGCGGCCGGTCACGTGATCTTCAACAATCCCGAACGGCACAATGCCGTCTCGCTGGAAATGTGGGACGCCGTGGAACAGGCACTCTCGGCCTTCGCCGAGGACGAGGCCGTGCGCGTGACGGTCCTTTCCGGCGCCGGAGGCAAGGCCTTTGTTTCGGGCGCCGACATCTCGAAGTTCGAGAAGGAGCGCGGCTCGAAAGAGGCGACCGAGCGTTACGACGCCCGGCTCAGGGCAGTCTATGACGCGATCGAAAACTATCCGAAGCCCACAATAGCCATGATCAACGGTCATTGCATTGGCGGCGGGCTGAACCTGGCGGCATGTGCCGACATGCGCATCGCCTCGGCCAAGTCGCGCTTTGCCATGCCTGCGGCAAAGCTGGCGCTGGGATATCCCTTTGACGCGATTCGGAGACTGGTGAATGCCGTGGGCGTCGCCGCTGCCAAGCAGCTGATGTTCACCGCCAAGTCAATCGATGCAGAGACGGCATTGCGGATCGGGCTTGTCCAGGAGGTCGTGGCCGAGGATGCCCTTGAAGAACGAGTGGCGGCGCTGGCCGAAACCATCGCCGGCAACGCGCCGCTGACCATTCGGGCCATGAAGTACATCGCGACTCAGGTGATGCACGCCGACCCGTCGGCGCGCGATCTGGCGCGCTGCAAGGAAATGGTCGCTGACTGTTTCGCATCCGAAGACTATGTCGAGGGGCGCAAGGCCTTCATGGAAAAACGGAAACCTGACTTCAAGGGCCGCTGACGGCGTGGAATACGGTATCTTGCTTTTTGCCTACTTGGCGGCGGCGGCCTTCGGCACCGCGATGCTGCACAGCGTCGGCGGGTTTGCCGGAGCGTTGTTGATGGCAATTTCCGTGGCACCGGTCCTGGGGGTCAAGGAAACCGTGCCGGTGGTGGCGACCGCCATGATGATCAGCCATGCTTCGCGGGCCTGGCTTTTCCGCAAGGCGGTCGACTGGGGCGCGTTTCGCATGCTGATGTGCTTCGGGTTGCCATTCATCGTGTTGGGAGTCCTGTTCTATGTCGAACTTTCCGAGCGAGCGGTCGCGTTGTTCCTGGGCACGTTCCTGCTCGTGACGATGCCCCTCAGGCGTTACCTGGCCGGCAAGAGCATCGCGGTGCCTCGCAGGGCAATCGCGGTGGTGGCAGTGCCTTACGGGTTCATTTCCGGCACCAGTTTCGGTGCAGGAATGATCCTTGCTCCGTTCATGCTGGGAGCCGGCATCGTGGGCGAAACGCTTCTGGCGACGGTTGCGGCAAGCGGGGTGATGCTGAATGTCACAAAGACCGTCGCCTTCGGACTGTCGCCGCTCCTGACCGCGGAACTGGCGGCGATTGGCGTGGCATTGGGGCTTTGCACCTTCCCGGGCCACGCGGTCGGGCGCTGGATAGTGCGGCGAACTTCGATCCAGGTGCACACGCTTGTCCTGGAGACCTTCGTCGGCATCGGAGCGGCCTACATGCTTTGGAAGGGGGTGTCGGGATGAATCCACTCGCAGACGCACTGGTCGCGCCGCTTGAAACGCGCCGAGATGCGGTTCTGATCCGGCCTGACGGCAGCGAGATGCCCGGCGACGCCCTTTACCGGCTGTCCGGCCGGTTCGCCAACGTGCTCGCGGAAGCCGGGGTGCAGCCCGGCGACCGGGTGGCGATGCAGACGGAGAAGTCGCCCGATGCGCTGGCGCTCTACCTCGCCTGCCTGCGCATCGGCGCATTGTTCCTGCCGCTCAACACGGCGTACACGACTGCCGAGCTCGACTATTTTCTCGGTGACGCGGAACCGCGCGTCGCGGTCTGTGGCCCTGCCGCCGAAGCAGCTCTGCGACCCGTGGCCGAAGTCGGGGGCATCACCCTGCTGACGCTCGGCGGGGCGGCGACCGGCACGCTGGCCGAGCGTGCGGCAGAGGCGTCCGAGAACTTCGCGACTGTCACGCGGGGCACCGACGATCTGGCCGCAATCCTCTACACCTCGGGCACGACCGGACGCTCGAAAGGCGCCATGCTGAGCCACGGCAACCTCCTGTCGAACGCCGACGCTCTTGTTGAGACATGGCGCTTTACTGCTGCGGACACCTTGCTCCATGCCCTGCCAATCTTTCACGCGCACGGGCTGTTCGTGGCGACAAACGTCCTGTTGCGAGTCGGTGGACGAATGATCTTCCTGCCGAAGTTCGACGTCGACACGGTGTTGGCCCAGTTGCCGCGAGCCTCCGCGATGATGGGGGTGCCGACCTTTTATACGCGACTTCTGGGCGATGCACGCTTCACCCGTGAAATGACTTCGCACATGCGGCTCTTCATTTCGGGGTCCGCGCCCCTGCTGGCCGAAACCCATCGGGCATTCGAGGCTCGTACCGGCCACCGCATTCTTGAGCGCTATGGCATGAGCGAAACGACGATGAGCACGTCGAACCCCTACGACGGCGATCGTCGAGCCGGCACTGTCGGCTTTCCCCTGCCTGGCGTCGAAGCGCGCATTGTCGATGCGGAATCAGGCGTCGAGGTGCCACAGGGCGAAATCGGCATTCTGGAAGTTCGCGGGCCGAACGTGTTCAAGGGATATTGGCGGATGCCGGAGAAGACGGCGGACGAGTTTCGCGAAGACGGATTCTTTGTCACCGGCGACATGGCGCGGATTGATGCGGACGGCTACATCACAATCGTTGGCCGTGCAAAGGACCTGGTGATCTCGGGCGGGCACAACGTCTACCCGAAGGAGGTCGAAGGGGAGATTGACGGGCTGGAGGGGGTCGCGGAGTCCGCGGTCATTGGCGTCCCGCATCCGGATTTCGGGGAGGGGGTTGTGGCAATAGTCGTTCGCGAGCCTGGCAGCGAACTCGACGTCGAGGACATCCAGGCGGCGCTGCAGGACCGATTGGCGAAGTTCAAGCAGCCGAAGGCGACCTTCTTCATGGGCGAACTGCCGCGCAACACAATGGGCAAGGTCCAGAAGAATGCCCTGAGGGAGATGTTCGATGACGTGTTCGCGGAGCGTTAGGACGCGCTGCGCCAAGGGAAAGTGACTCGGTTGACGCCACCGTGGGTTGACGACGGCGCTCGCAATCGGCCTCCGCAGCAAGGTTCAGCGGCGTGAATTGCCGGAGAGATCGACGCCCGGGAGAGAATCTAACTTGCTGCCACGCAGCGCGGTCCTGGAATTTCGCGAGAAGACCTCAAGTGGCCGCGGCTGGCATTGGGCGCGTGTCTCGGCGCGGACGCACCTTGAACGGAACCGCGGCTCTGGGCTGCCCCAGGCTTGGCGTTCGTTGGCGACAGGCCGAGGGGCGCACGGAGCGCTCAAATGGACGATGTGGTTGAACTTGGGTGCGACCATATGGTTTACCTCTCCGAACGGGCAAGAAAGGAGTTCAACGTGACTTTTCGCATCGTGATTCTCGGCGCGTCCTACGGATCGCTTCTGTCAACGAAGCTGTTGATGGCCGGCCATGACGTCACGCTCGTCTGCCTGCCGGAAGAGGCGGAACTGATCAATTCAGCGGGAACGATCGTCAGGATCATCTTGAAGGGTGAAGGCGAACCGCGCCTGATACGGTCGGGCGAGCAGCCCGGACGCCTGGATGCCAGGACTCCCGATGACGTGGAACCCGGCGAGTACGATCTCGTGGGACTGGCCATGCAGGAGCCGCAGTTTCGTGCACCGCCGGTCTGGAAGCTGATGAACAGGATTGCCGGAGCCGAGAAACCCTGCCTTTCGATCATGAACATGCCGCCGCTTGCCTACCTCCGGCGCATACCCGGGCTGGACACGGAATCGCTGAGGCATTGCTACACCGAGCCCAGGGTTTGGGATGAATTCAACCCGGACTGCGTGACCCTTTGCAGCCCGGATCCGCAGGCGTTCCGCCCACCCGAGGAAAGCCTGAACTTCCTGCACGTCGGCTTGCCGACCAACTTCAAGGCGGCAACTTTCGCGTCAGGCGCGCACAACGCGATCCTGGACCGGTTGGCCGAGGACATCGCGTCCGTCCGACTGGATGGGCTGGACGTGCCGGTAAAGTTGCGTGTGCACGACTCGCTGTTCGTGCCCTTCGCCAAGTGGTCGATGCTCCTGACCGGAAATTACAGGGCGATCACCCCGGAAGCGCCACGGTCGATCAAGGATGCGGTGCATTCCGACATCGAACTGTCCCGGGAGATCTATGCATGGGTGGATTCCGTGGCTGCACGGCTTGGTGCCAGCCCCGAGGACCATGTGCCGTTCGAGAAGTATGCCAGGGCGGCGGAAAGCCTTCTGAAACCGTCGTCAGCCGCACGGGCCGCGTTCGCAGGTGCACCGCATATCGAACGCGTGGACAAGCTTGTGCAGGCCGTAGGCAGGACGTTCGGCCTCGAGAATGCCGCCGTGGACCGGACCGTGGACATCGTCGACGCCCGCCTTGAGGCGAACAGAACCGCGTGACGACAAAGGTTGGCGGCAAGACTGAGGCGATTCAAGCAACCGGCGGAGCCAAGGCGCGGTTGCGATCCTCAATCGCCGCCGCTCGTCGCGTTACGGTACCAGGCAACGATGGTGGCGCGGCTGCCTTCGTCCATGGTTGAAATCGCGTTTGGCGGCGGCATGGCATGGGTCACGCCCGCCTGGAGAAAGATCTGCCTGGCGTGGCGCGCGACATCGGATTCCGTTTCCAGGACGACGCCGTTTGGCGGCCAGTGCATGCCCTCCCATGCCGGCTTGCGCGCGTGACACATTGAGCAGTTGCCAAGCACCACGTCATAGGCGTCGCCAAACCCGTCGGCTGAGGCGAAATCCCGCTCCTGGGAGGTGAGACTGCGCGCTTCGGCCTCTTCGTAGCTGTCGAGCATCGGTGCCACGGAAAGCCAGGCCATGATGACAAAGAGAATGGCGGTTGCCGCCCAGGTCCAATGCGGCCCCGATCCGGTCGCATGCATCGTGTTGAAATAGTGCCGGATTGTGACTCCGGTCAGGAACACGAGGCTCGCGATGATCCAGCTGTATTCCGTCGCGAAGGCAAGCGGATAGTGGATCGAGAGCATGAGGAAGACGACCGGCAGGGTCAGGTAGTTGTTGTGCGTTGACCTGAGCTTGGCGATCTTTCCATACTTTGGATCGGGCGTGCGGCCTGCCTTCAGGTCTTCCACGACGATCTTCTGGTTCGGAATGATGATGAAGAAGACGTTCGCAGTCATGATCGTCGCGGTGAACGCCCCGAGATGTATGAGCGCGGCGCGGCCCGTGACGAGCTGGTTGAGGCCCCAGCTCATCGCGACGATGATCGCGAAGAGAGCCAGCATCATCGCCGTGGGATGGTCGCCGAGCCTGGACTTGCAGAGAAAGTCATAGACGAGCCAGCCCACGCCGATCGATGCGGCCGAAACAAGGATGCCTTGCCAGAGCGACAGGTCGGCCCTGGTTGGGTCAAGCAGGTACAGCTCTCCTCCGAGCCAGTAGACGATCACGAGGAGTACAGCGCCCGACAGCCAGGTCGTGTAGCTCTCCCACTTGAACCAGACCAGGTGCTCCGGCATGTTCTCTGGTGCGACGAGGTACTTCTGGATGTGGTAGAAGCCGCCCCCGTGCACCTGCCATTCCTCGCCATCCACGCCCGCCGGCAGGTTCGGCGCCTTCTTCAGCCCGAGATCGAGCGCGATGAAATAGAACGACGAGCCGATCCAGGCGATCGCCGTTACGACGTGGAGCCAGCGGACCGCAAAGGCCATCCAGTCCCAGATTGCGGCCAGATCGTACATGGCCTGTCTCCCAATGCGTCGGTTCCATTGCAGACTATGCGGAATGCCATTGTTCTGGTATTTGTTTCAAAGGTGATGCTGCATCAAAAATTCCAAAACAATGTCCTATCTCGACAATATCCGGACTTTCGTGCGTGTCTACGATTTGGGGAGCATGTCCGCGGCCGGGCGCGATCTGAGGATTTCGCCGGCCGTGACCTCGTCGCGCATCTCGCAGCTTGAGGAGCATCTGAGCGTCCGGCTGTTCCAGCGCACGACCAGAAGCCTCACGCCTACGGAGCAGGGACGGGCATTCTACAGCGGTGCCTGCGCGATTCTCGAGTCGGTCGAGAGCGCCGAAGCCCGGGTGGTCAAGATCACGAAGAACCCCAAGGGTTCGCTTTATGTCGCCGCACCACTGGGAGTCGGGCGACGGCTGATCGC
Source organism: Boseongicola sp. (assembly GCA_028824715.1). Lineage (GTDB taxonomy): Bacteria > Pseudomonadota > Alphaproteobacteria > Rhodobacterales > Rhodobacteraceae > JAJEFO01. Next base: position 4,713 of record JAPPCV010000005.1, on the reverse strand, counting down.
GCCCGAAGTGCCGAACTTCCTGAAGCTGTATCCGGAGGTGAGCGTCCGGTTGCGCCTGACCGATCGCAAGATCGAGTTGACGACCGAGGGTCTCGATCTCGCCTTCTTCCTTGGCAGGCCCGAGGACAGCAATCTCCGAATCCGAAAGTTCGCTGACGTGGAGCGCGTTCTCTGTGCCTCTCCCAAGTACCTCGAGACGCGTGGATGTCCGTCGGACGGGGACGAGCTCGTTGCCGGCGGGCATGAATGCCTCAACCTGCGGTTTCCAGGCGCAACCGAATTCCAGTGGCGCCTGAAGACTTCAGAAGGATCCAAACGGTTCCGGGTGTCCGGGCGCTGCGAGGCGGATGACGGGGACGTGCTGACCGACTGGGCGCTTGCCGGGCACGGGATCGTCCTGAAACCGATTTTCGAAGTGGCCGATCACCTGAAGTCGCTTCGCCTCGTGCCGGTTGCGACGAAGACGCCGCCCGAACCGGTCCAGATGGCATGCCTGTTCACGCATCGTCGGGGGCAGGATCCGAAGACACGCCTATTCATGGAGTTCATGATCGAACGGATCGGCGCGATCGTCCGAGATGCCGAAGAGAGGGTTCAACTGCCCCGGTATGTCGAGTAGCCGAAAGGCGAGAGAAGCAGCGGCACGTGGTAGTGCGCAGCCTCGGGCATGCCGAACCTGATCGGAACGACGTCGAGAAACCTCGGGCGCCCGGACGGCGCATCTGCGGCGTCGAGATAGTCGCCTGCGTGAAACAAGAGCTCGTAGACGCCGGTCGCGAAGCTGCTCTCGGGCAGGATCCGCTCGTCCGTCCGGCCGTCGCTGTTCGTCACGAGTGTCTTGAGGTGCACGCGCATGTCGCCCTCGATCCTGAAGAGTTCGACTTTCAGCCCCTCGGCGGGGCAGCCGCGTGCCGTGTCGAGCACGTGTGTGGTGAGATATCCGGCCATGTCAGTCCCTCCGAAATTATGTGTCTTTTGGCTCCGGGTGCCACCGGGTCGGGAATCGCCTGTCAGAATGCTCCTTCAAGTATATTTTGAAATGCAATTCACTTGTCATGGTTTACAAGAGATCAACCTTGGAACTGGAGGTCATCCGTGACGCGCTATCCTCGTGACATGACAGGCTACGGCGCATCGCCGCCCAAGGCCAACTGGCCGGGCGGGGCGAAGATCGCCGTGCAGTTCGTACTGAACTACGAAGAGGGCGGCGAAAACTGCATTCTCCATGGCGACCCGGCCTCGGAGGCGTTCCTCTCGGAAGTCACAGGCGCCCAGCCTTGGCCGGGACAACGCCACTGGAACATGGAGTCGATCTACGAATACGGCGCACGCGCCGGATTCTGGCGGGTTCACGGAATCCTGAAGGACGTTCCGGTCACGATCTACGGCGTGGCAACTGCACTCGCCCGCGCGCCCGCGCAGGTTGCGGCAATGAAGGCGGCCGGTTGGGAGATCGCGAGCCACGGCCTGAAATGGATCGAGCACAAGGACATGCCGCTCGAGGAGGAGCGCGCGCAGGTCCGCGAGGCGATCCGGCTCCATGCCGAGGTGACGGGAGGCGCCCCGCGCGGCTGGTACACGGGGCGCTGCTCCATGAACACGGTCGACCTGGTGGCGGCTGAGGGCGAGTTTGCCTACATCGCCGACAGCTATGCGGACGATCTGCCGTACTGGGTCCGTGCCGGCGGAAAGGACCAGTTGATCGTGCCCTACACGCTGGATTGCAATGACATGCGGTTCGCGATCCAGGCCGGGTTTGCAACCGGCAACGACTTCGAGACGTTGGTGAAGGACGCGTTCGACGTTCTCTACGAGGAGGGTCGGGCCGGCGTTCCGAAGATGCTGTCGATCGGGCTTCATTGCCGGCTGATCGGCCGCCCGAGCCGCGCGGGCGCGCTGCGCCGGGTGCTGGAGCATATCCAGAGTCACGACGGTGTCTGGTTCGCGACGCGGCTCCAGATTGCCGAGCATTGGGCGGCGGAGCATCCCCCGGCGCGCAAGGTGCGGCCTTCGGAAATGGACCGGGAGACCTTCGTGACCGAATTCGGCGGGGTCTTCGAGCATTCGCCCTGGATTGCCGAGGATGCGCATGCGCTCGAACTTGGGCCGACGCATGACAATGCCGTCGGCGTTCACGCCGCGCTGGTTCGCATCTTCCGCGCGGCGCCCAGGGAAAGGCGCCTGGGCGTGCTCGTTGCGCATCCGGACCTCGCCGGCAAGCTGGCCCAGGCCATGCGGCTGACGGACGAGTCGGCCGCCGAGCAGGCATCGGCCGGCCTCGATGCGCTGACCGACAGGGAACGAGCGACCTTCACGGAGTTGAACGACGCCTACACCTCCAAGTTCGCTTTTCCCTTCATCATCGCTGTCCGTGACAACACCAAGGCATCGATCATGGAAGCGTTCCGCCGGCGCATCGACAACGACCGGGACGCCGAATTCGCCGAAGCCTGTCGGCAGGTCGAACGGATCGCCGAGATTAGGCTCCAAGAGAAGTTTGGCGCATGAGCAGGACCCTCGTGGCGCGTCCGCTCACGGTGGATGCATTCGCGCCGTTCGGCGACATTCTCGAAGCCGGGGGCGATCCCGACAAGATCATCAATGGCGGCCGCTGCGGCCGGTTCCATGATCGTGCCCGCCTCGACTTCGGGCCCGACGGGCGCGCAGGCATCAGTGTCTTCCTGGGCGAGACAGTCGCATGGCCGGTGGAAATTGCCCTTGTCGAACGTCATCCGGACGGCAGCCAAGCCTTCGTGTCGATGTCAGGTCACCCCTTTCTTGTCGTGGTTGCACCGGATGAGGGCGGCGTGCCGGGCACGCCGCGCGCCTTCATTGCCGCGTCCGGCCAAGGCGTGAACTTTCATCGTGGAACATGGCACGGCGTACTGGCGCCCCTGCATGCGCCGGGGCTCTTCGCGGTGGTGGATCGGATTGGGGACACTCCGAACCTAGAGGAGCGGTGGTTCGATTCCCCGTATCTCGTCGAGCCAGGAGAGGACGGCGCCGGCGTGGGACCGGCACAGGCATCATGACAGGGAGGGGACATTCATGGCCAATGCATTGATCGGGACACCGGAGCAACTTCGCGACCCAAACTACACTCCGGCGATGCATCGCGCCGTTCCGCTGGGGATTCAGCATGTATTGGCGATGTTCGTCTCGAACGTCACGCCAGCGATCATCGTGGCCGGTGCGGCAGGGTTCGGATTCGGCTCGAACAGTCCGGACTTTCCGGAACTCCTGTACCTGATCCAGATGTCCATGCTGTTCGCGGGCCTTGCAACGTTGCTTCAGACCGTGACGATCGGACCGGTGGGAGCGGCATTGCCGATCGTGCAGGGCACGTCGTTCGCCTTCATTCCAATCATGATTCCCCTCGTTGCCGGAAAGGGCGTCGACGGGCTTGCCGCCTTGTTCGGCGGCGTGCTCATCGGCGGTCTTTTCCACGCGCTCCTGGGCACCGTGATAGGCAGGATCCGTTTCGCGCTTCCGCCGTTGGTCACCGGTCTCGTCGTGATGATGATCGGTCTCGCGCTCGTCAAAGTGGGCATCGAGTACGCCGCGGGCGGCGTTCCGGCCAAGGCGTCGGGCGCTGCAAGCTACGGTTCGCTGTCGAGCTGGATTCCGGCGCTGATCGTGGTTGCGGTCACGCTTGGGCTAAAGTTCTTTGCGCGCGGCATGCTCTCTGTCTCCGCCGTGCTGATCGGCATCCTTGTCGGTTATTTCTACTGCATCGGGGTCGGAAAGCTGCCTTTGGGCGACATTGCCGGCTCGTGGGCGAACGCTGCATCCTTTGCCTTGCCGCAGCCCTTCAAGTACGGCTTTGAACTCTCCGCCGCGGCGATCATCGGCTTCTGCTTGATGGCCTTTGTCTCGGCGGTCGAAACCGTAGGTGATGTCTCCGGGATCACCAAGGGTGGCGCGGGCCGCCAGGCGACCGACAAGGAAATTCAGGGCGCGACCTTTGCCGACGGCTTCGGCACCGCGGTCGCGGGTATTTTCGGCGGTCTGCCGAACACCTCGTTCAGCCAGAATGTCGGCCTGATCGCGATGACAGGCGTCATGAGTCGCCATGTAGTGACGATCGGCGCGATCTTCCTGGTCATCTGCGGCCTGATCCCGAAGGTTGCCGGCGTGATCCGCACGGTGCCTATCGAGGTGCTCGGCGGCGGCGTCATCGTGATGTTCGGGATGGTGGTCGCGGCGGGCGTCTCCATGCTTTCCGACGTGGTCTGGAACCGCCGCAACATGGTGATCTTCGCAATTGCCCTTTCAGTTGGTCTCGGCCTGCAGCTTGAAGTGCTGAACGTCGCACCGGGGTCGGCCAACGCGTTGCAGCACCTGCCGGACACGCTGCGCATACTCGCTGCATCAGGAATCCTGCCTGCGGCCTTGATTGCCATCGTGCTGAATCTGGTCCTTCCCGAATCCCTGGCCGACGAGGCTACCGAAGAAGTCTCCGGTGGCATGAGCGGCCACGGTCAAGGCTAGGTCGTTCAGGACGATCACGTCCAATCCAGCTTGCGAGAGTGAACACTCCGTCGCCTGAAGGCGACGGCTTCTCGGCCAAGCTACGCGGCAACCCGCACGCTTCGCGACCGAAGGCCGGTTCCCGGCCCCTTGACAAGCTGCAGAGATGTTGCATGCAACATCTCTGCAGATATGTTGCGGCCCGAGATATGTTGCGGAACTTTCGCATCGGCCTGCCACGCT
>JAPPCV010000161.1 GCA_028824715.1 Boseongicola sp. | reverse complement strand
GGATCGTCTGCGCAATGATCATCGCGGTCGGCGTGTAGAGCAGCCCCAGGAAGCCAAGCGGCCCCGAGCGCGAGAGATGGAGATACACGATCAGGCCGACCACGACAGGCGGCAACCCCATCAGGGCGTTGATCAGCACAAGGACGGGTCCGCGGCCCGGAAACCGGGTCACCGCAAGGATCGCGCCAAGGGGCAGGCCCAGGACGCAGGCGATCGACGTCGCGGAAAGGCTGACATACAGCGACAGCGTCACGATCTCGAGAAGATCCGCGTCCGCTGCCAGAAGCAGCCCGAGGGCCAGTCCGATTGCTTCGCCAATTTGCTGCAAATTTTCCCGCTTTCTGCAGAATTTACGGAATACTAGGCGCATTCCGACGATTGGCAAGGGCTTTCGAGACTGCAGAACGATGACGCGTCGGCAGTCCGGTCCGAATGCATCCCGCCACACGAGGCGGCGCCGTCATGGGACAGGCCGGCGACGCAAGGCCGGCAACGGCGGTGCACGGAACGATGGACGTGGGCCTCACGGCGGCCCCAATGATCGTGGCTGCCAGAAAAGTGACTTGCTGTGCGGGCCGGCGGGATGCCATCCTTGCGAAGCTCGGTTCCGTGCACGCGTGGTCACTCGCCCGAATTGCTTCGATCGGAGGGGGAATTTCACGTCAGGCAGACACCCGAACTGCCGAAGCGTCGCCATCATGCTCGAGCCGATTGACGGCACGGCCGCGCATTCGCTGACATTGATGAGCACGGTACGGCACGGGGGAGCTTCCTGAGCGCATCCGGCCGATTTCGACATCGCGAGACGGGCCCGAAGCGACTCCAGCGTCTCCGGGTTCTGGAAAGCGGCGAAGCTGCATTTCCGCGAAGAGAACGCCTCCAGGTCGGCGATGACCCTTGCCCCAATGCTGCTGTCTTGAGCGCCATTCGGGACGATTTCCAGTGTCAAGCCCTGCTCCAAGCGCGGCCAGAGCGAATTTGTTGTTCCGTGAGTGATCGACCTTTCCTGCAAGGCTTTTCCTGAACCGGGTGAACAACCCCGCCAAAGTCGTCCATGAAGCCGCCTGACGAAGGTGAATCAGGGATCGCAATGGATCTCTTGAAGCTGAACGTGACGCCGGTGACGCGGCATGAGGAGCCGCGCTTCCGCGCGCTCATGGACGAGCACCACTATCTCGGCGCGCCGTCCAAGATCGGCCAGACCGTCCGGCATGCGGCCGATGACGGCAGCGGCGAATGGTCGGCGCTGGCCGCCGTCTCGGCGGGGGCGCTCAAGTGCAGCGCGCGCGACGCGTGGACCGGATGGGGTCGGCGCGAGCAGTTCGGACGGCTGCCCCTGATCGCCAGCAGCGTGCGGCTGCTCCTGCGGGGACGCCGGCCGAATCTCGGCTCGCGGCTCCTGGCGCATCAGCGCCGGCTGGCAGGCGCGCCATCATCATCCGCTGCTGCTCCTGGAAGCTTTGACATTGGACTGCTGCTCCAAATTGCGGAACGACAGCTTCATGGAAAAAGCCATCAAGATCGGGGGCGGGTCGCGGAACAACAGACCGGAAAACCTGCGCGCGGCCAGCCGCAACGGGAACAAGCGCGACAATCGCAACAACGACATCGGATTTCGCGTGGCACGCATGCTTCAAGGCCGGAATTCGCGGAGCCACGGTTCCGTGAAACGCAGCATGAAGCGTCCAGGCCCGGTCGGGTGGAGAGAGACGTCTGGCCGGGGACGCCTCGACCGAGGTCGTGGCAAGGCCATGATCGGCCTGCGCCCGCGAACGTCTTGGTCACCAAGGACGGATGACGACGTTCGCGGGACGCCTCGACCGTGCGTCCCTTGTTGGCGACCAGATGTTGCAACGACAACTTGCGACGGCCGGTCTTGATCCGTTCCGGCTCAATTCTGGCCGACGTTCGGTCGTTCATTCACACTGCCGCCTCGCTCGCTTTGGACGCTTCGATCCTCGTTCGGCCTCGCCTGCGTCCGCCTCTCTGCCTTGCCGAATCCGTTCCATGTTCGGGGCAGCGCGTAGTGTCACCGATCCCACATCAATGCATCTTGACATCATCGCATCGACATGGCAATTCCTTTGCCATGAGAACGACCCTGAACATCGACGACGAGATCCTGGAGGCGGCCAGGTCGATCGCGGGGGAGCGAAACCTCTCGGTGGGTGCGGCGCTGTCCGAGCTGGCGCGGCGCGGGTTGCGGCCGGCAACCCAGGTCGGACGCAAGCGCAGCGGATTTCCGGTGTTCGAGATCTCTCACGCCGGCACTGTCCTGACCCTCGACCGTGTCAGGAAACATGAAGACGATCCTTGACCTTCCTGCTCGATCTCAACCTGCTGCTCGCCCTTGCATGGCCTTCGCACGTCCACCATGACGTTGCGCACGCATGGTTCGAACGGGAAGCTTCGCCGGGCTGGGCGACCTGCCCGTTGACCCAGCTCGGGTTCGTCAGGCTGTCTTCCAATCCAAAGTTCACGTCCGACGCTGTATCGCCGCCCGAGGCGCTCTCCCTGCTGCGGGACATCACAGCCATGGACGGCCACGAATCCTGGCCCGACGACGTCAATTGCGTGTCGACATCGTTTGGCGACGGCTTGCGGATCACCGGGCATCGCCAGGTGACCGACGCGTACCTTCTCTCGCTTGCGCGGGAACGGTCGGGATGCCTGGCAACGCTCGATCGCCAGATCGGCTGGCTTCTGCCCCGAAGCGATCGACCGAGCCCGCATCTTCGCATCGTGGAACCGCGCTGAGCTGGCACAGCATGCATCCGTGATTCCGGCTCCGACCACGGAGAGGCGAAAACCGACTTGCGCTTCCGTCAGCCGGGCCTGAATTTCCTCACCGTCCTGGACCGTCATCTCTGCGGCGGCGGCGGCATGGGCCTTGGATGGCTGCGGAAGCTGCCGTCCAGCAGGTCCCTCTCGGCATGGACCGCATGCACGCGGGTCCGTAGTCACGCCGGCCGCACGGCGACGCATCCGGCCCCAAGGGTCCGCCCATCCCGACATGAATGTGAACGTGCGCCACGCATGTCGCACGCATTGCCGAGTTTCCCGGCCGCGGGCGCGTCGAACTTTCCGGGCTAGGAAAGACGTGAATTGATCCGACCACGGAGGGTCAGGCGCAATCCAAAGCAGCTGCTGTTCCCGGCATCGTCGCCAATCGACCAAGGCAACCAGATGCGACCTGCCTTGAAGCAAGCGCTTCCGGCGACCTGTTTCCCAAGCGGATCCGCGGCAGTCCGGGACGACATCTTTCCCAAGCGTCGACGGGGACACAAATGAGCGGGAAATCAAAACGTTCTGATTTCCCGCTGTCCGAGAGCAGGGTCGAGATGCCGCTGGTCAAGGGCCGGTGGAAGGTCCGGCCGAACGATCCCCGCAGGGAGGATGGGCACGTCCATGAACGCTGCCCGCCGGAACGGGTCGGCGCGGAGATGGACCGCTTCCTGGAGTTCCTCCAGGGCCATGCCGGGCTGGACCTTGCGCCGGAGACGGAAGCGGCCTGGCTGCACCATGAATTCGTGCGCATCCATCCTATCCAGGACGGCAATGTACGCATGTCCCGGCTCTTGGCGGCCTATGCCTGCGCAAAGGCGGGCGAGTTTCCGCCCGTGATTCCCGCGGCCGGCCAGAATGCCAGCATCGCCGCCCTCGAACTCGCGGACGTCGAGCAATTCCCCGCGTTGGTCCGGTATCTCGGAGGCATGGCGGCCAACCGGTCGGTTGCCGCAACCCTCCGGGCCGAGGGCATCCTCGCCGGCCGCACACACTACCGTCACGGCAACGGCGGCATCGCGAGCCGGTGAGCCTGCCAGCCGCCGGAACAGGGCCTGGATACGCCGACGGCGGCGAATGCCTAAATCTCCTTGGCGTCGGCGCGGCGTTCGGGCAAGGATCCGTCGTGATGGACATGGAGGCTGTAAGGCGCGAATTCTGGCGGCTCGACAGGGCGGACGGCGCGCCCCGGACCGACCGGGTCACCACCCGCGAGGACATCCTCGCGCGGTGGCATTGGCGAACGGAAGGCGCAATCGAGGCCGCCGGCAAGGATCCGCGGAAATCCGGGGTCGGACGCCACGGCAACGACATCAGCGGAACGGGAGAGGTGATTCCTTGGGATGACATCGTCCAGCCTCTCGAGAAGCGCTTCCGCTACGCGCCGATGCCCATGGAGTGGTTCGACAACGACATCGCGCGCGCCGCGCTGTTTCCCATGGATCCGGAACACCTCCTGCTCGAGAGCCTGATCGCCCGCCATCTCGCCGGCTATTCGGGCAGGCCGAGCCCGGGGGAGCTGTTCGACTGGCTGACACTGGGGATGACGGATGACAGGCAGCGGGGCCTGATGGCCGAGCTCTTGGAGGACGTTCGCGGGCACGACTATCCGCAGCTCCGCCGCAAGGACGCCATCAGCGCCTGGCACATCGCGCGGGCCGCGCACGACTGCGGCCTAGAACGTGGCGCCCTGTCGCGCTGGCTGAACCAGTTCGCGGTCCGGCCCGACGGATGGGTTGGCGTCGTTCCCGGTGGCGAGGGATGACAGGTCTCGCGATCCCGCCGCCGGCCGATGCCGTCCTGGAGCGCGTCGGCCCGCCCCTCCTGAAGATCTGGAACAGCGACGATGTCCGGATCGGGGGAGGGACGGCCCTGGCGGCGCGCTGGCGCCACCGCCGAAGCACGGACATCGTCCTCTGCGTCGCGCCGGACCTGCTGCGCCGGGCCGGAGAGGATGCCAGGACGCTGGCCGTCGAGGCCGGGGCGCGAAGCGTCAGGTTCGGCCAAGGATGGCTGAACGGGGTCTTTCCGGAGGGCGAGTTCAGGATCTCGGCGACGGAACCCCTGCTTGACGCCGGGTCAGGCGTGGAGCGGGAGGCGCGGTTCGGCTTGCCGCTCGAATCCGTGGCGGAGATCCTTGCCCGGAAGCTCGTCCTGCGATTTCATGAGCACGGCGAGTACCTCTCTGGCGACTTCTACGACCTGTGCACCGCTGCCGAACGCGACGCTGCGTCCCTCGAACAGGCCCTGTCCGCGCTGTCCTCCGCCGGGAGGGGCGAGATCGCCCGCGAGATCTCCGGGCTCGGGCGATCGGCCGACAGGCGCGGCCAGGCCCTGACGGCGGTCCACAGGCCGGAGTGGCTTCCGGAACTCGCCAGGCTCACGGCACGGATCGTCGAACCGACAATCGGCAAGCCAGTGGGCAGGCCGCCCCCTGTTGCAACGAGCCCTTTAGATCCTTCGGCACTTCGTGCGTGACATCAGGACCGCCGCGCCGCCTTGGCACGACCGTCATCGCGATGGACATGTCACAGACAATGAAGGTATGAGGGCCTCATGCTCAATCCGTTCCCGGAGGGTTGGTATTTCGTCGCGCAGCGCAAGGCGATCGAAAGGTCTGGCCTCCTGCAAATGACTTGGCTCGGCAACCAGGTTGTGGCCTGGTGCAACGCAGCAGGCGACGTCTGCGTGGCCGAGGCAGTCTGTCCGCATCTGGGTGCAGACTTGAGCCCCGATGCCGGTGGCCAGGTGCGCGATGGTTGCCTGGTCTGTCCGTTTCACGGGTTCGTGTACGATGTCACCGGCCAGTGTGTCGCGACGCCGTATGCACCCACGCCGAAGTCCGCCACATTGCGGGTCTTCGAAACGAGCGAGATCTCGGGCCTGATCTTTGCCTGGCATGGCATCGGTGACCGGCCGCCCAAATGGCAGATTCCGGCACCACCTCCGTCCGGGCACGATTGGAGCGGACTTGAAATCCGCAGCGTCCGGTTTGCAGGACATCCCCAGGAAACAACCGAAAACTCGGTAGACCTTGGGCACTTGCGATACGTGCACGGCTACGACAGCGTCGACAGGGTGGGCCCGCTTGTATTCGAAGGCGCCAGCCTCAAGGGCAGTTTCGATTTCAAGCGAACCCGCGCATTCGCGGGACTTGAGATCTTCAGGTACGATGTGTCTGCCGTCACCAGCATACATGGGCTAGGATATTCCTTCGTCGAAATCCGTGAGCATTCTATCGGATTCGATTCTCGGCTTTGGGTGCTCGCAACGCCGATCGACGGCACGGACATTGAAATGACGTTGGTCAGCCAGGTGCGGCTTCTGCGAAGCCCGAAGCGTCCGATCGCCGGAATGCGCTTCCTTCCCGTGAAGCTGCGCACACGGATCCTGAACAAGATCCTGGTTTCGGCTCAACGGCAGGACGTCATGCAGGATGTCGTCATTTGGCGCAGAAAGACATTCCGCCCGCGCCCGCTTCTCTGCCGTTCGGACGGCGAAATCATGAAGTTCCGACGTTACTGCGAGCAGTTCTACCCGGGCGGAAACCTCCTCCTGGCAGAGGAGCGCCTTGAATTCGGAAAGTCCGCCGACTCAATCGGTCCCGAACAGGCAGACCAGGTTCGAACCCGAACCGGGTAGCGACCGTTTCCCCGGATCAGGCTAACTCGGATTCAGCCTTGGCAGGCACGCTCGCCGCCGGTCCCCGGCCGTGCGAGCGCGATCGCGCAATGAACTTGGCTCACGGTGGACGGGCCTGAAGCTGCCAACGTGCCGAATGTTGCCGCCGGCGCTGGCTCGAGCATCATGCAACCGGCGAATCCCGTCGCACGGACAACGTCGCCCAACCGGCCCTGCATGCAACGCATCCCCGCTGCGGACGTATTCCCAGCGCGGTCACGTCTCCACGCGTGAATTCACGCCTTCCCTGCCTGCTGTCCCGTGGCCCGGTCGCTTGCTACGAGGAGCTTGCGGCAACTGCAGCCGGATCCGCTTTCGCGCCTTTTCGCGAGAAGGCAATCGGGAACCAGTCCTCTCGAAGCCTCTCCCCGGAGACCATTCCGTGCCCGGGGAACGGCGGTGAGGTCCGGCCCGGCCGTTCGACATAGCGTGCGTCGTCGCCAACAAAACGGAGAGAGAATGCACGTCGGCGGCCGGTCGAGACGTTGCCGCGGGCGCCGTGCAGCATGTCAAAGCTGAACGCGACCGCGTCGCCCGGCTGCATCGGCCATTCTCGTATCTCCATGCCTTCTGCGTCAGGATCGGGCACCGGCATGTAGGCGTCTTCATCAGGGTAGAAATTGTCCTCGTTCAACCAACGTGTCGGCAGGACCGGCCTTGGCCAGAGATGCGATCCCGCCACGCAACGGAGCGTGGCATCGGTGACCGGGTCGAGCGGCGACCAGAAACTTACGGTCTGTCGGCCTGCGACAAAGTAGTATGGCCCGTCCTGATGCCATGGCGTGGGCTTCGAAGTTCCGGGCTCCTTGACCAGCACGTGCTCATGAAAGAACTGCGCGGTGTCCGACCGCATGAGGTCAGCGGCAACCTCGGCAGCAGGGGAATGGAGCAGAACCTCCTCGAATTCCGGGATGCGTGTCCAGTTGCAGTAATCATCGAAGAAGCGCCCGCTTTCGCCTGACTTGAGATTCTCGGCAGCATAGGGACCAGGCTCCGCCATGTTTCGCTCGATGCCCGCACGGATGACATCAACATGATCGACAAAGAGGCCCTTGACCAGGACAACTCCGTCGCGCTGATAGGAGTCGATGTCTGACTGCACGAGGCATGGATGGGGCATGCTCAATGCTTGGCCGACCAGTCAAGCTTTGCAAGAAAAAATTACGCGAGAACAGCCACGTCAATGCCGGCATCTTCCTTGCGCACATAAACTTCCCATGCATTGCCGGCAATCAGGTCATGGTCTGCCGGAAAGTGGTCTGTGGTCACGATTCTGACCGATTCGCAACATCCTGTGCTGAGGGTACAGGTGCCCGCCACGATATGTGTTGCAGCTCATAGCGAAACGGGGCACGCATTGCAGACCATGGCTAAGCAGCGAGTCCGCGACCCGCTTCATGACCTGATCGCATTTGATACCGATCAGCAACTGGAGCGTACATTGTGGAAGACAATTTGCAGCAAACCTTTTCAGCGGCTTAGGCGTGTTAGGCAGCTTGGCTTTTCCGAGCTTGTATATCCTGGGGCAACGCATACTCGTTTCGCACATAGCATTGGGGTGTTCCACACAGCCAGGGAACTCATGGAGATTGTCAGGCAACGGGGCGATGGGAAGCGGCTGGAGGCTCGTGAAAACATCGCCCTCGCGGCTGCCTTGGTACACGACGTTGGTCACGGCCCCTTCAGTCATGCCTTCGAGGCCATCGGCAAAGAACTTGAACTAGAATTGGCTGATCACGAAAAGACGAGTGACCTGCTTATCAGGGAGGGCGAGCTTGCCGAAATCCTTAAGGATATGGGAAGCGGCTTCGCGAACGACGTTGCAGACATGGTCAAAGGGGAAGAAGCGCAAACTGTTCACAACGCGGTGGTCTCCAGCCAGTTCGACGCAGACCGTCTGGACTACATGCGTCGTGACCGGTTGATGGCAGGCATTCAGCACTCCTCCATCGACTTCACCTGGCTTCTCGAGAATTTGGAAATTGCGAATGTTCCCTACGGGCTGGACGAGGAGAAAGTTGGTGATCGGCCAACATTTGTGATCGGGCCCAAGGCAATCCACGCTGCGGAGGCGTATGTCCTCGGGTTATTTCAACTCTATCCGACTGTGTATTTTCGTAAGGCTACACGGGGTGCCGAAAAACTGTTCGTGGAATTGTTGGTCCACTTGGTCAAACTCATCCGGGACGGCAGCCACGAAAAGGTCGGCCTTGCAGCGAACCATCCTCTCGTGGAGTTTGCCAAGGCACCGGAGGATATCGAATCCGCGCTAAAGCTCGATGACACGGTATTCTGGGGCTCACTGTCGCAGTTGCGTGAAGCTGAAGACCCATTGATCAGAACTTTCGCGGAGCGTCTCCAAGACAGAAAGCTCTTCAAGTGTATCGACATTCGGGCAATGGTTCATCACAAGATAGATCCCAAGAATGATGGCCATTCGTCACTCATCCAAGAAGTCAACACATGTTGCGCAAAAGTTCTCCTTGAGCTAAAATTTTTGAAAGAACAGGAAAGAGGGAAGGACGATATCCCGATCATTCTGACGGACCAAGAAAACAGGTCGCCCTACAAGACTGTCAGCGAATCGCGAGGACCACTTGAGCAAATTAACGTCCGAACCGAAGGTGGGTCATTGATCGATCTAGAGCAACGCTCAGAAGTCGTGGCAGGTCTACGAGAATTCAAGCTGACCCGCGCATATTTCGATCGGGAGAGCCCGGAAATCGAATGCAAAATACATGACATCATCGAAAGGGAGGTGAAGGCATGCCACAAGTGAATCCTGATCTGGTCGAGGCCATTGTTCGCGATGCAGGGGGGAAAGTCACTGGCCACACCCGTCTCCAAAAGACCGCCTACCTGCTTGTTGTTGCTGGCTTTGACGCACGCCCTCGATTCGCCTATCGGCAGGACGGTCCCTACAGTGAAGACATCACGATGTCGGCGAAAATGGGATCTCTGGTGGGGAACCTCAAGGAAGAAGAGCAGCGTGTGGATTGGGGCGGCATTTGTTCGATTTACTCCCTCACTTGTCAGCCGGACAGTGATGGCTCACCCGAACGCCGCAAGTTCGTCCAGACTGCTGCGAGCGCGGCTTCCGTTGCCTTGGAATTGGCGACAAGCGCTGTCTTCCTGTTTCGTGAAGGATGCGAGGATCCCTGGGCGGAAACTGAACGCCGAAAGCCGGAGAAGGTCTCAAACGGACGCTTGGACCAAGCAAAGCGCTTGCTTGCCGAACTGAAACAAATCGAAGTTCCTACGCCTCTCCCCGACATCGCCTAAGCTGCTGACGGAGCCTCACGAGAAAACCGGCCTGCTCCCAAAACGGCATGTCTGGCTCATCTTCCCAAAAAGATTGCGTTGAAGTGACCTTTGCCGCCACTTCGGGTCCAAAGGCGTGTCGAGATATTCACGTCCGCCACTGACGGCAGCCGAATTTGGGAAGTATCGCGTCTGCGTTCCCAAGCTAGCCATTTTCCATCCCGCTGCGAATGACGTTCGACACCTGAACGGTGTCCTGGCGACCAATGCCAAGCCACCAACGCAATGTCGCATGCTTTGTCCGACCTCCAACTGCTCACTTCCTGATTCGACCTGATGCGCAAGTCTGCGCCTGTCTCTGCGGCTGTCCCCTGCATTGGCACTCTTGCCGCACAAACAAGCGCGTGCCAGTAACCTGAAGACCGCGCCTCGAATGACAGGACTTGATCCATGCCGACCTTAAGCAAGACGTCCGCACAAATGGTGGCCGAAGCACGCGACCGCATAGAAGAAATCGAAGTTTCGGACCTAGTCGCCGCGGTCGACGACCCGAACGTCGTCATCGTTGACATCCGCGACATTCGCGAGCGCGAGAGGACGGGCTTCATTCCCGGAAGCGTGCACGCGCCCCGCGGCATGGTCGAGTTCTGGATTGACCCTGAGAGCCCGTACTTCAAGGAGGTGTTCGGGCAGGAGGGCAAGAAATACGTGTTTCATTGTGCAATCGGCTGGCGGTCGGCCCTTACTGTTGCCACGCTCAAGGACATGGGGTTCGAGGCCGCACACCTGAAGGACGGGTTTTCGTCCTGGGAGAAGTTAGGCGGCCCGGTCGAAAGACCTGGGCCGAGCAGCGGGAAGTCGTGAGTTCCAGGTGAACCTCCGTCGCCTGAAGATGCCGGCTTCTCGGCCAAGCCTCACGCCAACGCGCCTACTTCGCGACCGAGGCCAGTTCCTGGCCCCGTTAAGGAAGGCTCTGGCTGCATGTATCAACAGGATGCGCGCATTCCCCTGCGCGAACCCTACGGATGCAGAATTCACCGGAAGGAGCATTGCGCCATGACCGCGAAGTCCGTCAGCCGATACCCGGTTCCCGACATCAAGGACATGCCTGACGACATCCGGGAGGTTGTGCTCGCGGTCCAGGAGAAGGTCGGATTCGTTCCGAACGTCTTTCTTGTCCTGGCGCACCGGCCGGACGAGTTCCGGGCGTTCATGGCATATCACGATGCCCTCATGGAGCGTGACAGCGACCTGACCCAAGCCGAGCGCGAAATGATCGTCGTTGCCACGTCCAACGACAACGGATGTCCGTATTGCGTGATCGCCCATGGCGCCATCCTTCGGATACGCGCAAAGAACCCCACCATTGCGGACCAGGTCGCCGTAAACCATCGCAAGGCCGACATCACGCCCCGCCAGATGGCGATGCTTGATTTCGCCTTGAAGGTGTCAAACGATTCCCGCGCGATCTGCGACGCGGACTTTGAAGCGCTGCAGGCACATGGCTTCAGCGACGAGGACATCTGGGACATCGCGGGGATCTCCGCTTTCTTCGCGATGAGCAACAGGATGGCGAATTTCACGTCCATGCGTCCGAACGACGAGTTCTACGCTCTTGGGCGATAACGCAAGCCCGTCATCATCGCGCGCCAGGTCGCCCTGAATCCTGGCCCCTTTCAGGAGGCGGTGTTGCGCCCGGCGCACCGAGCCCGAGCGCCGCTTCAAGCCCTCCGTGACGCGCAATCAGCGCATCCTGGTCCGCGAAAGCCCGGGCGCTGACCTCCTCAGGGTCGCAGACGGCCCGCAGTTCGGTCTCCAGTTCCGCGAGGATTCCCGAGTGACCGGGATCAGGCGCGAGGTCAGTCATCTCTTCCGGGTCCGCAACGAGGTCAAAAAGCTCCGGTGCGAATCCGACATAGCAATTGAGCTTCCAGCGCCCGCGCCGCAACATGAAGCCGCCCGAAACCGAGCCCACGGCATGGTATTCGCTGAAGACCGCGCGGTCAGTCTCCTGCGGACGCCCGGCAATCGCGGCCAGCGACTCCGTGCCGGCTGCCGCATCGATCTCGCACCCGAAGTGCTCCGCAACCGTGCGCGACAGGTCCAGCAGGCTCACGGGCGTGTCGCAGGTGCCCCTCGGCACGCCCGGTCCCGCCATGATCAAGGGCACCGCAACGCTTTCCTCGTAGAAATTCGACTTGCCCCACAGCCCGCGTGCCCCGACGTTGTCGCCGTGGTCCGACGTGTAGGCAATCGTCGTGCTGTCCTTCATTCCGCTTGCCTCCAGCGCACGCAGGATGCGCCCTACATTGTGGTCCATCCAGGAACAAAGCCCGTAGTAGGCCGACATCGCCGCCAGCCGTTCCGCCGGATCCCGAAACTTCTCCTCGTTGTTCATGAGTGCGTTCTGCCCTTCCACCCAAGGATGCCGCCGATAGCCCGTCGACGGGTGCAGCTTGGCCTCCGGCAGGCGGTCGGCAGGATACATGTCAAAGAAGGGTTGCGGGACGACCAGGGGAAAGTGCGGGGCCACGAGCCCGACAAACAGGCACCAGGGCCCGTCGTCGCCTGAAGCGGCACGTTCAGCCAGCCATTGTTCCGTACGGCTGACGACGGCTTCGTCGTATCGGGTGTATCCGGACTCTCCGGGCCCGACATCCGGTCCGAGCATGCGATCGCCTTCCCTGGCCACGCGCTCCGACTCGCGGCGAACCGCGCCCCAGACCTGTCCGATGCCGTCCTTCACGTGCATCGGCACGTGCTGCCTGTCGAACCCGGTCGGGTCCCTCTCGTCTCGATAATGGAGCTTTCCGATCGACTCGACCGGGATGCCCCTCTCCTGAAGCGCGTGCCCCCAGCCCGGGACGCTTCCCGTGTAGGGCATGGCGTTGTCCCAGCACTGCAACTGATGCACATGCCGGCCGGTCGCGAAGCTGGCGCGCGCGGGAACGCAGATGGGCGAAGGCGTGTAAGCGTTGGTGAAGCGGACTCCCTCGCTGGCAAGCCTGTCCAGGTTTGGCGTTCTCGCCAAGGGGTGCTCCGCACAGCCCAGCGCCCGGGCCTGATGCTCGTCAGACATCACGATCAGGAAATTCGAGGTCATCAGAAGCCGTCGGCCCGGTCCGCGACTTCCTCAAGCCGGTCCAGGGCGTCGAACATGACGTCGCGTTGCGTGGCGTCCATGGAATCCAGCAGGGCGTCCTGACGGGCGTACATGTGTGGCGCGGCCGCGTCGAAGACTCGGGTGCCCGACGCGGTCATCGAAAGAAGCTGCTGCCGCTGGTCAGAGTCGTCCAGCCGGGCTTTCACAAGCCCCGCCCGGATCAGCGATTTCACGGTCCTGCTTATGAGGGCCTTGTCAAACCGGGTCATGCGGGCCACCTGCCCGACGGTGGTTTCCGTGAAGGCGTTCAGCATCACGAGAACCCTCCACTGCACCAGGGTCAGCCCGCCATGCCGCCTGAGAATTCTCGTTGCCTGAGCGTTCAGTTTCACGTGAAGCCGTGCCAGTCGGTACGACACGCGCTGCTCCAGCGGTCTTCCCAGCCGATCCGACTGCGACGCCAAGGATGTGTCCATCTGCTCCTCCGAATGTCGGCAGGATTTCACGGAATGGTTGACGGGTCAACTTTTTCGTTGACGTGTCGGCCAAGCTGTGTGCAACTGGGCGGAATCTGAAACTTGGGAGGACTGCACCAATGAAACGACTGCTGAATGTCGCCGTGGTGGCGCTCGGCCTGGCCGCCGCCGCATCGACCGCCCTGGCAGCGGACTGGACGCCGCCGGGACCCGTCAAGATGATCATTGCGTTCCGGGCCGGCGGCGGCGCCGACACCCAGGCACGCCTGATCGCGGAAGAGCTCGAGGCGCGCCACGGATGGAAGATCATCCCCGAGCAAGTGACCGGCAAGGGCGGCATCAACGCCGCATTGGCGCTGAAGGACGAGCCTGCCGACGGCACCGCGATCGCGATCCTTGTTACCGAGACCCTCGGCTACAACATGGTGGCCGCGAAAGGGTCCGGCCTGTCGCCATCCGACTTCACCGGCCTGACGACCACGGCAGGCTTCCAGATGGGAATCGTGTCCAAGTCCGACAGCGGCTACAAGACGCTCGCCGACGTGCTGGAGGCTGCCAAGGGCGGCGCGGAAATCCGCTTTGGCGTGATGTCGCCGCGCCTGGCCGACCTCGCGTATGTCGTTGGTCGCGAGAACGGCGTCGACTTCAACATCATTTCCGTGCAGGGCGGCAAGGCCGTTCTGGATGGCGTGAACGCGGGGGACATGGACGTGGGCTTCATGGCTGGCATACAGGCCAACGGCGTTGCCGCAGGCGACCTGGTCAACCTGGCCTCTGCCCTCTCGGCGCCCCTTGTCCAGACGCCCGAGGCACCGACGCTCGACGCGTTCGGCGTCGAGTACAATGCTGATGGTCACTTCGTCTTCGTCGGTCCCGCGAACATGGACGCGGCGGCAGCCGACGCAATCTCCTCTGCAATTGCCGAGATCGTGAGTGACCCGGCCACCAAGGCCGGCGGCATGATCAAGAAGGCGTTCGGCGGCAGCGTCGTGATCGCGGGGGACGAGCTCGGCTCGATTCTGGCCGCCGGGTACGAAGGGGCCGGCAAGCTCATGGCGGACGCCGCAAACTGAGCCAACGGGTTTCCGGGGCGGATTTCCGCCGCCCCGGTTGCCGCCACATGCGCAGCCTTCATCCCGACACCGTCCTGGCAGTGGTCCTGCTGGCATTCGCCGCAGTGTTGCTCCTGCTCTGGCTGCCCGCCGACACGGATACCGGCCTCTACGAGATCAAGCGGGGCAAGTACACGATCGGAGACGCCCTCGCGCCGGCATTCGCCGGCACGGTCATGGCGATTGCGGGACTCCTGCTGCTGTTCGGACCCGGCGCGCGCGACGCGCCGAGGCTCGACACGAATCACGTCAGGTTCCTTTCGGCCATGATCGCGATCGTGCTTGCCGGGATGGTGCTGATGCGGTGGGCGGGACCGGCGGCAACATTTTTGTTCGCCGATGACGACTACCGCCTGCTCAGGGACACTGTGCCCTGGAAGTATCTCGGCTTTGCCTCGGGCGGGTTCGTCATTGTCGCCGGCACGTCCTCGGTGGTCGAGGGTCGCTTCAGCCGAAATGCCGCGCTTGCCGGAATCGTGGCGGTCCTGCTCATCATCGCCCTCTATGACCTGCCGTTCGACGACCTTCTCCTGCCACCGAACGGCGATGTCTGATGACGGCGCTTGACTACGTTCTCGCTGGCGTCCTTGCCGTGATTCACGGGCCGGAGGCCTTCTCGCTCCTCGGAATTCCGGTATCCGTCACCGTCCTCATGGTCGTGGCAGGCTTCTTCGCCGGCATCGTCGTCGGCGCCACGCCGGGCCTGGGACAGGTCATTGCGCTGGCAATCTCGCTGCCCATCCTGATCTCGATCTTCGGATTCAACGCCAGCGCCCTGCTTCCGGTGATGGGCTTCATGATCGGTATCATGAAGGGATCGACCGTTGGCGGTGCGGTGCCGGCGATCCTGTTCAACACGCCTGGCACGCCCGACAGCTACATGACGACGCTTGACGGCTATCCGATGACCCGGAGCGGGCAGGCGCAGAAAGCACTGAGGGTCGCGCATTTCTCGTCTGTCAGCGGGGACACGTTCTCGGACATCTGCCTGTTTGTCTTCGCGCCGTCACTGGCAATCCTCGTCGAGCGCTACCTTGACCTGCCGGAAAAGACCGCGCTGATCATCCTTTCGCTCAGTTTCATTGCGGTCGTGGTGGGCCGCAGCCCGGCGAAGGGGCTTGCAGCGGCCGCGCTCGGACTCTTCTTCGTCTACGTCGGCACCGGCGAGGACTTCCATCCACGTCTCTCGCTGAACGCCCCGGCGCTTGCTGACGGAATCCCCATCACCGCCGCCGTCATTGGTGTCCTGGTCGTCGGCTCGATCCTCTCCGAGCTCGAAAAGCTGTGGCGCGAGAAGGCCACGGCAGGAACCTTCACGCCAACGTCGCAGTCAGGCGACGGGCGCCTTCACTGGACTGACATCCGGAGGATCGCCCCCTACATCGGTCGCTCTGCCGTCATCGGTACGGCGATCGGCGCACTGCCCGGAATTGGCTCAACTCTTGCCGCCACGCTCGGCTACGCGTCGGGAGGCGCGTTCCACCGCCGCCGCAAGGCGCCTGACGAACCGGAATTCGGCAAGGGGGCGATGCAGGGAATCGCGGCGACGGAAGCGGCAAATTCCTCGGTAGCCGGAGCAAACCTGATTCCGGTGCTTTCGCTCGGCATTCCTGGCAACACGGCTGCCGTCTTCCTGGTCCTCGCAGCAGACACCATCGGAGGCTTCAACCCGGGCCCGGGGGTCTTCAGGTTCACGTCTGTAATGAACCCGGAACTCGTCATCGCGTTCGGACTGTTCACCACGATGGTCATCGCCAACATTCTGAACTGGACGGTCGGCGGCGTGTTCATGCGGTGCATGGGACTCATGATACGGATTCCGAAGCAGTTCCTGCTGCCCGTGGTGCTGCTGCTCACGTTCGCCTCGCTGTACGTCCAGCAAACGAGCATGGCAATGATCGGCTTCGCCCTGTTCTTCGGGGCGCTCGGCTACCTCATGATCAAGCTCGGCGTTTCGCCTCTTCCCTTCGTCATTGCGTTCGTTCTTGGACGGCAGCTCGAAAGCACGGCGCGCCAGGCGTTTTCAGCCACCGGCGGCGACCCGTTCTTCCTGTTCTCGAGCTGGATTGCCGTCGCATTCATGGCGGGCGCGGTCGCCATCATCGTGATCACGGTCCACAGAAGGAGACGGTCCGCATGAAAGTCACCCTGCTTGGCACCGGCTCGCCGGAAGCACATGTCTCTCGCGCCTCTTCCGGCTATCTTGTCGAGGCAGGCGATGACACGCTTCTCCTCGACTGCGGCGGTGGCGTCTTTGACCGATTGCTGCAATCCGGGCGAACTCCGGGCGACGTTACGCATCTTCTCTTCTCGCATCTCCACTCGGACCACATGATGGACTACGCAAGGCTTGTTCACGCTCGTTGGGATGCCGGAGCCGACAACCTCGGCGTCTGGGGCCCGGCACCCCTTGCGGAAGTGACAAGGAGGTATTTCGGGCCCGACGGCGCGCTTTCATTCGACCTTGTCGCACGAACGGAACTGCCCCAGAGCAAGAGGGTCTGGCAGGAACGTGGCGGTGCCCTTCCGAGACCTTGGCCCGAACCCAGGGTGACGGAATTGCGTCCGCCATCCGCGGTCAACGGAAACGGCTGGACCATTAGGGCGATCGAAGTGCAGCACGCGCAACCCTATCTGACCTGTCTCGGGTTTCGCATCGAAGCGGGCGGCAAGTCAGTCGTCTACGCAGGAGACAGCGGTCATTCGCCGGAACTGGAAGCGCTGATCAAGGATGCCGACCTGCTGATTCACTGGTGCTACCGCCTAAGCCACGAGTCCGTGCCCGATCCGGACTTTGCCGCCACGTCTCCCGGCCATCTCGAAACCGCAGGACTTGCCGAACGTGCCGGCGTCAAGCACCTGGTCCTGACTCACTGGCGCGTGCAGCACGACAAGGAAGTGGTGTTGAACAGCGTTTGCAATGAGGTGGCGGCATGCTATTCGGGCCGCTTCAGCATTGCCCAGGACCTCGCGGAGATCGTTCCTTGACCAAGCGCCCGAACATCCTCCTGGTGACATCCGACCAGCATCGTCCGGACTGCTTCGGCTTTGCGGAACGGAACATCGAGACCCCGAATCTCGACCGCCTGGCTCGGGACGGAACGCGCTTTGACTGCGCGATCACGCCGAACGTCCTCTGCCAGCCGGCACGCGCATCGATCCTGACAGGCATGCTGCCGCTCACGCATGGCGTGACGGACAACAGGATCAGCCTTGACGCGGAACTCGGCGAAAGGGGCTGGGGCCGGATCCTGTCGGACGACGGCTACCTGACCGCGCTGATCGGCAAGGCGCATTTCGGGAGCGACCCGAAGGCGACCGAGTGGGGCGCGCCCGAGAGCAGGGACGACAGCCGCAACTTTCCGGAAGACTGGCACGGCCCCTACATGGGCCTCGATCACATGGACCTCCTTCTGATCGGGCACTGGCACCCGCTCCTTCCCTGCGAACGGCCTCCGGGCGGACACCAGTTCGAACGCTGGTTTCACGGTCACGAGGACGCCTGGAAGCGCTGGGCCGCGGACAGCAGGACCGGCGAGGACGCGCAGTACGGAACCGTTGCGGCGCAGACATGGTCATCGGACCTGCCGCCCGAATGGCACTCGACGACATGGGTCACGCAAAAGGCACAGGAGTTTCTCCGGTCAGCGGATCCGGACCAGCCTTTCTGCACATGGGTCTCGTATCCCGACCCGCATCACCCGTTCGACTGCCCGGCACCTTGGTCCGAAATGTACGACCCGGCCACCATCGACATCAGCCCCACGCACAGGCGCGACCTTGAATGCCGGCCCTGGTGGCACAGGGCGGCGCTGGAGAACCAGCCCCAGGAAGAGAATCCGCAGGTCCAGACATTGCGAGAGGAATACTCCCGCATCCTGCCCCAGACGGACGACCGGCTGGCGGCCATGACGGCCAACTACTACGGCATGATCTCCTTCATCGACGACGGTGTCGGGCGCATCCTGGACACGCTGCGGGAGACCGGGCTCGACGAGAACACGATCGTGATCTTCACGACCGATCACGGGGAGCTCCTCGGGGACCACGGACTCTACCTGAAGGGCCCTACGCACTATGACGGGCTGCTTCGTGTCGGGCTGGTCATGCGCGGCCCAGGACTCCCGGAGGGTCACAGGATTGCCGATCCCGTCTCGACGCTGGACCTCGCCGCCACATTCTACGACTGGGCGGGCGTCGGCCAGCCTGAAGGAATTGAAAGTCGCTCTCTGGCACCCGTGATTGCGGGCCGCGAGAGGCGCGAATTCGCGTACAACGAATGGGACCTTGGCCCGGCACGCTGCGGCGTCGAGCTGAAACTGCGCACGTTGCGCACGAAACGGCACAGGATCACGGTCGACCTGATTTCCGGCGCGGGAGAGTTGTACGACCTGGAGACCGATCCGCTTGAGATGACGAATCTCTTCGACGAGCCGGCGCATCAGGATATGGTCAGCCGGCTAACAGCCATGATTCCTGACAGGGCGCAATCGACGTGGAACGCGGAACGGGAAGTCCACAACCTCTGATCGCGTCCAGGAAGTGGAGTTCCGATGCATGCCGCTGGAAACCTGGCGCGCGGGTATTCACCCGACGGAGCAAGGCATGGCGAATTCGCCACCCCCATCGATCACTTCTGTTCGTCGGAAGACACGAGAGCTGCAGTCACGGCGGCGTAGAGCCCCTAATTCCGTCAAGAGTCGTCTTTGAAGGTCAATTTGTCCATCGGGGGCGTCCGAAATATGAGGTGGACTTCGGACATAGCAGGCAGCGCAAACGCCTTTGTCCACTCGGATCCGTGATCGGATCAATGCCGAACCACCCAAGGTTTGAACGCCGGGAGGTTTTGCAGACGTCGGTGCGCATGAGGTTGTCGACAAGGCGCTCCAGCAACTGGCCAAGTCAGGCCATCTGCGCCGCATCAAACTTGGCCTCTATGACAAACCGAGCTTCAACAAGCTGACCGGGATACCGTCGGCGCCGGACTGTCGCGCTGTCATCGAAGGTATTGCGCGGCGTGACAAGGCCCGCTTTCGAACGTGTCCGCGAGGAAATCATTTGCCGAAATCGCGTCAATCGCATGTGGAGCGAGAGCCTCCGCCGGAAAATCTCCGAGATTGTCGGTCACGATCACCGAGGCTGAGGTCGAGATCGCCGCTTCCAGGACGTGGTTGTCGTCTGGATCGGGCAGGTCGAGATTGCCCTCGAACACTTCGTCGTCACTTGCGGGCCTGCCCCAGGACCCTTGATGGCGCCTTGACAGTGGACTTCCGACGCACGGCGTTCCAAACCTGATGCACGGGGATTCACCTGATGGAGTCAGGCATGTCGTATTTGACCCAGGTTCATGATTTCGGCGCTGCGGGCGTTGTGCCCGGACCGAAAATCACACGGCCGGACCTGAATGTCGGCGTCGCCAGGATGCGCGAGACGCCGGTGAAGAAGACCGGACATTCGGAGTTCGGCCCGGAACTCTCAGAAAGCGGTTTCGAGCACGTCCACTCCGAGCTTTCCAGGCGCGTTCACACTGTTGCCGCGCCCGCCATTGAGCAGGTCGCGACATGAACGATCACTCAGGCTTTCCCGGGACGGCGAATTCGAACGCGCCGCGGCTGGATCTGAGAAGCGACACTGTCACCCAACCGGACGAAGGCATGCGCCGCGCGATGTACGAAGCCGAACTGGGCGACGACGTCTACGGCGAAGACCCCAGCGTCAATCGCCTTGAGGAATCCGTCGCCGAGCGGCTGGCGAAAGACGCGGCCCTGTTCGTTTCCAGCGGGACGATGGGCAACCTGACGGCGCTTCTCGCTCATTGCGGGCGCGGGGAAGAAGTGATTGTCGGGCGTGGATATCATGTTGCGGCCTACGAGGCGGCTGGCAGTTCAGTGCTGGGCGGCATCGCCATCTGCACGATTCCGGTCGAGGCCGACGGCGGCCTTTCACCTGACCGGATCTCTGCACAAGTGAAGCCAGACGACAGTCACATGCCGGTGAGTCGACTGGTCGGTCTCGAGAACACGCACAACGGAAAGGCGGTGTCCTTGGACCGCTTGGCTGGCTGCGTCGACGCGGCCCGTTCCGCTGGCCTTTCGGTCCATCTGGACGGCGCACGTCTCTTCAACGCGGTCGCAGCCCTCGACTGCGCAGAGCAGGACCTGTCCGATCTTGTCGACACCGTTTCGCTCTGCCTTTCAAAGGGTCTTGGCACGCCGGCGGGCTCGGTGCTGGCCGGGCCGTCGGACCTCATCGAACGCGCGCGCAGGTATCGAAAGATGCTGGGAGGCGGCATGCGCCAGTCAGGCATCCTGGCGTCAGCTGGCCTCTATGCCCTTGAGCACAATGTGGAGCGGCTTGCCGAAGATCATCTCAGGGCCGCACGCCTTGCTGCAGTCCTGGAGGAGGCCGGGGCAGGCACGGTCGAGCAAGCGACCAACATGGTCTTTCTCACGCCGCGTGATGGGCTGAACGACGCGTTCCGAGCGCACCTGGCCGGGTGCGGTGTTGTCGTCGGCGGCGGCTCGACCGGCGCGATTCGGATGGTGCTTCACAAGGACATCGACGGCCCGGGAATTGAAGGCATTCTTGCCGGGATTCTCGACTTCTTCGAGCATTGCCCCGGGCATTGAACAGCCTCGCCGAACAGGCTCGGTCCCTGCGCATACCTTGCATTCGAAGTCGTGACAAAATATGCCTTGCGCCCGTTCTCCCAACGGGGCGCTGACCCTATGAAACACCTTCCGGCAATGCTCTTCGCCGTCCTCCTGACGACACTCCAGGCCGTGGCCAATCCCGACGAGGCCCCCGACATCCGGGCCTTGGTCGAGGCCGAGCTTGGAGACGGGTTCAGGGTCGCCGAACTCACGGTCACCACCGAGGAACTCCGGCGCGACGGGCCCGGTGCAAGCTACTACAGCGAATTTGCGGCGTCCGTGATTCTTGCTGTCACGCTCTACCACGAGATCGGCCAAGGCGACGGATACAGTCTGGTCGGAAAGCTCCTCGAGAGGGGCGAGACCGTGCCGGCATTCGGCAGCGCCACCGCAGTCTACGGGGACGGCCGCTGGAACGTCGAAGTCAACGTGCTCGACCTGCAGCTGCCGGGCGGACATCCGTTTTCGGAATTCCGCAGCCCTGGCACTGTCGTTCTCGAGGCAGGCACGGAACTCGTTGACCGGTTCCTTGCGCAGCGCGAGGTCGCGCTCCGGAACGCCGAGGCGCTTCGCATTCAGGACGCGCAGATAGGTGAGACCGAGACCGCGGCGCTGCTGGCCCGCGCCCTTGCCGACGTCGCGGCGCGCG
>JAPPCV010000148.1 GCA_028824715.1 Boseongicola sp. | reverse complement strand
CCGCCGCGACCGCCGCCCTCGGGAAAGACCGGGGGGCGGTCACGCCTGCCCGGACCCTCCGTCGAGCCATGAATCCGCGCTCAGGGACGCCAGCCATGCCGACCGGGCATCGCAAGCACGCCTTGAATCGAGGCCGAAGAACGGTTGGAGCTGAAACACGGACCTCTCGAGATCGCGCGCCGTGTTGGAACAGATCCGCCTTGGTCAATTGTCGGCGTGTGGTTGACCCTGACGTGACCCGTCGGCTATTCGTCGCCGCCAGTGCCGAGCGACCGGTCACCTCTGCTCAGAACGTTGTCATCGAACAAGCGATGGCATGCATCAGAACCAGCGTCGCCACAAAGGATTGGCCGGATACCAGGATGGTTGCACCGGAGCAGCAATCCTGTCCGATCTTTGCGTCCGGTCCGGTCCAGCCTGGCCTGCACACGGAGGACCGATCGGCAACACCGGGCTGACAAGGGAGTTCGATCATCCGCCCTCTCCGCCTCCTCCGCAATGGCGGCTTGATGGAATGCAACTTCGGCAAAGCGGGTATCCACACCGCGGATTGACGGAGCGCCGTACATCTCGAACCGGAAGTTCACTTGACGTCGCTGCTTCTCCGGGCCCCGAGAATCCCGACCTGAACTCAAGTTGTCGCCTCCCGTTGCCTTGACCCGGTCGCCCTTGCTTCGGCCATGCCTTGAATTGGACATCGGGGTCAGCAATGTCGCGCAGCCATGTTCGAGGCCCGCCGCGCTCGTCGTCCGGCTTCGGTGTCCCCCGTCCTGGCATCCAATGCCGGAATTCTCGCCGCATTCCAGGCGCACCGAACTGCGCCGCATCCGCCTGGCGATGTCACGGCGCAGGTCCAGGCAATCGGCGATCGGGCATGACACGTGACACTTGCGATTTCGCAAGCGGGCTGCTATGACACCGATGTCATGACTTCGATGTCATGGCTGTTTTCGCCGGGAGTCCTGGAGTCGTTCGGCGTCAGGCGGGGGATAGCGTTGGCCACGATCTACGACGTCGCGAAGGCGGCAGGCGTTTCGCCAAAGACCGTAAGCCGAGTCCTGAACGGTGACGCGCCGGTTGGCCGGGAAACGCGAAAGGCCGTCGAGGCGGCCATGGCGGAACTTGGCTACGTCCCATCCAATGCAGCCCGAATGATGCGATCCAACCGTTCAGGACTGATCGGACTCGTCACTGGCGCACTCAGCCACAAGCTCGAACCGATGGAGCCGACAGGCCTTCCGGATCTCTACATCGTCCAGGGCATCCAAAAGGTCATGGCCGACAGCGGCAAGACGCTGATCATTGCGGATACCGGCGGAACCTCGGCCAAGGTGCCGCAACTCGTGCGCACGTTCCTGCAGCACAGGGTCGAGGCGCTGGTCTATGTCGCTGACTATCACCAGCAAGTCTCCCTCGACACCGGCGCCGGAAACTGCCCGGTCGTCCTTGTCAACTGCTTCGATGCGGACGGCACGCCGGCGATCGTGCCAGACGACGAGCGATGCCAGTTCGATCTCGTGACCGACCTGGTCCGCTCGGGACACGAGCGGATCGCCTACCTGACGCTCGACCCTGCCATGGTGGCCACGGAACTGCGCTCGCAGGGATATCGCGCCGCGCTTGAAGCCGCCGGCATTCCCTACGATGGCGAACTGGAACTCATGGCCCGCAGGAACGTCGAGGACGACGATGGCGGACTGCTTCAGCGCGCACTCGACTCGATGCTTGCGCTCGACAGGCCGCCAACCGTGATTTGCTGCGGAAACGACGAGATGGCCCTTCGCCTTTACGGGCTGGTCCGGTCACGCGGGCTTCGCATCCCCGAAGACGTTTCGGTCGCCGGCTTCGACAACTACCGGGCCATTGCCGAGACACTGTATCCGCCGCTGACCACGGTGGAACTGCCCTACCTGGCGATGGGACAAAGAGCGGCAGAGATCGCTCTGGGCATGATCAAGGGCGAAGACGGGCAGCTTGCGGGTCCGGAAATGGTTCCGGGACCCGTCCATTGGCGGTCGTCCGTGACCGCCCTGAACTCAGTAACCAAATTCAGGAGCAACACAGGGAGTACGTTCTCATGAAACTGAAGACCTTTGGCGCGGCGCTGGCCGCTTCAACACTCGCAGCCGGAGCGTCCGTCGCGCAGACCTCGGTAACCATGTGGTACCACGGCGCCGGCAACGAGGTTGAATCGAACATCATCAACCGGATCATCGACGACTTCAATTCCGGCCAGTCGGACTGGAACGTCGTCATCGAGAGCTTCCCGCAGGAGAGTTACAACGACTCCGTCGAGGCCGCCGCGCTCGCGGGCAACCTGCCCTGCATCATCGACGTTGACGGCCCCGTCATGCCACGATGGGCCTGGGCCGGATACATGCAGCCGCTGCCCATCGACGAGTCGAAGATCGCCGACTTCCTGCCGGGCACCAAGGGCATCTGGAACGACACGCTGTACTCGATCGGCCTCTGGGACGCGGCCGTCGCCCTCTATGCCCGCCAGTCCACGCTCGACGAGCTGGACCTCCGCACGCCCACGCTCGACAACCCTTGGTCGCGGGACGAGTTCCAGGCCGCGCTTGATGCCGCCAAGGACTCGGGCAACTACGAGTACGCGCTTGACCTCGGCATGGCGTGGAAAGGCGAATGGTTCCCGTACGCCTTCGGCCCGTTCATCCAGAGCTTCGGCGGCGACATGATCGACCGTTCGAACTACACGACGGCCGAGGGCGCGCTGAACGGCGATGCGGCACTTGCCTTCGGCGAGTGGTGGCAGAACCTGTTTGCCGGCGGATACGCACCTGGCAACAGCCAGGACGGCGCTGACCGCGACACCGGGTTCATCGAAGGCAGCTACGCCTTCTCGTGGAACGGCAACTGGGCGGCGGTCCCGACGATGGACGGCGGCGTCGAGGACATCGTGTTCCTGCCGGCGCCGGATCTCGGCAACGGACCGACCATCGGTGCGGCGTCGTGGCAGTTCGGGGTCACCGAGACCTGCGAGCATCCCGACGGCGCGGCTGCCTGGATCGAGCACGCCATTCAGGACAAGTACCTTGCCGCCTTCTCGGACGGCATCGGCCTGATCCCGTCAACCCCGTCGGCGGCGGCGATGACCACGAACTACGCCCCGGACGGCCCCCTCGAGGTGTTCTTCGGGCTCTCCAACGCCCAGGCCCTCGTGCGGCCCGTGACGCCGGGCTATCCGGTCGTCGCAAAGGTCTTCGAAAAGGCCTTGGCAGACATCGCGGACGGCGCCAACGTCGCGGACACGCTTGATGCCGCCGTCGACGAGATCGATGCGGACATCGAGGCCAACAACGGCTACGGCAACTGATCGTGAGCAGCGGGCGGGCCGGGAACCGGCCCGCCCGTCCATTGCCCGGGCGCCGCGATGGCATCGAGACTGACACAGCAGAACCGTGCGGGCTGGCTGATGGCCGGACCCGCGTTCCTGCTGATTGCGGCATTCCTGATCATTCCCTTCTTCATGGCGATCGGGTTCTCGTTCACGAACCAGCGCCTTGTGTCTCCGAACCCGACCGAATGGGTCGGGACCGCGAACTACGAGCGCCTCTTCGGAATCGCCGTGCTCACGCTCGAGGCCGAACGCGACGATGACGGCACAGTCAGGACGAAGGACGGCAAGCCCGTCTTCCCGTCGCTGCGCACATACACCCGAAACAAGGACGGCTACCCCGAATTCTATCGCAAGCGCGAGTGGTTCAGCTTCGGTCGCGGTGACGACCGGCGCACCTTCGTCCTGGCAACGGACGTCGTCTTCCTGAAAGCCGTGCGCAACACCCTGTTCTTCGTGGTTGTCGTCGCGCCGCTCCAGGCGGCTGCGGCGCTGGGCCTGGCGCTTCTCATCAACCGGAGGATTCGCGGGATCAACATCTTCCGGACGATCTACTTCATGCCCGTCGTGATCTCCATGGTCGTGGTCTCGATGCTTTGGCGGTTCATCTATGACGGCCAGAACGGACTCCTGAACACGATGCTCGACCTGCTGACCTTCGGCTGGTTCGAGCCTGTCGACTGGCTTGGGCAGACGTCAACCGCGCTGCCCTCGATCATGGCAATGTCGATCTGGCAGAGCGTCGGCTTTCACATGATCATCTGGCTTTCGGGCCTCCAGACGATCCCGGAATCACTCTACGAAGCGGCAAGGATCGAGGGCGCGTCGCGCTGGCAGACGTTTCGCCACGTGACGTGGCCAGGCCTCCGCAACACCGCGATTCTGGTGATGATCATCATCACCATGCAGGCGTTCACGCTCTATCCGCAGGTCGCGGTCATGACGGGGGGCGGGCCGCTGGACAGCACGCAGTCCATCGTCTTCCAGATGGTCGAGCGCGGCTATGGAAGGCAGGACATTTCGGGCGGATCGACGATTTCCGTCTTCCTCTTCCTCTTCGTGCTCTCGATTTCGCTTCTTCAGCGCTGGCTGACGCGGGAGAAGTGACATGACCCTTGAGCGCACGACGCGGCTGATCGGACTGTATCTCTTCCTCGGGTTCATCGCCTGCATCTTCGTCCTGCCGATCCTCTTCATGGTCATGTCCTCTTTCAAGCCGGACCTGCAGCTCTTGAGCGACAGCGCGTCGCTGCGCGCATTCCTTCCGGTCGGGGACATCGGCGTCGACAACTACCGCGATGCGTTCAGCAGGGCTCCGGTCGGACTCTTCATCTTCAATTCGGTCTTCATCACGGCAACGACGCTGGTGCTGTCGCTGTTCCTTGCCTCGATCGCCGCGTTCTCGTTCGTGTTCATCGAGTGGCGTGGCAAGACCGTTGTGCTGGCGATCATCATCGCGACGTACATCCTGCCATTCGAGACCGTTGCCGTGCCGCTGCTTCTGCTGGTGAACAACCTGCCGTGGCTGACCACCGAAGGCGTCACCTGGGGCTGGCTCAACTCCTACCAGGTGCAGATCGTGCCCTGGATCATCCGGGCGCTGGAGATCTTCCTCTTCGTCCAGTACTTCCGCGACCTGCCGCGTGATCTCGTGGAGTCGGCCCGCGTTGAAGGCGCAAGCTGGTTTCAGGTCTATCGCCGCGTGGTGATGCCGCTGTCCGGTCCAGTCATCGCGACGGTCGCGATCCTGAAGTTTCTCGAGATGTACAACAACCAGTTCATCTGGCCGATCATGGTCGTGCAGGAAGAGGGCCTGAGACCGATCATGGTGGGGCTGCTCTACTTCTTCCAGCTGAACACGGCGTGGGGCGAGATCATGGCCTATCTCACCATCATCACGGTACCCGTCCTGGCGTTCTACCTGGTCCTGCAGCGCGCGTTCATCGCCTCGATCGCGTCAACCGGCGTGAAGGGGTAGGCATGCTGGCGCTTGAAGATCATTGGGTCTGGGACAGCTGGTACCTGCACGACGGCAACCGCTGGCATTGCTGGTACCTGAAGGCTCCCAAATCGATCGGCGATCCGGATCTTCGCCACTGGAACGTGACCCAGGGCCATGCCGTCAGCGACGATCTCGTGACGTGGGAGCATCGCGGAACGTCGCTTGCGCCGTCCGAGGGTCCGGCCTGGGACGACAGGACCACCTGGACCGGGTCGACACTGCGGGGCGACGACGGATACTGGCACTACTTCTACACCGGAACCTCCGCGGCGGAAGGCGCGCTGATCCAGCGGATCGGTCACGCCGTCGGCGAAGACCTGGAATCCTGGGAACGGGTGGGCGATGGCCTCTGCCTCGATCTGACGGGCCCGAATTCCGCACATTACGAGACCGACTGGGAGGGCGCGTGGCACGACCGTGCCATGCGCGACCCCTGGGTCATGAAGGATCCGGACGGCCCGGGGTGGCTGATGTACTTCACCGCGCGCGCCGCCGGGATCGACGAAACCAATGACGCTGGATGCATCGGATTCGCCACGTCGCCGGACCTGATGACCTGGACGCTGGAACCTCCCGTGTTCACTGGCGGCTGGGGCCAGCTTGAAGTGCCGCAGGTCCTGCAGGTCGACGGCGGATGGCACTGCCTGTTCTGCATGGACCCCGAACATCAGGCCCGCTGGAACGCAGAGAAGCACGGTCGCGTCGGGCGCGGCACGCACTACTTGACCAGTGAATCGCCACGCGGTCCCTGGCGGCTGCCGGACGGCGATGCGCTTGACACGAAAGTCCTTCGATACGCCGCCCGCATCGTCGAGCACGACGGCCTCAAGCTCCTCGGGTTCAAGGATGGCGGACCGGACGGCTTTGGCGGCTACATCATGGATCCCGCGCCCGTGTTCCGGCGCGCGAACGGAACCCTGACCCTGGAGGGCTGACATGGCTGGCATTCAACTTTCCAAGGTTCGCAAGCGGTTCGGCACGGTCGAGGTCATCCGGGGAGTCGACATCGACATCGTGGACGGGGAATTCGTCGTGTTCGTGGGCCCGTCGGGTTGCGGAAAGTCCACGCTGCTGAGACTGATCGCCGGGCTCGAGGACATATCCAGCGGCGAGCTTCGGATCGGCGGCCGCGTCGTCAACGACCTCCAGCCCAAGGAACGCGGCGTTGCAATGGTCTTCCAGTCCTACGCGATCTTTCCCCACATGACCGTGCGCGAGAACATCGCGTTCGGCCTCACCATTCGCAAGGAGAGCAAGAGCGTGGTCGAGGAAAAGGTCGCGGAGGCTGCGCGCATGCTCCAGATGGAAGACCTCCTTGACCGTCGCCCTTCCCAGCTTTCGGGCGGCCAACGCCAAAGGGTGGCCATAGGCCGGGCGGTCGTGCGCGACCCGTCGGTCTTTCTGTTCGACGAACCGCTGTCGAATCTTGACGCGGCCCTTCGAATGAGCACGCGCCAGGAAATCGCGACACTGCATTCCCAGTTGAAGACCACGATGGTCTACGTGACCCACGATCAGGTCGAGGCCATGACACTCGCCGACAAGATCGTTGTGCTGCGGGATGGCGAGGTCATGCAGGCGGGTGCGCCGATGGACCTCTATCACAACCCCGCCAACCTGTTTGTCGCCGGCTTCCTTGGAGCGCCATCCATGAACTTCATCGCGGTCTCTGTGGAAAGTGCGGATGCCGAAAGGGTCAGGGTCTCGGGCCCCGCGATCAGCGGCCTTGATGTCAGAAAGGGCGAACGCAGCTACGCGACCGGCCAGAAGGCGACGCTCGGCATACGCCCGCAGCTTCTGAGGCCCGTGCCGGACGGCGCAGGGCCACTCAACGGCAGGGTGGTCCTGACCGAACGGCTGGGCAGCGAAACGATCGTGGACGTGCGACTGAACTCGAATGACAGCATCGTTGCGGCGCTGCCGGAGGACGCGATCCTGCATCCGGGCGACGCGGTTTCGTTCGACTTTGACCCGGCGCATGCGCACTTGTTCAACGAGACCCTGTGACGAAGCCCGCAGTCATACTTGATCCTCATTGGCGAACCCTGGCTGAACTGTTCTCGCAGGGTGCGCTCTCGGCCCTGCAGGAAGAGTTCGACGTGATCTGGGGACGGGACGAACCGATCTCCAGCGACGCATTTGACGCGGCCTGGCCGTCAGCATCCGCATTGATATCCGCGACGCCCACCGTCACGCGACAGATGCTCGGCGATGCGCCGAAGCTTCGCGCTGTGATCGAGGTTTCCGGCGCCTTTCCGGACACAATCGACTACAAGGCCTGCGCCGCGAAGGGCGTCGAGGTACTTTCCTGCGCTCCGGGATTTCGGGAATCCGTCGCGGAAATGGGACTCGCCATGGCCCTCGCTGGCGCACGCGGGCTGGTCGTTGAACACGAAGCGTTCCGAAGCGGCAGCGAAGGCTGGCTACAGGAGAATCCGGCGACCGATTTCTCCTTGCACGGCGCCAGGATCGGGTTTGTCGGATTTGGACAGATCGCCAGGGAACTGACGGGACTGCTCGCCCCGTTTCGTCCGAGCGTCAGGGCTCATGATCCCTGGCTGACTCAGGAGGATGTGGACCAGTTCGACGTGGAGCTGTGCAGGCTCGAAGACTTGATGAAGTGGTCTCGCTGCCTCTTTGTCGCGGCTGCCCCGACATCCCGGAACAAGGCCCTCATCTCGACAGACATGCTCGCCCTGCTCCCGGACCACGCGCTTGTCGTGCTCCTGAGCCGGGCGCATCTGGTGGATTTCGACGCGCTCGTGGCAGCGGCAATTACAGGGCGAATACGGGTCGCCGCAGACGTTTTCCCCGTTGAACCACTGCCGCAGGACCATCCGGTCAGAAGCGTGTCCGATGTCATTCTCTCGCCGCACCGCGCGGCGGCGGTTCAAGGCGGCCGCCACCTGATTGGCGACATGATCCTGAAGGACCTGAAGGCCATGTGCACGGGAGACCGCAGCCGACAGCTGGCGACGTTCAGCTCCAGCCGCGTTGACCTGGTCGCTGGGGTCGGGAACGCCGCCCGTGCGCCCGGCATGGCCGTGGAAAGAAGCGACCCGTAGGCAGCAGGGCACTGCCGGGTCCGCGCAGGAGTTGACTGTGGCGGCGAGTGCCTTGACATTGTGCCGCACATGGCTGCTCGGACAAAGTGAGACGGAAATGGCAAGGTACCACCCGCTGCTGGTCGCGCTGCACTGGATCATGGCTGTCATGGTCGTCGTGTCGCTTTTCTTCGGAAAGGCGCTCTTGTCCACAATGAGCAACTCCGATCCACAGAAGCTGCAGGGGCTCGCAGGTCACATGACGGTCGGCCTGGCCTTGGGCGCGCTCCTGCTCCTGCGGCTTGCCGTCCGGTTCGCTTCGGCCAAGCCGCCCCGTGCCGAGACCGGGAGCGCGTTTCTCGACAAGATCGGCATCGCGACCCATTGGATCATGTATCTGCTGATTGCGCTCATGTTGCTCAGCGGATTGGGCACGGCCCTGTCCGGCGGACTGTTTCCGATCGTCTTCGGCGGAAGCGGCGAACCGTTGCCGGCCAACCTGTCCACTCTTGCGCCACGCCTGGCACACGGGCTGATTTCGAATCTTCTCGTTCTTCTCGTGCTGTTGCACACTTGCGCAGCCTTCTATCACCAATTCTACCTGCGCGACGGCTTGTTTCGGCGCATGTGGTTCGGCGACCGCAACCGTTAGGGTCCGCCAGGCAACCGTTCATCTGGTGCCGGCAATGCACGGCTTGCCGGAAACCGTTCCGAACGAAAGGGGAGAGACTTGAAACTCGGCAATTTCAAGGTCCTGACATTTGACGTCTACGGCACGCTCATTGACTGGGAGACGGGGATCATGGAGGGATTGAAGCCGCTGACCGATCGCGCCGACAGCGCGCTCGACAGTGACAAGATCCTCGAGGCCCATGCATATCACGAATCCACGATCCAGCGCCTGACGCCGTCAAAGCTGTATCGCGATCTGCTGCCAGTCGTCTATCGGCGCCTCGCCGAGGAATGGAACGTCACCGTGTCCTGGGACGAGTGCAAGGCGTACGGCGCGACCGTGGGGCGCTGGCCTGCCTTTCCGGACAGCGCGGAAGCGCTTGGATACCTGAAGAAGCACTACCGGCTGGCCGTCCTGACCAACACGGACAACGTCAGCTTTGCCGGCAGCAACAAGAGGCTTCGCGTCGAGTTTGAAAACGTCTACACGGCGGAGGACATCGGCTCGTACAAGCCGGCCCGACGAAACTTCGAGTACATGATCGAAGCGCTTGGCAGGCAGGGAATCGACAAGTCCCAGATCCTGCACGTGGCCGAAAGCCTGTTCCATGACCATGCCCCGGCAAATGAGTTCGGGCTGGCGAATTGCTGGATCTATCGTCGACACGACAAGGACGGGTTCGGTGCAACGATGGACCCCGGAAACACGCCGCATGCAGACTTCCGGTTCAACAGCATGGCGGAATTCGCGGCGGCACACCGGGCCGGGGCAGGTCCGCTGGAGTAGGTCAGGACCTCTTTGCATGATGCGAGACTGACGAGGTTCGCGTTTCCCGAAAACCGTCAGGCCAGGGGTCCTTCCCGTCGACAACGTCCCGAGACCGGCGGCGGGTGACGTTTTGTCTCGGGTCCCAAAATCCCTATGTTCGCCCCAAGGAATTGTTGTAACGTCGCCTCCACGGACAGCATTGGATGCACCGTTGAGAGATCAGGTAGTGAACTTGCCGTGAAGATTTCGCGTTCCGAAGATCTGAGATTGGACTGCCAGCACTGCCCGGTGAGACACCGAGCCATCTGCGCCGCAAGCGATGACGAGGAATTCGACAAGCTGAACGCCATGAAGTTCTACAAGTCGGTGCCCGCGGGCCAGGCCGTTGCGCTTCGTGGAGAAAAGCTGGATGTCGTCGCCTCCATCGTGTCTGGCGTCGCGACCCTCTCGAAGACCACCGTTGACGGAAGAATGCAGATCACTGGCATGCTCCTGCCGTCAGACTTCATCGGTCGACCGGGGCGCGACTCCTGCGAGCACGACATTTCAGCCGTCACCGACCTGACGCTCTGCTGCTTCAGGCGAAGACCGTTTGAGGATCTGGTCGAGAGCGCGTCGGGCATCAGGAAACGGCTTCTGGACATAGCGTTCGACGAACTCGACGCGGCCCGGAACTGGATGCTGCTGCTCGGATGCCTGACGGCGCGCGAGAAGATTGTCAGCTTCCTGATGCTCGTTGTTCGCCGGTCCGCATTGCCGGAAGACGCCGATCAGCCGGTCCGGATAGACCTGCCTCTCTCGCGCGAAGCGATGGCGAGCTATCTGGGCCTTACCATCGAGACCGTCAGCCGCCAAATGTCGAGCCTCCGCAAGGACGGCCTCATAGAGCTGGAGACGGCAAGGCGCGTCATCATTCCGGACACGTCGCGTCTGGAGGCGGAACTCGAAAATGCGGAGTAGCGCGTTGCTCCTGGCGGGCCTTCCGACACGTCGCGATGCGGGGAGGCAGTGCCTGCGCCAGGCAATGCCGACCGCTGCTCACGGAACCTGTCAGTTTGCTCGATTCCGCCAACTTGCGGATCGACTTGACATGGATCAAGGCGGCGCGATTCGCCTTGCAGGATGGTCCCGGCGAGAATTGCCAACCGGGTTGCATCGGGCGCGGCAGACTTGCCGTCCAGGCGTCCTCGGGCGAACGCTAGGTCGAGGATGCGAACAGACTTGCCCAGGCTCTCAAGGAATCGTCCCGCGCCGCGCGGGACGTCAATCGCTGCCTAAGCGCTGCGACCACCAATCAATCCCGGGAATCCAGTCATGTGGGATACGCTGAAACTGATCTTGCTGGGCCTGACGGCCCTGATTGCGGCTCTCGCCGCGAACTGGGGGCATGACATTGCATATCAGGCGCATGCAGTGCTGATCATGCTTGTAGCGGCCGGACTCTTCGTCTGGCAGGTCGGCCAGGTCGGTGAAACACGGCCGGCGGTCGACGCTTCCGGCTACGCGGACGACGTCATCCGCGCCGGCGTGATCGCCACAGGCTTCTGGGGAATCGTCGGCTTCCTCGTCGGGGTGGTGATCGCTCTCCAGCTTGCCTACCCGGCCCTGAACTTCGACTGGGGGCAGCCGTATACCAATTTCGGGCGGCTCAGGCCCCTGCACACAAGCGCCGTCATATTCGCGTTCGGCGGCAACGCGCTCATCATGTCGTCGTTCTACATTGTCCAGCGGACCAGCGGAACGCGGCTCTGGGGCGGCAACCTCGCCTGGTTCGTGTTCTGGGGCTACAACCTCTTCATCGTGCTTGCCGCCACGGGATACGTCCTCGGCTCGACGCAATCCAAGGAATACGCCGAACCCGAATGGTATGTCGACCTGTGGCTGGCAATCGTCTGGGTCGCGTTCCTCGTCGTCTACATGGGCACGATCTTCAACCGGCGCGAAAGGCACATCTACGTGGCGAACTGGTTCCTGCTCTCGTTCATCATCACGGTCGCGATGCTGCACATCGTGAACAACATCTCGATTCCGGTCTCGATCTGGGGGTCGAAGTCGGTGCAGGTCTTCGCGGGCGTGCAGGATGCAATGGTGCAATGGTGGTACGGACACAATGCCGTCGGCTTCTTCCTGACAGCGGGCTTCCTGGGCATGATGTACTACTTCGTGCCCAAGCAGGCAAACCGCCCGATCTACAGCTACAAGCTCTCGATCATCCATTTCTGGGCACTGATATTCCTGTACATCTGGGCGGGGCCGCACCACTTGCACTACACCGCCCTGCCGGACTGGGCCTCAACGCTTGGAATGGTGTTCTCGGTGATCCTCTGGATGCCGTCCTGGGGCGGGATGATCAACGGACTCATGACGCTGCAAGGCGCATGGGACAAGCTCCGGACAGACCCGATCATCCGCATGATGGTGATTTCGCTCGCCTTCTACGGCATGTCGACCTTCGAGGGCCCGATGATGTCGATCCGCGCGGTCAACTCGCTCTCGCACTACACCGACTGGACCATCGGCCACGTGCATTCGGGAGCGCTCGGCTGGAACGGCCTGATCACCTTCGCCGTGCTCTACTTCCTTACTCCACGGCTCTGGGGGCGCAGGGAAATGCACTCGATGCCGGCGATCAACTGGCACTTCTGGCTCGCGACGATCGGCATCGTGCTCTACGCGGCGTCGATGTGGGTCACGGGGATCCTGGAAGGCCTGATGTGGCGCGAGGTCGATTCCCAGGGCTTCCTCGTGAACTCCTTCGCCGACACCGTCGAAGCCAAGTATCCGATGTATGTCGTGCGTGCGCTGGGGGGCATCCTCTATCTCGCCGGCGCAGGGATCATGGCCTGGAACATGTGGATGACGATCAGGGGCGGCGTGCGCGCGGCTGCACCTGTCGGCGTCCCTGCGGAATAGGGAGGCGCACATGTCCGCCATCGGCAAGCACCGCATCCTGGAAAGGAGCCCTACCCTCCTTCTCGTCTTCTCGCTGCTCGTCGTATCGGTCGGCGGAATCGTCGAGATCGCGCCCCTCTTCTACATCGAGAACACGATCGAGGACGTCGACGGCGTGCGTCCCTATTCGCCGCTCGAACTGGCTGGGCGCGACATCTACGTCCGCGAAGGATGCTATGTCTGCCACAGCCAGATGATCCGGCCGATGCGGGACGAGGTCGAGCGTTACGGCCACTACTCGCTGGCAGCCGAATCCAAGTACGACCACCCGTTCCAATGGGGGTCCAAGCGGACCGGCCCGGACCTCGCCCGAGTCGGCGGACGCTATTCCGATGCGTGGCACGTGGACCATTTCATCGATCCGCAATCGGTCGTGCCGCAGAGCGTCATGC
The DNA here is from genome assembly GCA_028824715.1 of Boseongicola sp. Lineage (GTDB taxonomy): Bacteria > Pseudomonadota > Alphaproteobacteria > Rhodobacterales > Rhodobacteraceae > JAJEFO01. The sequence continues at coordinate 84,895 of JAPPCV010000148.1, read as the reverse complement.
CGAAATACGCCTTTCTCGCCGATGCGCGCCTGGAGGACGACCTGATCGAGGATCTTCTGGCAACGCACCGCCTGGTCGGCGTGCCCTACACGGACGAGATGCTGGCCGAGGCCCGGGCGGACTTTCATGCCCAGGCCGATCCCGACGCGGACACCGACGGGCTGCTGGAACGCTATCCCGGCGCAGTCGTCGCGAATTTCGACGGACAGCCCGAACTGACCGAGATGGACGCGATCATCGCGTACATGCAAATGCTCGGCACCCTGGTCGACTTCTCGACCTTCACGCCCGACGAGACCCGATAGGAAGCAACGATGGAGACCTACTCATTCCTGCGTGAACTTGCCGACAGCTGGGTGTTGCTGGCGTTGTGCATCTTCTACATCGGCGCCATCGCCTGGGCGTTCCGTCCCGGATCCCGTGCCGTTCATGACGAGATCGCGAACATTCCGCTCAAGGATGATGCGGAAAGCGCGAATTGCCAGGATGACCGATCAAGGGGGGAACCAGGTCGCGCGACGGGAGCCGGACCCGAGGAAAGTGCATGATGGACAACAGGACAGATCGCGATCCGGTCACGGGCACCGAAACCACCGGCCACAACTGGGACGGAATCCAGGAACTCAACACGCCCCTGCCGCGCTGGTGGCTGTGGACGTTCTACCTGACGATCGTCTGGGGCATTGGCTATTGCATCGCATATCCTGCCTGGCCGCTGATCGACCGCGCCACGGCCGGGTTTCTCGGCTACTCGACGCGCGCGGAGGTTGAAGCCCAGATCGCGGAAGTGGATGCACGGAACGCCGACGTCGCTGCGCGCCTCGCCTCCGCCGACCTGGCGACCCTCGAGCGGGGCGACCCGGCCTACCACTATGGCGTTGCGGGCGGCGCCGCCGTCTTTCTCGCCCATTGCTCCCAATGCCATGGCGCCGGGGCGGCAGGCGCCCTTGGCTATCCCAACCTTCTCGACGACGACTGGCTGTGGGGCGGGACGCTCGACGCAATCGCGGCCACGGTGCGCCACGGCATCAGGAACGACACCGACGACGACGCCCGCTGGTCCGAAATGCCTGCCTATGGCGAATTCCTCGAAGCGGAGCAGATCGCGGCGGCAACCGAATTCGTGCTTCAACTGTCTGGCCAGGCACATGACTCGCAACTGGCAGCCAGCGGCGCGACCATCTTCGCCGAGGAATGCGCTTCCTGTCACATGGAATCCGGGACAGGAGACCGCGAGACCGGCGCGCCAGACCTGACCGACGCCATCTGGCTGTACGGCGGCGACCGCGAGGCGATCACCGAGTCGATCACGAGCTCGCGCTTTGGCGTAATGCCGGCTTGGGGACCAAGGCTGGATGAAGTCGAGATCAAGGCCGTCACGCTCTACGTGCATCAACTGGGCGGCGGCGAATGACGACGGACGGTGCCTCTTCCGACACGGCCAGATCCGAGATTCTCTTCCACGGAGCCTGCCGTGCCCGAGAGAGCCAGTGCGCTTCCTGATCCGGCGGGCCGACGCCGCGCACCGGGCCCTGCCGGCATGAGTCGCCGGGAATCGGCCTCCCACCTTCGGGCGGCTGAATCCGCAAATGCGCCGGAACGTGGCCGGACGGCGCGAACGCATGGGTCCAGGCAATGAGCGACAGCGAACCCACCGCCCTTTATGCCGCACGGGAACCGATCTTTCCGCGCCGGGTTTCCGGGCTCTTTCGCACGCTCAAGTGGTGGATCATGGGCGTGACGCTCGGCATCTACTACCTTACGCCATGGATCCGATGGGATCGGGGGCCGAACCTCCCGGACCAGGCCGTCCTGATCGACCTGGCCGGGCGACGCTTCTACTTCTTCTGGATCGAGATCTGGCCGCACGAACTGTATTTCGTCGCCGGCCTCCTGATCATGGCTGGGGTGGGCCTCTTTCTCTTCACGTCAGCGCTTGGCCGAGTCTGGTGCGGATACGCCTGTCCGCAGACGGTGTGGACAGATCTCTTCCTGCTGGTGGAACGCTGGATCGAGGGCGACCGCAACGCACGGATGCGGCTTTGGAAGTCAGGATGGACGCTCAGGAAGACCAGGCTCAGCCTCACCAAGTGGGCGCTTTGGATGCTGATCTCGGTCGCGACCGGCGGCGCGTGGGTTTTCTACTATGCCGACGCACCGACGCTCCTTCGTGACCTGGTCGCGCTCGACGCCGCGCCGGTCGCTTACTTCACGATCATGATCCTGACGGGCACGACGTTCGTCCTTGGCGGGTTCATGCGGGAACAGATCTGCATCTACATGTGTCCCTGGCCCCGCATCCAGGCCGCGATGATGGACGAAGAGACGCTCACGGTTGCATACCGCGAATGGCGAGGCGAGCCGCGCGGCAAGGGCACGAAGCGTCGTGCGCTCGCCGAACGGGCGGCGGCGTCCGCCCAGGCCGCAGGTCCCCGGATCGGAGGGCGGTCGCCCAGGATTCCCATGCCAGGCATTGATCCAGCCGCCGGCAAGATCGAACCCGCCCGTGACGAGCCAGGAGATTGCATAGACTGCAACGCCTGCGTAAACGTCTGCCCGGTCGGAATTGACATTCGGGACGGGCAGCAACTGGCCTGCATCACCTGCGCGCTTTGCATCGACGCCTGCGACGATGTCATGGCGCGGATCGGCAGGCCACGGGGCCTGATCGACTATCTTGCATTTTCCGACGAGAGACGCGAGCGGGCCGGCCAGCCGTCGCTTTCCGTCTGGCGGCATGTCCTGCGGCCGCGCACGGCCGCATACACGGCTCTGTGGAGCCTCATCGGCCTTGCACTTCTTTACGCGCTCTTCGTTCGTCCGGAAATCGACATAACCGTGGCGCCCGTCCGGAACCCGCAATTCGTCGTCCTTTCCGACGGCTCCATTCGAAACGCCTACGACGTTCGGCTCAGGAACAAGCACGGCGAGGATCGCCCCTTCCGGATCCAGGTCGCCGGAGACGCCGCCCTCCGACTGGATCTCGAGGGCGTCGATGCAACGCAGGTTCCCGTGCCCGCGGACGACACGGCACATCAGAGGGTCTATGTCATAGCGTCCGCGAACACGGGCCCGGCCCTTGCGGACAGCACGGGCATCCGCTTCTGGGTCGAGGACATCGTTTCGGGCGAGCGAGCCTACCAGGACAGCGTATTCAACGGCAGGACAGGACAGTGAGACGGGAGATCAACGGCTACCACGTGCTGGCGCTCTTCGTGGGTGCCTTTGCCGTCATCGTTGCCGTGAACGTCGTGCTCGCAACGATGGCCGTGCGCACGTTCCCTGGCCTGGAGGTCAGGAACTCCTATGTCGCGAGCCAGACATTTGACGCCGAGCGCCGCGCACAGGAGGCATTGGGCTGGAGCGTTGTTCCAGGTGTCACCGAAGATTCAGTAACGCTCGCCGTTCTCGGACCCGACGGTCCGGTCGAGCCCCGGATCACGGATGCGACCCTCGGTCGCGCCACCCATGTCGCCGAGGACAGCGTCCTTGCCTTCCGCTTCGACGGCACGCGATTCGTTGCGCCGAGACCGGCAAATCTCGGGTCCGGGCACTGGAGCCTCTGGCTTGCCATGACGGCCCCGGACGGCACGCCCTTCAGGCAGCGCGTCACCATGTGGGTTGAGGAATGACCTCTGCCGATCCCGTTTTCGCTCGTTCAAGTGCCACGACGGATTTCGTGGCCGCATCGGACGTGGCGCCGACTCACACTCTTGTGCTGCCAAGTGTTCATTGCGCTGGCTGCATCCGGACCGTGGAGGAGGTGCTCTCCCGGCAGCCAGGCATTCGCTCGGCCCGCGTGAACCTGACTCGCCGCCGCGCCGCCGTGTTTGGGGTGCCTGGCGCGGATCCAGGCCCGTGGATCAGGGCGCTCGAGGTGGCCGGCATCGAGGCGCACGAAGCAACGACGGACGCCGGCGGCATCGAAAATGAACAGGCCTTGGTCCTGCCTCTTGGCGTGGCCGGATTCGCGATGATGAACGTCATGCTGCTTTCGGTCGCCGTCTGGTCAGGAGCATCGGATTCGACACGTGACCTCCTGCACTGGATCAGCGCGGCAATTGCCCTTCCTGCCACGGTCTACGCCGCTCAGCCGTTCTTCCGGCACGCCTGGTCGGCCTTGAGTGTCGGTCGTCTCAACATCGACGTTCCGATCTCCCTTGCCATCGTGCTGGCGTCAGCCATGTCGCTCTATGAAGTCGCGAATGACGGGGAGCATGCCTGGTTTGACGCGGCACTCGCGCTCACCTTCTTCTTGCTGGCCGGTCGTGTTCTCGACCAGCGAATGCGTCGCTCCGCCCGATCCGCCGCCGCCGACCTCGCTGGCATCGAGCCCGCGCGTGCCATCCGAATCGAGGATGGTGCACAAAGGAGCCGGCCGCTCGAAGAGCTCCGCGTCGGTGACACGCTGTGGCTCGCGGCTGGCGCGCGCGTACCGGTTGACGCCGTTCTGGACGATGGCAGCGTCGAGGTTGACCGGAGCGCCATTACCGGCGAAAGCGATCCCCAGGCCCTGACCGTCGGCGACACCCTGACGGCAGGCGACATCGTGCTGACCGGCCCCGTGACGGCTACGGCCACTGCGGTTGGCGAGGACACGACGCTCCGGCGCATGGCACGGCTTGTCGCCACGGCAGAGAATGCCAGGTCCCGCTATTCCGGCCTCGCTGACCGGGCGGCAGCGATCTACACGCCCACGGTCCACATTGTTGCGGCGGCGGCGTTTCTTGGCTGGCTTCTTTCCACTGGCGACGTGCGCGTGGCCCTGAACGTCGCCATCGCAACGCTCATCATCACCTGTCCTTGCGCGCTTGGCCTCGCCGTGCCGGCAGTTGCCGTCGTGGCAACGTCGCGGCTATATCGGAACGGCCTGCTCGTGAAGTCCGAAACCGCTCTCGAACGCCTCGCCGGAATCGACACCGTCGTCTTTGACAAGACCGGCACGCTGACACGCCGCGTCCTGAAAGTGCCGCCAAACATGCCACGCATCGACCGCGGGGTTCTGCGCACCTTGGCGGCAAGTTCGGACCACCCGCTCTCCAGGACATTGCTTGATGGCCTCGCCACGGCCGCCCCGGCAGACGTGTCGAATGTCAGGGAGATCGCAGGCAGCGGGGTCGAAGGCACGTGGAACGACACCTCCGTGCGCTTCGGGCGCGGAGACTGGGCCGGCGGATTCTCCGACACGGCATTCGCGGTCGGCGGACGGGTCCACGAGATTTCCAGCACCGAAGAGCCTTTGCCGGATGCAAGGAAGTCAATGGACTCGCTCAAGGCGAAGGGGCTGGAAGTTTGCCTTCTGACTGGTGACACGGGTGCCCGCGCCCGGCAGGTTGCTGCCCGGCTTGGAGTCGATCGCTTGTGGTCCGAGGTGTCGCCGGAGGGCAAGACAGCCGTTCTTCGGCAACTTCGTGAGGATGGCCGTTCCGTCCTCATGGTGGGCGACGGCCTCAACGACACTGCGGCGCTGGCCGCGGCAGACGCCTCCATCGCACCGGGCAGCGCCCTTGACGCCAGCCGAAATGCGGCGGATGTAGTCATCGTGTCAGGTCGGTTGCCAAGTGTGGCCGAAGCGATCGGCACGGCAAGACTCGCCAGGCGACGCATGCTCCAGAACTTCGGGGTTGCCGCTGTCTACAACGCGATCGCCGTCCCGCTCGCCATTGCTGGAATTGCCACGCCGCTCATGGCTGCCATCGCAATGTCGACGAGTTCGCTTGTGGTCATTCTGAACGCCGGCCGCGGGAGACGGCAATGAATGTTCTCGTGATACTCATCCCCTGCTCGCTGATCCTCGGACTCGGCGCGCTTGTAGCGTTTGTCTGGACGGTACGGAGCGGTCAGTACGACGACCCGGAAGGGGACTCAGCGAGAATTCTGATGGACGACGACGAGCCGGATTCCTGACTCCGGCTGGCGAGCACGGGCATTCAGGAACTGGTTCGTGCCAGGGTCAGCGTGCTCCATTCACCGACATTCTCGCGCGAATGCAGGCTGAATCCCGAAGACGCGTAACGCTTGACCACTTGGTCCGCCTGCTCCGCCAGGATCCCGCCCAGAACCGCATGGCCGCCCGTTCGCAATGCCCGCGCCATGTCCTCGGCCATTCCAAGAAGCGGGTCCCTGAGAATGTTGGCCAGAACGAGATCAAACGGTCCAGCCAGCCGCGCGTCATTGAAGCCCGAGGCCTCGACGAGCGCCACGCAGCCCTCCAGGCCATTGGCGGAGAGATTGGCCCGCGCAACTTCGAGGGCGACCGGATCAACATCGGAAGCCAGCACTTCCGCGCCGCAAGCAAGTCGAGCCGCCATTGCAAGTACGGCGGTCCCGCAGCCGATGTCCGCCACTCTTCGAATGATCGCTCCGTACCCGACCAGCCTGTCCAATGCCTTCAGGCACCCGAGCGTCGTGCCATGATGTCCGGTTCCGAAGGCCATCGACGACTCGATCCGGACCAGGATCCGACCTTCTGGCAAGGTCTCGATGCCACTTCCGCAATGGACGAGAAAACGGCCGGCATCCACCGGGGCCAGTTCACGCCGCACATGGGCAACCCAGTCGACGTCGGGCAGTTTCGAGATCGTGAATTCGGCCGCACCATGAGCCGCCGCTAGCAGCGCCAAGGCAATCTCGTCGGGAGCGTCCGCAAAGTATCCGCCCACTTCACAGGTCGCGCCGCTGTCTTCGAGCAAGATGACACCGACTCCAGAAGGTTCGGGGTCAAGCGTCTCGAGGGCTCTCCCAAGGGCCTCGGCCCGCTCGCGGTCTCCGAGCGTCGTCAGTGCGGTCCATGTTGCCATGCACGAGGGGCTATGCGCGCCGCCACGCGCCGTCAACAGTCCGGGCAAGGGAACGAAAGTGCCGCATCGTTGCGGCCGGCGAATTCTGGCGAGGTCCCTGTTACGGCGAAAGCCGCACACCTTGCTGCCCGGTGCGGCAGGCCTATGCCGCAACGCCGGCACCGATCGGGCAGCTCACGCCGGTGCCGCCGACGCCGCAATACCCGTGCGGGTTCTTTGCAAGGTATTGCTGGTGGTAGTCCTCGGCAAAGTAGAATGGCAGGGCGGGCAGGATCTCGGTCGTGACACTTCCGTGTCCGGCAGCAGCAAGACGATGCGCGTACATCTCCTTCGACGCCTCGGCCGCCGCACGCTGCGCGTCCGTCGTCCAGTAGATTCCGGAGCGATACTGCGTGCCGACGTCATTTCCCTGTCTCATCCCCTGCGTAGGGTCGTGCCCCTCCCAGAAGACCCGAAGCAGGTCGTCATAGGATACAGATGCAGGATCGTGAATCACCCTTACCACCTCGTTGTGACCCGTACGACCGGTGCAGACTTCCTCATAGGTCGGGTTCGGAGTGTGCCCTGCCGCATATCCCACCATGGTCAGCCAGACCCCCTCAAGGGACCAGAACTTCCGCTCGACACCCCAAAAGCAGCCCATGCCGAACATCGCGGCCTCGTGGCAATCGGGCACGTCAAGCGCAAGCGGGCGATCAAGCACGAAATGCCGCTCGGCGGTTGGAATTGGCACGTCGCGACCGCGCAGCGCATCGACCGCCTTCACCATTGAACGGCTCTTCCTGAACACTTGAAACATGGGCTTGCCTCCTCTGCCAACATATGGGGGCGTTGCGGCCGCATTCCAAGCGCGGCGGCGATCTCGTCTCCCGTTGCCGCTTCTGCCGGCTTCGATCCCCTTTGTCATGTCGCGACGAACTTGAACCCGGCTCCTGGTGCAACCCGGCAGCAGCCCGTCCTCCTCAATTTGTGAAGACTCAATCGTCAAGGCCTCGATGCACGCATCGCCTGGCTGACGCCAGCCGTCATTCCGGCCTGTGTCACCGGCGCCGCCCTCGAGCGCCGCGTCAGGCCGCTCCGTCATGGCGGGATCCCCACCGCACCGGCTTGGCGGTGCGGTCCATGCTCCACTCATGCGCGCAGGGCCGCAACGCTCGAATCGGACCCCTGTCTCTGCCCAGTCCTTCGCCGGAGCAGGAAGCGAAGCGCTCCTGCATGCAATGTCGAGCGCTGCCTCGTGGATCACCGAAAGGCTGAAATCGCGGTTTCGAACCCTTTCACGGGGTGCCGCGGGATCAGGAAGGACAGAAACAACGAGACCAGGGCCATCGCAGCGGCCAGAACGAATACCATGCCGGGCGAGACGATCCAAAGATATCCCAGCAGCGCGGGCAGAAAGACTGCCGCGACGTGGTTGATCGTGAAGGCCACTGCAGCGGTCGGCGCGATGTCGCCCGGATCCGCGATCTTCTGGAAGTAGGTCTTCTGCGCAAACGCAAGTGCGAAGAACAGGTGGTCAAGCACATACAAGGTGGCCGCAAGCACGATGCCCCAGTCGAAGAAGTAGATTCCCGCGTATGCCATGAAGACACCGGTCAAGCCGAGATACTCGAAGATCAGCACGTTGCGCTCGCCCCAAAGCGTCAAGGCCCTGCCCATGAGCGGCGCGGCAAGCATGTTTGCAACGTAGTTCACGAGGAAGAGCGCAGTCACCTCGTGCACCTTGAGACCAAAGCGCTCGACCATCATGAAGGCCGCGAAGACCAGGAACACCTGCCGTCGCGAACCGGACATGAACTGCAACGCGTAGTACAGCCAGTACCTTCGGCGCAGCACCATGCGCCGCTCCTGCGGATTGCCCTCGAATCTCGGGAAGGCGAACCAGCAATAGGCGGCAATCGCGGCGCAGACCCCGCCCGAAATCATGTAGACCGTGTTGTACGTGAGGTCCAGGAGGTCCCAGGTTGCCACCACGGCCCCGTACGACATGAGCGACGCAGCCGAACCGACCGCCACCAGCCAGCCAAGCACTTGCGGCGCACGGTCCTTCGGCAGCCATTGAAGCTGCAGGGACTGGTTGACGGTTTCGTAGTAGTGGAACCCGATCGACGAAATCACCGTGACCATCAAGAGGCCGCCGAGGCTCGGGAACCATGCCGTGACCGCAGTGGCCACCCCCAGCATGAGAAGCGAGACAACCGCAAGCACCTGCTCGCGCATGAAGATGATGACCGCGATCACTCCCACGGCAAGGAATCCGGGAATCTCGCGCACCGTGTGCAGCCAGCCGATCTCCACGCCGGTGAAGCCCACGCGTTCAATCACGAAGTTGTTCAGGAGCGCCGACCACGTGGCGAACGCGATGGGCATCGCCACCGCCATCAGAAGCAGAAGCGTGACGGGCCTGCGCCAGACCGGCAGGGATTTCGCCATTTCGAGATCGATGCTCACCATCGCACCGCACTACGCGCTTCGGTCGGCAAATGAAAGCCGGGGCCGTTCTCGGAACCGACGCTTCGGCCACGCACGCCCAGAGCGAATCCGGGCAGGCTCAAGAGAATCTCTGCGGATCGATGTCCACCGACAACCTCAGGTTTGCCGGCAGCCTGACTTGGGCAAGCCACTCGGCCAAGGCGCCCTGGACAGGCGCCCCTCGCTCCGCCTTGACCAGAAGTCGCACGCGATGCCGCCCCCGAATCCGCGCGATCGGTGCGGCCGCCGGCCCAAAGACCTCGGCCCCGATCCTTCGCAAGGGCTCTGACCGTGCCGCGAGCGTCTTGCCGACCTGCATGACGGCCCTTGCGTCCGGCGAGGACAGTATGATGCCCGCAAGCCGCCCGAATGGCGGCACGCCCGCATCTCGGCGTGCGGCTGCCTCGGCACGCCAGAACTCCTCTTCGTCCCCTGACAGGATGGCCGCCATCACGGGGTGGTCGGGCTGACAGGTCTGAACCAGCGCCAATCCCGGCCTTTCCGCACGCCCGGCTCGCCCGGACACCTGTCGTATCAGCTGGAATGTCCGTTCGGCCGCCCGCAGGTCCGATCCCTGCAGCCCCAGGTCCGCATCAATCACGCCCACAAGAGTGAGAAGCGGAAAGTTGTGCCCTTTGGCCACGATCTGAGTTCCGACAATCACGTCTGCGCCGCCCTCCGAAATCTCCTTGATGCACGCCTTCAGGTCCTTGGCGGAACCAAAGAGGTCGGAAGACAGCACGGCGAGCCGGGCGTCGGGGAAGAGCCCCCGAACCTCTTCGGCCAGTCGCTCGACTCCGGGACCGACCGGCGCCAGCCGCCCCTCGGCCTTGCAGGACGGACATGCATATGGCACGGGCCTCGTCGCGCCGCATTGATGGCACATCAGGATCTTTCGGAAGCGGTGCTCGACCAGCCAGGCGTCGCAATGATCACAGTCGATCTGCTTTCCGCATGCCCGACAGATCGTCACGGGAGCGTAGCCGCGGCGGTTCAGGAACAGGAGCACCTGTTCTCCGACCTCGATTCTCTCCTTCATGGCACGCGCAAGAGTGCCGGAAATCCAGCGCCTGGCGGGCAGGTTCTCCTCGCGCAGGTCGATTGCCCGCATGTCCGGCATCACCGCTGCGCCAAACCGCGCCGTCAGGGCAAGCCGCGCGTACTTGCCCGACTCGGCGTTCGCCCAGGTTTCCAGAGAGGGTGTGGCCGACGACAGGACCACCTGCGCACCCGCGATTGACGCGCGCAGGACAGCCATGTCTCGGGCATTGTAGATGACGCCCTCCTCCTGCTTGTAGGAAATGTCGTGCTCCTCGTCCACGACGATCAGGCCGAGATCGCGAAACGGCAGGAAGAGCGCAGACCGTGCGCCGACCACAAGCTCGGCCCTGCCGTTCGCCGCCATCTTCCAGGCACGCCGCCGTTCGGTCGTGGTAACCCCGGAATGCCATTCGGCGGGGCGGGCGCCAAATCGCGCGGCCACGCGAGTCAAGAAGCCCTCGGTGAGGGCGATTTCCGGGAGCAGGACAAGTGCCTGCCGCCCAGCCTCCAGGCATGCCCCCACCGCTTCCAGGTAGACTTCCGTCTTTCCCGATCCGGTCACTCCCTTCAGGAGAGTGGCGCCGAACTTCCCGGACCTGACACCGGCGACCAGCGCCCTTGCGGCTGCGGACTGCTCGCTCGTCAACGCAACTTCGGTCCTGCGCGGGTCCATTCGGGGATAGGGCCGGTCACGCGGGCTCTCCTCTTCAGTCACGACACCCTGCTCAACCAGCCCCTTGACGACGCTGGACGAAACACCCGCCGCCTCCGTCAGTTCGCCAAGCGTGAAGGCAAGGCTTCCGAACTCGTCGAGCGCCGCAACGACCCTCCGGCGCGCGCGCGTCCACCGCTCGGGCGCCGCCCGGCCGCCGCGACGATAGACGCGGCGCATTGACGGCGGGTCACCGAGACCCGGTGATCGCGTCGCGAGGCGCAGCATCGCCGGCATCGGCGTCAGCGTGTATTCGGCGGCACGGGCAAGGAACGCCTTCGTCTCCACACGCATCGGCTCCACATCGTGGACCCGAATGACCTTGCGCAGCCTGGTCGCGTCCACCTTCCCTTCGCCCGGCCCCCAGACCACGCCGAGAACCTTGCGCGGCCCCAGAGGCACCTCGACAAAGGCACCGTCAATGCAGCCGCCGACGGGCGCCATGTAGTCCAGGGCGCCGCCGAGGGGCTGCGTCGTGAGGACCGAGATCAGTTCGCATTCCTGGAAGTGCCGCGTCACTTGAGACTGCCTCAGCGTCGGGTAAATTGGGGTTCAGCCCGAAGGGCGTGTCGTATATGAGTGCCACGAAACCGGAACTGTTCGCCAGAGGGGTGCGCCCATGAAGTTCTTTGTCGACACCGCCGACACCGACGCCATCCATGAATTGAACGAGCTTGGCATTGTGGACGGAGTGACCACCAACCCGTCGCTGATTCACAAGTCGGGCCGCGGCATCAAGGAAGTCATTGCCCAAATCGCCGAAATGGTCGACGGTCCGGTCAGCGCCGAAACCGTGGCGACGGATTTCGAGACCATGGTCCATGAGGGTCACGAAGTGGCGAAGCTAGGCGAGAACATCGCCATCAAGGTGCCGCTGACCTGGAACGGCCTGAAAGCCTGCAAGCGCCTTTCCGGGGAAGGGCACATGGTCAACGTGACGTTGTGCTTTTCGGCCAACCAGGCGCTTCTCGCGGCAAAGGCTGGAGCGACCTTTGTCTCTCCGTTCATCGGGCGTCTTGACGACATCAACCTCGACGGGATGGACCTCATCGGGGACATTCGCGACATCTACGACAACTACGGTTTCGAGACACAGATCCTTGCGGCCTCGATTCGCTCGGTCAACCACATGACCGAGGCAGCCAGAATTGGTGCCGACGTGGCTACCGCCCCGCCCGACGTGATCAAGAAAATGGCCGAGCACCCGCTGACGGACAAGGGCCTGAAGGCGTTTCTCGAGGACTGGGCCAAGACCGGGCAGTCGATTCTCTGAGGCCCCTCGGGCGCACGTGCGGCGGTCAGGCACTCTCGAGTCCGGAAATCGAGGCCGTCGTGTGGATGGTCGCCACTCAGCGGGTCGCCTTCCTCACCTCGGCCATGAAGTCTTCGCCGCGCTCCTCGAAACTTCCATAGGCGTCGAAGCTTGCTGCCGCCGGCGCCAGGAGCACTGTGTCACCGGGCTCTGAATCCTTCGCGGCGCTCCGGACTGCCTTTGCCATGTCGGAACAGACTTCGACCTCGACCCCTTCGAGATCCCTGGCGACCTCCTTTGCCTGCCCCCCGATTGCATATGCCTTCACCACAGGGTCCAGGCTGGATCTCAGCGCCGAAATCCCGTCGTCCTTCAACTGGCCTCCCACGATCCAGCGGACGCGCGGAAACAAGGCGAGCGATCTCGCCGCGGCATCCACGTTTGTCGCCTTTGAATCGTTGACGAACGTCACTCCTTTCCACTGGGCAACCACCTGTCCTCGATGCGGCAGGCCCTCGAAACTCCGCATCCCTTCCTCGATGGCCGCGGACGAAACCTCGAGCACTCGCAGAACCGCAAAGGTCGCGCATGCGTTCTGGTGGTTGTGCACTCCCGGAAGGCCCTGCATCTCCCCCAGATCGAAGGATGCAGTCTGTTGGCCGTCCTGCAGTTCGGCAAGGACTCCGTCTCTTGCCGTGATCGACCAACCTCTTCTGGCCGCCTTGGCATCGGCTGTCACGCGAATGATCCGGTTCTCGCGCGACTCCCCGACCAGCCGGTTCGCGAGGAACTTTCCCTCGGCTTCGTCGATGCCAATCACGGCGACTCGCGGCTGGCCCTCGAGGAACAGGCGCCGCTTTGCAGCGAAGTACCCACCCAACCCGCCATGGCGGTCCAGGTGATCCGGGCCAAAGTTGGTGAAGACGGCGACGTCCGGTGCCAGGGTGCGTGCGAGTTCGACCTGGTAGGAAGACAATTCGAGTACAATCGTGCCATCTGTTCCAGGGGACTCGATGTCCAGGACGCCACGACCGATATTGCCTGCAAGTTGACTCTCGCGGCCCGTGGCGACGAGACAATGGTGAATCAGGGCGGCGGTTGTGGACTTTCCGTTGGATCCGGTCACGGCAACGATCCTGGGAAACTTTCGGTGGCCGCCCCGGCCTGGCACGGCCAGCGAACGAAAAAGCAGGCCGACATCGTTGTCGACCGGGATGCCAGCGTCCATTGCCGCCGCAACATGAGCGTTTGGCTGAGGATAAAGGTGGGGAATGCCGGGGCTCAGCACGAGTTCCGTCACTCCGTTCCAGGCCCCGGGAACGGACAGGTCGTGAAGCGTTGCACCTTCGCCACCGGCGTTGGCCCTCGCCTTTTCACTGTCGTCCCAACAGAGAACGTCCGCGCCGCCCGCCTTGAGCGCGCGCATTGCGGCAAGACCGCTCCGCCCGAGGCCGAGCACGGCGATTCGAGCGCCCGAGACCCCCTTGACCGGGATCACCCGAGATTCTCCTCGTGCGCTGGCAACGCAAGACTGCCAGTCCGCAAGGCAGGTTCCCTCGCGGACGTCGGCGCAAACGCGGATTGGCGGCGCGTCAGACGCTCCATGTCGATGTCCTTCCGGCAGAAATGGCTGCCGCGTGGGCCGCGACAGGGAAAGCGCCCGCCAACAGTTGCCGATCGAACGGGTCAGGTGTCCGCCGGGAACCGGGACGGACCTGCCCGGCAAGCAGGCATTGCCATGCCAGGGAGCGCTTGGCAAAGTGACGGCGAACAGCCACTGCCTATCTCACCTTCAACGTGGCTAGGCCAACGAGGGCGAGAATCAGCGAGATGATCCAGAACCGGATCACGATTTGCGGTTCGGCCCAGCCCTTCTTCTCGAAGTGATGGTGGATTGGCGCCATGAGGAAGACCCGGTTTCCCGTGATCTTGAAGTAGCCCACCTGTATGATCACGCTGAGCGCCTCGACAACGAACAGCCCCCCAATGATCGCCAGGACGATTTCGTGCTTGGTCGCCACTGCCACCGCTCCAAGCGCGCCGCCGAGCGCCAGCGATCCCGTGTCTCCCATGAAGACGGCAGCCGGTGGTGCGTTGTACCAAAGAAACCCCAGCCCTCCGCCGATCAGCGCGGAGACAAAGACGAGGATTTCGCCTGTCCCGGGCACGTAGTTTATGCCGAGATACTCCGTGAAGTCGGTCCGCCCCACCGCGTAGGCAATCACGCCCAGGGACCCGGCAGCAATCATCACCGGCATGATCGCCAGTCCGTCCAGCCCGTCCGTCAGGTTCACCGCGTTTGCCGCTCCGACGATCACGATCATGGTGAAGGGCACGAAGAAGATGCCTATGTTCCAGAGAAGACTCACGACCGGAATGGCCAGTTGGTTCTGCAGGTCCGGCGGATGCATCCATGTCGCCCAGATCCCGGCCACCGTCGCGATGGCGAACCCTGCAATCAGCCGCATCCGGCCGGAGACTCCCGAATGCGAGTTGCTCGTGACCTTCTTGTAGTCGTCCATGAAGCCGATCAGGCCGAAAGCCACTGTCACGAACAGCACCATCCAGACATAGCCAATGTCCAGACGGGCCCAAAGGAGCGAAGCGGTCACGAGAGCGCCGAGGATCAGGACGCCGCCCATGGTCGGAGTCCCGGCCTTGGACGCCAGGTGGTTCTCGGGCCCGTCATCCCGGATGGGCTGGCCGTGCTTCTGCTTGGTGCGCAGGAGATTGATCAACGGGCGTCCGAAGAGAAACCCGAACACCAAAGCGGTGAAGAAGGCGCCGCCGGACCTGAACGTGATGTACCTGAACAGGTTGAAGAAATCTCCGCCATCCGAAAACTCGGTCAACCAGTAAAGCATCAATCCAATTCCTTCTGCTCGTCCCCCACGTGCCCCCTGCCAAGAGCACGAATCGCCTCGGCCACGAGACTCACCCTCGAGCCCTTCGAGCCCTTGACCAGCACGACGTCGCCTGCGGCGAGATGCTTGTGCACCGTTCTCGCAAGTTCCTCGGCCGTCTCGAACCACGACCTCTGCCGTTCGCCAGGCAGGGCGTCGTAGAGCGCACGCACTCTCTGCCCCACGCAAACGACGCGATCAATCCTTTCCATCGCGGCATGATCTGCCAGTTCGGAATGAAGCAGCGCCTCACGGGACCCCAGCTCAAGCATGTCGCCCAGTATTGCAATTCTGCGGCCGCCGGCAGTGCGGCCGCCGGCAGTGCGGCCGGCTGCAGCTGCCGTCTCCGAGGCCGCCAGCACGTCAAGGGCCGCTGCCATCGACGCGGGATTTGCGTTGAACGCGTCGTCGATCAACTTGATTCCAAGGTTGTTTGCCGGATCCAGGAGAATCGCCTCGCGCCTGCCGCGGCCCATTGGCACATTCCAGCTTCCCATGTCGCAAACGGCAATGTCCAGATCCGCTCCCACAAGGCTCGCCGCTCCAATCGCTGACATTGCATTCATGGCAAGGTGCCGTCCGGGCGCGCCTACCTTCATGAGGAACGAACCATCTTCAAGCCGGCCCTCGACCACGCTCGCTTCGGCAGTCAGCGTCACGCGCTCGGCTCGAAGCACGGCCTGCGCACCCTCTCCGAACCCGACCTGGCGGGCCGCGTGGAGCCTTGCTTCCGCCGCCAGGATCGGCGCCGTCTCCACATCTGCGTTGAAGAGTGCAACGCCGTCGGGTTCAAGTCCCTGAAAGATGGAGCCCTTCTCGATGGCGATCTCCTCGATGCCCGAAAACGCCTCCAGATGCGCCGCCGCAACGGTTGTCACGATCGCGACATGCGGCCGTGCCATCCGCGCAAGCGGCACGATCTCGCCGGGGCGGTTCATCCCGATTTCAATCACCGCGAACTCGGAATCGAACGGCATGCGCGCCAAGGTCAGCGGAACGCCCCAGTGGTTGTTGAAACTCGCCTCCGAGGCGTGTGCCCTTCCTTGTCGCCCCAGGACATGCCGAAGCATCTCCTTTGTCGACGTCTTGCCCGCCGAACCGGTTACCGCAATCACCTTCGCCTCGGTTCGAGCGCGCGCAGCTGCGGCAAGCCGTTCCAATCCTGTTTGCACGTCGTCGCAAATCAGCAGAGGCGCGTCCTGCGCAACGCCTTCCGGAACCCGTGAAACCAGCGCCGCCGCCGCACCCTTGCGGAAGGCATCGGCGACAAAGTCATGACCGTCACGCCTATCGCGCAATGCGACGAACAGGTCTCCCGGCTCAAGCGTCCGCGTGTCGATCGAGATGCCGGACGCCTCCCACGCAGGGCCGCTCGAAGACCCATCCACCGCAGCGAGCGCCGTCCCGGAGGTCCAAAGCCCGCTCACAGGCCCTTGCCGTCGAGAACGGCCACGGCCATGCTCACCTGCTCCACGTCATCGAATGGCAGGACCGTGTCACCCACGATCTGTCCGGTCTCGTGGCCCTTGCCCGCGACCAGAAGCGTGTCGCCTGCACCAAGCGCGTCGACCGCTCGCAGGATCGCCTCCGCCCGGTCGCCCACTTCGGAAATGTCGGAGGAACGATCACGCGTGCCCGCAAGAATTTCGGCCCGGATCAGGTCCGGATCCTCGCTTCGCGGATTGTCGTCAGTGACGAACACGACATCCGCGTGATCCGCTGCAGCGCGCCCCATCAGCGGGCGCTTGCCCCTGTCCCGATCACCGCCCGCACCAAACACGACGACCAGCCGCCCAAGCACGTGGGGTCGAAGCGCACGCAGGGCCGTGGCCAGCGCCTCGGAAGTGTGCGCGAAGTCGACAAAGACGGTCGCGCCATTCTCTCGCCTGGCCGCAAACTGCATTCGTCCCGGTACGGGCTGCAAGGCATGCATTGAATCGAATGTCTCCACCGGGTCCGCGCCCGTTGATATGCAGAGGCAGGCGGCCAGCAAGGCATTTTCGGCCTGGAAGCCGCCGATGAGGCCCAGCCTCACCTGGTGGAGGCGTCCAGCCCATTCAAAGCGCAGTTCCTGGCCTGTTGCATCAAATCTCTGCCCCACGATCTGCAACGCGGAACTGCTGCTGCGTCCCACCGTCAGCAGATCCTGTCCGTGCGCTTCCGCCACTTCGACCATGCGCACGCCCCAGGGATTGTCGACATTGACGACGGCCGTCCCGTCCTCCGGAAGCACGCGCGAGAACAGCCCTGCCTTCGCCTCGAAGTAGTCCTCCAGATCGGCGTGGTAGTCCAGGTGATCCTGACCTAGATTGGTGAAGGCCGCCGCCCTGAGGCGCACGCCGTCAACCCTTCGCTGCGCGAGGCCATGGCTGGAGGCTTCCATCGCCACGTGGGTGATGCCTTCCTTGGCCAGCCGTGCCAGCGCGCCGTGCAATTCGATCGGGTCTGGCGTCGTGTGCGCCAGCGGAGCGGTGAAGGCTCCCTCGATTCCGGTCGTCCCGACATTGACCGCCTCGGCGCCCATCTCGCTCCAAAGTTGCCGGGTAAAGCTTGCAACGCTGGTCTTGCCGTTCGTCCCGGTTATCGCAACCTGGACTTCCGGCTGTTTCTCGAACCAGAGCGCCGCCGCAAGAGCCAATGCCTCGCGGGGTTCTTCGACGACCACAAGCGGCACTCTGCGGGAAGCCAGCGCGCTGCCCGCAATCGAGGCACCCTCACGGTCGGTCAGAACGGCTCCGGCCTTGTTCTGCATTGCCTGACCAACGTGACTCGCACCGTGCTCCCTGGTTCCCGGGAGTGCCGCGAACAGGAAGCCCTCACGAACCTCCCGGCTGTCGGCGGCAAGGCCGGTTATCCGGACATCGGCAGCAGTCCGCGCGGCCAGCCCGAGCGCAACCAAGCTTCTGGATCTTGCCTGGGTCTGCATCGACACGGCCCCTGATCAGAACTGCACCAACGTTACACCTTGTCTGCCGGAGCTTTCAATGTCCGGCGCAAGTCCCAGGACGGGCGCGGCTCGGCGAATGATCTCCGCGGCGACGGGAACCGCCGTCCAGCCTGCCGTTCGCCGAGGATCCGGACCGCTGGTTTCGACTGGCTCGTCCAGAACGACAACAAGCGCGTATCTTGGATCATTGGCGGGAAAGACGCCCGCAAACGTGGCAATGACCTTGTCGTCATGATAGCCGCCCCGGGCCCTTGGCTTGTCCGCCGTCCCTGTCTTGCCCGCGACGTGATATCCGGCGACGTCGGCCTGCCGCGCCGTGCCTCTTGTCACGACCAGTCGCAGGATCTCCCGCATGTGCCTCGATGTCTCGGCGCTCACGACCCGCTCGCCGGCAGGCTCTGCTCCCTTGACAAGTGTCGGCACGACTTTCATGCCTCCGTTCAGAATCGATGCATATGCCGCAGCAAGATGCAGCGGCGAGACCGAAATCCCATGGCCGTAAGATACGGTAATCGTGTGAATTTCTGACCAGTTCCTGGGAACGAGCGGCCGTGCGGTTCGCGCCTCGACCAGTTCGAGCGGCACCGGCGAGAACAGGCCGAGGCGTTCAAGGAACTCCTTTTGTCGCTCCTCCCCGATCATCATGGCGATCCGGGCGGTGCCGATGTTCGAGGACTTGACGATGACATCCTCGACGCTCAGGGTCGGCCCGTAGTTTCGAAAGTCATTGATCGCATGCCGGCCCCACCTGAGCGGACCCCTGGTGTCGATCAAGGTCTCGCGGGCGACCAGTTGCTCATCCAGGCCTTGGGCCGCCGCAAAGGCCTTGAAGGTCGAGCCCAACTCGTAGACGCCCTGCGCGGCACGATTGAAGAGCGGATTGTCTGACGGCTTGCCCGCCGCCGCATGCGACGGCCTGTCGTTCGGGTCGAAGTCCGGAAGGCTGACGAGGCTCAGGATCTCCCCGTTTCGGGCATCCATCAGGACGGCGGTCGCGCCCTTGGCATTCAGTACGCGCATCCCGCCTTCAAGCACGTGCTCGACGGCGGCCTGTACGGTCAAGTCCAGCGACAGGATCAATGGCACGTCGCCGCGACCTGGATCACGCAACTCGTCATCCAGCGCCTTTTCGATGCCGGCAACGCCGACGAGTTCGGCCGCGCTCACTCCCTCGCGGCCAAAGCTCGCCCCGCCCAGCACATGCGCGGCAAGCCGCCCGTTGGGATACAGCCGCATCTCCCGCGGCCCGAAGAGGAGGCCGGGTTCGCCAATGTCCTGGACCGCGTCCTGCTGCTCGGGGCTGATCCGGCGCTTGATCCAGAGGAATTTCCTTGGCCCGGTGAACTGACGGTACAAGCGTTCCTCGTCGAGACTGGGAAAGATCCTTGCCAGTTCGCGTGCGGCAACGTCCGGACTGACAAGGTGCTGCGGCTGGGCATAGACGGAATGGGTCGACAGGTTGGTCGCGAGAATGCGTCCGTTCCTGTCGGTAATGTCCGCGCGCGAGGCAACGATCTGCGTGCCGCTCGCCGCCGCCTTCGGCTCGGCTGGATCCGACGTGGCCAGAACCGCCATCTTTACGCCGACAGTCAAGAACGCGACCAGGAAAACCAAGCCCAGCGCCAGGAGGCGGCCCTCCGCACGCTCGCGCAAGCCGTCGCGGCCAGCCTCGTGGCGCGCTGCAAGGTTGTCGCGCTCGATCTCGTCCGGATTCTCGCCAGTCTGGCGCGCCGCAAGGATCCGGGCCAATGGCCGAAGCGGAATTCTGGTCATTCGTCGCCTCCATCAAGCGAGACCGCAACGGCCGGCGCCGCCGGGTACGGAACCTGATCGATCCGCCGGAAGTTGCCCGGGCCAAGTTCCAGAAGCCGCAGCCGGTCAAAGTTCTGTGTCGCGAGATCTTCCAGCCGCTCGGGGTTGTTCAGGTACGCCCATTCGGCACGCAACATCGATGCCCGCCCGCGCAGGTTTGCGATTTCCGCATGCAGCCCGTCCACTTCCTTCAAGCGCGCCTGGGTCTCGTAGTTCTGACGATACGCCCAGACCGCCAGCGCCAGGACCGCGGTTGCGGTGACAAGATAGAAGAGCGTCTTCACGGCAATATCTCCCTTGGCAGTCCCAGTCGCGACCGGTCTGCGGGACTGGCCGTCGCTGCCGTGCGCCGGCCGAGCCGCAACCTTGCGGACCGCGCGCGCGGGTTGCGTGCCACCTCTGCCGCAGATGGGAAGACCGCCTTGTTGCGGGCAACGAAGCACGGCTCCCGCGCCGGGCCCTCTGGCTGGTGCCGGCTTGCACGACCCCCTCGGCCAGAACGCTCCTGAAAGAATCGTTTCACGACCCGGTCCTCAAGCGAATGGAAACTCACCACGGCAAGCCAGCCGCCGGGTCGAAGTGCCCGTTCGGCGGCCTCCAGCCCGCAAGCCAATTGCGTGAATTCGTCGTTCACCGCGATCCTCAGGGCCTGAAACGTGCGTGTTGCCGGGTGGATTGCACCCGGCTTCTGCCGTGGCAGGACAGCCTCAACGATCCGTGCGAGAGCGTGCGTCGTCTCGATCGGCGCGTCCTTCCGCCGGTTGGCGATGGCGCGTGCTATCGAGCGCGCCGCCCGTTCCTCTCCATAGTGAAAGAGGATGTCCGCGAGCACCGTTTCGCTCACCCCGCCGACGATGTCGGCCGCACTCCTGCCAGAACCGCTCATTCTCATGTCCAGCGGACCGTCCACCAGGAACGAGAATCCTCGCTCTGCCTGATCGACCTGCATGGAAGACACGCCCAGATCCAGGACTACGCCGTCCAGATCCTGATTCGCATGACGATCCATTTCGGAAAACGTCCCCTCGACGAGATCCAGACGGCTGCCATAGGCTTCCGCCCAGTCCGCAGCCATCTCAAACACGTTCGGATCACGATCCACCGCGATCACCCGATCCGCGCCTGCATCGAGCAGTCCCCGGGAATGTCCCCCCGCTCCAAAGGTTCCGTCGAGCCAAACGCCGTGCACGGGCGCGCACATGGTCAGGATCGCGTCAAGGAGAACGGGAACGTGCGGCGGCCCGGCGACCTCGCAGGCGGCGGCGGACATCGCCTAGTCGCCTTCACCGTCTTCCAGAAGGGTCCAGATGTCAGCGCCTTCCGGCATTGTGTCCAGCAACTCGTCAATCGGGGCTTCCGAAGCCATGTAGGATTCGGGCTTCCAGATCTGGAACGTGTCCCCCATCGCCACGAAGTAGGCTTTGCCCTCGATGCCGATTTTCTGGCGTTGCTTGAGAGGCAGCACGATACGCCCCGTCTCGTCGACGGACGCGGACAGTGACTGGCCGTTGAAGAGACGCTCCAGGGCGCGACGCCTTCGGGACCCGCGCGGCATCCGGCTGATCCGCTCGTCCACATCGTTCGCCGCATCGACCGTGAAGCACTCCAGGAAGTCCCGTCGGCCATCGCCATAGACGATGACGAATTCGGGCATCTTGCCCTCCGACCAGTTCGGATCGCCGTCGCGCAGGACGGTGCGATAGCTGGCGGGAATCGAGACCCGCCCCTTGGCATCCACCTTCTGGACGCCCTCGCCTCTGAATCTCCGAACCACAGTCCCGCAGAGCCTCCTGCTCCGGTCCCCCACACGGAGAACGGCGGATCGGATTGCTGCCAGAGTATCCGATCCGCCGCCCTCGTCCCGTTCCCGGGAAGGTCCAGCTGCGCGCGCCACCTGGGGGGATGTCTGCTCGCCCGCGCGCCGGATCTTTCGTCTCGGATGAGGGGAGCCTGTATGAAACCTCTTGCCTCGTTTCCGGGATCGATTCGTCCCGATTTCGCCCCGCTCGTTCCGGTATCGGGCATACTACATGGGAAAGCATGGAATGCAAGCACATTTTTTCAATGACCATGGCAATTCAAGCCTGCCCTTGCCAGCTTGTGACTAAATCTTGTAATTTTTCGGTCGAATCTTTAAACATATACGCTACATATGCTTCTGACATTATTCCCATGATTTCCCAAGAAAATAAAGAAAGGCACCTGAAACTGACCGAATCAGCCACGCGATCAACACGCGCTGCCTGCACAGTGCACGCCAGGGAACACGCATGCGAACCCGATGAATCGAGCATTGGCCGGGCTGTCGCGGGCACGATTCGGACAAGCCCGCGTCGACCGCACAAGCGTCCCTTCGCGGTCCGTCGTTCAGAACGACCTTGACTTGAAGGCCGCGAGCGCGCGGGCGCGACCCTCCGCCAGGTCCACCACCGGCTCGGGATAGGCATCCGTCGCCGACAGCCCCCAGCTTTCCGGAACGGCATCAAAGTAGGACCGGGCGGTCGCCGACGGGGTTGCCTCGCCTTCCGCGATCCAGCGACGGACATAGGCGCCGTCCCCATCGAATTTCTTCTGCTGCGCATCCGGATTGAACACCCGGAAATATGGCGCCGCATCCGGCCCGCTTCCCGCGGCCCACTGCCATCCCATGGCATTCGAGGCGGGATCCCAGTCAATCAGGCACTCCTCGAACCAGCGTTGCCCCACCCGCCAATGGGTCATCAGGTGCTTGGTCAGGAAGCTCGCCACGATCATGCGTGCGCGGTTGTGCATGTGCCCGGTGACGTAGAGTTCCCGCATCGCCGCATCGACAAGGCGCACGCCCGTTCGTCCCTGCCGCCACGCGCGCACCTCGGCCGTGCCGTCATCCTCGGACCAGGGGAATTGGTCCCACCCCTCCCGCCAGTTGCGGTCCAGAATCCATGGGTTGTGCCAGGCAAGATGATACGCAAACTCGCGCCACGCGAGCTCCTTCAGGAACGAAACCGCTCCTGGCCTGCCTTCCCGGGCCGGCCGCGCCGCTGCGTGCCAGCACGTGGCAGGGCTGATCTCGCCCCATGCCAGATGTTCTGAAAGGCGGGATGTCGCCGGCTCCGCAAGATAGTCCCTTCGCTCGTCGTAATCGCCCATTCTTTGATCGGCGAAGGACTCCAGCCGTTCCCGGGCGGCGTTCTCCCCAATCGTCACGTGCCCGGCCACGACGGACGCACCTCGCCGCAACGGCTGCGCAAGGCCCCAGCCCGCAACATCTTCACTCGCCGGCCATGTCGCAGGCGCGGGCAGTCGCCCGAGACGGGGCATCGGAGAATCCACATCGATGCCGCCAACGGCCCGCCAAAACGGCGAAAACACCTGGAAGTGCGCTCCGGCCCTGGTCTGGACCGACCATGGTTCGAACAGGACGCTTCCCGCAACGCTTGCCCCGTCAATGCAAGCATTCTGCAGGGCGGCCTTCACGGCCTTGTCGCGAGCAACCTGCGGTGCATCGTATGCCCTGCTCCACCGGATCGCCCTGGCTCCGGTCTCGGACGCGACGTCCAGCAGCGCGGCCGTCGCTGACCCGCGACGACAGATCAGCCGGGAGCCTGCGGCATTCAGCGACTTGGCAAATTCCTCGACACCCAATCCGAACCGCCAGAGAGGCGCCGCGCCGTAGCTTTCGAACACTTCATCCAGGATGAAGACCGGAATCACCGGACCTCCTGACCCAAGCGCCGACGCAAGTGCCGGATTGTCCGAAAGACGCAGGTCCTTCCGCACCCACCAGATCACCGGATCATGCATACGCCCTCCATCAGCGTTCAAGCGATTCACGCGCTCGAAAACGATTCGATTGCGGGCGGCGATCACAGCATGTCCCGGGCGATTCGCAAACCGACCGCCTCAACCGGCCTCGAAAGGGCCAGAGTCCCTTCCAAGGCAACTCCTGATCCGGCAATCGTTCACGGGAGGGATGTCGGACATGCAAGACATGTCCGGGGCACCCTGCCCGGGCCGTTCGCGTTGCAAATTGCGGCCATGTCGCAACCCGCAATGCACAGGCAGCCCAACCGATTGCCGAACCTGCAGCCATGCGACCCGATGGTGACCCCGGTCTGGACCATCGGGACGAAATCGGTTGAAGGTGTTGGCGACAAGTCGGCTACAGCACGCGATCAAGCGCAGTGATCAACCGTGAGATCTCGTCTTGGCTGGTGTAATGCGTGAAGCTCAACCGCAACACGCCGTGGGCAGGATCAATGCCCATGGCTTGCAGCGGCCGGTACGCGTAGAAATCCCCTCCGCCCGCCATGATGCCCATTGGCGCTAGTGCGGCCGCGACATCCTCGCCGGGCCGGTCGGCGAGGACCCCAACTGTCGGTGCGCGATTCCGGGCATCTCCAGGACCTATGAAGCGCACATTGTTCCGTCCGGCGACAAACTCGAGCAGCGGTTGCAGCAGCGCCGCTTCCCGAGCCCGCATGGCATCGTGCACGACACGCGCGCGCTCGGTCGGACCAAGCGCCCCGCCTCCCATCGACTCGAAGAGCGCATCCACGTAGTCCGCCAACCCTGCGCAAGCCGCAACCTGGGCATGATCCGGTCCAGCCGGCACAAGCCGTTTTGTCAGGTCCGTGTCATTGAAGAAGTGGCCCTGGTTCGGCAAGGCCTCGCCCAGTTCGCGGCACGTCACCATGATGCCCTGATGCGGTCCGTAGGTCTTGTATGCCGAGAACAGGTAGATGTCCGCGCCCAGCGCCCTGACATCCGGAAACCCGTGTGGCGCATAGGATACGCCGTCAACGCAGACGACCGCTCCGGCGTCGTGCGCCATGCCTGCAATGGCGGCGACATCGTTGATCTCGCCGACAACGTTCGAGCAATGCGGAAAGCAGAGAAGCGCGGCGCCATCCAGCAGCGGCTCCAGCGCGCAAGGATCCAGGTGTCCTGTGGCCGGGTCGACACGCCACTCCCTGATCTTGATCCCGGACGCCTCAAGGCGCCGCCATGGCCCCGAGTTGGCCTCGTGGTCCTGGTCGGTCACGACGATGACCGAACCGTCGGGCAGCCACGCCCGAAACGCTTGTGCCAGGACATAGGTGTTTTGAGTCGTCGACGGACCGAAGCTCACTTCATCCGCATCAACCCCGAGGATGCCAGCCAGCCGAGTTCGCGCCTCGTCCATTTCCTCGCCCGCCAGCCTGCTTGCCTCGTACGGCCCATAGGGCTGGACTTTCCTTTCGCGATAGAAGCGCTCGAGACGCTCCGTCACGAACCGGCAAGTCCATGATCCGCCCGCGTTCTCGAAGAATGCCTGGCCCTGCAAGGACGGCTCGGAAAACGCCGGAAATTGCGCCCTCACGAAATCAATGTCGAGTTCCTTCATCGACCAAGAGCAAATCCGCCGATCCGGCACTCGTCAAGCAATGGACCGCCGCAAGTCTTGCTCGACAGGCAGGCCATCGATCACGCGCCCCGCAGACGACGGCCATCCGTCCTCGAGGTGCCGCCCCCCAAGGACGTCCCCTGTCGACCCTGTTCAGGGCCGGGCCGGCAAGGTCCCGGCAGTCGGGCTTGCGGCATGCATCGGACGGGATTGCGCCGCGGGAGACACGACGGTCAGAGGGCACGGCCTGCGCCTCTGCATCCGGCCCGTGCTGACTTGGCCGGCGTCCCGTCCTCCCGCAGAACCCCGAGCGGCCTGCGCACAATGGGTTGAACCCCGCCCACACCCGTGTATAAGCCCGCCACTCGCCGCAAGTCATGCCATTGGCGCAACCTCTCGTGGACGGGCGCGGCGACATTGCCCCTCCTTTGAAGTGCGCCTGAAAGAACGGAGACGACATGCCGCTTTATGAGCATGTGATCATTGCGCGTCAGGATCTGTCCAACGCGCAGGCTGAAGGTCTGGTCGAACACTTCGGAACGGTACTCGCGGATAACGGCGGCAATGTCGTCGGCAACGAGTACTGGGGCATCAAGACCATGGCCTATAGGATCAACAAGAATCGGAAGGGCCATTACGCATTCATCAAGACGGACGCACCGGCACCTGCCGTGCAGGAGATGGAACGCCTGATGCGCCTTCATGATGACGTCGTGCGGGTCCTGACCGTCAAGGTCGTCAAGCACGAGGAGGGCCCTTCGGTCCAGATGCGCAGGGCCGAAGAGCGCGAATCCCGCCGCGAACGCGGCGAACGACGCTAGGAAGGGGAAATCTCATGGCAACGAAACCTTTTTTCCGCCGCCGCAAGGTCTGCCCCTTCTCCGGCGAGAACGCTCCGAGAATCGACTACAAGGACACCAAGCTCCTGCAACGCTACATGTCGGAGCGAGGCAAGATCGTGCCGTCGCGAATCACCGCCGTGTCTTCGCGCAAGCAGCGTGAACTGGCCCGCGCAATCAAGCGCGCACGATTCCTTGCGCTTCTTCCCTATGCAGTGAAGTGAGGACGGAAACCAATGCAAGTCATCCTTCTTGAACGCATCGCGAAGCTCGGCCAGATGGGCGACATTGTCTCCGTCAAGGACGGCTATGCGCGCAACTTCCTGCTGCCGCAGAAAAAGGCGCTCTGGGCGTCTGAAGCCAACATCCAGAAGTTCGAAGAGCAAAAAGTGCAGCTTGAAGCGCGGAACCTCGAGACCCGCAAGGAGGCGGGCGCGCTTGCGAGCAAGCTCGACGGCAAGCAGTTCATCGTGATTCGGCAAGCCTCCGACGGCGGCTCCCTCTACGGATCAGTCACGCCACGAGATGCGGTTGAGGTCGCGTCCGAGGCCGGCTTCGCGCTCGACAAGCGCCAGGTGGCGATCGAAGCGCCGATCAAGGAACTCGGCGTGCACAGCGTGGCAATCAGGCTTCATCCTGAAGTCGAGGCCCAGATCCAGCTGAACGTGGCCCGTTCCGAGAGCGAAGCCGAACTCCAGGCCAAGGGCATCAACGTCGCCGAGCAGGCGGCCGAGGACGAAACCAAGGCCGAACTCGAGATTGCGGAGCTCTTCGACGAGATCGGCGCCGCCGAACTCGACGAACTGCAGAACATTGCCGATCCGGAAGGCGGGGACGAGCCGGAAGCGGCGGCCGCCGAGGATGCCAAGGCGGAACCGGGTGCACCCGACGACCCGCCTGCGGACGACGCAGCCGGAAGCGAGCAGGAATCCGGTCCGGCAGCGGACAGTGACGAAAGCAAGGACTCCGGCAGCTAAGGGCCTGCACGGGGACGCTTCGGAACGGGAGACTGCCCCCAGACAGCCCGCTGCCGACTTTCTGGCGCCGCCTGCCGAAGTCGCGGGTTGCAAGGGACCGTTTGCATGGCGCCAGGCTTGGGCATAGCGTTCAGCCATGTGCGGACGGTTTGCCCTGACCCTGCCACATGATGCCATGGCCGACCTGTTTCGTGCTGTTCCGGCGAATGATCTCCCGGACACCCCGAACTACAACATCTGCCCGTCCGACAACGTACATGCGGTAACGTCGGAAGACGGAACCAGGCGTCTCAGGCCGCTGCGATGGGGCTTCCTCCCTCATTGGTACAAGACGCCGACGGACGGGCCGCTGATCATCAACGCCCGCGCGGAGTCCATTGCGCAAAAGCCCGCCTTCAGGGAAGCATGCCGCAGCCGCCGTTGCCTCGTGCCGGCATCCGGATTCTATGAATGGACGCGCGACTCGGACAACAACCGCCTGCCGTGGTACATTTTCTCAAGGTCGGAAAGTGCGTTGGCCTTCGCCGGCATCTGGCAGGATTGGGAACGGGGCGATTGCTCGATTGCCTCTTGTGCGATCGTCACGACGTCCGCCAACAGGACGCTGGCCGGGATCCATCATCGCATGCCGGTCATTCTGGATGCAGCGGACTGGCCGCTCTGGCTCGGAGAGGCTGGCAAGGGTGCCGCTGCAACAATGAAGCCCGCGCGAAATGACACCCTCCAGTTCCACCGGGTGCATGCCAAGGTGAACTCAAATCGCGCCAAGGGAGCCGAACTCGTCCAGCCTGCCTGAACCTGCCGGTTCCCTCACATTCCCGTGCCGAAACACGGCGTGTTCAGGTCCTGCGAAGCCGGATGACGACATCCACCTTCGATATCTCGGCACCATCAGGCGCTCCGGGCAACCGGCGGATCTCCAGTTCGTCTGCGGGCGCGTCCGAAAGTCGTCCCTCGTCTTCCCAGTAGAAATGCGGGTGATCGTCGGTGCGGGTGTCAAAGTAGCTCTTGGTGCCGTCTACGGTGATTTCCTGAAGCAGTCCGGCATCACAGAACGCCCTAAGCGTGTTGTAGACCGTCGCCAGCGACACCGCCTCTCCGGCATTCTGCGCCGCTGAATGCAGGCTTTCGGCCGTGACGTGCCGGTGCTGCCCGTCGCCAACAAGAAGCTTGGCCAACGCGACCCGCTGCCGCGTCGGTCTGAGCCCCGCCTTGCCAAGCCATTCTGAACTGAGTTCGTGGTGCATCATGCCCGCCAGTCCAGTCCCCGTTCTCCCTGAACATAGTGGAAAGTCCTGCTCCGGTTCAATCGGATTCAGGCATCGCGACAACATTGCCTGCGGCCGACACCCCCCTTGCACCACAATCCATGCCCCTGTTATTGGGCGAAACACGTGATCGGCATCATTATCTGGGGGCAGTGCCAAAGTGACGGACTATCCGACATCATTCGACAAGGCGGGCCTCTTGGCCTGCGCACGTGGCGAGCTCTTCGGCCCCGGCAACGCGCAATTGCCCGCGCCTCCCATGCTCATGATGGACAGGATCACCGAAGTCAGCGGCGATGGCGGCCTGCACGGCATGGGCCACGTCGTTGCCGAGCTCGACATCAACTCCGATCTCTGGTTCTTCGACTGCCATTTCCCGGGCAACCCGATCATGCCTGGCTGCCTTGGCCTGGACGGTCTTTGGCAGTTGACGGGCTTCAACCTTGGATGGCGCGGGTGGAAGGGCCGCGGATATGCGCTGGGCGTCGGCTCGGTCAAGCTCACCGGCATGGTGCGGCCGGATCGAAGGCTGCTGAGGTACTTTGTTGACTTCACCAAGGCCGTGCAGACGCGTCGGCTGACCATGGGGGTTGCCGATGGTCGGGTGGAAGCGGACGGCGAGACGATATATGAGACAAAGGACATGAAGGTTGCTCTGTCCGAGAGTTGACCAAGGGAGAAGCGCGCATGCGTCGAGTCGTCATCACCGGCCTCGGCATCGTCTGCCCGATCGGCAACGACTGCACCGAGGTTGCCGCCAGTCTCCGCGCCGGCCGATCCGGGATCACGTTCCAACCGGACTATGCCGAGCTTGGGTTCCGGAGCCAGATTGCCGGCATACCGGACATCGTGCTCGAAGATGTGATCGACAAGCGTCAGTTGCGATTCATGGGGCCGACCGCCGCCTACGCCTATCTTGCCATGGAACAGGCGATCGCCGACAGCGGGCTTGAGGCCAGCGACGTCTCCAACGAACGCACGGGGCTCGTGGCCGGTTCGGGGGGCCCGTCGACATCCAACTTCTTCACCGCCCACCAGACCGTTGTCGAAAAAGGTGCGCCAAAGCGGATGGGTCCCTTCATGGTGACCCGCTGCATGTCGTCGACCGTATCCGCATGCCTCGCCACACCTTTCAAGATCAAGGGGCTGAACTATTCGATCACGTCCGCATGCTCGACCACGCTCCACTGCATCGGCAACGGCACCGAGCAGATCCAGCTGGGCAAGCAGGATGTCGTCTTCGCCGGAGGCGGCGAGGAGGTCGACTGGACCCTCTCCTGCCTGTTCGACGCCATGGGCGCGATGAGCTCAAAATACAACGACACGCCAACCGAGGCCGCCCGCGCCTTCGACGAATCCCGGGACGGCTTTGTCATCGGCGGCGGAGGCGGGATGATCGTGCTCGAGGAACTTGAGCACGCGAAGGCGCGTGGCGCCAGGATCTATGCGGAAGTTACGGGTTACGGCGCAACGTCCGACGGCTACGACATGGTCGCTCCGAGCGGCGAAGGCGGCGAACGGTCGATGCGGATCGCGACCTCGAACCTGGGCGATCACAAGGTGGACTACATCAACGCCCACGGCACATCGACGCCCGTTGGCGACGTGATCGAGGTCGAGGCGATTCGGCGCGTGTTCGGGGAGGATCACGCCCCGATCTCGTCGACCAAGTCGATGACCGGCCACTCGCTCGGTGCGGCCGGCGTCCACGAAGCGATCTATTCCCTTCTGATGATGGACGGTGGCTTCATTGCACCGTCAATCAACGTCAAGACGCTTGATCCGGCGCTCCGGCCCGAAGAGATCGTCACCGAGACTGCGGAGGCCGAGCTGGAAACGGTTCTCTCGAACAGCTTTGGCTTTGGCGGCACAAACGCCTCTGTGGCGCTCAGCAAGTTTCACGGGTGAGTGCAGTGCCGGGGCTGATGCAGGGAAAGCGCGGGCTGATCATGGGCGTGGCAAATGACCGGTCGATCGCCTGGGGCATCGCGCGCGCGCTGGCGGACGAAGGCGCTGAGCTTGCGTTCTCCCACCAGGGCGAGGCGTTCGGCAGGCGCGTCGAGCCGCTCGCCGGAAGCGTAGGTTCGGACATCCTGGTCGATGTCGATGTCACGGATGTTGTCTCGATCGAGGCGTGCTTTCGGACGCTGAGGAGCCGCTGGGGGCGGCTTGATTTCCTGATCCATGCCATCGCCTATTCCGACAAGGCCGAACTCACCGGGCGATTCGTCGACACAAGCCGGGAGAACTTCCTGAACTCGCTGAACATCTCCTGCTACTCCTTTATCGAGGTCGCCCGACAGGCCGAGGCCCTGATGTCCGACGGGGGCGCTCTTGTGACGCTGACATACATGGGCTCCAACCGCGTCCAGCCGAACTACAACGTGATGGGAGTCGCGAAAGCGGCCCTTGAATCGGCAGTGCGCTACCTCGCGAACGATCTCGGGCCCAAGGGCATACGCGTCAACGCGATCAGTCCGGGCCCGATGAAGACACTGGCCGGCGCAGCGATCGGAGGCGCGCGCAAGACCTTCAAGACGATAGAGGCCAACGCGCCATTGCGGGCAAATGCAACGCTAGAAGCGGTGGGCGGGACGGCGGTCTACCTATGTTCGGATCACGGCGCCTCCACGACCGGCGAGATCATCCGCGTCGACGGCGGCTATCACGTGCTCGGCATGTTCCAGGCGGAAAGCACTCAAGGCACATGACTCTGAAGGACCAGAGCCGTACCGGGTCGTCAATGTGCCAGAGGCTGGGTTCCGAATCCCACGCGACCTCGATTGCGAATCCACCCCCCCATTGACGCATCGAACCGGCCAATCATGCGCGCATCGGCAGATGGCCAGCCGGCTCCCCGACCGCACCAGCTGAAGCCTGGCGGCCAAGCCAGGACAAATCGCCCCTGGAAGCCGCGCTTCAGTCGACAACCCTGAACACTTCGCCGCTGCCCAGGTTTCTGACCTGAGACACTTTGCCACCATCCCAATAGCACGAGAATTGCTCGCCTCGAGCGGGAATGCCAGCCACGTCTGGCCAGAAGAGCGCGACTGCCAAGCCCTCAGGAAACCGGACGCTTCGGTAAAGGACACCATTTGAATTGGCAGCCCGCAACATGGCCCCGAGGACCTGGAACGTCGCATGACCGTCCGGGTCGTGCGCTGCGGCGAACCGGCCAGTATCCGTCACGTCATGAAGTTCGGCGTCAAGGACTCCCACAAGCTCGCGGAAATCCGATGTCCAGCCCGGCGCCTCTTTCGTTGCGGCCATGAAGGCGGCATGATGGTGCATCGTCTCGAAGAGCGCGACCTCAATGCGGTCTCCGGCGTAGCAGACGCCGAAGGAGCCATCGCTGAAGCGGCTCGGTCGGCATGCAAGCGCTCCCGCATGCCTTTGTGCGATGGACCTGCCAGAAATTGCCGCCAAGCAGTCCGGCGGGGCGCGAGTGATTGAATCCGGATTAGTGCGCAGAAGGCTGGCATCCGCCGCAAATGACCAAGATCCGGGGCGCAAAACCGGCCGTAGCGCCGAACTCGTGCCAGGTGGAACGCACCAGGATCCACGAGCCCAACGGTACGGGACGTCCGCGAGCTTGTTGAAGACTGCATGATGCACACGCGCCTGCCAAGTGCCGAGCTGCGACCTCGAATGCAGCTGCTCCGAGTGTCATCCCTCGGTGAAACTCTTGGGCCTGTCATCTATGGTTGACACATGGACAAGCGCAACGACTCCGAGACGTTTCAGGCATGGCTTGACGGTCCGCGCAGTGATCAGGCATTGGCGCGGGTCGTCGTGCAGGCGGAAACCGGAAATGGCGACGTCAAGCATCTTGGCGACAATCTTCACGAGCTGCGCATCCATCATGGTCCGGACAACCGGGGCTGCTTTGCCAGGAACCCGGGCCGATGCTGCCATCCCTTTCGCGGAAACATGCAATCGCGGCCACGAGATCCGCCGTGCTTGCATCGCCAATGAGATCGACCTGTTTCAGGATCGGGCTGATCCGGTTCTGCAGGCGAATGGAGCGATCCTCGAGGATGTCATGGAACACGCCCTCGTCGTCGGCGGCGCCCTTGCGGATATCCTCCCGCGGGATGTCGGCAGCGCTCTCCCGGTCGCGATCGAGAACGGCCCTGATGCCGTCCAGCTTCCGGGCGTCGGACATGGTTTCGTGGTCGAGCAGGGCACGGATTTCCTCCCGCAGGCCGAGGATTTCGGTGTCGACGGCGTCCAGCATTTCCCCAAGCCGCGCGCCAACGGCCTTGCGCTGCGCGAACACCTCGTCCCTGTGCTCCCGGTCCACGGTCGTCCGGAAGGACTGCATGACGCTGAGAAGCATGTCGACCATGGCGTCCTGAAGCCTGTAGTGCTGATCGGCAATGAAGGCGATGGCATGGAGGTAACGGTCAGCGTCCGTGCGGCGCTGCAGCTGGAACACTTCCGATCTATGGACACCGCCCGCGTAGTACCGGATGCCTTCGGGCCCGATGTCGAGGATCTCGAGGACGGGCGCAATCTTTCCGTGCAGCTCCGTCAGGACTTCCAGGTCCGCGGCCGTCTTCCTGATCTTGCCCGGACGGGTGGATTGCGAAATCCGGCTGAGCAGCGTCAGCCGGTACCGTTTGCCCCCGTCCTCCTGCACGAAGAGGCTGTCGAGCATCGCTCGCAGGTCTGCCGACAGGTTCGAGTCGGCCAGGCGCATGAGATCCTCCTTTCGCTCGCTCAGCCCGGCCCGGATCAGGTCGGTCAACCGCCGTGCACCTGGAAGTTGAATCCGGTTTGCGACCAGAAAGTCGATGCAGTGTCCAAAATTGAGCCGGGGCTTGAGATGGACGCGCGCTATACAGATCGCGCCCACGGGGAAGGCTGCGGAAATGGTCTGATACTAATCCAACAAAATAACAACTCATGAACAAAGTCTGAACTCGGCCGTGTCGCCGAATTCTCGTCACTTTCGGAGAACCGCTCCGAGGCGTACCAAATTCTGGCACCGGTGCTCAGACAGTACGATCTTGAGCACATGATATAGTAGTCTCGCATTCTTGAGATGCTACATAACCGCAGCTCTCTTGAGCTCTAGCCAGTTTACCGGCATACGCCATAAACTGGTTGCAAGTGCCCTCGAATCGCCTTTGGAAAGTTTATCGAAGCAGATAATAAACCAGCAACAGGCCCTCACATTGGATCCTCAAACGAATCCGTACGTTCCTGGCGCGGGAACGCCGCCTCCTGAACTCGCTGGCCGCGACTCCATACTGGACGAAGCCAAGATCGCGATTCAGCGAATCCGGCTCGGCAACACGGCACGAAGCTTCATCTTCGTCGGGCTTCGAGGCGTCGGGAAAACCGTTCTGCTCAATGAGGTTCAAGCCATAGCCGACCAAGATGGCGCGCTGACGGATTTTCTGGAGGCAAGCGCCAACGAACCGCTCTCGGTCAGCATCATAGGAACCCTCCGCACAGCCCTGTTGAAACTCGATCGGGCCAAAGGTGTCAGCGAGAAGGTCAAGAAGGGGCTTCGTGTTCTCAAGAGCTATGCCGGCGCCATCAAGATCAAGTATGGGAATGTCGAGTTCTCCGTCGATGTCGATGCCGAGACCGGTACGGCCGACAGCGGCAAACTGTCCCGCGATCTCGCCGATCTGTTCATCGCCGCAGGCGAGGCTGCGAAAGCCCGAGACACCGCGATCGTCATTCTGATCGATGAATTCCAGAACCTGTCCGGCGAAGACTTCGAAGCCTTGATCATGGTGATCCACCGCATCGACCAAAAGCAGCTGCCTCTCATGGTTGTGGGCGCGGGCCTGCCGCTCCTCATCAAGCTGACAGGAGATGCGAAGTCGTATTCTGAGCGCCTGTTCGACTACCCGGAGATCGGCCCCTTGGATGAGGCGGAGGCCCACCGCGCGCTGGTCGCACCGGCCAGGGAGGGCGGAATAGAATTTGATGACGAGGCGGTCCGACACATCATCGATCGCACCAAGGGCTATCCCTATTTTCTGCAGGAATGGGGTTACCAAGCCTGGAACTGCGCCGACGGCTCGCCCATCACCGCCGGTGACGTCGGCCAAGCCGAGCAGCGAGCGGTGGAGCGTCTCGACAAGAACTTCTTTCGGTCCCGTTACGAACGTTTGTCTGATCCGCAGAAAACCTACCTGCGCGCGATGGCACGGCTTGGACCGGGTCCTCACAAGACCGGGGATGTCGCCGATGTCATGGGCAAGACCTCGTCACAACTCGGTCCGACTCGAGACGCTCTCATCACGAACGGAATGATATACAGCCCGAAGTACGGATATGCCGCCTTTACGGTTCCGCTGTTCGACGAATTCATGCGGCGGGCGGAAACATGACCCCGCTCTACCTTGATCATGCTGCATCTTCACCACTCGCACCCGAGGTCGCCGACGCCATGGCGCCTTGGCTGAGCGACAAGTTTGGCAACCCTCATTCGGATCATCTGACAGGAATTGCGGCCGCCAGCGCCGTCGAGCACGCCAAGGATCAGATCTCGTCGCTTTTGGCCTGTGCACCGGACGACATCATCTTTACGTCGGGTGCAACAGAAGCGAACAATCTCGCACTCAAAGGGATACTGCAGTCCAAGAAAATCGCCGGCCGACATCTGATTGTCAGCGCGATCGAGCATAAACGCGTTCTTGAAGCGGCACGGTATCTGGAACACGTCGGCTGCGATCTTGCAGTTGTCCCGCCGGAGGCAAACGGGCGTGTTTCCGCATCCGAAGTTGCCGATGCGTTGCGAGATGACACGGCACTCGTCTCGGTCATGGCGGTCAATAACGAAACTGGCGCCATCCAGCCCATACGCGAGATTGCGGAACTCTGTGCAGGTCGGGCGGTCTTGTTTCACACGGATGCAGCGCAGGCCGTGGGGCGGTTGGCGATCGACTTATCTGACCTGCCCAATACGCTTCTCAGTCTGGCCACAAGCTCTCCGGCCCGCAAGGCATTGGTGCACTGATCGCACCTCCCGAGGTTCGTCAACAGATGACGCCGCTCTTCCACGGCGGCGGACAGCAGGGCGGCATTCGCAGCGGAACGGTGCCGACTGCATTGTGCGTCGGACTGGGGGCGGCCGCGTCGCTCGCCCAGGAATGTCAGCTCTGCGCCGGGAGCGCCGCCGACCTCCAAGCGGGTGGGGGTCGGTCCGGATCTGACGGAGTTGTGAAACGTTCCTCATGTCCATGACCGGCATCGCCGCTTCAGCACGCTGAAGCTGCATCTGATAGAAGCTGCAACACACTGAACCCTTTCGTGACCGAAATGCAACGCATTGCACCCGATTGTGACAATCCACTGAAGTCTTTTGTGACAGGGCGCGACGGAAAAGTGAAGAAAATCAATGGGCGCCGCTGAACTCAATTATGAAAAACGACAATTGACGGCGCGCGGCTCGCCCGTACGGTACACCGGCGATGTCGTCACTGCCCAGCATGGGTCCGGGTCGGGGATGCCAGCCACGCGGCCGGCCATGCCGTACACACTTGGTTTCACTCGAATGCACGCCTTCGGACGCCAGCAGCGGACCCGAAGGCCACCCTGACACGCCTGGCGGTATCGCGCACCATCTTGTATCGGAGACGGGTCAGTATACGCTACGAAACGAAGTCGCAGGAGAGGACGCGGTGGTCCACAACCTCAAGGCCTTTGCCGAAGCAATCGCGGGCACCACGGGGCATCCGTTCACGTCAGAACACATGGTCCAAAATGTCGAAGTTCTTGAAGCCATCGCCCGCTCGGCAGGGGATCGGCGCACCTCCGAGATCGCCGAACTCGGATGAAGCCGTCGCTCCCCCTGCCCCGGTTGATGGTCGCGCCGAACGGTGCGCGTCGAGGCAAGGCAGACCATGAGGCATTGCCGATCACGCTGGAGGAAATCGTCGCGACGGCCGTGGCGTGCCAAAAGGCCGGGGCGGATGGCTTGCACCTGCATGTGCGCGACAAGGAGGGCAGGCACAGTCTTGACACGGGGCTGTACCGAGAGGCGATCACCGCCCTCGAACACGCTGTGCCTGACCTGTTCCTTCAGGTGACGAGCGAGGCAGCAGGCCGCTACAGCGCCGACGCCCAGCAAGCAATGATCCGCGAGTTGCGGCCACCCTCGGTGTCCGTTGCGCTTCGCGAAATGCTCCGCTCCCGCGCCGAGACGTCAAACGCGCGGGCATTCTACGCCTGGGCGCACGCCGAAGGGGTCGACGTCCAGCACATTGTGTACTCGGCGCGGGAATTGAACTGGCTTCAGGAATGCATCGACCAAGAGGTGATTCCGGGCACGCATCACCAGTTGCAACTGGTGCTAGGATCGTACGCAGGTTCGGTGCCGCCGCGCCCATGCGATCTTGATGCCTATCTGGCACCGCTCAATGCGCGAAGAGCCGACCTGACTTTCGACTGGATGGTTTGCGCCTTCGGCTCGTCCGAAACAGCCTGCCTAGCGCATGCGGCAGCCCTGGGTGGCAAGGCGCGGGTCGGTTTTGAGAACTCGCTCTGGAATGCGGACGGATCCCTGGCGCGTGACAATGCCGCACGCGTTGCGGAGGTCCGAGCCGCATTGGACGAAACCGCGTCAGTCGATGAGACGAGTCAGACCTTGTCCCGCCGCGCCAGATGAGGAACAGGTTCGCCCGTATCCGTGAAGGTCCGCACGACCTTCGCTGCCGCATGGATCCACAGGAGCTTCAGATCACCGTCACCGTTGTTCACGACGCGATGGGACAATCGGGCGGGCATGAAGCTGGAACCTACGGGTCAAGGTTCAGACTGAACTCCGGCGCTGTCCGCCAAGGCGCCGCCTTCGAGAATCGCGACCTGTCCGCCGCCGCTGCGGCTGTGCATGGGGCCCGAGGATCCGGCTGGAAACGTGGTCGTGCCCATAGGGAACGGCGCGCCATTCACGCGCCCGCCTCCGACCATCAGCCGGGTCTCGACACCGTCGCCCCGGGCAAAGGGCGAGATCGACGCATAAGGAACGATCGCTGCTTCTCCTGAGGAGATGTCCGTACGTGGCAAATCTCGTGCGTGAGAATACGGTAACATGAAGGTCAATCGAGTCATGCGTGCAATCTCCACAAGCTGCGAAACGATCGGAAGCGAGATCAGGTGACGAGTGATATCTTGAACATCATCGCCCCGGTCTTCGTAGTTGCCGGGATTGGATTTTTCCTGGAAATTCGCGGCATTGGCCTCCAATCCGAATCGCTGACCCGGCTTGTGATGCTGATCGGGACGCCGTCCTTGGTGTTTTCGTCCTTGACGAGCACCGCCCTGCCAGACGACTCGCTTGCCCGCATGGTCGCGATCAGTTCGGCCGCGGTCCTTGTGGCCGGTGCTCTTGCCTTGGCCGCTCTTCTTGTCCTGCGCCTGCACTGGCGGACGTTTCTGCCGTCACTGTCGCTGCCCAACGCTGGAAATGCCGGGCTGCCCATCGTCTTTTTCGCCTTTGCCGAGCCGGGGCTGGCGGTCGGCGCGGCATTCTACTTTGTCATCACGCTGGTGCAGTACACGGTGGTCCCCGCCGTCGTATCCGGCGATCCAGGCCTTCGGAAACTGCTGCGCTTGCCGCTGGTCTGGGCAGTCGTGGCAGTGCTCCTGTTCCGCATCACCGATCTGCCGGTCCCGACAGTCGTCGCGGACGTGACCGCGCTTCTCGGCGGAATCATGATCCCGGTGATGCTGATCCTGCTTGGGAGTGCGCTGGCGCGGCTGAAGGTCGATGATCTCGGAACGTCGGCATTGCTTGCAGGCGCAAGGCTTGCGGTCGGGGTGGCTGCCGGCCTTGCGCTGGTCGCGGTCTTCAACCTCAAGGGCGTGGAAGCAGGCGCGATCTTTCTGCTGTCCGCAATGCCCTCTGCGCTGATAACCTACGTGATCGCCGAACACTATGGCCGCAGCCCGAAGCGCGTGGCCGGGCTTGTGGTCAGTTCAACCGTTCTGAATTTCGCGTGCCTGCCGCTATTGATCGCGGCCGCGATCCGACTTGCCGGAATGTAGGTTCACGCCCGCGATGCGGCGAGGGCCGCTTCGGAAACGTCGAGATCGCTGTCCCCCGCCCGTTCGGCGCTCTCCACCATTTCGAGACGGCGATTGACCATCGGCATGATTCCGTGCCGATGGCGTGGCGCCATCGCGAACCTGATTCAAGTACTCATTGGATCGGGCGATCAAGCCGGGCGGCGCGAATTTCCGCGCGACCTTCATCGGCCCATTGGCGCCCATCGCGCCGGGCGCGCGCCACGGAACGCAACGCCCGTTGCAAAGGATCGGTGCATCTTGTCCTGCCATGGACGAGGCTGAACCAGATTCGGCCTTCCCCTTTGCAAGGCCACGACCTGGCCTAATGGTCTGTCTCGCCGCCCCTTCGCCCAACCTGCGTTTTCGCGCCGGTCGCCCTGCCCCTGCCATTGTTACCGGCCCGCCAGTGCCAGAGCCTCAAGGTCCTCGACATCCGTCTTGAGACGGGCCTTCTGACCGGCACTCAGCGGCACGAGCGGCGGTGCCATGCGTGTCCAGCTGTCGTCACCGCTGCGCCAGGCTTCCATCTGTTTCATGGCCGCCATCAGCGGATATTTCGATGCCATCGCGCGGGCTGCCTTCACCAACGCGAACGCATCGCCATCTGGCCCTTCGGCCGCGGCCATCGCGGCGCGCGAGTAGGCCCCGAACGCGTTCGTCGACCCCGAGATGATGCCTGCGCAACCACCGGCCAGCCCATCGAAGAGCAACGCCTCGCTCGAAGGATAGACGTCAAAGCCCGCATCGACCCCGCCAGTGGCCTCAGTGAAGGCGAGCGATTGCGACAAATCTCCACTTGAGTCCTTAAGGCCCGCAATCACCGGTCCGAAGGCTTGCCTCAGCCGAACAACGACATCGACCGGGACCGGCGTCATCGACATCTGCGGAAAGTGGTAGAGATAGACCCGCAGGCGATCATCCCCGACCTTCTCAACAAGCTGCGAGAAATAGGCGTAGAGTCCCTCGTCGCTGGGGTCCTTGTAGTAGAACGGCGGCAGGGCAAGCACATTCACGAACCCGGCTGAAATCGCCGCCGACGTCAGATCGACAGCATCATGCGTCGCGCAGGATCCGGTTCCGAAGATCACGCAGCTCGGATTGAACCCTGCCTCGGCGAATGCGCCGGGAAGCGCCATCCGCTCGCGATGGGAAATCGAGTTGCCCTCGCCTGTCGTTCCGGTCGGTGCCACGCCATCGCAACCTCCCGCCGTGATCAGGTGCTGGCAATAGGTGACGAGCTTCTGGACATGGAGGGTGCCGTCCTTCCGAAACGGCGAAACGGCGGCCGCATAGATCCCTCGTTTGGCCTTTGACATGTTCCTTCGCTCCATTCCGCGGCTGCCAAGCCGAAATTGCTGTCGCACATGACAAGAGACGTTCGGCAACTGCCGCATCGAGAAGGTGTGCGTGCGAACCTTCATCGCGTCGACGCGCTTGCCGGTCATGAACGCCTTCGCCCGAAGGCCGGCCAGCCTGCCCTCGCCCGAATGCCGTAAAGGCAGATGTCGTTGACGGCAAGATGGCCCAGGTCAAATTCGACGGGCTTGCTCGGAAAGGCCGCAATGCGAACCTTGCCGCCCGGGTGGTCATGTGCGCGGACGAGAGGCGCAGGCGTCGGCCTCCTCGACGACCCGTGCAATCTAGGCTTGCAGCGACGGGACGGTCAGTTAAGTCAGTCATGCATTTCCCTCCTGAAGGACGACTGACACGTGATCGACCTCTATACCTGGACTACCCCGAACGGCCGCAAGGTCTCGATCATGCTCGAAGAGCTTGGCATCGACTACACCGTGCACGCCATCGACATCTCGAAGGACGAGCAATTCGCGCCCGAATTCCTGAGTGTCGCCCCCAACAACCGCATTCCGGCCATCGTCGACCACGACACCGGCGTCCAGATGATGGAGTCCGGTGCGATCATGCTCTACCTCGCCGAAAAGTTCGGCCGGTTCCTGCCAAAGGGCGACGAGCGCTGGCCGGCAATCGAATGGCTCATGTGGCAGATGGGCGGCGTCGGTCCGATGTTCGGACAGGTCCACCACTTCGTGAAGTTCAACGCAGGCAAGTCCGCCTACGCGGAAGAGCGCTACCTGAAGGAGACAAGGCGCCTCTACGGCGTTCTCGACAGGCGGCTGGCAGGGCGCGACTACATCGCGGGCGCAGGCCGCGGCGCGTATTCGATCACTGACATGGCCACCTGGCCATGGGTTTCACGCTTCGAATGGCAGGCAGTCGATCTGCATGAATTTTCCAACGTTCGGGACTGGTACGTGCGCATTGCCGGGCGGCCCGCCGTGCAGCGCGGCTACCAGATTCCAAGGCACGTGAGCGATATCCCCCTGCCCTGAACCGCAATGAGGCCACGCTAATGCCGATGGTCAAGGCGGGCACGCATGGCTGCGACATGGCGCCGTGACTGATGGCCGGAGTGACGTCCGTCGATGTTTGTGCGCAGTCGACCGACAAGGTCCTCGGCGAAGCAAGCAACATGGATTCCGCCACTGGCATCTTCACGATGAACGACGGCACGGTCTCTTCGATGAACATCTCCTGCGCCCTGCCCGAGGTCCGACCCGGTGCGCTGGACAGATCGAAATCGGGATCATCTGCGGTCGCGGCGCGATCGCGCTTGCTTTCGAGAAGAACATCGTGACGCTTGGTCGCACGGCGGCCGGTCCGCGCCCGCCGACCGAAGGCGGCGAGATGGACGGATGCCATTTTCGTCGCGCCATCTGGTCGCGCACGTTCGAGTTCGGCCTCTTCGACCAACACCACGTCGTGCCAGACCACCGGCGCGGCAGCGCGCCGCTCGACGGGGCCGCAGGGATCGGAAATCCGGCGAGCATTTGGATGATCCGCGACGTTCATCCTGCGCCTCACCTTGGCCCGACCTTGCGCAAGAAATCGCGAAGCGGAGTGGCAGCACGCGTTCGGTCGCGGCACCTCTGGCCGCAGCGCCAGGCACCATCTCCATGTCCGGCATCAAGATCACGGAACATGGGGTGACGCCCGCTTGGGGCTGGGCTAAAGAGCGCTTCGAACCGAAGGAACCACCCGATGGACCGCATTCTCATCACCAGCGCAATTCCTTACATCAACGGCATCAAGCATCTTGGCAATCTCGTCGGTTCACAGCTTCCCGCGGACCTGTATGCCCGCTACATGCGCGCCCGGGGACACGAAGTCCTCTTCCTCTGCGCGACCGACGAGCATGGCACTCCCGCGGAGCTCGCGGCGGACCGGGCGGGCAAGCCCGTTGCCGAGTATTGCGCGGAAATGTGGGCCATCCAGAAGGAACTCGCGGACGGTTTCGGTCTTTCGTTCGACAAGTACGGCCGGTCGTCAAGCGCGCAAAACCACCGGCTTACGCAGCATCTCGCGGGACGGCTCGCCGAGGCCGGACTGATCGAGGAAGTCACCGAGAACCAGCTCTATTCCGGAACGGACGGTCGATTCCTGCCCGACCGGTATGTCGAAGGCACCTGCCCCGAATGCGGATATGAACGCGCGCGCGGGGACCAGTGCGAAAACTGCACAAAGCAGCTCGACCCGATCGACCTCATTGAGCCTCGTTCGGCGATTTCCGGCTCGACCGATCTGGAGATGCGGGAAACCAAGCACCTCTATCTCAAGCAGCGCAACCTGCGGCAGCAGCTTTCTGACTGGATCGACAGCAAGACCGACTGGCCGATTCTGACCACCTCGATCGCCCGGAAGTGGCTGGATGACGGCGACGGGCTGCAGGATCGGGGCATCACCCGCGATCTCGACTGGGGCGTTCCGGTAATGCGTGGTGACAAGCCCTGGCCGGGCATGGAAGGCAAGGTCTTCTATGTCTGGTTCGATGCGCCGATCGAGTACATTGCGTGCGCCAAGGAGTGGACTGATGGGCGCGGGGCCGAGGACGCGGAGTGGGAGCGATGGTGGCGCACTGACAAGGGCGCGGACGATGTCCGCTATGTCCAGTTCATGGGCAAGGATAACGTGCCATTCCACACGCTCAGCTTCCCGGCGACGATCATAGGATCGGGTGAGCCCTGGAAGCTTGTGGACTACATCAAGTCGTTCAACTACCTGAACTACGATGGCGGACAGTTCTCGACCTCCCTCGGCCGCGGCGTCTTCATGGATCAGGCGCTTGACATTCTTCCCGCCGACTACTGGCGCTGGTGGCTCCTGAGCCATGCACCCGAAAGCTCGGACAGCGAATTCACCTGGGACAACTTCCAGGCGAGCGTGAACAAGGATCTGGCGGACGTTCTCGGCAACTTCGTGAGCCGGGTGACCAAGTTCTGCAGGTCACGCTTTGGCGGCACCGTTCCGTCGGGCGGGACGCCGGGGCCAGGCGAAGAGGCCCTGATCGCGCGCCTCGAAGCGGGCCTCAAGGCCTACGAGACCCATATGGAAGCTATCGAGATCCGGAAGTCCGCTGCCGAGCTGCGCGCGCTCTGGACAGCCGGAAACGAGTACCTGCAGGCTGCCGCCCCATGGACCGCCTACGGCAAGGATCCGGACCGTGCCGCCGTCGCCGTTCGCCTCGCGCTCAACCTGATCCGCATCTATGCGGTGATCTCGGCCCCGTTCATTCCTGACGCCTCGGCTCGCATGCTTGACGCGTTGAACTCGTCCGACACCGCATGGCCATCGGAAATGGGTGACGCGCTGGCAGTGCTGCAGCCGGGACACGCCATTGAAGTTCCGGACATGCTCTTCCGCAAGATCACTGATGACGAGCGGGAAACGTGGCGGGCGCAATTTGCCGGAACGCGGGACTGAACTGCCCGAAATGTCCGTTCCCGTCCAAGATGCGGCAACCGTCATACTCGTCAGGGATCCCCGAGACGCGCCCCGGATCCTGATGGGACAACGGGGCAGGACCGCAGCCTTCATGCCCGAGAAGTTCGTGTTTCCGGGCGGTGCCGTCGACGAGGCTGACGAAGCCGTGCCGTGCCCCGGCCTTGACGCGGCCTGCAGAAGGAGGTTGCTGACCGAAACGACAGCGACGGATCCCGACCGGTTTGCCGCCTCCGCGATTCGCGAACTCTGGGAGGAAACCGGCCAGTGCCTGGGACGCGCGGGCAGCTGGCCGA
This sequence comes from Boseongicola sp., assembly GCA_028824715.1. Classification (GTDB taxonomy): domain Bacteria; phylum Pseudomonadota; class Alphaproteobacteria; order Rhodobacterales; family Rhodobacteraceae; genus JAJEFO01. Next base: position 41,385 of record JAPPCV010000148.1, on the reverse strand, counting down.
ACCCGCCCGAGCCGTGGCGCGGCTTTGCAGAGCGAGGCCTTCTGCCTGATGCTGGCGCACTCAGCTTCTTCTTTCGTGCCCTTACGCCCCCTGGCCCGCCGCGCCGCTACGATGCGCGATTCTTCCTGGCCGACGCGGCGGCACTTCGGTTCGATGCCGATGACTTCTCCTGGGCCGAATCCGAGCTCAGTCATGTTCAGTGGGTGCGGGTCGACCGGGCCCGCGAACTTGACCTGCCCTTTGTCACCCGGCTCGTCCTGACGGAACTTCAGCGCCACCTTCCACGCACCGACGCCCCGGACCAGGTGCCCTACCTGTGCAACGACGAGGCGGGAAGCCAGGTAATCTGGCTTTAGACCAGGAACGCGATTGCAAGGATCGACGTCGCCAGGACGCTGATCCCGAGCAATTCCCGCGGCTTGAGCTCCTCGCGGAACCAGAGTGCGCCAACCAGGATCGAGAAGATCAGTTCGATCTGCCCCACGGCAAAGACATAGGCGGCGTTCATGAGGGAAAAGGCAGCAAACCAGCTCCAGCTGCCGACCAGCGAGAAGACGCTGACGATCGACGTCTGGCGCCAGGCGGCAAGCGTGGCGATGATCTGGCCCGGTTCCTTCAGCCAAAGCCAGATTCCCAGCACCAGCGTCTGCCAGAGCACGACGACCGCCAGCGTCACGCCACCGGTCAGAACCGGGTCTCCGGACGAGAGCGACAGCGTCGCGCCTCGGTAGGTGACGGCCGAGAGCGCGAACAGGATGCCGGACAGGATCCCGATTCCCGCAGCCTTGTTGAAAATGCTGCCGCCTTCAGGCGGATCGGACAGGAGCAGCACGCCGACAAATCCGAAGGCAATGGCGGCAGCCCCCGGACCGGAAATCACGTCGCCCAGGATGACAAAGCCGACGAGAGCGGTCAGCATGACCTCGGTTTTCTTGAACGTGATGCCAACAGCGAAGGCCCGCATCGAAAACAGGCTGACGGTGCAGATCGTGGCCAGGATCTGGAATGCCCCTCCCAGAATCGCGTAGATCAGGAACGCGGGCGTCAACTCCGGAAAATCGGCTCCGGTTGCACGGCCATACGCAATTGCCAGCGCAACGGCGAGGGGCCATGACCAGAGAAACCTCGCCCATGTCGCCGCTGCGGGGCTGAGCGCCGCGCTGACAAGGACCTTCTGGACCGCAAAGCGCATGGTCTGTGCCGCCGCCGCGAGCACCGAAAAGAGAACCCAAGGCTCCATGCTCCTGCGCTCTGCCCGTCATGGCGCCGAATGACAAGACCGCGCGGCCGCCCGTCGATTCCGCGTCTTCATACGAGCGCCTTGGCCACAGGGGATGGGCCACCGGATCCCTGCGGGCAAGAAAGGAGCGGCGATGGACCTCTCCGCAGTGGCGGGACATGTACCCGTCATCCGCTGCCAGAAACCGCTCCCGGTTCGCGCAAGAGCGTTTCGGCAGCTCGCACCAGAGTACCGTCGGTTTCGCGCGATGGACCCCGTGCAGGTTGTTGTAGAGGAAGAGAAGCGCGTGACGCGAGGCAGCTTTGCCCTGCTGCACCAACCGCCCTTGGCCCGGTCATTGGAGGCATCTGTTTCGGCCGGACTGGCCGGCCTTTCGGGATCGTGAACGGGTTCGCTCGCTTGCCGAGCATTTTGGCTGGCTGATATGCGAAGCCCATGTTCCGACTCTGGACAGGCCGGAATGCCTGCAACGTTTGTCCGGCGAGCGAAACGTTTTCCGTAGTGTTTCCGAATCAATTCCTTGTTGATTCCGGGGTTGAGAACATAAAGGGAACACTCTATTGTTCCCCTCATGCCTGATGCTGCCCACCTCCTGGTCCGGAAAAGCCACCGGCGCCACGCCGCGTCCGAAGTGACATTCCTTCGCGGCCTGTCCCTGAACCGGGGCCGCGTGCACGAGTTCTGCGGGATTGCCAGGCGTCGACTGGCGCTGATGGCTGCAGGCGCGATGCGGGGACCGATCTTCTGGATCCATCCTGCGTGGATGCCCGTGCATCTGAACCCCGACGGAATGCTGCATCTCGTCGACCCCTCGCGATTCATCTTCATCCGGCCGAAGCGGCCCGAAGACCTGCTCTGGACGATGGAGGAAACGCTGCGTGCGGGACTTGTGCCCCTGGTCGTGGCGGACCTGCCGGAGCCGCCCGGCCTCATTCCCGTCAGGCGGTTGCAGCTGGCGGCCGAAGCGGGGGCGACGGAGGGAGCCTGTGTGCCCCTTGGACTGATCCTGACTCCGGGAACCGGGGGTGCGCCCGGCGTCGAAACCCGGTGGAGCATGACGCCTGCTCATGGAACAGGAAAGCAGGAAGCCTGGCAGCTTGACCGACTCCGCGCGAGAACGGAGCCGGTGAAGCGCTGGCACCTCAGTGGCGGAAAGGCCGAGCCGAGAACCGACCTGGCCAGGGCCTGAGGCAGATCACTCGGCCGCCTTGTCGTATTCGAGCAGTGCGTTCCAGCCGGCCGTAAACCCGCTCAACGACATGTCAAGGTCAACGGCCCTGTCAGGCGCCGCCGCAGGAACGATTGTCACCGTCGCAACCGCTCCTTGCCGGAACTGGCCGATCTCATCATCGGTCAGCCCAAGCTGCGAAAAACACCCTATCGTGCGGCAAAAAAGAAACCGATAGATGCGGGCCTCACCGCCATCCACCGCAAGGCGGAGATTTTCCGTGAGCAAGGTCTCGAGCGGCGTCACGATCGTCGCCCACGCCACGACTTGCGGGTCGACAGAATCGGCGAACATCGTCACTTCCGCCACCGGATTCCCGTCTTGATCACGCAGGAGCTGGTAGAGTTCGCAGGGATCCGTCCTGTCCGCGACCCTGATGCAGAGAAGCTTCCAGTCACTGAACGTGTCCTTGACATAGACATCCGCCCCGCCCTCCGGCACCCCGAGAGACAGGCCGGCTTTCGGACTGTCCTGCCCGGCTGCCGAGGTCTGGGCGACGGCCCCGAAAGGAAGCGCCGAGAAGACCAGCGCCCACGCAAGATTTCTGATCATAAGGTTCCTTCCACGCGCACATGCGGCCAGGTTGCCGCGCGTCAGTGCTCTGTAACTGTAGTTGATGTAGAAAAACAAGCGACAACGTCATGGAAGCAATCGGCAAAAACTCGCCGTGATGCATGCGCCGCCCGGGCGCGCGAACCCGGCGCGTGCGGCACATTGTGCGCATTGTGCCCCAGCATTCATCTCCATTGACACGAACCGGCGGCGCGAAGCCGTCAAACCTGAGATCGACAAGGCCTGTTCCAGCGACGAGGCTGTCTTGTCTGTCTGGAGCCGGGACGGTACAGCGATGCCGAACGGTCCCGATCCACCAATGGAGACAGCCATGACCGAGCGCGGCTTCCACGTCCGCGGACTTGGCGAGATCGCCATCCGCTGCGACGATCTCGAGCGGATGACAGCTTTCTACGGCGATGTGCTCGGACTGGAGCAGATGGAGGGCAATGTCGCCGAGGGAATCGTGTTCTTTCGCATCGCGGACGGCTTTGGCGGACACACGCAGGTTCTGGCGCTCTTCGACAAGCGATATGTCTCCCGTCCCGGGCTGCACCCGACCGGAATCGAGGCGCCGGCGGCGGGCGCGTCCTCCTCGCTTCATCATCTGGCGTTCAGCCTGCCCTTCGGGGAACAGGAAGCCGTGATGAGCTGGTACGAGGCAAAGGGGCTGCCGTATCGGGTCGAGACCTTCGGCTGGGTCGGCTGGCGCGGGGTGTTCACCGAGGACCCCGAAGGCAACACCGTCGAACTCGTGGCCCATGACGGTTCGCTCAAGGTCGCGTCCGAGCTCAATTCACGGTGAAGGCAGCATCGAGTTCCGCAATGGAACCGGCTTGCAAAATGGGGAAAGGGACCCATCGGATCCCTTTCAACTTCACTCCCTGCCGGACTGACCGGTCTTGATTCCCGGGGGCTTATTCACAGATTCGGAGGGCGTCAACCAAGTTTCGTCGGCGCGTCTGCACATTCCCCGATCACGAAAGCTCCCGATTCGCCAGCACATCAAGGCATCGGTCCGCCAAGGCGCATCGGGAGGCAAGACGGCGACGCATCCTCTGGCGAGCCCCGGCCAAATGTGCGATCAGTCAGGAAACCTGCTTCGGAGAAAGGCATGGCATTCGGCAAGGGACATCATCTCAGCCTGATCGACGGATCCGCATTCGTCTTCCGTGCATTTCATGCGCTTCCGCCGCTCACGAGAAGGTCCGACGGCCTGCCCGTCGGAGCGGTTTCGGGCTTCGTCAACATGCTCTGGAAGATGATGGAGGACAACAAGGGTCCGGATGCCCCGACCCACATGGCAGTCGTCTTCGACAAGGGCTCGCACACATTCAGAAACGATCTCTACGAACTGTACAAGGCGAACCGCGAGGAAATGCCCGAGGACCTGCGACCCCAGATCCCGCTGACACGCGATGCCACGCGCGCCTTCAACATCGCCTGCCTGGAAGAAGAGGGCTTCGAGGCGGATGACATCATAGCCACGCTCGCTCGCACGGCCCGCGAAGCCGGCGGTCGCGTCACGATCGTGTCTTCTGACAAGGATCTCATGCAACTTGTCGGAGATGGCGTGGAAATGCATGACGCCATGAAGAACGTCAGGATCGGCGCGGAGGGCGTCGAGGAAAGATTCGGCGTCGGTCCGGACAAGGTGATCGATGTTCAGTCACTGGCCGGCGACAGCGTTGACAACATTCCCGGCGCACCTGGAATCGGCGTCAAGACGGCCGCGCTCCTGATCAATGAATTCGGCGACCTTGACACCCTCCTATCGAGGGCAGACGAGATCAAGCAGGAGAAGCGCCGCCAGACTCTTGTCGACCACAAGGAACAGATCCTCCTGTCACGCAAGCTGGTGACGCTCGACCAGGACATGGCCCTGCCCTATTCCCTGGAATCCCTCGAGGTCAGGGATCCCGTGGCCGATGACCTTCTGGCCTTCCTGGCATCCATGGAATTCCGAACCATTACCGGACGGGTGGCCAAGGCTTTGGGAAGGGAAGTGCCAACCACGCAGGAAACCGCCGCCCCGAAGGACGAAAGCAGGGTGCCGGACACGCCGGCCATTGACCTCGACGGATATGTGCAGGTCAATGACGTCGCGGCGCTCGATGCCTGGGTCGCCGATGCGCGGGCCGTGGGCCACATCGCGATCGACACCGAGACGACTGGCCTTGACGAGATGCGGGCCGAACTCGTGGGCATCTCGCTTGCGGTCAGGCCTGGCAAGGCCTGCTACCTTCCGCTGATTCACAAGGCATCTGCCGGGGAAGACCTCTTCGAGACCGGCGAGCTTGCCGAAGGCCAGATGAGAGCGGAGGACGCGCTCGCGGTCCTGAAGCCGATTCTCGAAGACCCTGCCATTCTCAAGATCGGGCAAAACCTCAAATACGACGCGAAGATCCTCGAGCGCCATGGCGTGCGGATTGCCCCGTTCGACGACACGCTCCTGATGTCCTATGCCATGAACGCCGGCCTTCACGGTCACGGTATGGACACTCTCTCCGAACGCTACCTCAACCATCGACCGATCGAGATCAAGTCGCTTCTGGGCACCGGCAAGAGCCAGATCACCTTTGACAAGGTCCCGATTGATGAGGCGGTCAAGTATGCATCCGAGGACGCCGACATAACGCTTAGGCTCTGGCAGTTGTTCAAGCCCGAACTGCACCGGAAGAAAGTGACGACTGTCTACGAGACCCTGGAGCGCCCGCTGGTCCCGGTCCTGGCCCAAATGGAGATGCACGGCATCAAGGTGGATGCCGGCACGCTTGCACGAATGTCGAACACCTTCGCGCAGAAGATGGCTGAACTGGAGGACGCGATTCACACGCTTGCCGGCACGAAGTTCAATGTTGGCAGCCCAAGCCAGGTCGGCGACATCCTCTTTGACCGGATGGGCGTTCCCGGGGGCAAGAAGGGCAAGACCGGAAAGTACGCCACGCCCGCTGACGTGCTTGAAGATCTGGCGACCGAACACGAACTGCCCGGACGGGTGCTGGACTGGCGGCAGCTCCAGAAACTGAAATCGACATACACCGACTCGTTGCAGGATCACGTGAATCCGGACACCGGCCGCGTTCACACGTCCTATTCGATCGCGGGCGCAAATACGGGACGCCTTGCTTCGACCGATCCCAATCTCCAGAACATCCCGGTACGCACCGAGGAAGGCCGCCGGATCCGCGAAGCGTTCGTCGCCGAGCAGGGACAAAGCCTTGTCAGTCTCGACTACTCGCAGATCGAGCTGCGCATCCTTGCCCATGTCGCCGGCATCGAGGCGCTGAAGGAGGCGTTTCGCGAAGGGCAGGACATCCATGCGGCCACGGCGTCCGAGATGTTCGGCGTACCTCTGGACGCAATGACCCCGGACGTGAGGCGGCAGGCGAAGGCGATCAACTTTGGCGTGATCTACGGGATTTCCGGCTTTGGCCTGGCGCGAAACCTCCGCATTCCTCGGGCGGAGGCGCAGGGATTCATTGATCGCTACTTCGAGCGCTTTCCCGGAATACGCGACTACATGGACGAAACGATCGCCTTCGCCAAGAAGCATGAATTTGTCGAAACGCTCTTCGGCCGCCGCATCAACACGCCGGAAATAAACAAGCGCGGCCCGCACGCCGGGTTCGCGAGGCGCGCCGCCATCAACGCTCCCATCCAGGGTTCGGCCGCAGACATCATCCGTCGCGCAATGATCAGAATGCCGGAAGCCATCGCCAGGCTTCCCGCGAGGATGCTTCTGCAGGTGCACGACGAACTCCTGTTCGAGGTCGAAGACTCTGCCGTCGACGACCTGATCGGAATTGCGCGTGGCGTCATGGAAGGTGCTGCCGAACCGGCGGTCCATCTTGAAGTTCCACTGATCGTTGACGCTGGCCGGGGCGGGAACTGGGCTGAGGCGCATTGAACCGGACCTGAACGGGCCCTCCGCCGGACCTGGCGTGTGGCACGGGCAAGTCCGCCGGACGCGAAGCTCGTTCCCCGTTGGGCGACGGTGGACACCGCAGGAACTGATCAAGGCCGGGCGGGCCTGGACCCGATGGCGAGGAGGAACGTGGCGGAACCGATCAAGGATACCAGGAGAATGATTGCCGAGATGCAGCCACGCCTGCATCCGGGTGTGTTCGTGTTCTGTTCTGGAATCAGGGACGGTCGTGCAGCAGACGTCGCGGAAGTGGCGAAGTGCAGCTTCGTCGAGGACGAGGGACTGTCGTTCATCATCCCGCAGGAGGAAACGGACCGATTCGGAATCGCCGGCGGAATCCCGATGAGACAAATCACGCTGATGGTCCGGTCCGCTCTCGACGGCGTTGGCTTGACGGCCGCAGTCTCGTCCGCCCTCGCCGCGCAGGAAATACCGGCGAACGTCGTCGCGGCAGCCCGACACGATCACGTGTTCGTGCCGGCAGATCGGGCGGAAGAAGCCCTGGCCATCCTGCTCGCACAGCAGGCAGAAGCACAGGACGGGCCATGAGCGCAGCAGCGAACAGGCCTCACATCGAGGTGCGATCCATGGAGGAACTCAGAGCGTGGCTGGCAGGCAACCACGATTCGTCAGAGTCGGTCTGGCTTGTAACCTACAAGAAGGTGCACATCGCCCACATTCCTTGGGGTGGCGTGGTTGAGGAACTGATCGCGTGGGGCTGGATCGACAGCGCTGTTCGTTCGGTTGACGAGACACGCTACAAGCACTTGATCTCCCCTCGAAAAGACAGTTCGGCCTGGTCTGCAGCAAGCAAGGGCATCGTCGCAAGGCTCCGGACTGAAGGACGCATGCAGCCGTCGGGCGAAGCACGGGTCGCCGCCGCAAGGAAAAACGGCATGTGGACTTTCCTGGATGACGTCGAACGGCTCGAGGTGCCGGCCGACCTGGCCGATTCGCTTGGTCCGGCACGCTCGACTTTCGACAACTGGTCCCGGTCGATCAAGCGTGCATGGCTCGAAAGGATCAAGTGGGCAAAGACCGACCCGACGCGCGCCAGGCGCATCGCGGAATGCGCCCAGGCCGCGAGGCAGAATCTCAAGAACGGAGGGCTTGCCTGAAAGGACATGCGCCGGGCCCCGGCCGGCGGCGTGCTGCGAAACCAGGGTGGAATGCCAGTCAATCGCCGTCTGACCCTTTCCCCGGCCCTCCCCCTCTTCTATGAGTGCAGCAACGTCGAAGGGAAGGAACATGCAGGAACCCGAGATCACCGAAGATCTGATCGCCGCCCACGGGTTCGCCACAGAGGAATACCAGGAAGTTCTCCGCATACTGAACCGAGAGCCGACCTATACCGAACTCGGCATACTCTCCGCGATGTGGAACGAGCATTGCTCCTACAAGTCATCGAAGAAATGGCTGAAGACCCTGCCGACTTCGGGACCGCAGGTCATCTGCGGGCCAGGCGAAAACGCGGGCGTCGTCGATATCGGGGACGGCCAGGCCGTGGTCTTCAAGATGGAGAGCCACAACCATCCTTCGTATATCGAGCCCTATCAGGGAGCGGCGACCGGGATGGGAGGCATACTCCGCGACATCTTCACCATGGGCGCAAGGCCGGTTGCCGCGATGAATGCGCTCTCATTCGGCGAGCCTGAACATCCGAGGACCAGGCGGCTTGTGTCTGGAGTCGTCGAGGGAATCGGCGGCTACGGCAATGCCTTTGGCGTGCCGACGACGGGCGGCGAGGTACGGTTTCACAGAAGCTACAACGGAAACTGCCTCGTGAACGCCTTTGCCGCCGGAATCGTGGACACAGACAGGATATTCTACTCTGCCGCGAGCGGTGTCGGCATGCCGGTCGTCTATCTTGGCGCAAAGACGGGACGCGACGGCGTGGGAGGGGCCACGATGGCCTCCGCCGAGTTCGACGGCAACAGCGAGGACATGCGGCCTACCGTTCAGGTCGGCGATCCCTTCACCGAAAAGCGCCTGCTCGAGGCCTGTCTCGAACTGATGGCCACCGATGCGGTGATCTCGATCCAGGACATGGGCGCGGCGGGCCTCACCTGCTCTGCCGTGGAAATGGGTGACAAGGGCGGTCTCGGCGTCAGGCTCGATCTTGATCTCGTGCCACAGCGCGAAGAGGCCATGACGGCCTACGAAATGATGCTCAGCGAGAGCCAGGAACGTATGCTAATGGTGCTAAAGCCCGAGTTCGAAGCGGAGGCAAAGGCAATCTTCGAAAAGTGGGATCTCGACTTCGCGATCGTCGGCGAAACCATCGAGGAAGACCGCTTTCTCGTCATTCACCAAGGCGAGACCAAGGCGGACCTGCCGCTCTCGAAGCTCTCGTCCAGCGCACCAGAATACGACCGTCCATGGATCAAGACGCCACCGCCCGCCCCGCTTGCAGACGCACCCGAGATCGACCCGATCGACGGGCTAAAGGCGCTTGTTGGCTCGCCAAACTACGCGCGCAAGCATTGGGTTTGGGAGCAGTATGACAGCCAGGTCACGGCAAACACTGTGCGCACCCCGGGTCGCGGCGCTGGCATCGTCCGGGACCGAAAGACCGGCAAGATGCTGGCTTTCACCTCCGACGTGACCCCCAGATACGTGAAGGCACATCCGTTCGAGGGCGGAAAGCAGGCCGTGGCGGAAGCCTACAGGAACCTGACGGCCGCCGGGGCGAGGCCGCTTGCGGCAACCGACAACCTGAATTTCGGCAACCCGGAGAGGCCGCAGATCATGGGCCAGTTCGTCGGTGTCATCGAGGGGATTGCAGAGGCCTGCACCGCTCTGGACATGCCGATCGTTTCCGGCAACGTCTCGTTCTACAACGAAACCGACGGCCAGCCGATCCTGCCAACGCCGACCATCGGCGCAGTCGGCCTGATCCGGCCCGAAGAGGCTCCCGTCCCGGGCATGGTCCAGGACGGAGACTGGGCGCTCATGATCGGGGAAACTGCCGGATGGCTTGGCCAGTCCGCGCTGCTCGCCGAGGCCTTTGGCCGCGAGGATGGGGAAGCCCCGACAGTCGATCTCGCCGCCGAGCGCTCCCACGGCGAGTTCCTCAGGGAACGCAGCGCCTTGATCCACGCCGCGACCGACCTGTCAGACGGCGGCCTCGCGCTCGCAGCCTTCGAACTGGCGGATGCGGCAGGACTGGGCATTGCCCTTGACACGGCTGAAGTTGCCGCACTGTTCGGCGAGGACCAGGCCCGCTACCTGATTGCCTGCGGCTTCGACCAGGCCGAGGCCATAATGGCCGGGGCATCCCAAGCCGGCATCCCCGTCAGCCAAGTCGGACGCTTCGGCGGAAACCTGGTCTCGTTCGGCGGCGCGTCGGCACCGCTCGCCGAACTCTCCGAACTGTATCGCGGCGCCTTTGCCGACGTGCTTTCGTTGAATGATGGCTAGACACGACCGTCTATTGGGTGTCGGCTTTCCGGGGAAAATTTCATGTCTGCGATCGGAATTGGCATAAGCCTCAATTACAGGATGGTCGCAACGCTTGTCTTGCTTTCCGCCGTGCCATTGCTGTCGTTGAACATGTTCTTGCCGTCACTGGTCGGATTCGGCAATGGCTTGACCATGCCAAGTGCAAGTGCGTCGGTCATGTTTGTGCCCAAGGACCTGGCGGCCAGCGCGTCCGGCCTGTCGGATGCCGTAATCGTGATCGCCGGAGCGGTCGTCACTGCAGTTACAGGTTATGTCGTAAGGACGTTTCCGAACGCTATGGCCTTGGTGGGCTTGATGCTGCCGGCTGCAATTCTTGGCTTGGCGATATCAGTGTGGATGTCCTTCAACGTTCAGGAGCGCGCTGCTGACCATTGATGGAATTCCGGCGAATTCAAGTGCCTACGGGCATTCAGCGCGGCAGCACGACGTGAGAGTTCATGGGATTCACCGTTGCGGCCCGATGCTTCTCAGTCCGAAACATCGCCAGGCCCCACCGTCACCGCACTCCCGACGAATGCTTCAGACCGAACGCGTGATCCCGCCGTCCACGCGGATGTTCTGGCCCGTGATGTACGCTCCGGCCTCCGAAGCCAGGAAGGCCACGACCCCACCGATCTCCGTGAGGGACTTTCCGTAGCGCCCCATCGGGATCTTCTCCCGAAACTCGTCCTTTTCGGGGAGACTGTCGATGAAGCCCGGCAGGATGTTGTTCATGCGGATGTTCTCTGCGGCATACCTGTCGGAGAAAAGCTTGCAGAACGACGCCAGACCGGCCCGCATGACGCCGCTTGTCGGGAACACCGGACTCGGCTCGAACGCGGCAAAGGTCGAGATGTTGATGATGCTGCCGCCGCCTTGGGCCTGCATGATCGGCGTCACAAGCCGCGTCGGGCGAACGGCGCTCAGGAAGTAGACCTCCATGCCCTCGTGCCAGTCGACGTCCGTCAATTCAAGGATGTCCGCACGTGGCCCGTGACCAGCCGAGTTCACCAGCACATCGACGCGGCCCCACGCCTTCAAGGCGGCATCGACAAGCCGCTGCAGGTCGGCGTCCTCGCGGTTCGAGCCCGTTACGCCGACGCCATCGAGCTCCTTCGCAAGCGCCTCCCCCTTTCCCGATGAGGAGAGAATTCCCACGTTGAAGCCGATTGCGGCCAGGGCGCGAGCGCTGTCCGCACCCATGCCGCTTCCGCCAGCCGTGATAAGGGCAGTTCTTGTCATCGCATCCTCCTTGGTCGGTCGATTCCATCCTTGACAGCGGCTAGAAGCCCGTCAGCGCCGCGCGCGAGGACCGACGTGTCCGTCCCGCAGGCCACGAAGGTGAAGCCCTCGTTCAGGAGTTCCGCGGCAAGACCCGCGTCCAGGACCAGCGTGCCGGTGGGCTTGCCGGCCTCTTGCACCGCGCCAGCGGCCTCACGGACCAGTTCCCAGACTTCCGGCGCCATCGGATGCCCCAACTTGCCGATGTCCGCCGCAATGTCGGCGGGACCGAAGAATATTCCGGAGACACCGTCGATCCGCGCGATTTCGGCCGCCTGTTCCATCGCCGCGCGCGTTTCCAGCTGGAGAAGTATCGTGGTTTCGGCCTCGACGACCTGGACATAGTCCGTCACGCGCCCGAACTTCGTTGCGCGGGTCGAGCCCGCAACGCCCCGCACGCCACGCGGCGGATAGCGGGCAGCGGCGACCGCCTGACGCGCCTCCTCGGCGGACTGGATCATCGGAAACAGGAGGCCCGGCGCGCCGATGTCGAGCATCCGTTTCACGACCACGGGGTCGTTCCATTCCACGCGCACGATCGGCGTGGTGTCGTACGGCGCAAACGCCTGCAACTGGCCGAGCACGTTGAAATAGTCGCCGGGACTGTGCTCCGTGTCGATCAGCGCCCAGTCATAGCCCGAAGGAGCCACGACCTCGGCGGCAAGATTGCTCCCCAAGGTGATCCAGATCCCGACCTGCTTCTCGCCGGCCGCGATCGCGTGCGTGAACCGGTTTCGCTCGAACTCCATTCAGATCACCGCCCTTTCGACAATCGGGGCATTCTTCACGATCCGCTCGCAGTTGAAAAGCGCCAGATCCAGCGCCCCGTATTCCCCGCAGGTCAGCCACTCCGCCGTGCCGCGCCCCATTGCCGGCGACTGCCGCAGCCCGTGGCCCGAGAACCCGTTCAGGAAAATGAAGCTGCCGACCTCCGGATGCGGTCCCATGATCGCGTTCTGGTCAAGCGTGTTGCAGGCGCAGTGACCTGCCCATTCGCTCGTGACCTTGATGGCCTCGAACCGCGGGATGCGGGCCGCCAATGTGGGCCCGACCAGGTCCTGCCACAATGTGCGATCCATCGTGAAATCATCGCAATCCACCGCAGGTTCGTGGTCAGGGCACCCGCCGGCCAGATGCGTGCCGCCGCCGTTTTCGCGTACGTGCACGCCGGTCGGGTCGACGGTCAGCGGCAGATCCCGCTCCAGCGGCCTCTCGGCGAAGAAAATCCGGGAGAAACGCTTTCGCGGCTCGACAGGCACGTCGAGGGCGGCCATGCCCGCCGTCCGCGAGGCGCGCGGACCTGACGCGTTCACGACCCGCCCACGGGCAGCGACATCGCCCGAATGCAGCGTGACGCTCTCGATGCGTCCACCAGGGCGTGTCATTGCGGCAACCTCGTTCTCGACATACTCGACGTCCCGTTCGCGAACGTTCCGACGAAGCCAGTCGAAGACCGTCGGCCCGTCCCAATAGCCCTCGTCGACCGTGTTGATCGATCCAGGCACGATGTCGTCGACATTGCGGAACGGATGGTCTGCCTTGATTTCGTCGACTGTCATCAGGACAGTCCCGGCGCCCGCCGCACGCTGAACCGCGAGGATTGCCCGAAGCACGTCGGCGAATCCCTCGGTGTCGGCGAGATGCATGCAGCCGCGGCTGCGCAGAAGGATCTCCGGCACCCGCTCGTCGCCCCCCAGGCAGTACCAGAAGTCATTCACGAACTCCGCCGCGAACTTGCCGAACCGAACGTTCAGACCCTCGGAAAACTGCTGGTGCATGCAGGAGTCTGTGCGGGCGGTCGAACAGGCCTCGCAGGTCGTGTCGCGCTCAACCACGAGAACGCCGCCGTCAAGGTCCGGGCTTTCCGTCAGCAACCAGGCAGTGAACGACCCCATCATCGCCCCGCCGACGATGACGACGTCATGGTTCGAGTGCTCCGGTGCCTCGGTGATTGCGGCCATTCAGAAGGCCTCCCCTTTGCGCGCAGCCTCTTCGACCGCCCGAATGTCCTCAGCCGAAAGGCCGTAGTCACGCGCGGCGGTCTCGGCGGATATGTACCCTCGCGCAAGGTCGCGCCTCACGAGCGCTGAATCCCTTTCCGCAGGCTCGCCGTATCCGCCGCCTCCCGGGAATGCCAGCATCACCTTGCGGCCGTCTGGAACGAACTGCTTGCCCTTGCCGCGCATCGGAGTGCCGTCGTCTCGCGCAATCGTCGTCGGCGCGCCAGGCTGACCTCCGCTGCGGCCGCGCGCCGGATGACGGATCCGATCGAACATGGCTTGGAAGTCGAATTCGTGGCCCCGTGCCGCACCGATTTCCATGTACTGGCCAAGGCCGCCCCGCTGTCGACCGGCCCCGCCGGAATCGGGACGAAGCTCCTTCCGCCAGATGATCACGGGACCGGTGTGCTCGGTCGCCTCGACGGGCATGGTCATGACGCCGGATGGAAAGGCGGTGGCATTCAACCCGTCATGTTCCGGGCGCGCTCCCGAACCACCCGAATTGAATGTCAGCACCTCAGCACGCCGAGCGGCGCCCGAGGCGGGCGCTTCCGGGCTTGGCCGCAGCGAAAGCTGGAAATTGCAAAGGCAGCCGGCTCCTTCGGCGGGAACGACGCCGGGCAGGATCTTGTCCAGGGCGCCATAGACGGCGTCGGGAACGAAATGCCCTATGATGTGCCGCAGCGCGACGGGGGCTGGATGCACGGCGTTCACGATCGTGCCCTCCGGCGCCACCACCTCGAACGGTTCAAGCGATGCATGGTTGTTGGGGATGTCCGGCGCAATTGCGCACTTGAGAGCATAGCAGGCATATGCCTTTGCATAGACGAACGGGCAGTTGATGCCCTTCTTGTCGATGCCGCTCGTGCCCTCGAAATCCACCAGGATCCGGTCGCTCTTGACTGACAGCCTGACCGCGAGGGTGATCGGGGTGTCGAAGCCGTCCACCGTCATCGAGTCGCTGGCCTCCTTTCGGGGCAGCGCGGCAATCCTCTCGACGGTTGCGCGGTGCGAGTTTTCCAGAATGAAGCCGGCGATGCCTTCCAGGGACTCGAGCCGGAACTCGTCCATCATGTCCGAGAGGCGACGATGCCCGATCTCGTTGCAGGTGGCGAGCGCATACATGTCCCCGATCAGCTGGTCCGGTTCTCGCACGTTGCCACGCACGATGTGCAGGAGCGTTTCGTCCACCTCGCCGCGCGCCGCGAACTTCATGATCGGGATGTACAGGCCTTCCTCGTACACGCTGTGGGCATCGGCACCGAAGCCCCGCCCTCCGATGTCGACGATATGGGCCGTGCAGGCGAGGAAGCCCACGAGCACACCGTCGTGAAAGGACGGCGTCACCATGGTGATGTCATGCAGGTGTCCGGTGCCCTCCCAGGGATCGTTGGTGATGTAGATGTCGCCCTCGAAAATGTCCTGCCGCCCGATCCTTCGGATGAAATGCGCCACCGCATCCGCCATGGCGTTCACATGGCCCGGCGTCCCGGTCACGGCCTGGGCGAGCATCCGGCCCTGCGCATCGTAAACGCCCGCCGACAGGTCTCCGGCCTCGCGGACACTCGTGGAAAAGGCCGTGCGAACCAGGGCCTGCGCCTGTTCCTCGACCACAGAGATCAGGCGGTTCCACATCACCTGGAAGGAGACGTTCGAGGGTTTCATGAACTACCCCCTCACCTGGATGTCGATGCAACCGTCGGGCTGGCAGATCGCCCTGCTGCCGACCGGCACGATGATCGTCGTCTCGCCCTCGGTGACGGCCGCGGGCCCGACGACATGCTCCCCGGGCGACATGGAACTCCTGTCGACCGTGACGGCATCCAGGTGCCGCCCACTCGCGGGATCGACGATTCGACGCCTTCCCGAGTCCCTTGCCTTCCTCTCGGCCGGCATCTGGCGCACCGGCTCCACCGCTTCCGCAGGCGTCGACGCCTTGACGGACCAGACCGTGATTTCCACGTCCAGGCCCGCGACAGGCCGCCCGAAGAGTCTCGTGTAGTCATCCTCGAACCGATTCAGGAATGTCTCCGCATCCGGCTCTCTTGCCTGCTCCTGGGACATCTGGACCGGGATCTCCCAGCCCTGCCCCGAGTATCGCATGTAGACCTTGAATTCGGAGACGATCTCGCTTTCCGCATCGCAGGTCCGGACGAAGCCGGTCGCGTCCTTCTCCAGTTCGGCAAACAGTTCCTTGCCCCGCGCCGGATCGAAATCCGAGAGCCTCATGTAGATTGAACGGTTGGCCTCGAAGCTGAACGGCGCGCGCAGGAACCCGATCGCCGAGCCGACGCTTGCTGCGGGCGGCACGATCAGCCGCGCAATGCCAAGTTTCCCGGCTACCCGTCCGGCATGCAGCGGTGCGGCGCCGCCGAATGCGATCATCGTGTACTCGCTCAGGTCTTCGCCGTTCTCCACGGCGTGGACACGTGCCGCGTTCGCCATGCTTTCGTCCACGACTTCCGACACGCAGAGGGCGGCCTCGTCCAGCGCCATGTCAAGCGCGTCGCCCACATGGGTCGCGAGGGCCGTTTCCGAAAGGCCGGGCCGAAGCTTGATTGATCCGCCGGCAAAGTTGTCCGGATCGATCCTGCCCAGCACCAGATCCGCGTCCGTCACGCCGGGACGCTCGCCGCCGCGGCCGTAGCACGCCGGTCCCGGTTCCGAGCCGGCGCTTTCCGGCCCGACCCGGATCTGTCGCATTGCATCCACTCGGGCGAGGCTGCCGCCTCCGGCCCCGATCTCGACCATGTCGATCACGGGGATCGAGATCGGCATGCCCGAGCCCTTCTTGAACCGGTAGGTTCGGGCCACCTCGAAGACGCGGGATGTCCGCGGGGTCTGGTCCTTGATGAGACAGATCTTTGCGGTTGTCCCGCCCATGTCGAAGCTCAGCACCTTCCCGATTCCCTGGCGTGCCGCGACATGAGCCGCATAGACCGCTCCGCCAGCGGGTCCGGATTCGACCAGGCGAACGGGAAACTCGGCGGCATTCTCCAACGAGATGATCCCGCCGCCAGAGTGCATCAGGAAGATGTCGCAGCCCACGCCTTCTGCCGTGAGACGGTCTTCGAGGCGGCTGAGATAGGAATGCATGAGCGGCTTGATGTAGGCGTTTGCCAGCACGGTGTTGAAACGCTCGTATTCGCGCATCTGCGGGCTGACCTCGGACGAAAGCGACACCATGGCATCCGGCATCCGTTCGGCCAGGACCTCTCGCACCATCACCTCGTGCGCATCGTTGGCATAGGAGTGGATGAACCCGACGGCGACGCTCTCGAAGCCGGCCTCGGCGATCCGGTCAACCGTGGCCTCGACTTCGCCCCTGTCCGGTGCGACCAGCACGTCACCTCCCGCACTCACGCGTTCTCGAACGGTGAACCTCATCTGCCGGGGCGCAAGAGGCTCGGGCAGAATCAGGTTCAGGTCATATTGTTCGAACCGCGATTCGGTGCGCATTTCGATGACGTCACGAAATCCCTCCGTCGTGATCAGCGCCGTCTTTGCCCCCCTGCGTTCGATAAGGGCATTGGTCGCCAGCGTCGTGCCATGAATGATCTGCCCGATGTCACCGGGCCGAATCCCCGCCTTGCCGCACGCCTGGTGCATGCCGTCGACGATCGCGTCCTCGGGGGCCGCATAGGTGGTAAGGACCTTGGCCAGGAACTGCTCCACATCGCGCTCCAGCACAATGTCGGTAAAGGTCCCGCCGATATCAACGCCGAGTCTGATGGAGCCAGGAGTCACGTGGTCGGTCCCCGCAGAATTTCGGAAGGTCTCCGGAATCACCTGCGTATGTCTCAAGCTAGCGTGGGGAAAACGCAAACCCAATTTTGAACCCGGCGCACGCCTCGGAACCTCAATGATCCCGTTCGCCCGGACGGCAAGCCAACGGCCCCAGGGCCTGGCCACCGCTTCCCGGATGCCGGTTGGAGTGACCGCAGAGCTCGCGAGCCAAATTGCGACGTGCAGCTTGCAGGGCCTGCTCTTGCACCCTAGATTCGCGGCAGACATTGCGAGGGAACGACCCATGCCGATGCAGGCTCACGAAATCGAGGCGCTCCTGCGAGAGCGCTTCCCGAACGCCACCATTCAGATCGGCGGCGATGACGGCGTCCACATGTCGGCGATGGTGATCGACGAGAGCTTTCGTGGCATGAATCGTGTCGAGCAACAGCGCGCGGTCTATGCCGCGCTGAAGGGCCGTATGGACGGGCCGGACGGCGAGTTGCACGCGCTGGCACTGACCACCAGGGTCCCGGAATAGCCCGCTGCCTGGACGGTGATCCAGAAAGACGCCTGGGACTCTTTGCAATTCGGGCAATCGCGGACTATCTGTCAGGAACATGGCCGCGATCGCAGAGAGACAGACATGACCGCGCAGGATCAGATCAAGGATACCGTCGACGCCAATGACGTGGTGCTGTTCATGAAGGGCACCAAAGTGATGCCGCAATGCGGGTTTTCGAGCCGCGTGGCCGGCGTTCTGAATTTCATGGGCGTCGAGTTCAGGGACGTGAACGTCCTCGCCGATGAAGACATTCGGCAGGGCATCAAGGACTACTCGGACTGGCCGACGATTCCGCAGCTCTACGTCAAGGGCGAGTTCGTCGGCGGCTGCGACATCGTCACCGAGATGACCCTCTCGGGCGAACTGGACCAGCTCTTCGACGAAAAGGGCGTTTCCTACGACAAGGACGCAGCCGACAAGATCCGGGAACACAACAGCGAATAGCCCGGGCATCCGATGGCTGACGACGCAGGAGGTCTGCAAGACCGAAAGTCGATGCCGCCGCTGCAGGCCGGACCGTCATCGGGCCGAGCAGGACAGTTCCTGCAATCTGCTTGCCGGGCTGTTTCGAGGGCGCCATGCATGGCCAGAATTCCCGTCGCGCCGCAGCCAGATCCCTGTTGCCAATTCCATGCGTGGACCTATTGATCAATCCGTTGGCCGGACAGAATTCCTCATGCGGATCAATTGCCTGACCATGGCCGCCGCACTGCTGGCGGCGACGGCGCTGGAAGCAGGTGCCGAAACGCTGCGCTGGGCGCGGGCGGGCGACTCGCTGACGCTCGACCCGCATGCGCAGAACGAAGGCCCGACTTCCGCGCTGGCGCACCAGATCATGGAGCCATTGGTCCTCCGTGACATGACCGGCAAGATCGTGCCCGCACTGGCAACCGCATGGGGTCCGTCAGAAAGCGATCCGAACGTCTGGGTCTTCAAGCTGCGCGAGGGGGTGAGGTTCCACGACGGCGCGGAATTCGACAGCGAGGACGCGGCCTTCTCGTTCAACCGCGCCATGACACCGGACAGCGACTTCAAGACGCTTCTCGCTTCGGTCAGGGAGGTGCGCACGCCCGCAAGGCACGTGTTCGAGATCGTGACCGACGGACCGAACCCGATCATGCCGGCCAACCTCACCAACATCTTCATCCTCGACAAGAGCTGGGCCGAGGCGAACAACGCGGTGAAGGTGCAGGACTACGGGGGCGGCGAGACCACCTACGCCGCCAGGAACGCCAACGGAACCGGCCCCTACAGGCTCGTCAGCCGCGAACCCGACACCAGGACGGTGCTCGCGATCTACGATGACTACTGGGGCAGGGACGAGTTCCCGATGGAGGTGACGGAAATCGTCTACACGCCGATCATGAACGGCGCCACCCGCGTCGCCGCGCTCCTCTCCGGCGAGGTGGACTTCATTCAGGACGTCCCGGTTCAGGACATCCCACGCGTCGCGAGCAGCGACGGTCTTGACGTTCGGACCGCCCTGCAGAATCGCGTGATCTTCTTCGGGATGAATGTCGGCGATGACGACCTGGCCACGGACAATGTCGACGGAAGGAACCCCTTTGCCGACATCCGCGTGCGGCAGGCAATCAACATCGCGATCAACCGGGACGCCATCAAGAAGATCGTGATGCGCGACCAGTCCCGGCCGACGGGAGTCATCATGCCACCCTTCGTCAACGGCTGGACGGAAGCGCTCGACAAGGCGCCGGTGCCTGACATCGCGACCGCAAAGACACTTATGGCCGAGGCCGGCTACGGTGACGGATTCTCCATCCGGCTCAACTGCCCGAACGACCGCTACGTCAACGACGAGTCCATCTGCCAGGCGGCGGTCGGGATGCTGGCGCAGATCGGAATCGCGGTTGCCTTGGAGGCGCTGCCAAAGGCTCAGCACTTCCCGCTGATCAACAACCTGGAGACCGACTTCTACCTGCTTGGCTGGGGCGTGCAGACCTACGATTCCGAGCACATCTTCAATTTCCTGGTTCATTCACGAGACGAAAAGTACGGATCATGGAACGGTACGCGCTTCAGTGACGCCGGTCTCGACGCGAAGATCGAGGCGCTTGCAACCGAGATCGACCTGGCCAAGCGCGATCGCATGATTGCCGAGATATGGCAGGCGGTTCAGGACGAACAGATCTACGTCCCGGTCCACCACCAGGTGCTGAACTGGGGCATGAGGTCCGACATCCAGACCATCGTTGCGTCCGACGACACGGCCAAGTTCAAGTATTTCAGCTTCGACTGACGCCATGATGACCTTTGGAGCGGCGCAGCAACCTCCTTGAGCAACGCTCCGGACGTGATCCGACAACTCGGTTGTCCGGTCGAGTGCCTTCCAGCGCAGCCGTATCCACAGGCGTGACATGGTCGTGTCGCGATCACCCGCTGCATCGCCGAAAGGTGAAACCGCGTCGATTTCACAAACCGGTTGACGCTACTCTTCCGTTCCTTATTCTGGTCACAAATGACCACAATGGAGCGAACGAGAAATGCCAGAGATCAGCCTAAGGGACGCGAAGACGGGATTCTCGAACGTGGTCGACGAGGCAATCAAGGGGAAGATCATGACGATCACGCGCCATGGCAAGCCGGTCGCCGCCGTGGTCTCGCTTGAGGCGGCCGAACTGGCTCGGCAGTCCCAATTGCGTGAACGGAGCGGCTTCGTGTCCTATCTCAAGGAGTTTCCCGGCGAGAAACTCACGCGCAACCGGACACCGTCCCGGAGCATTGATCTGTGAAGGGCTTTCTTCTCGACACGGATGTTGTTTCGTTGCTGGCGAGGCCGCTGCGAGGCGAGGGCGGAAAGTTCGCCGACTGGCTGGAGCAGAGGGATCGAGAAGGCCGCTTGTTCCTTTCCGTGGTCGCAATCCACGAAATCCGGAAAGGAATTGCATTGCTCGAGCACAAGGGTGCGACGACAAAGGCGTCTGCACTTCACGCCTGGCTAGCGGGACTTCGTGCAGGATATGCCGACAGGGTTCTCGAACTTGACGTCTCCATAGCCGAAGCCTCCGGGAATGCCGAGGCGCGGGCGTTAGCGACGGGACACGGCCCCGGCATGGCCGACGCCCTGGTGGCCGGGGTCGCAGATTTCCATGATCTGGTTGTCATAACGCGCAACATCAAGCACTTTCGCGCGTTGGGCGTCGCTGTCGTGACCCCGGAAGAAGTTGTGCAACGGGAAGGATGTCCGTCGTCATGATCCTCGAGAATCGCGCAAGGCGCAATTCAAGCCGGAAGCGGACTAAAGTGAGATTCGCACGCATGGCTGACTTAGGAGCGTCAGGACGCAAGCATGCGCAGCCCAGATCGACGCGACACCGAACATTCTCCACCGCGAGGTCGTGTCGGCCAGATTGGAAATCGGCCGTCCCGGAGCGTGCGAGGATGCTCATTCATCAGATGTCGCCGGGTTGCAGGGAAGGACGCGGAACGAATTACGGCTGAACGATCTGCCCAGCAATGCATGCAAGTCCCAATTCGAACGTCCAGACCGTCTTGGCGTCCGACGGCACGGACTGCCTAGACCACTAGGGCTTCGACTGACGTCAACGTGACCCCAAGGTCGCGGACACCGCCTTCAGCCTCTGAACGTGGTCCCACACATGCGGAAATTGCCCCATTGCAAATCCCTGCGCATGGCCATTACTTCAGCCTGTCAAACAGGGAGGACAGATCATGCAGACCAAATGTCTGACAATTGCAGCGGCGTTGCTTGCTGCATCTTCGCTGGGAGCAAGTGCCGAAGCGCTGCGCTGGGCACGGGCAGGCGACTCGCTGACGCTCGACCCGCACGCGCAGAACGAAGGCCCGACTTCCGCGCTGGCGCACCAGATCATGGAACCGCTGGTCATGCGGGACATGACCGGCGCGATCGTGCCGGCATTGGCCACCGAGTGGGGCCCGTCCGAAAGCGATCCGAACGTCTGGGTCTTCAACCTGCGAGAAGGCGTGAGCTTCCACGACGGCGCGGAGTTCGACAGCGAGGACGCGGTCTTTTCGTTCAACCGCGCCATGACGCCGGACAGCGACTACAAGGAGCTTCTCGCCTCGGTCAGGGAGGTGCGCGCGCCCGGCAAGTACGAATTCGAGATCGTCACCAACGGACCGAACCCGATCATGCCGTCCAACCTCACCAACCTCTTCATCATCGACAAGGACTGGGCCGAAGCGAACAACGCGGTGAAGGTGCAGGACTACGAGGGCGGCGAGGACACCTACGCGGCAAAGAACGCCAACGGCACCGGTCCCTACAAGCTCGTGAGCCGCGAGCCCGACACCAAGACCGTGCTCACGATCAACGAGGACTACTGGGGCAAGGGCGAATTCCCGATGGAGGTGACGGAAATCGTCTATACGCCGATCCAGAACGCAGCGACCCGGGTCGCTGCGCTCCTCTCCGGCGAGGTTGACTTCATCCAGGACGTGCCT
Source organism: Boseongicola sp. (assembly GCA_028824715.1). Taxonomy (GTDB): domain Bacteria; phylum Pseudomonadota; class Alphaproteobacteria; order Rhodobacterales; family Rhodobacteraceae; genus JAJEFO01. Next base: position 18,981 of record JAPPCV010000148.1, on the reverse strand, counting down.
GTGCAAGACCTGTCGCGCGTCGCCGCCAGCGATGGGCTTGACGTGCGAACCGCGCCGCAGAACCGCGTTATCTTCTTCGGGATGAATGTCGGCGATGACGACCTGGCCACGGACAATGTCGACGGAAGGAACCCGTTCGCAGACATCCGGGTGCGACGGGCATTCAACATCGCGATCAACCGCGACGCCATAATGAAGGTCGTGATGCGTGATCAGTCTCAGCCAGCGGGGGTCATCATGCCGCCCTTCGTCAACGGCTGGACCACCGCGCTCGACCAGGTGCCGGACCACGACGCCGCCGCCGCGAAGGCCCTCATGGCCGAGGCCGGCTACGGAGACGGGTTCTCGATCCGGCTGAACTGCCCCAACGACCGTTACATCAACGACGAGGCCATCTGCCAGGCGGCGGTCGGGATGCTGGCGCAGATCGGTGTCACGGTGACCCTGGAAGCCTTGCCAAAGGCCCAGCACTTCCCGCTGATCAACAAGCTGGAAACCGACTTCTACATGCTCGGCTGGGGCGTCCCGACCTACGATTCCGAGTACATCTTCAACTTCCTTGTCCATTCTCGGGACGAGAAATACGGTTCGTGGAACGGCACGCGTTTCGGCAATTCCGGCCTCGACGCCAAGATCGAGGCGCTCGCTTCCGAGACCGACTTGCCGAAACGCAACAGCATGATCGCCGAGATCTGGCAGGCGGTTCAGGATGAGCAGATCTACGTCCCGATCCACCACCAGGTGCTGAACTGGGGCATGAGGTCCGACATCCAGACCATCGTTGCACCGGACGACACGGCCAAGTTCAAGTATTTCAGCCTGAAGTGAACAAGCGGGGCCTGAGGGCGGCGCGAGAGCCGCCTTCAGCCTCTGCACGCGACCCAGCGCGCCGAATGCGGGAAGACGCTGCTCCGGCTGGAGCGATTCAAGGCCACATGACGGATGAGCGGAAAGTGGCCGAAACCTCGTCTCCACCGGAAATTCTGGCCACTTGGTTCCAGGCAGGCTTGCCCGCCGTGAAGAAGGGGCCGGCGTCAACCGTCCCGTCGCCAATCGACACAGCCCAGCATGGCACGCAAATTCCGTGAGACCTCCGGCCTCGAGACGCCGAGCAAATGCAACGACGCCGCCAGTTCATCGACACGCCATGACCTCACCCCTGGCGTTCCGCGAATGCGTCAGATGAATGCGTCGGGTTCCGGGAGCGAAGGTGTTTGCGACAGTGCTCCCGCCCGAATCCATGCGGCTGGCAGCGCATCGGCTTTCCGCCAAACGGAAGAGCAACGCTCTCGTCCTCCGGCCTCTACGGAGTGACATGCCGCTCCGACACGCGCTGCCGGCTCCGCTCACGACCTGCCTGCGATCAGCCAAACGGATTGTAGCCAAGCCACCCATGTACAATTGCCGCGGCAGCGAAGACTGCAGCAGCGCCCACGGCAGCCATGACCTCCTTTCGTGCCGGCACCGGCTCCGGAGCCGACCAATCCGGCGCGGCGCGATTGATGACGGCAATTTCCGCCAGTGCCCAGGCCAGCAAGCCGCCAAAGAGAACAAGCGAAGGCAGGTCTCCATTCACGATTATGTGGGCGAGCGCCCACAGCGCAAACCCGACAAGTTGCGGATGGCGGATGACGCGCGTGACTCCGGTCTTCAGCCCGCTCGCTGCAAACAGGTAGAAGGCAGCGAGCACGAACAGGTTGTTGATCCCCACAAGCGCCGCCCCCGGATCCCAATAGGCCACGCTCTCGGCCATGCGGTAGCCGACCACCATCAAGGCCAACGCGACGATCAAGGCCGCCGCCACAAGCCCTTTGCCCGTCTTGCCCATTCCCTCGCGTCGTTCCGGAGCGATGCGCTTGAAGAGATGTGCCGCCCACCAAATTGCAAGTCCCGCCACTAGCCAGATCATGTCTTTCCCTCCTGTCCCTCTGCCGCGCGCGCGAACTGCAGTCTTGCCGCAGCTTACAGCACCGCACTCGTGATGCTGTCATCCACGACCGCCGCACCCGGGCACTCGGCCTTTGCATCATCGAATGGCACGGTCTTCCCTCGTGCCATGCCGATCTTGCCTTCAGTTGGCGATCATGTCGACAAGTCACATTTTGCGAATGAGGACAAATGCCGGACACCGCTCCATTCTCACTTGGACTCCAGTGCGGCGAGCATATTCATGATAGCGGCAAGATCCTTGGCTTGTGCGGCGAGGGTTGCCTGGATCAATGCAATGCCCGTGCCGCGCCACAAAGTGTCGCCTTCCTGTCCACGTGCAGGTTGAAGACGAACGCCATGGCCCTGGCGCGAGTGACGAGGGGATGGCCGCCGATCCAGCTTCCTGCATCCCGGACCCGTCGCAGATCAGTCCGCATCGCCATTGTTGGGAACCGTTGCAGCGCCGCCCGTAACCCCGGCCAGCCAAGATGATCGATTCGGCCCGCCCGAAACCAAGGCCCTTGCCTCGACCGCCACGTCATTGCCAAGGCATCGAAATCGAAGAAGTTTCCGCTATCGTTCTGCCTCTCCGCTCGCCGCGGATTCAGGCCGACACTTGCTCAACCTATGCTCGTCGTGTCGCATCGGAAGCGACTCCTGCAAGTCCTTCTAGGCGCTCCTGCCGCCTTCAGTGCGCTTCGCTCGGCCTGTTCGGCGCCTGCGCGCGAAGTGGCAACGAACCGGAAGGACGCATTGAAGACCGAAGCCCATGACGCGACCGGCCACACGCGATTGTTGTCCATTTGCGCGTGTCCCATGAAAGCGGTCGCATCGCGTTTCCGGATGGAGCCAACCCCACCGCACACCATGCGCGGCGGATGCCGCGTTGCGCGGCTTGCGCAAAGCCATGCGCTGCCGTGTCAGGGAATGGCAGGACCGGGCCCTGCCCGCACCACGTTGTCACATTCAACGCGGATCGGAACGGCCAGGACGACCCAAGTTGACTTTCGCATGACGTCCCCATTGAGGGCCCTTCGATCCCTTCGGTCGTCACATTCCAGGAATTCCGGGATGAAGTTGCGTAACTCCTTCCGGCAAAACGGCCTGTTCGCCGTACGGTCCCGCCAAGGTCAAGAGCTTCAGTACGAACCGATGCCAGGCCACACCCCAAATCCCAGGCCTGCCTTGCATCGCATGGCGCGAAGCGCGTCAGTCGACCCTCCGCATGGCTGGAGATCAAGAAACCGGCGACTGAGGCGGACCCAGCGCTGGCACGGCCTCGTGCCGCCGGTTGCCCGGGCTCGACGCATTGCGCACCCGTCGCGTGTCGGCGCATGAGGCCATGCGCGGTGGCCACGACTTGCCATCCGCGACAATCATGCCAGAGTGGCGCCTGCTGACACAAAGGGGGAAAAAATGACAGCAAAAGCTTCAACTGGTGCGCTGGGTTTCCTGCTGGCAACCGGCATCGCAGCAGGCACGCATGCCGAAACCTTCAGATGGGCGGGCACCACCGACCCGCAGACGATGGATCCGCATGCCGTGAGTTCGGCGCCGGTCCTCGGCTTCCTGAACAACGTCTACGAGGGCCTCGTGCGCCGTGGAAGAGACATGTCGATCGAGCCCGCGCTGGCCACGGGCTGGGAGCCCATCGGCGACGGGGCGGGCTGGCGCTTCTTCCTCCGTCAGGGCGTCACGTACCACGATGGAAGCGAGTTCGACGCTGACGACGTGGTCTTTTCCTACGAACGCGCATCATCGGAAGCGTCGGATGTGCGCAGCTGGTTCGCGACCGTATCGGACGTGATCAAGGTCGACGACTACACGATTGACGTCATGACCAACGTGCCGAACCCGATCTTCCCGGACTCGATCGCCAACTGGATGATGATGGATGCTGGCTGGGCCGAAGCGAATGGCGCAGAGCGGCCGGACAAGGAATCGGGAAACCATGCCACGCTAAACGCCAACGGCACCGGCGCCTTCGTGCTGAGCGGCCGTCAGCCCGGACTGGAGACAGTTCTTCGGCCCTTTGGCGACTGGTGGGGCGAAGTCGAGCACAACATCACCGAGGCGACGTTCCTGCCCATCCAGAACCCGGCCACGGCCGTTGCCGCCCTGCTTTCGGGAGATGTCGACCTGATCAACCCGGTGCCAATCCAGGACGCCGAAAGGCTGTCCGGCCAGGACGCGGTCACGGTCATCCGGGGCATCGAGGCACGCGTCATCATGCTTGGCTTCGCCCACGAGGCGGAGGCCCTGAAATACGGCCCCAACACAGGTGACCCGAATCCCTTCAGGGACGTGCGCGTGCGCGAGGCGGTGGCAAGCGCGATCAACGTGCCTGCCATCCTGCAAACCATCATGCGCGGCAGCGCCGAACCGGCCAGCCAGCTTGTCAGCCCCGCGATGCGAGGCTTCTCCGCGGCAAATGACATGCGCCCTGCATTCGATCCGGACCGAGCACGGGCGTTGCTTGCCGAAGCCGGCTATCCTGACGGGTTCGGATTCGGTCTCAAGTGTCCGAACGACCGCTACCTGAACGACGAGGCTGTCTGCCAGGCCGTCGTCGGCATGCTGGCTCATGTGGGCGTCACGGCCGAACTCGACGCGATGCCGGTCCGCAACTACTGGCCGGAACTGCGCGAGGACAACTTTGACATGTACATGCTCGGCTGGTCACCGGGCACCTTCGATCACGAGCATCCGGTCCGGTTCCTCGCGTCGACCCCCAACAGCGAAAAGAAGCTTGGCAGCTGGAACTTCGGGGGATACTCGAATGCCAGGATCGATGAGCTCCTGCCGATGATCCAGTCAGAGATCGACGACACCAAACGGCAGGCGATGCTGGACGAGGTGACCGCGCTCTATCAGGACGAGCATGCCTACGTGACGATGTACGTCCAGCCGCTCGTTTGGGGCGCCCAAGCAAACGTCGAGCTGACGCAGCGACCGGACAACTTCTTCATCCTGCGTTGGGTGAGGGTCAACTGACCTTGCGGACCCTCCACCGTCGGCCCGCCTTCGGGCGGGCCGGACTCGTTCCCTGCCCGGGCCTCCTTCGCGGCAACGGTCACGGGGAAGCCAGGTGCTGAACTACATCATCCGCCGGATCTTCCAGTCCGTCGTCGTGCTGCTCATCGTCGGCCTCGTGGCGTTCTCCATGTTCCGGTTCGTGGGCGATCCGATCGACAACATGCTTGGCCAGGAGCGCACGCAGGCCGACATCGAGCGCCTGCGTGCGCAACTCGGGCTCGATCAGCCGTTCCCCGTGCAATACTGGCGCTTTCTCGAGAACGCGGTGCAGGGCAATTTCGGCGTCAGTTACAGGCAGGGCCGCCCTGTGGCCGAGATCATCGCCGAACGGGCACCGGCAACGCTGGAACTGGCAGCCGTCAGCGGTCTCTTCGCGATCGTGATCGGCATCGTTCTCGGCGTCTTCACCGCGATTCGACGCGACGGCTGGGCGTCAAACGTGATCATGACCGGATCGCTCATCGGAGTCAGTCTTCCCACGTTTCTCATAGGCATCCTGCTGATCTACGTCTTCTCGGTGGAACTCGACCTGCTTCCCAGTTTCGGGCGTGGCGACGTGGTCCATGTCGGCGGATGGTCGACCGGCTTTCTGACCGCGAGCGGCCTCAAGGCGCTTGTACTGCCTGCAATCACGCTCGGCTTGTACCAGATGACTCTGATCATGCGCCTCGTGCGCGCCGAGATGCTCGAGGTTCTGCGGCAGGACTACATCAACTTTGCCCGCGCCAGGGGACTCTCCGAGCGAGTCGTGAACTTCCGCCATGCGCTGAAGAACACGCTCGTCCCGGTCATCACAGTGACCGGCTTGCAGCTCGGATCGATCATCGCCTTCGCGATCATCACCGAAACCGTGTTCCAGTGGCCGGGCGTCGGACTGCTCTTCATCAATGCCATCCAGTTCGTCGACATCCCGGTGATGGCGGCCTACCTGATGCTGATCTCGGTCATGTTCGTCGGAATCAACCTCTTGGTCGATCTCCTCTATGTCGCGATCGACCCGCGGCTCCGCGGCGAGGGGAACATCACATGACCAGCGTACCCACCGCGCCGGACCGGATCAACTCCACGGCCTTGCGGATCAGGGCGATGTGGCAAAGCGATCTCGCATGGGCGTTCCGCCACTCGCCGGTCGCCATGGTCTCGTTCGTCGTGGTCGTACTCCTGGTCTCGGGAGCCCTCCTTGCCCCTCTGATCGCGCCGCACGACCCGTTCGATCCCGCGACGCTCAACCTGATGAACGGGTTCACGGCGCCGGGCACGCCAAATGCGTTCACCGGAGAGAGCTTCTGGCTCGGCACCGACGATCAGGGTCGCGACGTCTTCTCGACCATTCTCTTTGGCATGCGCATCTCGCTTCTGGTGGGCTTCGCAGCCGTATTGCTCGGCATGGTGATCGGCGTGACACTGGGCCTGATTGCCGGCTACCGGGGCGGCTGGACAGAGACGATCATCATGCGCGTCGCCGACGTGCAACTGACCTTCCCCGCGATTCTCGTCGCCATGCTCATCTTCGGCATCGCCAAGGGGTTCACGCCCGTGGAATATCGGGACCAGATCGCCATCTGGGTTCTGATTCTCGCGATCGGCCTGTCCGACTGGGTCCAGTTTGCGCGGGTCGTGCGTGGCGCGACGCTGGTCGAGACGAAGAAGGAATACGTGCAGGCCGCCCAACTCATCGGCAGGTCGGGAACCGCAATCATGATCCGCCACATCCTGCCGAACGTTCTCTCTCCCGTGCTGGTGATCGCGACGATCTCGCTGGCGCTCGCCATCATTGCCGAGGCGACCCTGTCCTTCCTCGGGGTCGGTGCGCCGCCCACACAGCCCTCGCTCGGCACGCTGATCCGCATCGGCCAGGGATTCCTTTTCTCCGGCGAATGGTGGATTCTGTTCTTTCCGGCCTGCACGCTGCTCGCGCTCGCGCTCTCCGTGAATCTTCTCGGCGACTGGCTGCGCGACGCATTGAACCCGAAGCTGAGATAGGCATGTCCCAGATCGAGAACCCGGCAGGCGGACAGTGGCAACGCGAGCCGATGCCGGACTGCCGATGAGCGCAATTCTCGACATCGCCGACCTGACGGTCGAGTTCCCGACACGAAGGGAGGTGTTCGTTGCCGTCGACGGGGCCAGCCTGACGGTCGAGCCTGGCGAGATACATGGTCTCGTAGGCGAATCCGGGGCCGGGAAGTCGACCATCGGGGCGGCCGTCATGGCTCTGCTTGAACGCCCTGGCAGGATCGCGGGCGGCACGATCCGCCTCAAGAACGAGATCATTTCGGGACGTGATCGGGCAGCAATGCGGAGCCTGCGCGGGAGCGAGATCAGCATGATCTTCCAGGATCCGCTGACTTCGCTGAACCCGCTCTTCACGATTCGCGAGCAGTTGACGGAAACCATCACGACACATTTGAGCGTGACCGACGCTGAAGCGCACGAGCGGGCGCAAGATCTGCTTGCGCGCGTCGGAATCCCGGAACCCGAGGTACGGCTCGACCAGTACCCGCACCAGTTCTCCGGCGGCATGCGGCAGCGCGTTGTCATCGCGCTCGCCCTGTGCTCGGAGCCCGATGTCATCATCGCCGACGAGCCGACTACCGCGCTCGACGTATCGATCCAGGCTCAGATCCTGGATCTCATCAGGGAACTCGCGAACGAGCGCCGGGTCGGCGTCATCCTCATCACTCACGACATGGGCGTCATTGCCGACACGACGGATCGCGTCACCGTCATGTACCGGGGCAAGGTCGTGGAGACGGGCGCCACCAGGCTCGTCCTGGGCAAGCCGAACCATCCCTACACCAAGTCGCTCATCGCAGCCGTCCCGCGCCCCAACGTGAAGCTGCACCGGTTTCCGCTCATTTCCTACGACGGACGCGCCACCAGATTCCGGATCGATGACCTGGCACGGAACTGGCACAAGGCGGATACAGACGCATCCAAGCCGCTCTTCGAGATAAGCGGCCTTACCAAGCGCTTCCTGCAGAAGCGCTCCTTCATCCCGTCCAGGAGGCAATATCTTGTCGCTGTCAACAACGTCAGTTTCGACATTCGACAGGGCGAGGTGTTCGGAATCGTCGGCGAGTCGGGTTCCGGCAAGTCCACGGTCGCACGCATGATTGCCGGGCTCTACAGGGCCGACGGCGGCACGATCCTGTATGGCGGACAACCTGTCACCGGCACCGGCTCCCTCGCCTGGTACCGCCGTCAGATCCAGATGATCTTCCAGGATCCGTACTCGTCCCTCAATCCTCGCATGCGGGTGGACGCCATCGTTGCCGAACCCGCACTCCATCACGGGCTGCTTTCCGGCAAGGCGCTGCGACACAGGGTCGACGAGCTGCTCGAACATGTCGGGCTTGGCGCAGCCGCGGGCTTCAAGTATCCGCACGAGTTTTCCGGCGGCCAGCGCCAGCGAATCTCCATTGCCCGGGCCCTGGCAACGCAACCGAAATTCCTGATCTGCGACGAGCCGACATCCGCCCTCGATGTCTCGATCCAGGCACAGATACTCAACATCCTGAAGGACCTGCAGGAGCACTTGCGCCTCACGATGCTGTTCATCTCGCACGACCTGCCGGTGGTGCGACAGATGTGTGATCGCGTTGCCGTCATGCAGGACGGTCGCCTGGTGGAAATCCAGGATGCAGAGGCACTCTTTGCCTCGCCGCGGGAAGACTACACGCGATCGCTTCTCAACCTGATGCCACGTCTCGACGGGCTTGCAACTGAAGGCATCGAGGATCAGGTCGAAGCCTGATCGGCTTCCGCAACGCCTGTGGGCGGGTCGGATTCAATTCATCCTGCGATTCGTAGCCTTCTTGATTCAGGCTCCGCAACCGGCGTCAGCTATGCGTGGGCGCCTGACTTCCTTTCGGCCAACTCCGCCAGTGCTTCCATTCGTTCGGCAATCCTGGCCAAGGCTTCAGACACCCTGTCGTCGTGTGGCGCGGCCTGCATCCGCCCATGCTCGACCTGACCTTCCAGATCCTTGATTCGGGCCTCCTGCCGGGCGACCGCTTCCTCCAGCTGCCGCCTTTCGCTTGCGGCAGCGACATGCTTGTCCGCCACCATGAGCCCGGCCATCAGGAGCATCTGGCCTTCGGGAAGACGCCGGGACTGGCCCTCAAGCGTCTTGGCTTCGGTGTTAAGCAGCCCGGCAGCCTGATGAAGGGCACTCTCTTCGCCGTCCTGGCACGACACCTTGAAGAGCCGTTCGCCGATCCGAATCGAAACCTCGGGCATCATCCAGCCTCCTTCAGCACAGGTTCGAGCATCGCCAGGACTTCTTCGATCTCCGCCTTCTCCACTTCGCGAGTGGCACGAAGGCCGGCCAGTTCGCCTTCCAGTGCGAAATTCAGAAGATCCGCCTGCATCTGCCCACCGGCGTGGGCCGCGCGAAGCGCAGCGTTCGATTCCCTGAGATTCCGGTTCACCGCCCGCATCTGCTGAAGCAGGGCATCCCGCGTCCTGAGCGCCTCCTGCAAACGCGTCACGTCTGCCTTGAGGCCTTCAATGACGCCGTCCCGGCCATCACCTTCGGCGTTCGGGCCTATCCCGTCCAACGCCAGCTCCGTCCTGTCCAGCGCGGAAAGGATTCTGCCTTCAAGTTCGGACGTGTCACTCATGATTGCTCCTGGCTTGCGAATTCTCTGCCGAGCACGTGATGCCTGGATCGCGAATCGACGGCAGACAACAGGGCCCGCCCGGAGCATAGCGCATGCAGCGACAGTTTCACCCACTTTCCGAATGTTGCGCCTCGGCTCGCCTTGCGTTCGGCAGGCTGGCTGCTAAGAACCTAGGCGATATGGACCAGCCAAGGGCGGCAGCATGGACATCGAGACCCTGAAGGAACTGCATCCGGACCATTTCGCGCGCGCAGCTGCAATTCGCGTGCTCGCCATGGATGCGGTCCAGGCCGCCAATTCAGGCCACCCCGGGATGCCCATGGGCATGGCGGACGTGGCGACGGTCCTCTTCGAAAGGCATCTCAAGTTCGATGCGGCCGACCCGGAATGGCCGGATCGCGACCGCTTCATCCTTTCTGCGGGCCATGGCTCGATGCTCCTCTATGCGTTGCTCCATCTCACCGGCTACGAGGACATGACGCTCGATCAGATCAAGCGATTTCGCCAGCTTGGCTCCATCACGGCAGGTCATCCCGAACACGGCCATGCCAAGGGGATCGAAACGACGACCGGACCGCTTGGCCAGGGACTTGCGAACGCGGTCGGATTCGCAATTGCAGAAGAAGCTCTCCGGGCACGTTTCGGAAAGAAGGTCGTCAACCATTTCACCTATGTCATCGCCGGCGATGGATGCCTGATGGAAGGTTTGAGCCAGGAGGCGATCGGACTTGCGGGCATGCAGCGACTCTCAAGGCTGATCGTGCTTTGGGACGACAACGACATCTCGATTGACGGCAACATCGCGCTTTCGGACGCCACGGACCAGAAGCGGCGCTTTCAAGCTTCGGGTTGGGAGGTCCTGGAATGCGATGCGCACGATCCCGAGGACATCGACCGTGCGCTGAGCAAGGCCCGCAAGTCGAAAAGGCCAGTGATGGTCGCGTGCAAGACCGTCATTGGCTTCGGCGCACCCACCAAGCAGGGCACCGCCTCGGCACATGGTTCGCCCCTTGGCCAGGACGAGATCGAGGCCACGCGAGCCGTCTACGGCTGGCAACATGCACCGTTCGATCTGCCCGGTTCCATCCTTGATTCCTGGCGAATCATCGGCCGCCGCGGCGGCGAGGCCCGCAAGGCGTGGCAGAACCGCTTTGCGACGCTTTCGGCTTCGCGCCAGGCGGACTTCAACCGGATAATGTCGGGAGGCACGCACAAGCGGTTGGTCCCCGTCGTCCGGGCCCTGAAAAAGTCCCTGTCGAACGAGCAGCCCAAGGTGGCGACCCGCAAGGCGTCGGAAATGGCGCTGGAGGTGATCAACCCGTCCGTGGCCGAAACCATCGGAGGGTCGGCCGACCTGACCGGATCGAACAACACGAAGACTCCGGATCTTGGAATATTCGACTCGACGAATCGCAAGGGCCGCTACATCCACTACGGGATCCGCGAACACGGCATGGCGGCCGCGATGGTCGGCATGGCGCTCCATGGCGGTGTCAGGCCCTATGGCGGCACGTTTCTTTGCTTCACCGACTACGCCAGAGGGGCAGTTCGGCTGTCGGCGCTCATGGGCCTCCCCGTGACTTACGTGATGACTCACGATTCGATCGGGTTGGGCGAGGATGGCCCCACCCACCAGCCCGTCGAGCATCTGGCGATGTTGCGCGCAACTCCAAATTGCCGCGTGATCCGGCCCGCTGATGCTGTCGAAACCGCCGAGGCGTGGGAAATCGCGCTTTCGTCACGGCGAACCCCAACGGTTCTGGCACTCTCGCGCCAGGGCCTGCCGACCGTGCGAACACAGCACAAGTCAAGAAACCTCACGGCCATGGGTGCCTACACCTTGGCTCGTCCCGGTTCAGGCCGCCGAAAGGCGGTCCTGATCGCCACCGGATCCGAGGTGTCCGTTGCGCTGGAAGCACGGTCGCTTCTGGAAGCGGAGGGAATTGGCACCAGCGTGGTTTCTATGCCTTGCGCAGAGCTTTTCGCCGAGCAGCACGAAGCCTACCGCAGACGAGTGCTGCCCGCGGGCGCGGTCCGCGTCGCCATAGAGGCGGGCGTGCGTCAAGGCTGGGACAGGTGGCTTCTTGGCGAGCGTGGCCGCGCAGGACGCGACGGGTTCGTGGGCATGGAGGGATTCGGCGCTTCCGCTCCGGCCGGCGACCTGTACCGCCATTTCGGAATCACGGCAGAAAACGTCGCTGCAAAGGTTCGGTCGCTCCTGTAGCGGTGGACCCTGAGGCTCCGCGCAGCCCGGACCGATGCCGGCACGGGCATGCCGGACGCCTACTTGATCTTGCCTTCCCTGTATTCGACGTGCCTTCGGGCGACCGGGTCGTACTTCCGCACCGTCATCTTCTCGGTCATCGTTCGGGCGTTCTTCTTGGTCACGTAGAAATGGCCCGTGTCTGCTGTCGAATTCAGACGAATCTTGATCGTCGTCGGCTTCGCCATTGCGTCTCTCCTCTCGGGCCCGGCCCTGAAGGAACCGAGCCGGAATTCTCGCAGCCCGGGTTTTAGACGCCAAGCATGGGGTGTCAACTGGATTCGATTCGGGAACGGTGCTGAACTTGGCGTGCGTCCGGTTGTCTGCGCAGGCCTGGCCTTGAACGTCTTGTTCCTGATGCGGCCGACGGCATCCAAACACAATCGCAGCATTTGCCAGTTGCGAGCAGCGCATTCCGAAGACAAGGTACGGATGGCTTGTAAGCCGGATTCTGTGCCCCGTTTCCGGGGTGATGACCATTCATCTTGCCCCGCCGTTGCCGGAAGGGTCATGCTGCCTACCCGGGTCCCTGAACCGAAGCGTGTCCATGCGAGACCCCTATTCGGCATTGCTCCCGGTGGGGCTTGCCGTGCCGGTACTGTTGCCAGTCCCGCGGTGAGCTCTTACCTCACCGTTTCACCATTGCCCCGCTTGCGAGGCCGTCTGTTCTCTGTGGCGCTATCCCTCGGGTTTCCCCGGCCGGGAATTACCCGGCACCGTCGCTCCGTGGAGTCCGGACTTTCCTCGAAACCTTCGTTTCGCGGCCATCCAGCCATCCGCAATGCGTTACATACGGGCATTGATTCCACCAAGCAAGTCGCGAGAATTGCAAATGCTTGGCGGGCAGACTTGGGCAACCGGCATCCCATTCGAATGATTCAGCCGGTCAGGGCAAATCGATGCTGGGTTTGGAACATTCCATCCGTCCGCTCACCCACGAGCGCAATCTCGGACATGTCAAATGGCTGCGGCAGCTCTGGAAGCAGTTCGCGGACTGCAGCCTCTGCAAGGGAGCGCTGCATGCCAGTCAGCTTGTCCGTCAGGTCCATGTGAAACCGAAGGGGCTCATATGCTTAACCAGACCGCCCGTCAGCTCCTCCGGCACGGCACACGGCACCAGACGTGGAGTCCGCGCGAACGATGCCAGCGAGGACGGGGATCACGTGCGCGCGCGTCCGGGTGTCCCGCCCATCCGTACGGTTTCGCTTGCAGGAGAATAAAAAGGGAACATTCTGCTTGTCACGCAATCCCGGCGCAATCATGCTGCGTGGCAGGAACACTCCCGGCGTCCTCTCCCCATCGCAGACCGGAGGAACGACCGCATGGCCCTCGTCGCCACGCACAGGCAGGTCGTCTACCGCCTGCTCCCCCAGAGGCGGAGCGCATGGCGTCGGCTCGAGCGGACGATCGAGGACCAGCGCCAGCTCTGCAACGCCGCCCGGAGGAGCGCATCGACTGCCACCCGAAGACGGGCAAGTCGCTGACTTTCTTCGACCAGTGCAAGGCGCTGACGAAGTGCCGTCGGGACGTTCCGGGGATGGCGGAATGCCCGGTGGCGGTCCAGCGCGGCACTCTCAAGCGGCTGGACGAGGCGTACAAGCACTTCTTCCGGCGCGTGAGGAACGGGGAGACGCCGGGGTTCCCGAGATTCAAGGGGCGCGCCCGCTTCGACGGCATCAGCGTCGTCTTCGGGGTGAAGGTCAGGGACGGCAGGCTGCACGTTCCCGGCTTCGGGAACATGGCGGTCCGCAGGAAGGGCGGCAACCCATACCCCGGCGCGAAGCCGGTCTCCGTCGTACTGAAGCGCGTCGGCGGCAAGTGGCACGCGGTCGTCTGCCTCTCGGTCGAGGTCGGGGAACCCGCCGGCAACGGCCGCGCCGTCGGCCTCGACAGGAACGGGGGCCAGGTCGCGGACAGCGACGGCGAGCTTTGCGTCATGCCGGACATGGCGCGGCTGGAGGCGCGGTCCCGAAGGCTGCAGCGGAAGCTGTCCCGCCGGCGCAAGGCCCGCCGCCGGCGCGAGCGGACGAAGCGGCATCTTGCGCGGGTGCGCCGCAGGATCGCGAGCCGGCGGCGGAACTGGCATCACGACGTGAGCCGGAAACTGGCGGCGAAGGCGGGAACCGTCGCCGTCGAGGGGCTGAACGTGAAGGGGATGACGCGCTCCGCGAAGGGCACCGTCGAGAAGCCAGGCAAGAGGGTGGCGCAGAAGCATCCGGCACCAACCGCGGCATCCTGGACACGGGCTGGACGGCGCTGAAGCGGATGCTGGAATGCAAGGCCGCGAACCTGATCGCGGTTCCAGCGAAGGACACGAGCCAGACATGCCACGAGTGCGGTGCGAAGGACGAGCGCAATCGCGACCGCAGTACTCGGGCGAAATTCCGCTGCTTGGCCTGCGGCCGCGCGGCCCATGCCGACATCAACGCGGCGAAGGACATCCCCGCGCTTGCCCTTGACGGCAGGGCGGGGGAAGGACGAGGCGCCCGGGATTGGCGCGTCTGCACGGCGAGCGTCTGCGTTGGCAACTTCCACTGACCCGTGAAATCAATGCGTGCGGCGGCCAGACCGCCAGTCTTGTCAAGCATATGATTTCCAAACCGAAACTCATCCGTCGCGCAGGGGTATCCCCATCGCAGAAAGTTGGCCTGGTTGATTGTCAGCCCGGCGGCGCGGCGGCACGCAAGCTCGGCAGTCGTGGGCGGTGCGCGCATCTGGTCCGGGTCTGCAACTATGTCACGCCCCAATTCCTGAAGTGCGCGCGCATCACCCACCGGGGTCAACGCCGGAAACCGATCGATCACGGACAATTCACGGCATCGCAGTCGAATCGGCGAGTGGCGCTCGGCGATGCCCTCAACCGCGGCCTCAAGCGCCTCTGGCGCGATGCCTTCAGCCAATCAGAATGGTGGCATCAGCGTGCCATGAAACCCATATTTGCCGGCTGCAAAGGTGGTGTCTTCAATCCCGGCGACATCCGGTCTATCGCAGGTGTGGCCAAGGTCGATGTCCCAGCCCAGCCAATGAGCCCCGAATTCGGCAATCGAACCCATTGGCGGCAGATGGTAAATTCCAAAACGTGAGTGTCCGGACATGAATTCACCGTTCCCAGATTCCGTGCCATCCCGGCAACATGACGCGGATGTGACAGAAAACACCTGCCTCGCCAACGCACGTGTCGTGCTTGAGGACCGCGTCATCACGGGCAGCGTCACGATTGAACAGGGAGCCATTACCTCGATTGAAGAATCCGGCCATGTTCCCGATGGCGCAATCGATTTTGCGGGCGATTTTCTGATCCCCGGGCTTGTGGAACTCCATACCGACAATCTTGAGCGGCATATCGAACCACGGTCAAATGTCCCTTGGCCACACGCACCGGCGATCCTGGCCCACGACCGTGAACTCGCTTCCACGGGCATCACGACGGTGTTCGACGCGATGCGCGTGGGCTCGATACCGTCCGGCAAGGCCCGGTACCTGCGCTACGCGCGTGGACTGTCGCATGAATTGCTCGAGCTTCGATCCGAAGGTGCATTGAAGATCAGCCACTTCCTGCATCTGCGCGCCGAAGTGTGCTCGGAAACCCTGATGGACGAACTGGCCGAATTCGGCCCGGAAGACCGGGTGGGCATCGTCAGCCTGACTGATCACACGCCCGGCCAGCGGCAGTTCAGGGACCTCAGCAAGATGAAAGCGCATGTCGCCAAGAGGAAAGACATGAACGACAAGGAATTTGACGATCATGTGGCCCGTCTACGGGCGCTGCGGGAAAGGCACGGCGACAAGCACGAAGCAATGGCCATCCAGGATGCCAAGCGCCTCGGCGCGGTGCTTGCCAGTCACGACGACACCACAGCTGACCAAGTCGCCGTTTCCGCAGCGCACGGAGTTCGCCTTGCAGAGTTCCCGACGACGATTGAGGCTGCCGAAGCCTGCCGCGAGGCGGGCATTGCGATCATGTTGGGGGGTCCGAACATCATTTGTGGCGGCTCACACTACAGCAATGTCTCAGCGCTTGTTCTGGCCAAGCGTGATCTGCTGGACATCGTGTCTTCCGACTACGTGCCCTCTGCATCATTGCTGGCGGCCTTCCGGCTCGCCGAGATGTGGCAGGATCTTCCCCGCGCCATCAGATGCATCAGCCAAGCCCCTGCTCAAGCGGCCGGTCTCAAAGATCGTGGCGCAATTTCCACAGGAAAACGGGCGGACCTCGTCCGGCTTCGGTCGATCGCTTCAACCCATGCTGTCATCAGCGTTTGGGTCAACGGCCGACGCGTCAGCTAGAACATGCCCGACCTGCCCAGAATCGTCAGGGATCCCAAGGACGCTGAAGCCTGATTCGACGTGCGCTTCGAAATTCATGAGGCTGGCGCGAATGCCAATTGCCTTCTCGAACGACCTGCAATCTCGTGCAGTTGCAGCGATGCAGTCCGGTGACGCCCGCCGCGGCGGCCCGACGGGCGCCTGGGATCCGCACTGGACCCTCTGAGGGAATGCCTTCTCGCAAAGACGCGGAGGTTTGCCCAGGGGCCGCGATGAATGCACTGAGGCGCCGCACGAGCGGGCATCTTGGCCCAGGCGCAGGCAAGGACGTGCCTTGATGGCTCTGCGGAAGCGCAGCTGGCCGGACTTCGGGAAGTCGACGCATGGTGCCTGTGTGCGGTCGGGGTGGCAGTGAAGCGCCGACGGGACACGCTGGCTGGACGATCGCTCTGCAACTGCCTCTACCCAAGAGTCTGGTCCCGAAAGTGCCAGAATCCGCATCCATGGCAAGGTCGTGACCAGATGACGGGACGCCCCAGCCAATCTGTCAATCAATCGACCACCAACAAGTTCCGGAAGATTCGCAGGTCCTTGCGTTTGACGACGACAAGGAAGAAATGTGCGAGCCGGACATCGTCGCGCGGGTCCACCGCGACCCCGAAAAGCGCTGGAATTCTCGATGCCATGGCAACCTCGTCCCAAAGCCTTTTCGAAGAACGGATGCGTGCGCAAGGAAGCCACAAGGCAGATCAGACGCGTTACACACGCGCCGGATGGGCGTCATGCGATCTCTGCCGGAAACCCTCGTGCCAGCCCTGCCATGAGCGCCTCATCATCCTTCGACAGGCAACCACTCGCATTCGGATTGAAGCGCTGGCGGAAGGCGGACAAAATGGCGCTTTCCCCCACGTCCACCGGGTAGCCGAACGCAGCGGCATCTCGCATGAAGTCGCCGCCCGACAAATGTGCCGGCCAGACCGAGAGACCCTTCTCGGACAGCCGCCGCCAGTCGAAATGCCGCCCAGGGTCGCTCTTGCGGCCGGGGGCCATGTCGGAGTGCCCGATCACCGCCCGCGGAGGCAGGCCATGACGGTGCAGAATGTCAGCGAGCAGAACTTCCAGACTTACCATTAGCGGTTCCGTGAATTGCGACGTGCCGTCATTGTCGAGTTCGATCCCGATGGAACGGGAATTCACGTCACCGCGCCCCGCCCAGGAGCCGGCGCCCGCGTGCCAGGCCCGCTTGTCCTCGCAAACCATCCGAAACACCGTTCCGTCCCGCCCTACCAGGTAATGCGCAGAGACTTCGAATTCACCGTCGCAGAGGCGGTCAAGCGCCGCCTCGGCACTCTCCATTGCGGTATAGTGAATCACGACCAGTTCTATCTGAGCCCCGGATCGCCGGTCCCCAAAGCAGGACGCAGGCCTGTCGACGACTTTCACGCCTCGCCCTGCAATGTCATGACAAGCGTGCATTGCAACAGGTCATGCCTCGTGGGGCGAGGCACGCCACTGGCCTGCGCTGCGTCCGACGCGCTGGCCATGAGACACGATCGAGAGCCGGATCTGCTGGTACAACATGATCTGGATTCCTGACTCCGAAACGTGCTTGCGAACGCGCCAGCGACCGAGACGATCCCCCGACGCGCACCGCACCGCCGATCCGGTCCGGAGCCCTCGTGTCGCGCAGCAGTGCATGGTCGTGCAGGAGGACCGCTTGGTGAACTGAAAACATCAACCCTGAACCGAACTTGGGCAATCGACGTCCAAAAGGCGTCATGGCCATGATGCGCCTGACGACCACCACATGGATGGCGGCGATGCCGACACCGAACTTCGGTTCGGGGCAAGCCGCCAACAGTTCGGCGCTCTTCGCACGAAGCGCAGACAGGCGTTTGTCTCCCAAGCGAGCCCCCAAACCCAAATTTGGCCGCACCGAAGCATGATCCACGCAATCCACGCCGAACTTGCTTCGCCAAGCACGTTCCGTCTTGTCCATCGAAACCATCATCTCGGTCCGTCGGCGCCGCCTGGCCAAGTCCCTTCGGCCTCGACCAGTCGACTTGCCCGCGGACCGGAAACTGGCTGGCCGCAGGCATGGGCCACCATACACTTCATCGACAAAGCTCTCCACAAGGAACGGCCAGAGCCCGTCGTGCGCCTCGAAATCGTGCGGCATCGGTGGCAGGAGACGCCCGCGGGCTCGGCCCGCAATATGCGAACAGCACGCACCGGCCCGGATCGGGCACCGGCCAAGGCAGGTCACGCCACGAAGAAGCTCCCTGCGTCCCGCGTCGTCCCGCTCGATGCAGCGATCCTGTCCTGAGATCAACCGCACGCCGTCGAGAACCCTGCGGCCCCAGCCATGCGCCAGGACAGCTTTTTCCGGATCCGGCAGCAGGCAATGGCCGTCATTCCGCGCACACGCTCGCCCGCGACCAGCGTGCCCCGACCTCACGCTCCCGCGCCGTGGTTGCCATGTGGATGAGCAGATCGCGAATCCCGACGAGGGTTGGCGGCATGACAATCTCCGGCACCTGGTTGGACAACGTTGCCTGCGCCTCCAAGAGCCCTGCAGCCAACCGCCCGCACCGACGAACGAAGGCTCTCCGCAAGCTCGCCGGCCAAGGGCGCGACGTCTGTCAAACCGCTACCTATGCGGGATCGCAGCCATCCGGGACGCTGCCGCCATGTCCGCAAGGCGCCGCCAATCGGAGACTGTGCCGACGCGGGGCCGAAATGCCGCGACGTGCCCGCGAGGTGCCCGCGTCGTTCCGCCTGGTCCGTCATGACCCGGCAGGGCTAGACGGACCTTCAGGGAGAACAAAACGGGATCGAACGTGCGCAAGCCCTTGTCCCTGC
>JAPPCV010000132.1 GCA_028824715.1 Boseongicola sp. | reverse complement strand
GTCAGGGCCACGTGTTCGCTCCTGCGTGAGCTTCCGGGGACCGGGCGTTTCCGGCACCCGCCCGCGCATCATGACCGGCCAGAACGAAACAGCAACATCTTTCTGGCCAATGGTCACTTAGGTATATAATCCCCGAGAGTTTCGCCTTCGATTTCACTGGATTTCACGACATCCTGCGTCAGGGTGCGCAGCATCGCTTCGTTGCGAAGACCGAAGCCAAGCCCTTCCATCCTCCCCAGCAACCGGCCCTGTCGGTGACGCACGGCAACCAGATTTGCCGCGAGCGTCTTCGGCCTGTCCGACTCTGCCCCGCATCCGCTGCATCTCCGGGAGATGCCGCGCGGATCGACCAGGATCACCGAGCCATCGGCGCTTTCAGCTTGCAGGGCAGGGCAGGCCGTGTTGGATCATGTGTCCTCGCACTTGGGCCCGGAACCGGCTGTCATGATGCAAACGGTTTCCTTCATTGCGGCTTTCGTCTATTGTTCCAAGCGAGGCAGAATTCAGGTAGAACATGCGAGCGGCTTTCAGATTCTGCGTGCTGGCTGCGCTTGTCGTCTCGCTGGCAGGCTGCGCGTCAAAGTTTCGGCGCTATGACGGGCCGAAGGTGACTCATGTCACCGTCCACAAGGGCGCCCGGACCATGGATCTCCATCACGGAGACAAGGTCCTCAAGTCGTACAAGGTCGGTCTGGGCTTTGCGCCGGAAGGCGACAAGAAGGAAGAGGGTGACGGGAAGACGCCGGAAGGCTCCTATTACGTGAACCGGCGCAACCCAAAGAGCAAGTTCCACCTTTCGTTGGGCATCAACTATCCCAACGAGGAAGACTTCGCCGAAGCCAATGCAAGGGGCGTCAATCCCGGCGGCGACATTTTCATTCACGGCCAAGGGCCCTGGAACTTCTGGCGGGCCATTCGTCGGCGGGCCGACTGGACATGGGGCTGCATTGCCGTCACCAACTCCGAGATGGAGGAAGTGTACGCAATGGTGCAATACGGAACGCCGGTCCACATCTACCGCTGACGCGCCGCTATTGCGATGCCGTTGCGGTTTCGCCTTCTCTGCCGTCTTGAGACCCCGTTTCCGGCTTGCCCATGACAAGAGTCCACCAGATCTTGCCCGAAGACTCCTGGTGCCAGGCAAAGCCGATGTCACGGGCACGTGGATCAAGGATCACTTGCCGGGCCTCGGGCTTCTCCATCCACGCCGAGAGCGTCTCGATCTCGGTCTCATAGGTTTCGGATATGTTTTCGCCGATGAGCTGGCCCGGATACCCGGCGCGGGCAACGCGATCCAGTGGGCTGGAGCCGTCAGAACCGAAATGCCAGGGCCGGTTCTGGACCGACATGTCAAGTGCATGGGTCTTTGCAGCGGCGTTGAGGTGCGCAGACAGGCTGACTGGCTCCAACCCTCGCGCCTGACGCAGGACGTTGACTGAATCAAGCATGCGGAACTGGATCCGGGCCCGGTCGCCGTCACTGATCTGGTAGGCTTGCGGCACCGGCCTTCCGTCCGGCCCGAACACCGGTTCGTTCTCCTCGCAGGATGCGAGGACCAGGGCAGCAATCAGCAGGCACGCACGAAACATCTTTGACCGCCATCACAGAGGTGATCCGTCAATACCTGCATGTTTCCTCCTGTTCAAACGTCGAGACACTCGATCAGCGATGTGACGCCACTGTGAATTGAGTTCGGCCGGCACTTCCCCTATGTTCGCTGCCAAATTGAAACGTCGAACGAGGAGGAGGCCTTGACACGCGATCCTTTTACGCGCCGCGCGTTCATGGCGGCTTCCGCGGCGGCGATCGCCACGCCGGCGATTGCCCAGGAAGGTACAACCGAGTTTCGGGGTTCGGTCGCGGGAAAGGTGCGGCGGAATGCGTCGGGCTTCCGGGCTCTGGACTGGCAGCCCTACTTCGACAACACTCGCAATGGCGCGATCCTCGTGGACATATCCGCGCGCGCGCTTCACTACTGGAATGACGACCAGTCAATCTACAAGCTCTACCCTACCAGCGTACCGATGTCGGAAGACCTGACCCGAAGGGGACACACGCGGGTCGTGGGGAAGGTCGAGGGTCCGGACTGGCGACCGACGCCGGCGATGAAGGAACGGAATCCCGAATGGCCGGACTACGTGCCGCCCGGGCCGGACAATCCGCTCGGAACGCATGCGATATATCTGAGCTGGACCTACTATCGCATCCACGGCACCCATGACACGCGCAAGATCGGCCGCCGGTCATCGAATGGCTGCATCGGCCTGTATAACGAACATATCTCGGAACTTTACGACCTCGCGAAAATCGGGACGAAGGTCTTGGTGATCTGAAGACGGTTGCGCCGCCGTGCCGAAGGTCAGTCGGCCCATCCCCCGATGTGTTCTCCGATGATTTCCGCAAGCGCCTCCATGTGGGCATCGTCGTCGTTGAGGCAGGGAATGTAGCAGAAACTCTCGCCCCCGGCATTCTCGAAGCTCTCGCGGATCTCGCCGTTGATTTCCTCAAGCGTCTCGATGCAGTCGGCCGCAAATGCGGGCGCGACCACGGCAATGTTCTTCCGCCCGGACTTCGCAAGGTCTGCCACCTTGTCGACCGTATAGGGTCTGAGCCATTCTTCGGGGCCGAATCGGGACTGGAAGGTCGTGACAATTCGGTTCTCCGGCCAGCCCAGGCGTTCATTCAGGAGACGCGTCGTCTTCTGGCACTGGCAGTGATACGGGTCGCCTTCCGTCAGGTAGCGCTCGGGCATGCCGTGATAGGAACAGACAAGGATTTCAGGCGCGGCGTTCGACGCAGCCACGGCGCGCTCGACCGAGCGGGCCAGCGCCTCGATATAGGACGGATGATCGAAATATGCCGAAACGGTGCGGGTCGCTGGCTGCCATTTCTCCGCCATGAGCGAACGAAAGAACTGGTCGTTCGCCGAGGCGGTCGTTGCGCCGGCATATTGGGGATAGAGAGGAAAGAAGAGAATCCGTCGACACCCGAGGTCGATGAACGAACGGACTTTCGATCGCGTCGAGGGATTGCCGTACCGCATGCAGAAATCGACGATGACACTTTCGCCGTAGCGCTTGGCAAGCACGGACTTCATCTTGGCGGTCTGCGCCTTGGTAATCGTCATGAGCGGGCTTTCGTCAGCCTCTTCGTTCCAAATGGACTTGTAGGCTGCCCCGGACGTGAAAGGGCGGCGTGAGAGAATCACGGCCTGAAGCAGCGGCTGCCATTTCCACGGCGCGTAGTCGATGACCCTGCGGTCTGAAAGAAACTCGTTCAGGTAGCGCCGCATCGACCAGTAATCGTGCCCGTCGGGCGTGCCGAGATTCGCCAGAAGCACGCCGGTTCTTTCCGGCAGCACTTCCGGGTGGCCTGGTGGCAATTGGGCGCTGTCCTTTGTCATCGTCCCGCCATCCATCACAGCCGCCCGTTCTTGTCCAGCCGCGCCACGGACCCGCGGACGGGCAAGTCCTCGGAGCGGACTATCGCTTCAGCCGGGATTCCGTCACGCCAAGGGCCTCCGCGAGCCGGATGTCGGCAGTTCCGGGCCGGAGCGGCCTTTGCTGGTTTGCGGAGGGAGCCCAGCCGGTCAGGAAGACCATTTCGAACGTCGCGACCAAATGGCCGTCATCGGAAAAGTTCCGTCGGTAGATTCTCTCGGTTTCGCGAAAGATCTCCCGGGAAGGCAAGGACGTGCGGCGGGTCGCAAGAGCGTTGGTCTCGCCCATGCCTCGCAGGTCCTTGGCCAGCTTGGCGATGTCGGGGTAGCGGACCGTCATGCTGACGCTGTCGGCGACGGGAAGAGCAAGGCCGGCGCGTTGAAGCAGACCGCCAAGGCTGGCAATGTCTGCCATCGGAAGGACGCGCGGGGAAAGGCCGCCCGAAATGCGGGTTTCTGCCTCGGCAAGCGACGCGCGGAGCTCGTGCAGCGTAGCGCCGCCGAACGTCACGCCGAGGAACATTCCGTCGGGCACGAGCGCGAGCCGGGACTGGACGATCTGGCCAACCGGGTCGTCGGCCCAATGCAGGCCAAAGCAGTGAAGGGCCAGGTCGTGGGCTTCGCGATCGAGCGCAAGTGCGGGAGTGTCGTCGATGCGTCGTGAGTCCGGAAACAGCGCCGCGATGGGCGGCGTCACGTGCCCGATCAGGACGGGAGCGCGAAATTCCCTGTTCACCTCTGCGAGCCGCTCCTGGATCTCGAGCGCCGCCTCCTCGTGAAGAAATCGCACCGGTAAGCGGGCCGCACGGGCGCGATGCAGCGCAAGCGCCCTTCGGTCGGTGATTTCTGGCAGGCCGGGCATGGCATCGCGAAGGTAAGAGCGGATGCCGCAATTGCAACGCGCTTTCCGCCCGAATTGCTCCCCGGCGCCCGCGCTTCGCGCCAGCACTGGCGGGAAGCGCGAAAAACCACTACGTAGTCCCAGGTTGTCCGGGGTCGACGGAATGAGCACTGTCGAGATATATACTTCGCCACTTTGCGGATATTGCCATGCGGCAAAGCGCCTGCTGGCCGGCAAGGGCGTGCCGTTCGCCGAGATTGACGTGATGGGCAAGCCGGAGACAAGGCAGGAAATGATGCGACGCGCCAACGGACGCCGCACGGTTCCGCAGGTATTCGTCGGGGACTGCCACGTGGGCGGGTATGACGACCTGTCGGCATTGGAGCGGGCCGGGAGGCTGGATCCGTTGCTGGACGCGCAATGAAGGCCGCCCTTCTTCAACTGAACTCGTCCGACGATCCGCAGGATAACCTGCGGACAGTGTCCCGTCTCGTGGAGGACGCCGCGGAAGCCGGCGCAAGGCTCGTCCTGACGCCAGAAGTGACAAACTGCGTTTCCACGAGCCGGGCGCACCAAGACAAGGTACTTGCTGTCGAGGAACAGGACGAGACGCTCGCGGCGTTGCGCCGCGTGGCCGCGCGGTGCGACATCTGGATTCTGCTCGGGTCGCTGGCATTGAAGTCCGGTGACGAGAAACGATTCCTGAACCGTTCGTTCCTGGTCTCCCCGGGCGGCGAAATCACTGCGCGATACGACAAGATTCACATGTTTGACGTGGCGATCAGCGAGACCGAAGCGTACCGGGAGAGCGACGGGTACCGTCCCGGAGACAAGGCTGTGCTGGGGGACGTGGACGGCGTGCCGGTCGGGCTGACGATATGCTACGATGTCCGGTTTCCCTACCTCTTTCGCGGCCTCGCGAAGGCAGGCGCCAGGATTCTCACGGTGCCGTCCGCGTTTTCGTCCGATACTGGGAAGGCGCATTGGGAGGCGCTGCTCCGGGCGCGCGCGATCGAGACCGGGTGCTTCGTGCTGGCGCCGGCGCAATGCGGTGTTCACCCGGCAAGCCTGGGCCGTCAAAGGACAACCCACGGTCATTCCCTGGCGATTGACCCATGGGGCCGGATCCTGTGCGACGGCGGCGAGGCGCCCGGCCTCAACCTGGTTGACCTGAACATGAACGAGGTCGAAGATGCGAGACGGCGCATTCCGTCGCTGACCAGCGAACAATTCTACATCAAGGCCTGATGCCGGACTCCCGTGACACTGTCGACCAATTGGCCATCGCGCTGTTCAGCGAGATGTTCATGGCGGACCACCTGGTTCGGAGCCGGATTGGCAAGGCCTTGCCGAAAGGAATGGAACTCAGTCATTTCTCGATACTGCATCACCTGGCCCGGTGTGGCGGAGAGCGGACCCCTGCCGACCTGGCGCGGGCCTTTCACGTCTCGCGAGGCGCAATGACAAACACCATCGGAAGGCTGCAGCGGGCAGGGTTCATTCATGTCCGGCCCGACTGGGACGATGCGCGAAAGAAGCTGGTCGCGATCAGCCCGTCAGGCCGCAACGCGTGGGACATGGCCTTGGCATCGGTTGCGCCCGTCCTGGAGCAGGCGGTCAGCGCGATCGGGGAAGAGCGGCTGCGGGGGGCATTGCCCGTGATGCGCGAATTGCGCCAAGGGCTGGACGAGACGGCTAAGGACGAAGAGACGTCGTGACGTAGTTCACGGACAGGTCGCGATCCGAAAGCTGCCAGCGCCATCCGAAAGGGTCGAAGACGAAGCCGCACCGGTCGACCGGCTCAAGCCCCGCTTGGCGAAGCAGGCCGAAGAGTTCGTCCGGAGTGAGGAACCTGGACCATTGATGCGTTCCTGTCGGCAGCCATCGCATGACGTATTCCGCGCCGACAATCGCCAAGGCGAAACTCTTGGCCGTCCGGTTTATGGTCGAGCAAGCCATCAGGCCGCCAGGCTTCAGAAGGTCATGGCAGGCTTCCAGGAAGGCGCCCGGATCGGACACGTGCTCGACCACTTCCATGTTCAGGACCGCGTCAAAGGATTCGCCCTCGTCCACGAGGTCTTCGGCCGAGGCGTGACGATAGTCGATGGAGAGTCCTTGCCCGGCGGCATGCAGGCTGGCCACCGGGACGTTGCGTTCGGCGGCATCGACGCCCACCACCTCCGCCCCTAGGCGGGCCATGGGTTCCGAAAGGAGCCCGCCGCCGCAGCCGATGTCCAGGATGCGGAGGCCTGAGAAAGGCGTTCGCCGCGACAGGTCGCGGTCGAACTCGACGGCAATCTGCGACGTGATGTAGTCCAGCCGACAGGGGTTAAGCATGTGGAGAGGCTTGAACTTCCCGGAAGGGTCCCACCACTCGTCAGCCATTGCCTGGAACTTCTCGACCTCCGAAGGGTCGACTGTCGATGCCTTGGACATGTTGTCTTTCGCCGGCTCCTGCTGAAAATGTTCCGTGAATCGGCTTCCACTCCCGTATATAGGACTTTTATGGACAAACCGTCAGATCAAAAAACGGCATCGCAATACCTTTATCCGCGGATCGACCCATACGATCAGAGAATGCTCAATGTCGGCGATGGCCATCGGCTCTATGTCGAGCAATGCGGCAACCCGAAAGGGGCCCCGGTTGTGATTCTGCATGGCGGGCCGGGAGGCGGATGCAATCCGGCCATGCGAAGGTATTTCGATCCGAACTTCTACCGGGTCGTCCTCTTCGACCAGCGCGGCTGCGGACGGTCACGCCCGCACGCCTGCGTTGACGGCAACACGACCTGGCATCTGGTGCGTGACATCGAGGTGATCCGGGAGACCCTCGGCCTGAGCCGCTGGAACGTCTTTGGCGGAAGCTGGGGTGCGGCACTGGCGCTGATCTACGGGATCACCCATCCCGAACGAGTCGCGAATTTCGTCCTACGCAGCGTCTTCCTGATGACCCAGGCCGAGCTCGACTGGTTCTATGGCGGAGGCGCTGGCGCCTTCTGGCCGGATGTCTGGTCACGTTTCACCGACATGATTCCCGAAGACGAGCAGGACGACCTGATCACCGCCTACTCGCGGCGGCTGTTTTCGGGGGACGTGAAGAGCGAGGCGCGTTTTGCACGAGCGTGGACCAGCTGGGAAAACACCTTGGCCTCGATGCGGAACGACGGTTCGGGAAGCTCAAGCCCGTCCGAGTTCGCCCGCGCCTTTGCCCGGCTCGAGAACCACTATTTCATGAACAAGGGCTTTCTCGACCACGATGGCTGGATCGAGGACAATCTTGACCGCATCTCCGGCATCCCGGGCTTCATCGTGCAGGGCAGGTACGACATGATATGCCCGCCGGCAGGCGCGTTTCGACTGCACGCACGTTGGCCGGGATCGAACCTGAGGATCGTGTCGAGGGCCGGTCACGCGCTCAGCGAACCGGGAATCAGCGCGGAACTGGTGCGCGTGACCGACGGACTGAGAACGCGTGGACGCACGGCGGGTGCGGACACGCTGCGGGCGTGACCGCCAGCATCGACGCAAGTGGACTTGCGGCACCACATCCGCAACTGCCGGGAACGTCAGCCGCCCTTTCAACGATCACGCCAAAACCTCGCTCCTCTTTCGACGGGATTCAGCGCGGTGCCAGCCCGGAGCCCATGTGCAAGTGTGAAACGGCCCGCAAGGGACCCGGCTTTCCAGTGCGTCCAGGCTCTACCGGCACATCGGGCTTCGAACGGACGCAAGAGTCGCAAGCGCTTCGTGGATCGAGTTCGACCGACAGGCATCGCCTGATTCGCCGACGGCGATTCACCGGGCTCGCCGGGCTCGACGTGCCCAAGGATTTCGGCAGGCGTCGACGTGATTCCACAGCCGGGAGACGCTCTCCGTCAAGGCCGCCGCGAAGAATTGCGCCGGTTCCGGCTTGCAGCCTGCCGCGGACTGGCCTATATGCCTCTGCGAAAGCGGCGCTTCGGCTTCCACCCCCGAGGCTCCAACGGAGATGACCGACGGGCCGCCGGCCCGTTTTTTTGTATGAACCCATGATCGATCTTGTTGCCAGAACAAGCGTGGACCGGCGTCTGGCCGGCGTGATTGCCCCGGTGGTTGAAGGCCTGGGCTTTGAACTTGTGCGCGTGCGACTGATGTCCGGAAAGGCGAAGACCTTGCAGATCATGGCAGAGCGCCCGGACGGAAGCATGGAGGTCGATGACTGCGCAACGATTTCGACGGCCGTCAGCGCGACGCTGGATGTCGAGGATCCGATCGAGGATGCCTACACGCTGGAAGTCAGCTCGCCCGGCATCGATCGCCCGTTGACTCGGATGAAGGACTTTTCGGCGTGGAGCGGATGCGAGGCAAAGCTCGAGACGTCCGAGTTGATTGACGGCCGCAAGCGGTTCAGGGGCACTCTTCACGGCGTCGAGGAGGACGAAGTGCTCGTTGAGGTCGACGACGGGATTGTCGGGCTCAAGCTCGACTGGTTGAATGATGCGAGGCTCGTGCTGAACGATGACCTGGTGCGCGCCTCACTCAGCGCGCGCGACAGGGTGGACCGAACCTCCGGGACTGAAGTTGACGAAACAGACATGAACCTGGATGCCGACAAGGAGGCCTGAGAATGGCGATCACATCCGCGAACCAGCTTGAGCTCCTGCAGACCGCCGAAGCGGTGGCGCGCGAAAAGATGATTGATCCGGCGCTGGTGGTCGAGGCGATGGAGGAAAGCCTCGCCCGGGCGGCGAAGAGCCGGTACGGAACCGAAATGGACATCCGCGTGTCAATCGACCGCAAGACCGGAAAGGCGACGTTCACGCGTGTTCGGACGGTGGTAGACCCCGAGACGGAGGAGATCGAGAACTACCAGGCGCAATTGACGCCGGAACAGGCGCGCCAGTATCTCGACGATCCCAAGCCGGGCGACATGATCGTGGACGAAGTGCCGCCGGTGGACATGAACCGGATCGCGGCACAGTCCGCGAAGCAGGTGATCCTGCAAAAGGTCCGCGAGGCCGAACGGGACAGGCAGTACGAGGAATTCAAGGATCGCGCCGGCACAATCATCAATGGTGTCGTCAAGCGCGAGGAATACGGCAACGTGATCGTGGACGTGGGTCGCGGCGAGGGCGTCCTGCGGCGGAACGAGAAGATCGGGCGGGAGTCCTACCGCCCCGGCGACCGCATTCGCTGCTACATCAAGGATGTGCGGAGCGAGACCCGGGGGCCGCAGATATTCCTGAGCAGGACGGCGCCGGAATTCATGGCGGAACTCTTCAAGATGGAAGTGCCGGAGATCTATGACGGCATCATCGAGATCAAGGCCGTGGCGCGTGATCCGGGCAGCCGGGCGAAGATCGCGGTCATCTCCTACGAGTCGTCGATTGACCCGGTCGGGGCCTGCGTCGGCATGCGTGGCTCTCGCGTGCAGGCCGTCGTCAACGAGTTGCAGGGCGAGAAGATTGACATCATTCCCTGGAACGAGGACGCGCCGACGTTTCTCGTCAACGCGCTTCAGCCCGCCGAGGTCTCCAAGGTTGTCCTTGACGAGGATGCCGAGCGGATCGAGGTCGTGGTGCCGGAAGAGCAGCTGAGCCTCGCCATTGGCCGTCGCGGACAGAATGTCCGGCTGGCGTCGCATCTCACCGGGCTCGACATCGACATCATGACTGAGGATGAGGAAAGCCAGCGTCGCCAGGCGGAGTTCGAGGAGCGCACCAAGCTCTTCATGGACACGCTGGATCTTGACGAGTTCTTCGCGCAATTGCTCGTGTCGGAGGGATTCACCAGCCTTGAGGAAGTCGCATATGTGGAGATTGACGAGCTGCTGATCATCGATGGCGTTGACGAGGACACGGCAAACGAGCTCCAGGCAAGGGCTCGCGACCACATCGACGAGCAGAACAGGCAGGCCGAGGAGCGTGCCCGCAAGCTGGGGGCCGAAGACAGCCTGTTCGCATTCGACGGGCTGACTCCCCAAATGGTCGAGGTTCTTGCGGCCGACGGCGTGAAGACGATCGAGGAGTTCGCAAGATGCGCCGACTGGGAGCTTGCCGGAGGGTGGACTACGGTCAAGGGCGAAAGGATCAAGGATGACGGCCTTCTCGAGAGTTTCAACGTCTCGCTGGAGGAGGCGCAGAACATGGTGATGACTGCGCGAATCCAGCTAGGCTGGGTGGACCCCGAACAGCTCGAGGCCGAGAGCTACGAAGACGCCGAGGCGGAAGAGGAGGTCGAGGCCTGATGGCCTCGAATTGCCTTGCCCCGAGGCGGCAGACCAAGGACCCGCAGCGAGCCCGAACGCCGCTGCATCGCGACCGGCGAGACCCGGTCGAAGCGTCGCTTGATCCGCTTTGCGGTCAGCCCGGACGGCCAGGTCGTTCCGGACGTCCTTGAGAAGCTTCCGGGGCGCGGAATATGGGTTGCAGCGAATAGAACCGCCCTTGATGCCGCCATGCGCCAGGGTCTCTTTGGCCGTGCCGCAAGACGGCAAGTGTCTGTGCCCGAAACCTTGCCTGCCGATGTCGAGATGCTGCTTGCACGACGCTTGACCGGCCGAATCTCGATGGCGCGGAAGGCAGGACTTGCGGTGGCCGGGTTCGAAAGGGTGAAGGAATGGCTGGGTCGCGGCGAGGCCAGGATCCTGTTCCAGGCCACGGACGGCTCGGACCGGGGCAAGTCCAGGCTTCATCCGCCAGGCGGCCGAGGCAGCCATTTCGAGGTTCTGACGGCGTCAGAATTGGGTTTGTCCTTTGGTCGCGAACGTGTGATACATGCGGCGCTCGGACGCGGCGACCTCACTGAGTTGGTCAGGGAGGACGCAATCCGGCTATCTGGCGTTCGCGAATTGGATGGTGGCATGTCCACCGTAGAGGTGAAGTAGATCCCATGAGCGAAAGTGACGGCAAGAAGACTCTCGGCTTGCGCGGGCGGGGTCCCGGCCAGGTGAAGCAGAGCTTTTCACATGGCAGGACCAAGAACGTCGTGGTCGAGACGAAGCGCAAGCGCATTGTCGTGCCCAGGCCGGGCGCTGCCAAGCAGCCACCGCAGCCGGAGGTGGCGAAGGTCCAGGCAACGGACCCGTCCAATCGGCCAGCCGGAATATCGGATGCAGAGCTCGAGCGCCGCATGAAGGCGTTGGCCGCTGCCAAGGCGGCGGAAGCCGCCGATGCCGAAAAGCGCGCTGCCGCCGAGAAGGCGCGTGCAGAAGAGCGCGAAAGGCGCAAGGCCGAGGCTGTTGCCAAGGAGCGCGAGGAACAGGAACGGGCGGAAAAGGCCCGCTCAATGGCGGAGGAAGAGGAACGCAAGAAGGCCGAGGCCGCACGGGCGCGCGCTGCTGCAGAGCAGGCGCCAGCGGCAGAGCCCGCTCCGACGCGCGCCGGCGGAAAGCCCGCGCCGAAACGTGATCAGCGGGAGGACAGGGAGCCGCGCCGCGACAACCGGGCCGGACGGTCTCGCGGCGTTGGCGGACGGCGCGAAGGAAAGCTGACGCTGAACCAGGCGCTTTCCGGCGGCGAGGGTGGCCGGCAACGCTCGCTTGCAGCGATGAGGCGCAAGCAGGAGCGGGCACGCCAGAAGGCGACGGGCGGCACGCAGGAACGCGAAAAGGTCATGCGCACCGTGCAGCTTCCCGAAGCGATCATGGTCAGCGAATTGGCGAACCGAATGTCGGAACGTGTCGCCGATGTCGTCAAGGCACTGATGACGAACGGCATCATGGCAACCCAGAACCAGACGATCGACGCGGATACGGCCGAGCTCATCATCGAGACCTTTGGGCATAGCGTTCAGCGGGTATCCGACGCGGATGTCGAGGACGTCATCGATACGGTTGAGGACAAGGACGACGATCTGCGTCCGCGGCCGCCCGTCATTACGGTCATGGGCCACGTTGATCACGGAAAGACCTCGCTTCTCGACGCAATTCGCGAGACCAAGGTCACCGCTGGCGAGGCTGGCGGCATCACGCAGCACATAGGCGCCTACCAGGTCACGACGCGGGACCACGCGGTCCTGACATTCCTGGACACACCGGGCCACGCGGCATTCACGTCCATGCGGGCACGGGGCGCGCAGGTCACGGACATCGTGGTGCTTGTCGTGGCGGCCGACGATTCCGTCATGCCGCAGACGATCGAGGCGATCAACCATGCCAAGGCGGCCGAGGTCCCGATCATCGTCGCGATCAACAAGACGGACCTGCCGGCGGCCAGCCCCGACAACGTTCGCACCGAGCTTCTGCAGCACGAAGTGATCGTCGAGAAGATGTCTGGCGAAGTGCAGGACGTGGAGGTCTCGGCTGTCAACGGGACCGGGCTGGACGACTTGCTCGAAGCAATAGCGCTCCAGGCGGAAATCCTCGAACTCAAGGCCAATCCGGATCGTGCGGCGCAGGGAGCGGTCATCGAGGCCCAGCTTGATGTCGGACGCGGTCCGGTTGCGACGGTCCTTGTCCAGAACGGAACGCTTCGGCAGGGCGACATCTTTGTCGTCGGCGAGCAATGGGGCAAGGTTCGCGCAATGGAAAACGACAGGGGCGAACGGGTCAAGGAAGCCGGGCCCTCCGTGCCTGTCGAGGTTCTGGGCCTGAACGGAACGCCCGAAGCGGGCGACGTCCTGAACGTTGTCGACACGGAAGCGCAGGCGCGCGAGATTTCGGACTACAGGGCAAGCCAGGCCAAGGAAAAGCGCGCCGCCGCCGGGGCCGCGACAACCATTGAGCAGATGCTGCAGAAGGCGAAGGACGGCGAAAGCGTCATCGAGATGCCGCTTGTCGTCAAGGCGGACGTGCAAGGCAGTGCCGAGGCCATCGTCCAGGCCATGGAGAGGATCGGCAACGAGGAAGTGCGCATACGCGTCCTGCATTCAGGCGTCGGCGCCATCACCGAGTCGGATGTCGGCCTTGCCGAGGCAAGCGGCGCACCGGTCTTCGGCTTCAACGTGCGCGCCAACGCGCCTGCACGAAACGCCGCGAACCAGAAAGGCGTGGACGTTCGTTACTACAGCGTGATCTACGACCTCGTCGATGACGCGAAATCGGCTGCCAGCGGGCTGCTGTCTTCGGAGCTGCGCGAGAGGTTCATCGGCTATGCACAGGTGAAGGAAGCGTTCATGGTGTCGGGCGTGGGCCGCATCGCGGGCTGCCTCGTGACCGAAGGAACCGCGCGGCGTTCGGCGGGAGTTCGGCTCCTGCGCGACGACGTGGTGATTCACGAGGGAATCCTGAAGACCCTGAAGCGTTTCAAGGACGAGGTGACGGAGGTTCCGTCCGGCCAGGAGTGCGGCATGGCCTTCGAGAGCTACGATGACATCAAGGAAGGCGACGTCATCGAGATCTTCGAGCGCGAGGAGGTCGAGCGTACGCTTACCTGATCTTCTGTGTGGAGTGGCAGGACAGGACTACAGCCAGTCCCTGAGGACCGGAATCAACGGAATGTCGGCTGGCGGCATCGGGTAGTCGCGCAGCGCGGCAGGCCTGACCCACTTGAGGTTCTGCCCTTCCCGTGAAACCGGCGTGCCTTGCCACTTGCGGCAGGCAAAGAGCGGCATCAGAAGGTGAAAGTCGTCGTAGGCATGGCTGGCGAAGGTCAGCGGTGCGAGGCAGCTCTCCCATGTCTCGATGCCGAGTTCCTCGCGCAGTTCTCGAATGAGCGCGACCTCCGGGGCTTCTCCGTCCTCGATCTTTCCGCCCGGAAACTCCCACAGGCCTGCCATCGACTTTCCATCTGGCCTTTGGGCAAGGAGAACCCGACCGTCAGGGTCGACAAGGGCAACGGCGGACACGAGGACGACATTCACGAACGATAGTCCGCGTTGATGGCAATGTACCGGCTCGTGAGATCGCAGGTATAGACGGTTGCCGTGCCGGCCCCGAGGCCGAGATCCACCGCAACCGAGACGTCGTCACCGCTCATGTGTCTGGCGGCCTCGGCTTCCACGTAGCCGGGAGCAACGCTGCCGTCCTTGGCGACCAGGACGTCCCCGAACCGGATCGAAAGGCAGTCCCGGTCGGCTTCGGCACCGGACTTGCCGACCGCCATGACGACTCGACCCCAGTTCGGATCCTCGCCGGCAATCGCCGTCTTGACCAATGGCGAGTTTGCGATCGCGAAAGCGACCTGGCGGGCATCGCTTCCGCTCGCGGCGCCCGTGACGCTGACGGTGACGAACTTGCTGGCGCCCTCCCCGTCACGCACGACCTGTCTCGCGAGATCATCCATGACTTCCACAAGGGCCGCCGCGAATGCATCACTGCCCTCTACGTCAACGCCCGACGTGCCCGTCGCGGCGACGAGAAGCGTGTCGGAAGTGGACGTGTCGCTGTCGACCGTGATGCGGTTGAAGGACTCGTCGCAGGCAGCGGCCACGAGCCGCTGAAGCCTGTCCCGCGAGATCCGGGCATCGGTAAAGACGTAGGCAAGCATCGTCGCCATGTCGGGCGCGATCATTCCCGAGCCCTTCGCGATTCCGGCGACGCGGATCCTGTATCCGTCGACTTCGACAGTCCGGCCGGCGCCCTTCGGGAAGGTGTCGGTGGTCATGATTGCGCGCGCGGCGTCGGCGATGCCATGCTCGTCGAGCTCGTCGACAAGGGCCGCCAGCGTCGCGGTGATGCGGCCATGGGGGAGCGGCTCGCCAATGACTCCGGTGGAGGACGTGAAGACTCGGGCTTCCGGGATGCCCGTCGCGTCTGCAGCCGCTTTCGTTACGGCCTTCACGGAGGCCACGCCCGTCGCGCCGGTAAATGCATTCGCGTTTCCGGAATTGACGACAAAGGCGGCACCGGCCTCCGATGGCATTCCGATCTTTTGCTCACAGTCCAGTACAGGTGCCGCACGAGTCTTCGACCTGGTGAACGTGCCGGCAACGGTCGTGCCGGGCGCGAGTTCGGCCAGCATCACGTCGGTGCGCCCCTTGTACTTGACGCCGGCCGCCGTCGTGGCGAACCGGACGCCGGCAATGACCGGCAGGCCCGGGAATCCGCCCGCAGGTGCCAGCGGCGAGACTGACGGCCTGTCGGCCAAGGTCAGCCGCCCACGAGCGAAAGATCGTCCAGAACGACCGGATCGATGTCGTCCGCCGTCTTGCGCGTTATGTCGGCGCCAGCCCTCAATTCTTCGAGGCGGCTTTCGATCGCGGCGCGCTGGATGCCGCCAAGAAGCTCTTCCTGAACCTCGGCGATGGTCGGCACGTCCCTGATCCGCGTGTCGTTGAGCTTGATGACGTGCCAGCCAAACTGCGTCTGGACCGGATCCGAAATCGCTCCGACCTCCAGTGCGGCGACCGCCGCATCGAATGGAGGCACCATTGCGCCCCTCGCGAACCAGCCCAGCTCCCCGCCTGTTGGCCCGGATGGTCCGGTCGACCTTTCCTTGGCGAGAGTGGCGAAGTCGGCTCCGCCTTCCAGGTCCGCCGCGAGCGCCTGCGCTTCCTCTTCGGTCGTCACGAGAATGTGCGAGGCGTTGTATTCGGTCTCGGGCTCGACCGAACCGTAGGCCTGGTCGTACGCCTCCTGCAAGGCCTCGACCGTCACGGCGGCAGCCGCCACGCGCTGCACTTCCTCGTTCGCTCGAAGTGCGCGCTCCTCGTTTTCCAGTGTCAGGCGTACGCTGAGCGGGAGAGTCTCGACCACGCCGCCAAGCAATGCATGTTGAACGAGCTGGTCGAGAATGCCTTCAAACAGGACATCGCCCGGGAGCTGCCGGTACTGCTCCGGGAGGCGCTGTTTCAGCAGTATCATGTGTCCCAGGGTGATGTCCGTGCCGTTCACCGTTGCAACGACCGTGTCCGCGCGGACATGCTCGTCCCCGAGCGCGCTCGTCGAAAATGCCAGCGCGATCACGGTCGCGAGGGTGGCAAGCCTTGTTCTTGAAGCCATGATCTCTCCTCGAATGGGGCCGGAGGTCCGGGCGAAGTTGACAGCAGCATACCCGCCCCTTAAATCGCTGAACGTTGGCGAGGCGACCATCTCCTTGTCCTTCTATGGCGGGCCAGAGGCACGGGCAAGCTCATCCCCTCACACGATCTCGTCAGTCCTGATGCCAAGAGGCGCTGCGAATGCTTGAATTTGGAACAATTGCGAAGAAGGTCTTCGGGACCGTGAATGACCGCCGTGTCAGGGCGACGCGTCCTCTGGTCGAACGAATCAACGCGATGGAACCGGAATTCGCGGCGCTGTCAGACGGGGAAATTGTCGCAAGGACGGAGGAGTTCCGCAAGCGCGTCGCGGCAGGCGAGAGCCTGGACGACTTGCTGCCCGAAGCCTTTGCCAACTGTCGCGAGGCCGGCAGGCGCGCGCTCGGCCTACGTGCCTTTGACGTTCAGTTGATCGGCGGCGTGTTCCTGCACCGCGGCAGCATCGCGGAGATGAAGACCGGAGAGGGCAAGACGCTGGTCGCGACCTTGCCTGCCTACCTCAATGCCCTGACCGGCCGGAACGTTCGCATCGTTACCGTGAACGACTATCTTGCCAAGCGTGATGCCGAGTGGATGGGAAAGGTCTACTCCGCCTTGGGGATGACGACCGGCGTCGTGCATCCGGGACAGGACGAAGGCGAAAAGAAGGCGGCCTATCGTTCCGACATCACCTACGCCACGAACAACGAGCTGGGTTTCGACTACCTGCGGGACAACATGAAGTCGGCCTTGGCCGACATGACGCAGAAGGATCACTATTTCGCAATCGTTGACGAGGTGGATTCGATCCTCATAGACGAGGCGCGGACGCCGCTCATTATTTCCGGACCGAGCGAGGACCGGTCGGAACTCTATGTCACGATCGACAAGCTGATCCCCGAAGTGCAGGACGATCACTACTCGCTCGATGAAAAGACCCGAAACGTCACGTACACTGACGATGGCAACGAGTTCCTCGAGGCGCGCCTTCGGGAGGCGGGACTCCTGCCCGAGGAGCAGTCGCTCTACAATCCCGAGTCCACGACGTTGGTGCATCACGTCAACCAGGGACTGCGGGCACACAAGCTCTTCACGAGGGACAAGGACTACATCGTCCGAGACAAGGAGGTCGTGCTGATCGACGAGTTCACCGGCAGGATGATGGCAGGGCGTCGGCTGTCGGACGGATTGCATCAGGCGATCGAGGCCAAGGAAGGCGTGCCGATCCAGCCGGAGAACGTCACCCTGGCAAGCGTGACCTTCCAGAACTACTTTCGCCTCTACGAAAAGCTGGCAGGCATGACCGGCACGGCCGCGACGGAGGCCGAGGAGTTTCAGGAGATCTACAAGCTTGGGGTCATGGAGATCCCGACGAACGTCACGGTTGCGCGCGCGGACGAGGACGATCAGATCTATCGCACCGCGGAAGAGAAGTTCGACGGCATTGTTCACGAAATCAAGGAGGCTCACGGCAAGGGCCAGCCGGTCCTGGTCGGCACGACCTCCATTGAGCGCTCGGAATTCCTGTCCGGACTGCTGAAAAAGGAAAGGATCGCGCACAACGTCCTGAACGCACGGCACCACGAACAGGAAGCGCAGATCGTGGCTGATGCGGGCAAGCCAGGTGCTGTCACGATCGCGACCAACATGGCCGGACGCGGCACGGACATCCAGCTCGGCGGCAACGTCGAGATGCGCGTGATGCAGGCGCTTGCCGAGGAGCCGGACGCCGACCCGGAAGCCATCCGGGCCAGGATCGAGGCCGAGCACGCCGACGACAAGGAAAAGGTCCTTGCTGCCGGCGGCCTGTTCGTTCTTGGCACCGAACGGCATGAAAGCCGACGCATAGACAACCAGCTTCGCGGACGTTCCGGGCGCCAGGGCGATCCGGGCCGCTCGACCTTCTTTCTTTCGCTCGAGGATGACCTCATGCGCATCTTTGGATCGGAGCGGCTGGACAAGGTTCTCTCGACGCTTGGGATGCAGGAAGGCGAGGCCATTCAGCACCCTTGGGTGAACAAGTCCCTGGAGCGCGCCCAGGCCAAGGTCGAGGGCCGGAACTTCGACATCCGCAAGCAGCTCCTGAAACTCGACGACGTCATGAACGACCAGAGAAAGGTCGTCTTCAGCCAGCGACGCGAGATCATGGAGGCGGAAGAGGTCGAGGAAATCGTGCAGGACATGCGACACGAAGTCATCGACGACCTGGTCGAGCAGCACATTCCGCCCAAGTCCTACGCGGATCAATGGGAAACCGAGGCGCTGGCAGAGGAGGTCAGGAAGAAGATCGGAATCTCTGCCCCAATAGTTGAATGGGGCGATGAGGAAGGGGTCGACGACGAGATGATCCGCGAACGGCTCTACGAAGAGTCCGACCGGTTCATGAATTCAAAGGCCGAGCAGTTCGGCCTCGAAAACATGCGTTCCGTCGAAAAGCAGGTTCTGCTGCAGACGATGGATGCGAAGTGGCGGGAACATATCCTGAAGCTTGAGCACTTGCGATCAGTCGTCGGCTTCCGGGCATATGCCCAACGCGATCCCGTGAACGAATACAAGACGGAGTCGTTTCAGCTCTTTGAAGGTCTGTTGAACGCGCTCCGGGGCGAAGTGACCGAGAAACTCGCCCACATCCGGCCGCTTAGCGCGGAAGAGCAGCAGGCGATGATTCGTCAGATGCTGGCACAGCAGCAGGCCGCCTCCGCCGCGGCCTCCGGGAAGCCGCCCGCCTCAAAGGCCAAGGCGGCAACGGGCTTTGACGAAAGCGATCCTTCGACGTGGGGCAAGCCCGGCCGGAATGCCCCTTGCCCGTGCGGGTCGGGGAAGAAGTTCAAGCACTGTCACGGCCGGCTGTAGGCCCTCCAGGATTCAGTGGCGAGATTGCGCCCGGTACGGGCTTCGTGTTCTGAGGCGCCGCCTGTCGAGCGACAGGTCTTTCCCTTGCTGCAGGTTGCAGGCTGGCGGATTCCTGGCGCGTGCGGCCACGCACGGCCGGCGTGTTTCGCGTTGAGGGCTGCGGCCATCCTGGGGACGGGACCGGCAATCCAGGAGTCGGGAATTGCCCTCGGATCCTCCTCTTCCCGCGAGCGCTTCCGCAACGATGCCGTCAGTTCCGCCGCGGCGACCTGTCCCTCCGGAAACCCGGCCACGGAATCCGGGCAATGCCGATGCCCCTTTGGGGCCGGCCGGTCAGGCCTTCATGCCATCCCAGAAGGATTTCACTTTCTCGAAGAATCCCGAGCTGTTGGGATTGTTTTCCGCCGAGAGCTCTTCAAACTCGCGAAGCAGGTCCTTCTGCCTTGCGGTCAGGTTGACGGGAGTCTCGACCGCAAGCTCGACCATCATGTCGCCACGGCCTCCGCCCCTCAGCGACGGCATCCCCTTGCCCCGAAGCCGCATCTGGCGACCGGACTGGCTGCCGGTCGGGATCTTCACGCGGCTGCGGCCGCCATCAATGGTCGGAACCTCGATGTCGCCCCCGAGCGCGGCCGTCGCAACCGAAACCGGCACTTGGCAATACAGGTTCATCCCGTCCCGCTGAAACAGTGCATGTTCGGCGACTTCGATGAAGATGTAGAGA
Organism: Boseongicola sp.; assembly: GCA_028824715.1. Lineage (GTDB taxonomy): Bacteria > Pseudomonadota > Alphaproteobacteria > Rhodobacterales > Rhodobacteraceae > JAJEFO01. The sequence continues at coordinate 2,339 of JAPPCV010000132.1, read as the reverse complement.
TCGCCGGACGGCCCTCCTCGCAGCCCTGCCTCGCCCTCGCCGGCGAGCCGGATCCGCGTTCCGGTCTCCACGCCGACGGGAATATTGACGGAAAGCGAGCGCTCCTTCGCGACCCGTCCGGACCCGCCACAGGACCCGCAGGGATTCCTGATGAGGTGCCCGGCGCCCGAGCAGGTGGGGCAGGTGCGCTCCACCGTGAAGAATCCTTGGCTTGCACGCACCTTGCCCAGGCCTGAGCATGTCGGGCAAGGCTCCGGCTCCGCACCGCCTTCGGCTCCGGTGCCGTTGCAGGTTTCGCAGGACAGGGCGGTGGGCACCCGGATGGACTTCTGAATGCCCGAGTACGAGTCTTCGAGCGTCACCCGCAGGTTGTAGCGCAGGTCCGAGCCGCGCGTGGCGCGCTGCTGCCTTTTCCCGCGGCGAGATCCGGTTATGTCGCCGAAGAGGTCGTCGAATACGTCCGAGAAAGCGCTGGCGAAGTCGCCGCCCGCATATTCGCGACCGGGGTGCGCCCCGCCGCCTTCGAATGCGGCATGGCCGAAGCGGTCATAGGCCGCCTTCTTTTCGGCGTCCTTGAGGATCTCGTACGCTTCGTTGACTTCCTTGAACTGGGCTTCGGCGTTGGGATTGTCCGAGTTCCGGTCCGGGTGCAGATCCTTTGCCTTGCGCCTGTATGCCTTCTTCAGCTCTTCGGACGACGCTTCCCTGGAGACCCCAAGAACCTCGTAGAAATCGCGCTTGGCCATGCCTCAATCCCCGTGAAGCGCTACGACCGGCCCGAGAAGGCGTCGGGCCGGCCGGAATTCGCGCCAAGCGGCGTCACGCGCGCTTGTCGTCTTCGAGGTCTTCGAAGTCGGCATCGACAATGTCGTCATCCACGCCGCGCGGTTCGTCTTCGTCATCCGGGTCGGCATCGCCAGCGGACTCGGCCTGCGCCTTGTAGATCGCCTCGCCCAGCTTCATCGACGCCTCTTCCAGGTTGCGAATGCCGGATTGCAGCTTGTCTGCCGTGACATCGTCCTTTTCGAGGTCGTCCTTGAGTGCGGAGATGGCCAGTTCGATCGCTTCAACCGTGGTCGGATCGACCTTGTCTGCATGCTCCTTGATCTGCTTCTCGTAGTAGTCGATCTTGCTTTCGGCACTGTTCTTCGCCTCGACCAGCTCCCGGCGCTCCCGGTCTGCCTCGGCGTTCTCCTCGGCATCCTTTACCATCCGTTCGATTTCGTCGTCCGAAAGGCCGCCTGATGCCTGGATCGTGATCTTCTGCTCCTTGCCGGTGCCCTTGTCCTTGGCGGACACGCTGACGATGCCGTTGGCGTCAATGTCGAAGGTCACCTCGATCTGGGGCATTCCGCGCGGTGCCGGAGGGATCTCTTCCAGGTTGAACTGGCCGAGAATCTTGTTGTCGGCCGCCATTTCGCGCTCGCCCTGGAAGACGCGGATGGTAACCGCATTCTGGTTGTCCTCGGCGGTCGAGAAGATCTGCGACTTTTTCGTGGGAATCGTCGTGTTGCGGTCGATGAGCCGGGTGAAGACGCCGCCCAGCGTTTCGATGCCCAGGGAAAGCGGCGTCACGTCGAGGAGGACGACGTCCTTGACGTCACCCTGAAGAACGCCGGCCTGAATGGCCGCGCCCATGGCGACGACCTCGTCGGGGTTCACGCCCTTGTGCGGCTCCTTTCCGAAGAACTTCGAGACTTCCTCGATGACCTTCGGCATCCGCGTCATGCCGCCGACAAGAACGACTTCGTCGATGCTGTCCGTCGAGATGCCGGCGTCCTTCAAGGCGGCCCGGCACGGCTTGATCGACTTCTTGATCAAGTCGCCTACAAGGCTCTCCAACTTTGCGCGGGTCAACTTGATGACCATGTGGAGCGGCGTGCCTGAACCAGGATCCATCGAGATGAACGGCTGGTTGATCTCGGTCTGGCTGGAGCTCGAAAGCTCGATCTTCGCTTTTTCGGCTGCCTCCTTCAGGCGCTGGAGCGCCATCTTGTCGGCGGTCAGGTCGACGCCGTGCTCTTTCTTGAACTCCTCGGCCAGGTAGGTGACGACCCGCATGTCGAAGTCCTCGCCGCCGAGAAACGTGTCGCCGTTGGTGGACTTCACCTCGAAGAGGCCGTCATCGATCTCAAGGATCGTGATGTCGAAGGTGCCGCCACCGAGGTCATAGACGGCAATGGTCTTCGTCTCTTTCTTGTCGAGGCCGTAAGCCAGGGCCGCAGCGGTCGGCTCGTTGATGATCCGAAGCACTTCGAGCCCGGCGATCTTGCCGGCGTCCTTTGTTGCCTGACGCTGCGCGTCGTTGAAGTAGGCCGGCACGGTGATGACGGCTTGCG
>JAPPCV010000013.1 GCA_028824715.1 Boseongicola sp. | reverse complement strand
AGGCGCGGCGCTTGCCCCACAGCGAAACGTTCCATTCAACGGCCAACGCCTCGCCCGCAAATGCAATTGCCAGCGCGGCTACGCTCGTTCGACCAATCAGCTTGTTCATCATCGGACCTCCTCCTGTCCTGACTAGGTCTTGCATGATCCGAACTTGCATGATTTCTCGGGACGCGCCAATGACGGAATTTGCGCGCAGCAGGGCGGAAATTTCGGGGACTTCCGCAACCCCATAGGAGTGCCTCACCGGCAACCAAGCTTGACAATCCTTTCGTTCAACGCGCGCCGCCTGAGCAAGGATCTAGCCTGGACGCTGTTCGATAAGGTCCCATAGATTGCCATACATGTCCTTGAATACCGCCACTATGCCGTATTCTTCGTACCTGGGTTCCTGTTGAAACTCGACCCCACGGCCCCTGAAAGCCCGATAGTCGCGCCAGAAATCGTCCGTGGTCAAAAACAGGAACACGCGTCCGCCTGACTGGCATCCAATCGCTGCGCTTTGACGCCTGCCTTTCGCCTTTGCCAAGAGAAGTCGCGCGCCAGCTCCTGGAGAAACAGTGACCCAACGCTTCTCTTCTGAAATCCCCGTGTCCTCATCGAGTGTGAAGCCAAGCGTATTCACGAAATAATCAATGGCCTCATCATAGTCCGGGACCAGAACCGTTACAGCGCCAACAGACCTTAGCGGCACTTCGGATTCAGTCATGTTCTCTCCCTGAACTGGGCAAGTGAGCCAAAAGCTGCATATTTGGCCACGAATCCGAATTCAAGCTGAACGCTTGGTGACGCCGCGTTGGTTCCTCCCTCTGTGGCAAGTGCCGATCTTCACGGTTGACCTTGGCAAGCGCTTGGACTGAGTGGTTCGCACACTTGAACCGGAGTGCCGGACCCGTGGGCAACTCTGGTGCGAATCCGGGAGCGCGGCCGGAGCGATCATCGCCAGACAATTGTGCGTCCTCCGGACAATGAAGCCTGATCCGGGATGTTCCGGGTGCGATCGACCGTGCGAGCGCGTGCAGCCTGCTGCACTTTGTGAAAGGGGATTCAATCGCGCACCGCCCAAGCACGGAACTTCAGTCCCACTACGGCCCTTCAGGTTCATGGCGAAGGAGGTGTGTCGGCGGGTTGAAGCGATTGCCGATCGCTGCACGCACGATCGCCGCGGGAACGAAACGCCCGGCGTTGATCGCCGCTCCGCCACGCACTACATGAACTCACGCGCAATACGGCCAGGATCGCGCCGATGAACGACAGCAGCTCGCAGCCAGTGCGTCTCGCCGACTACCGGCCGCCATCATGGCTGGCGGACTCAGTCCATCTGGCTTTTCAGCTTGATCCGGAGGCAACCCGGGTCACTTCGCGTATCACGTTTGCACCAAACCCCAAGACAAGGGACCGTACATTTCGTCTTGACGGAGAGGGCCTGCGCTTCATCCGCGCAGCGATCGATGGCCAGCAGGTCCACCCATGCCTCGATGAACGCGGCCTGACCGCGGCAGTGCCGGAACGACCCTTCACTTGGGAATGCGAGGTCGAGATAAACCCGGGCGCCAATACCGAACTTGAAGGCCTGTACCATTCGGACGGGCTATTCTGCACGCAATGCGAGGCGGAAGGATTCCGGAAGATCACTTACTACCCGGATCGCCCCGACGTCATGGCGCGCTTCGACGTTCGCGTGGAGAGTGACCTTCCTGTTCTGCTCTCGAACGGCAACCTCGTCGCGGAAGGCAGCGGCTGGGCGGAGTGGCGCGACCCGTGGCCAAAGCCGTCATACCTCTTTGCATTGGTTGCAGGAAATCTCGTCGCGCATCGCGGGCAGCACCGGACCCCCGATGGCCGCAAGATCAACCTCAACATCTGGGTCCGTCCGGGCGACGAGCACCGCTGCGCCCATGCATTGGACAGCCTCACGCGTGCGATGGAATGGGATGAGCGGACCTATGGACGCATCTATGACCTAGACGTCTTCAACCTGGTCGCGGTCGACAACTTCAACGCCGGTGCGATGGAAAACAAGGGCCTCAACATATTCAATTCGAAATACGTCCTTGCCTCGCCCGAGACCGCAACCGACCGCGACTACGAAGCGATCGAGAGCATCGTTGCACACGAGTACTTCCACAACTGGACCGGCAACCGAATCACTTGCCGCGACTGGTTCCAGCTTTGCCTCAAGGAAGGACTGACGGTCTTTCGGGACCAGCAGTTCACCGGTGACATGAGGGGACGGGCCGTCAAGCGCATCGACGACGTCATGGCATTGCGCTCGCGGCAGTTCCGGGAGGACAACGGCCCGCTTGCGCATCCCGTTCGGCCGGAAAGCTATGTCGAGATCAACAATTTCTACACCGCAACCGTCTACGAAAAGGGTGCCGAGGTCATTCGCATGTTGAAGACGCTGGTGGGTGACGCAACCTATGAAAGGGCGCTTCAGACGTATTTCGAGCGCCATGACGGCCAAGCTGCAACGGTCGATGACTTCTTTTCCTGCTTCATGGAGGTCACGGGCAATGCACTCGAAGGCTTCGATCGGTGGTGGAGCCAGTCCGGCACGCCCCGAATTGCCGTCGCCCGGCAGTGGGACGGTGACCGCCTCAGGCTGACGCTCCGCCAGCGCACGCCGGCCACCCCCGGCCAGCCGAAGAAGCGTCCCTTGCGGATCCCTCTTGCAGTCGGCTTGCTGGACCCGGGCGGCACCCAAATCGCAGACACCGAAATCCTGGAACTCAAGTCGGAGACGGCGAGCTGGATCTTCGCGTCCGGTCACGGCTGGACGGAAACCGACGCCCATCTGGACGGTCAGGTCGCCGGCATGGACAACACGCCGGTTCTCTCGATGAACCGCGACTTTTCGGCACCGGCGATCCTGGAAAGACAGGTGTCCGAAGCCGAGCGCCTTACAGTCCTTGCGCACGACCCGGACCTGTTCAGCCGCTGGGAAGCCGGGCGGTTGCTGGCCAAGGAAGCGCTCGCCAAGATGGTGACAGGCGGGTCGGGGCCAGGCCAAGCCTACATCGGCGCACTCGGACAGCTTCTGTCAAACGACTCGCTTGATCCGGCCTTCCGCGCCGCTGCGCTCGACCTGCCGTCGGAAGAGGACATTCTCCGTGCGGTCCGCGACGAAGGTCAGATCCCGGACCCGATACGCATCCATGACTGCCGCCAGGAGATGCGAACGGCGATTGCCGAACAACTGCACGCCACGTTTTCCCGGCTGTTTCGGGAGATGGAAGTGCCCGGGCGCTATCGCCCGGATTCAAAGGATGCAGGCAGGCGGGCATTGCGCCTAGCATCGCTTTCGGCACTGGTCCGGGTGGAGGGGCCTGATCCCGCACGTGAGGTCTTTGCCGTGGCGAACAACATGACGGAGGCGCTTGGGGCGCTTAGAACGCTGGTCCGTGCCGGCGAAGCGGACGGGGAACTCGCCGCCTTCTTCGAAAGCTGGAAGGACGACCCGAATGTCCTGGACAAGTGGTTCTCCATCCAGATTCTCGAAGCCGGGCCGGATACGTCGCTCGCTGCCGCCAAAACGCTCTCCGCGCATGCACTGTTCAACTGGAGGACACCCAATCGCTTTCGGGCCGTGATCGGCGCCCTTGCAACGACGATGTCTGCGTTCCACCACCCGTCGGGCGCAGGCTATGAACTGATCGCCGACTGGCTCGCAAGACTTGACCCGGTAAATCCCCAGATTGCCGCACGCACAGCAACTGCATTCGAGACCATGCATCTCTTCGACGAGGAGCGCCAGAACATGATGGTCCAGGCCCTGAAACGCCTTCTCGAGAGCCCCAGCCGGGACCTCCGGGAGATCGTGTCCAGGATTCTCGACGGGTGAGTCGCCCGCCGACCCGTCGGATTCGTGCCCTGATCATGTTCCGGTGATTGTGGAGTGCACGGCAAGAATCGTGTATTCGGACAAGAAATCGCCAGTCCCGAGGCACTTCGATTGGGAGCAATGCATTGCCTGCGGCAATACACGTCGTCAGCGACCCCTCCCTGAAGGGAGGGGCTTGAGGAACGATAGTTCCGAGAGCCCGCGCTGACCAGCACAAGAAAGGAGACTATGAAAGAACGCCTTGATCCCCTCATTGAGGAACGTGCTCCCTGGCTCTTCCTGAATACACATTTAGCGAGGCTGTCCCGGCGCGCGCTCATGTCGCTCCTGAGCTACCACCGGACCGTCACGCTAGGCGAACTATACGACCCTTGGCCAGTGGAGCGAATCATGCGTCATCTGGCGGGCCTTCTTGCTCGCGACGTTGAAGTTGCAGGACTCGACAACCTGCCTCGACACGGGCCGGCACTGATCGTTGCCAACCATCCGACCGGAATCGCGGACGGGATCATGCTGCATCACTCGATCTCTCCGATACGGCCCGACCTGTTCATCTACACGAATTCGGACATCCTGCGCCTTCTTCCACAATTTCAGACCATCATCGCGCCGGTCGAATGGCGTCTCGACAAGCGAACGCGCGCAAAGACCCGAGAAACCCTGGAGTACACGCGCACCGCGATCAATGCCGGTCGCATCGGCGTGATCTTCCCGTCGGGAAGGCTCGCAAAGCGGCGCGGACTGAAGCTCCACGAGCGCGACTGGATGCCTTCAGCGGCCATGATCGCGCGCAAGTTCAACCTGCCCGTAATACCGCTGCACATCCGGGCACGGAATTCCGCACTCTTCTACCTCTTCGACTTCATTCATCCGACGCTTCGCGACATCACCCTGTTCTACGAGACCCTCAACAAGGACCGGCAGCCCTATCGTCTGAGAATAGGTGAACCGATCTCTCCCGCCGCCCTTCCGGAACGGTCGGAAGAGGCAATCGAAGTCATGAAGAAGGCGACGCTGGCGCTTGGCGGGCGCCATGCTCCGACCGTGTCGCTGGTGCAAAGCACCCGGATCCCCAGCTGGGTTCGATAGGCCTGCGCAGGGCGAGCGCCGCGTCAACATGCTCGGATGCGTGGAGATTGACCCAAACGGAGGCACAGGCGCGTGTCACCGGCATTCCGCCGGACCAGGGAGCGGTGGTGCCCGTCATGCGATCCATCCGCCTGGCAGGCAGCGTCGCCCCGCGAGGCGAGTCTCGTGCATTCCGCCAAGTCGATGTCGCTTCCCATTCCAGCTTGAAGGCTTGAGCGGCGTTTTCTAGAACGCATACAAGCCCAATCCGAGGACCTACGCCCCATGCTTGACCTGACATACGACTCTCCCGACCCCAAAGTCATAGCCGGCGATACCGGACCTTGGGAAATCGTGATCGGCCTTGAGGTCCACGCACAGGTTGCATCGGCCTCGAAGCTCTTTTCCGACGCTTCGACGGAGTTCGGCGCTGAACCGAACTCGAACGTTTCCTTCGTCGACGCCGCGATGCCGGGCATGCTGCCAGTCATCAACGAGTTCTGCGTGGCCCAGGCGGTGCGTACCGGCCTCGGCCTCAACGCCAAGGTCAATCTTGTGAGCGCTTTCGACCGCAAGAACTACTTTTATCCCGACCTGCCCCAGGGCTACCAGATCAGCCAGCTCTACCATCCGATCGTCGGGGAGGGAGAAGTCCTTGTCGATCTTGCACCAGGGATAGCGCGAAAGGTGCGCATCGAGCGCATCCACCTCGAACAGGATGCCGGCAAGTCCATTCACGACATGGATCCGGAGTCTTCCTTCGTGGATCTCAACCGCACCGGCGTTGCCTTGATGGAAATCGTATCGAGACCCGATGTGCGCGGCCCAGAGGAGGCCGCCGCCTATGTCGGAAAGCTGCGCCAGATCCTGCGCTACCTCGGCACGTGTGACGGCAACATGCAGAACGGCAATCTCCGCGCCGACGTCAACATCAGCGTGTGCCGGCCTGGCGACCATGAAGCCTTCTTGGCATCCGGGGATCACGATGTCCTTGGCACACGATGCGAAGTCAAGAACATGAACTCGATGCGATTCATCCAGCAGGCGATCGAGTTCGAGGCTCGCCGCCAGATACGGATCCTGGAGGATGGCGGCAGCGTCGAGCAGGAAACGCGGCTCTATGATCCCGAAAAGGGCGAAACCAGGTCAATGCGCTCGAAGGAAGAGGCTCATGACTACCGCTACTTCCCCTGCCCCGATCTTCTGCCTCTTGAGATCGAACGGTCATGGGTCGACGCCATCAAGGATTCGCTGCCCGAGCTGCCCGACGCAAAGAAGGCTCGTTTCGTCACCGAGTACGGAATGACTGAATACGACGCTGGCGTCCTGACGGCAGACGTGGATTCCGCCGCCTACTTCGAGGAAGTGGCCAAGGGCCGCGACGGCAAGTCGGCGGCAAACTGGGTGATCAACGAGCTCTTCGGTCGCCTCAGGAGGCACGACCTCGAAATCTCCGATAGCCCGGTCTCGGCAGCGCAGCTCGGAACCATTCTCGACCTGATCGGAAAGGGCGACATCTCTGGCAAGATCGCCAAGGAACTCTTTGACATCGTGTGGTCAGATGGTGGCGACCCGGCCGAACTCGTGGAATCCCGCGGCATGAAGCAGGTGACCGATACCGGGGCAATCGAGGAAGCGGTGAACAAGGTCATGGACGACAATCCCGACCAGGCGATGAAGGCCAGGGACAACCCCAAGCTTGCAGGCTGGTTCGTGGGCCAGGTCATGAAGGCGACGGATGGCAAGGCGAATCCAAAGGTGGTGAACGAACTGGTCAAGAAGAGGCTCGGACTGTAGCGCGCCGGCGGGAGTCGGATCGCGCAGGTCGGGCAGACCAGCCCACAAAGCCCTGCCTAGTACACTGACATCATTGTATTGAAGGATAGAGCGACTTCAGCTTGATGCGAGCGGCCTCGGTCCTGAACCGCCAGTTGACGGGCTTCGCGGAAGCGTTGCGGCGCCCCTGCCATGCTGCGACCTCGCCGACCAGCGTCTCCCGGTCCGGGATCCTGCGGTCCAGGCACTGGCGTGACAGCACGTTGATCTCGATCTCCGCCACATTGAGCCAGCTGCCGTGCTTCGGCGTGTGGCGGACCTCGAAGCGGTCGGCGAGGCGCGACGCCTCCGCCGGCTCGAACGTCTCGTGGAGCGAGGAAAGCCGATGGGTGTTGAGGTTGTCCATCACCAGCACCACTTTCCTGTCGGGGAAGTGGACGTCGGCGATGTCCCTGAGCACGCGGGCGAAATCCTGCTTCGTGCGGCGGTCGGTGACCTCGACGTGGCGCCAGCCGTCGAGCGGGGCGCAGATCATGAACAGGTTGGCGGTGCCGTTGCGCTCGTACTCGAAGTCGAACCCCGCCGGCTGCCCGGGACGCACCGGCAGCGGCGTCCGGGTCTCCTTCGTCTGCTGCCTGGACGTCTCGTCGAGACACACCAGGACGGTGTCGTCGCCGAAGTCGCGGGCGTAGGTCTTGAGCACGTCCTCCATCGCGCAGGCGAAGTCGGCGCTCGCCTTCGGCGGGATGCACCAGGTCTTCTTCAGCCATGGCTTGACGGCGTTTTTCTTAGCGTCCTCCTCACCGTCTCGTCGGAGATGCTCTCGACGACCTCCAGTTCGACCAACCTGTCGCCGAGAAGCCGCAGCGTCCAGCGGGCCTGCCCCGGCGGCGGCTCCGAGCACGCCAGCATCGTCAGCTTCGCCTCGCCTTCGCCGTCCAGCAGCCGGGGCTTGCGGTTGAGCTGCTCCTTGCGCTCCAGCGCCGCGTCCAGGCCCTCCATGACGCACTGCCTGCGCACCCGCTCGACCGTCGAGGCCCCGACCTCGAGAACCCGCGCGATCTCCGCGTCGCCGAGGCCGCCGCCCGGCCGGCCCTCGTCCGCCAGAAGCAGGACGTGCGCCCGCCGCCGCCGCTCCTTCGATCCCCTGCCGCCGTCCAGGATCCCCTTCAGCCGCTCGCGCTCGTCCGCCTCGAGCCGGACCCTGTAGATCTTCCTGCCTGTGGTTTCCATTGCCTTCGCCTCCGGAACGTCCCTGGCGCCGACGCCGCGGATGCCGATCCGGCCCGTTGCCCGACCGTCAGGAAGCCTTGTCGCTCGTTGTCGTTGTCGTCTTGCCTGTTTCTTGTGTGGACGGCATACCCGTTCCGGGCCGGAAGGGAAACCGGCCGGGCCGCGACAGAAAGGCTGTCAATTCAATTGGGCCAAAGTACTAGTCCTCGATTCTGAGCGCGAGCGCGTGAATGCGGCCGATCAGGTCAGGTCCCAAGGCATCGTGAACGGCACGGTGCCGCGCAATCCGGCTTTGCCCCCTGAACGCCTTCGACGCGATCCAAACCCTGAAATGGCTCTGGCCGCCCTCCCGGTAACCGGAATGGCCGCGATGGCTTTCGCTTTCGTCAACGACCTCAAGCTTGCGCGGCGCGAAAGCGTCTGCGAGCCTGCGGTGAATTTCGTCCTCAACACGCATTTTTGACATTTGCCTCTTCAAACTGCCGAACAAGAAGTTAGACTCTCCGATCCGAGTCGGAAAGGCAGACGGCGCATGGCCAAGGATCCGTTTGGTTTTGATCTCAGCGTGTCTACGGACAAGAAGAAGCGATCGCGGACGCGGCGCGGCATGTCAGGTGCGTTCGAAACGTCGACTCGGCAATGCCAGCACACGGGATGCACGAACACCGGGCAGTACCGGGCGCCGAAGTCTCCGGATGATCTCGACGAGTTCTACTGGTTCTGCAAGGAGCATGTGCGGGAGTACAACCTGAAGTGGAATTTCTTTCACGGGCACACCGAGGAAGAAATGGCCAAGCAGATTGACAGGGATCGGGTCTGGGAGCGCGAAACCAAGCCGTTCGGCAAGGATGGCGAGGAGGCTCGCGCATGGTCGCGGCTCGGGGTTGACGACCCGCATCAGATCCTGGGCGAGAACGCGACGCAGAACCCCGGGAAATCGATCACGGGATCGCGACGGCTTCTTCCGACCGAAAGGCGCGCACTGGACATCCTCGACGCGAAGGACCATTGGACGAAGGCTGAAATCCGTAAATCCTACAAGGCTTTGATCAAGATTCTTCATCCCGACATGAATGGCGGCGACCGAGGTCATGAAGAGCAGCTCTCGGAAGTTGTCTGGGCCTGGGACCAGATCAAGGACAGCAGGAACTTCCAAGGCAAGTAGACAGCCCAGAGACACTCGGCCGTGAACCGGCCTGCTCGGACGCGAACTGGAGGCCGGCCGCCCGCCACTTCACGTCCGGAACGCGTTGCGCGACGGCAGGGTTGCCCTTGCGCCCGCCCCTGGAATGAGGCACGTCAGATGTCGGAACGGTCTCACCCCGCAAGTGAAAGAGAAGTGTCATGGACCATCGTCTGTTGGACGCGGATGCCAAGCCGACCGAGGAAATCGACGTGCGCGAGGTCTTCGGCATCGACTCGGACATGAAGGTCAGGGGGTTTGTCGAGCCAAGCGACCGCGTTCCCGTTCTTGATCCGACCTACAAGTTCGACCCAGACACGACACTCGCGATTCTGGCCGGCTTCCAGTACAATCGGCGCGTCATCATTCAAGGCTACCACGGCACCGGAAAGTCCACCCATATCGAGCAGGTGGCAACCAGGCTCAACTGGTCATGCGTCCGCGTCAATCTCGACAGCCATATCAGCCGGATCGACCTTATTGGAAAGGACGCGATCAAGATCAGGGACGGCATGCAGGTCACCCAGTTTCAGGAAGGAATCCTGCCTTGGGCCCTGCGCAACCCGACCGCCATTGTGTTTGACGAATACGACGCCGGCCGCGCGGACGTCATGTTCGTGATCCAGCGGGTCCTGGAATCAGACGGGAAGCTCACGCTTCTCGACCAGAACGAAGTCATCATGCCGCATCCGTCCTTCCGGCTGTTCGCGACCGCGAACACGGTGGGTCTCGGCGACACGACCGGGCTCTATCACGGCGTCCAGCAGATCAACCAGGCCCAGATGGACAGGTGGTCGCTGGTCGTGACACTGAACTACCTGAGCCATGACGCCGAGACCGCGATCGTGCTCTCGAAGGCGCCGCATTACAACAACGCGAAGGGCCGCAAGACGATCGCCCAAATGGTTACCGTCGCCGACCTGACGAGAACGGCATTCATGAACGGCGACCTGTCGACGGTCATGAGCCCGCGAACCGTGATCAACTGGGCGCTCAACGCAGAGATTTTTCGCAGTGTCGGCTATGCATTCCGCCTGACCTTCCTCAACAAGTGCGACGAGCTCGAGCGCCAGACCGTTGCGGAATTCTACCAGCGCTGCTTTGATGAGGAACTGCCGGAAAGCGCGGCAAGCGTGGCGGTTCCGTGACCCGACCGGCGGGCGGCCAACCCATCAACCGCTCCCCGTCGTGGGCGCAAGGGGCAACGCCCGCCTCTCCACATCCCAGGATGCCGCCGGAACTGCCGCACCCGAACTTCGATGCCTCAGGATCAAGGAGATGTCCCGAGGCGCAATTTGGCAAGCGAATCTTTCATGACCCGCGCGCCTGACAGTCCGGCCGACCCGTTCAAGAAGGCCCTCGCAGAGGCGACCAAGACCTTGGCCGACGATCCGGAGATGGACGTCAGCTATTCGGTCGACCCTCCGGGCATGTCGGCTGAAGGCGTACGCCTGCCACAGGTCACACGCCGGATGACACGGGATGAAGTCCTGCTCGCGCGCGGCACGGCTGACAGCTTTGCCTTGCGGCGGAAGTACCACGACGAGGCATGTTTCGACCGCTACTCGCCGCAAGGCCAAATGGCGCGGGACATCTACGAGGCGATGGAATGGGCGCGCTGCGAAGCGGTGGGCGCGCGCGACATGCCGGGAACGGCCGGCAACATAGACGCGCGCATAAACAACGACGCAACACGAAAAGGGTATGACGAACTGCAAGACATGTCGGATGCGCCGATTGCCGCCGCCGCAGGGTACCTGGTGCGCCAGCTTGCCAGCGGTCGCCCCCTTCCCCCGGCAGCCGCAAACGTTCTGGATCTTTGGCGTGACCAGTTGGAGGCGAAGGCGGGCACGACCCTCGAAGACCTTGAAGACACGCTGACTGACCAGGCGACCTTTGCGCGTTTCGCCCGTCAAGTCATCCGGGATCTGGGCTATGGCGACCAGTTGGGCAACGATCCTGACAGCGAGGATCCGGACGAGGACAACGAGGCTGCTGAAGACGCGCCCGAGGACGAGGAAGCGAACAGCGAGGACCAAAGCCAGCAGGAACAGGAAGGCTCGGATGCCGCGCCGGACGAAAGCCAGGAGCAGCTGGACGACCAGGCCGAGGCGCAAGTCTCCCTCGACGAGATGGCGGACCTGGACCAGGGAGAGGACACCGAGCTTCCTCAAGGCGACGCCGAGATTGAGCCGCCGACGCCGCAGCCGATCAGCGATGCTGACCCCACCTACACGGTCCATAGTTCGGAATTTGACGAAGAGGTCGCTGCCGACGAACTCGCCGAGCCGGAAGAGCTGGAGCGTCTGCGCGCTCATCTCGACAACCAGCTTGAGCCCCTGAAGGGAGCGGTTTCCCGGCTTGCAAACCGGCTTCAGCGCCGCCTTCAGGCACAACAGACGCGCACGTGGACCTTTGACCTCGAGGAGGGCATCCTCGATGCCGGACGCCTGGCCCGCGTGGTTGTCAACCCGACATTGCCCTTGGCCTACAAGCAGGAAAAGGACATGGAGTTCCGGGACACGGTCGTGACGCTCCTGCTCGACAACTCAGGATCAATGCGTGGACGCCCCATCTCCATTGCTGCGATCTGCGCGGACGTGCTGGCCAGAACCCTGGAACGCTGCGCCGTCAAGGTCGAGATCCTGGGCTTCACGACACGCGCGTGGAAGGGCGGACTTGCACGGGAAAGCTGGCTGCAACAGGGGCGTCCGCAGCTGCCCGGACGGCTGAATGACATACGCCACATAATCTACAAGGCGGCCGACGCACCGTGGCGGCATGCCCGAGAGAATCTCGGATTGATGATGAAGGAAGGCTTGCTCAAGGAGAACATCGACGGCGAAGCCCTGGAATGGGCCTATCGACGGCTTCTTGTCAGGCAGGAGGCGCGGCGCATCCTCATGGTCATCTCGGATGGCGCGCCAGTCGACGACTCCACGCTCTCGGTGAACCCGGCAAACTACCTGGAGAGGCACCTCCGGAACGTGATCACGATGATCGAACGGAGGAACCAGGTCGAGCTTCTCGCCATCGGCATCGGCCATGACGTGACGCGGTACTATGAACGCGCGGTCACGATCACGGACGTGGAGCAGCTTGCCGGGGCCATCACAGAGCAGCTGGCGGCGCTCTTCGAAGCCGATCCGGTTCAGCGAAAGCGCATGGCCAGGCGAGGCGACAGCCGGCGGGTCGCACCAAGGTAGCCTGCCTTGGCGAAGGTCAGATTCCCGCACCGGATGCCGTCAACTGGCCAGCAGCCCGTCATGCACAGGTGACGCGCCGCGTTTCGCGACACCTGCACGTTCACTTGGCCACTTGCAGGTCCTGCAGCCGTTCCGGCTTGCGCCCGCGAACGGTTCCTGCTCTTTGGCGGCCATGTTCCAGTCCTTCGACGCCACTGCCAGCCCCGAACAGGGGCCGGCGCGCCTTGCAGCCCTGCGCGACGTCATGGCGGAAGCAGGCTTCGACGCATTTTTCGTGCCTCGCGCGGACCGGTTTCAGGGCGAATTCGTTGCGCCCGCCGACGAGCGCCTTGCCTGGCTGACGGGTTTCACCGGATCGGCCGGGCTCGCCGTCATCTGCGCGAACGCCGCCGCCATATTCGTCGACGGACGCTACAGGCTGCAGGTGCGCGACCAGGTCGCGGACGACTTCACGGCACTGGACCCCGCAGAGGTCAAACCAGGCGCCTGGCTGACCGAGAATTTGGACCGGCATGCCAAGGTGGGCTTCGACCCATGGCTCCACACCGTGGACGGCATCACGAAGCTCAGGCAAGCGATCGGCGACCATGCCGTTCTGCATCCCTCGCCCAATTTCGTTGACAGGATCTGGACCGACAGGCCCGCGCCACCGATACAGACGGTCCGCGCACATCCGCTCGGGCTTTCGGGCGAAAAGTCGTCTTCGAAGCGCGAGCGTCTGGCGCGAGAATTGAAGGATGCGGGACAGCGTGCAGCCATTCTCACGTTGCCGGAAAGCATCTGCTGGCTGCTCAACATAAGAGGCGACGGCATTCCGCGCAGTCCTGTCGTTCAGGCATTCGCGATACTTCACGACACGGGTCGCGTGAGCCTGTTCTCCTCTCCGGAGAAGTTCGAGCACCTTGGCCCCGACCCGAACATCGACCTCGAGGACGAAAGCGCCTTTGGACGCGCCGTCGAGCGTCTGGAAGGGCCAGTCCGGGTCGACGGACAGACCGCACCGTGGAAGATTGCCGGGATTCTCGAAGACCGGGCCGTATGGGACAGCGATCCGTGCTTCATGCCCAAGGCGTGCAAGAACGATGCCGAAGTCAAGGGCATGCAGGACGCGCATCTCCGGGACGGCGCAGCAATGGTCGAGTTCCTTGCATGGTTTGACAAGGAAGCCCCCAAAGGTGGACTGACGGAGATATCCGCAGCCAGGGCGCTAGAGGGGTTCCGTGCGCAATCCGGGGATTTGCTGGACATTTCCTTCGACACGATCTCGGGTTCCGGACCAAATGCGGCAATCATTCACTACCGTGTTTCCGTGCAGACGGACCGCAAGATCAGGCCTGGAGAGCTGTATCTGGT
The DNA here is from genome assembly GCA_028824715.1 of Boseongicola sp. GTDB lineage: Bacteria > Pseudomonadota > Alphaproteobacteria > Rhodobacterales > Rhodobacteraceae > JAJEFO01. The sequence goes on along the minus strand of JAPPCV010000013.1, from coordinate 8,993 downwards.
CGATTCGGGCGGTCAGTACATTGACGGGACCACCGACGTCACGCGCACGATTGCCGTCGGCGAACCATCGGACGTCCACAGCGACTGCTATACCCGCGTGCTTCAGGGACTGATTGCCATCTCTCTCGCCCGCTTCCCGAGCGGGCGTGCAGGCCGGGACATCGACGCCCTTGCCCGCGCCGCACTTTGGCGCAAGGGTCTCGACTACGACCATGGCACCGGGCATGGCGTCGGAGCTTGCCTGAACGTGCATGAAGGACCCCAGCGGATTTCGCCAGCCGGTACGACAAGCCTCAAGCCCGGGATGATCCTCTCGACCGAGCCCGGCCACTACAGGCCCGGTGAATTTGGCATCCGCATCGAGAATCTGCTTGTTGTACGCGAGGACGGCAAGTCTCTGAACGATCGGGACCGGCTTTGCTTCGAGACATTGACTTACGTACCGTTTGACCGTCGCCTGATTGACACCAGTCTGATAGGGCCGTGGGAGCGGAACTGGATCGACGCATACCATTCCGAAGTTCGAGAGAAGATCGGCGACCTGCTTTCCGCATCGGCCAGAGCGTGGCTCAATGCGGCCACGGAGGCCCTCGATTGACGTGAACACTGCGCCGCCCGAAGACGACGCCTTCGGCACGTTGCTTCGCACTTTCCAGGCATTTCGTGCCGGAGATGCCGCTACATCGCGGCGGTTTAGGACACTGCCTCACGGGCGAGCAACAAACGCAACGTTTCTCGGACAAGTACCGAGAATATTCCTGCTTTGTTTCGAAGATTCGCGCATGACCTTCGTGACGCGCGGAAGAGACGAAATCCAAGTCGGATCATCGCGTTGATTGACGTTTGCGTGTTCGGATTCATGCCATGCACGCTGCACGGCAACTTGGGCAGATTTCGGGCGGCGGGAGACGATGTTGCGCTTGTTGCGGATCACGCCAGAAGGCGAATGCTAACAGCTTACATGGTTGAAGTCATTTGAGTTTTTCGGCGCCACCGATGCGCTTATGCAGCGTGTCAACACTATCGCAACACCGCGCCTCGGCGGCGAAGGCGGCCATGTAGGAGGGGTCGTTTCCGAGCCCTCCTACCGGGCCGCAACCACCGCACATTGGCACCTTTCCATAGACATTGACATTCTGGATCCTGATATCTGCCCTGGAGTGACAAGTCCGCTGCCACAAGGTTGGCCCAGCAATCGCTTGTTGTCCGAATGCAAGGAATTATTTGAGGCCCGAGCGCCGGACTCCGTCTCCCTAGTTGAGGTTACGTCTGAAGATGCGAGGACGATAGCGCATGCAGTTCTCATCAAAGAGGAATTGGACACACTATATGAAGTTCACTGTGCACTCTGCCACTGACTCGCCGGATCCGGTCCGGAACGCGGCCGTTGCCGGTTTGCTCGACACATGCTTCGACAGTGGGCATGGAGGCCGGACGTTCCATAAGCAAATCCCGCACGGGCGTCTCCTTGTTTGGAGCGGTAGCGATCTAATGGGCCATGTAGGGATGGACTACAGAGTGGTGCGCGTTGGCGATGCCACGTTACCCATTCTTGGGATAGTTGATCTTTGCGTTGCTCCATCGGCAAGACGTCAAGGAATTGGTGCCACGTTACTGCAACGGGCAGAGGAACGAGCAAGAGGCCAGTCTTTTGCGCTCGCCATGGCCGACGATCACAGACTCTACCTTCGAACCGGATACAGCCTGATTCCTAACGCGGATGTGACGTTTCTGGCCATCGATGAGGTGCGCTGCCACAGCGTAATTCGCCGCGACCTTAGCGAGATCTTCATGGTGAAGCAATTGGCTGGGGATGCGTGGCCCGATGGACCGATTGATCTCCTAGGTCACCTATTTTGATCCGGGTCCTGCTCGCTGGCCCGCATGAAGACGCAAGGCGGTCCAAACTGGAAGTCTTGCCCAAGTCTCACGGTCCCCGGAACGACTGTAACCGTTCCGTGATTTCCCGCGAACGATTCACGCAACGCCACGTCCGGCGCCGCTGGAGCGCCTCATGGCCACAGTCGCATGGCGTGGCATGCCGTGGTTCCGCAGTCCAGCTCGTTTCGTCGCTGGCCTGCGCAACATCGGCTGACTTCCGGTCAGTTGGCGAAGGATCGGAACCTATCCAGATCGTCGCGGAAAACGCTTTCTCCAAAGCCCTCTACGGGGGTCACGCCGTCCGGCGATCCGTTGCCGCGCCAAGCTGGTTGGCAAGCAAGTGGCAAACAAGGGAATTCAATCTGCCGTATCCGCCAGGCAGTCCATGCACACGAGCGCGGCTTGCCGCCAGTTTCCCGCACTTCAAGAGGGCGGCCCACGCTCTGCGCAGGCGGAGACAAGCCTGGCCATGGCGCGCTCGTGCATGCACGTCGAATGCCCAGGACTACTCGGTCAGGGGGGTGGAACCCGGGAAGAAGCCGCGAAAGAACGGAATGCTCGCCGCACCGACCGGGCCGCAAAGGTCGCCCAGGCCCGTCGGGCGCAAGGGCGCGGCCGTCAGTCCGCGCGAAGGCCCTTCGACCCCTTCGCGGGCGATTTCCTCAGCGATGACGTCGCTCAGGAACGACGGGAGCATGCCGCCCATCACGATCACTTCCGGGTCGAACATTCCGCTCACCAGGCGGACCGCCGTCTTGATCTGCTCCTTGGCCCGGTCCTTCCACGCCGCAAGCTCCGGCGAGAGAGCCGAGGCGCCCCGCTCTGCGGCAAACACGGCGGACGGTTCGAGCGAAAGGTCCCGGAGATGCTCCTCCAGGTCCTGGAGGGTCGGGCGGGGCCGGCCGTACGGGAAGAGGGCGCCTGGCAGGCACGCGTTCCCGTTGTGCCCGCGATAGGGCCGCCCGTTAAGGACAGCGCCGCCGCCGAAACCGGCGCCGATGTGGAGCATGAAGAGAGTGCCGGCATCGTGGCCGCCGAACAGGTACTCCCCGAGAGCCGCGGACGTGCCGTCGTTTTCCAGGAAGACCGGCCACTCTCCATAGTTCAGGAGAGCGCTCTGGATCGCCGTTCCGTCCAGGCCCAGGAACGCCTCATGGGCCTCGACGGACTTGCCGAAGGACCCGAAGTTGCCCGGCAGGCTGAGACCCACGCCGAGGAAGACGCGCCTGCTGCCATGGACCGCCGGCAGCAGCTCCTCCGTGAGCGCCTGCATGGCCTCCACGACGTTTTCGGCGGAGCCCTTTCCCAACGGCCTGCTGTCCTGCGCGATCACCGTGCCGCCAAGGTCGATGAGCGCCGCCTGGATCCTGTCGGTGAACAGGTAGAAGCCCAGCGAGCAGAAGCGTTGCCGCCGGATCTCGAGCAGCTTCTTGGGCTGGCCGCGAGCGCCGTCCTTGAGGGCCGTTTCGGAGAACAGGCCGAGCCTCATCAAGCCGGCCACCAGCCGTGTCACGCTGGCCGGGGTCAGGTCCGCGGCCGCCGCCAGGTCGACCCTGGCCATCCGTTCGTGCCGGAACACCAACTCGACCAGCCGGCGTTCGTTCAGCGACAGTTCCCTGGCCATCAGCTCCATGCGTCGTCTCCTCGAATCCCCGGGGCACACAGTGCCACGAAAATATTACTTTACACAATGTAATTTATTATGCAGACTGGTCTCACTCGCAGAACCTCGCGCAAATCGCGCGTGGGACAACATGCAAAGCACAAGGAGGAACCTCAAATGACAAGGAATCACTGGCTGGCCGGCGCGATGACATTGCTGTCCCTTCTGGGAACCTCGGCGGCGACCGCGGAACCGCTCGTCGTATACTCCCCGCAAGGCGACGAGCGTGCGGTCTGGATCGCCGAGCAGGCCACCGCCGCCGGGCACGACGTCACGATCCTGACGGCAGGCGGCGGGGAGCTGTTCGACCGCATCCTCGCCGAAAGGGCGAACCCGCAGGCCGACGTCGTGCTTGGCCTGATAGACGCGGCAATGGCCACTCTGAAGGCCGAGGGACTGTTCCAGCCGTATGTCCCGAAATGGGCCAAGGGCCTGCCCGAAGTCTACCGCGACGACGCCGACCGGATGGTCTACAAGTTCTGGCAGACTCCGGTCGTGATCGCGTACAACGCGGACTTGCTTGCGGAGGACGAAGCTCCCGCGAGCTGGCTGGAGCTGGTCGAGGATCGGTATGCGGGAAAGTACGTCATCGGCCCCACGACCTGGCAGACGACGAAGACCTACCTGGTCGGGATGCTGCTTCGCTTCGCCGATGACGGCGGCGAGATCTCGGACGAAGGCTGGGACTTCATGCAAAGACTCTACGACAACGCCATCCTCGTCGACAGCGGCGATGCCAAGACCGCGGCTTTCGTCAACCAGGAGGCCGTGATAGATCTCAACTGGTTCGGCGGCGTCGGGCGTCTGGCCGGCGACGTCGGCTACAAGGCCGTCATGGTGGATACCGAAGGCGGATCGCCCTTCATCACCGAGGGAATCGCCATCATGAAGGGGACGGATCAGCTTGACGACGCCAAGGCATTCGTGGACTGGTTCGGATCCGCCGAGTTCATGGCCGCCTATGCGGCGCGGTTCGGCCAGGTTCCCGTGCACCCCGACGCGATCGCGGCAGCACCGGACACGGTCAAGCGGAACGCGACCCTGCTCAAGCCGCAGCCGATCGACTGGGACGTCGTGGCGCCCAGGATCGATGGCTGGATCCAGCGCATCGAGCTCGACATCAAGTGAATTCGCTATCCCCTCGGACAGCCGGGCACCGTTCCTCCCGCGGTGCCCGGCCGTCTACCGGCGCAAGTCAGGGCTCGCCCATGATTGAGCTCGACGAGGTCAGCGTCCGGTACGGGTCGCACGAAGCCGTGACGCCGACGAATCTCAGGATCGAGACGGGAGAGTTCTTCACCCTGCTCGGCCCGTCCGGTTGCGGCAAGACAACCATCCTGCGCGCCATCGCGGGATTCGTGCCGGTCGCGTCCGGACGGATCACGATAGAGGGCAGGGACGTGACAGGCATTCCCGCGGAAAGGCGCGGCGTGGGCATGGTCTTCCAGAACTACGCGTTGTTCCCGCACATGACGGTCGCCGAAAACGTCGCCTTCGGCCTGAAGGTGGCGCGCAAGTCCGGAAAGGAGATCTCGCGCGCCGTCGATGCCGTGCTGGAAGCCACCGGCATCGAGCGGCACGCCAGGAAGAAGCCCGCCGAACTGTCCGGCGGACAGCAGCAGCGAGTGGCCGTCGCGCGGTCCCTGGTCATGGGCACCCGGGTCCTGCTGTTCGACGAGCCGCTCTCGAACCTCGACGCCAAGGTCCGGGAGGACATGCGTCACGAGATCAAGCGGCTGCAGAGGGACGTGGGCTTCACGGCCGTGTTCGTCACCCATGACCAGGAGGAGGCGCTCTCGATGTCCGACAGGCTGCTGGTGATCAACGAAGGGCGCGCCGAGCAGTCCGGGACCGCTCGGGAACTCTACCATTCGCCGGCAACGCCGTTCGTCTGCCAGTTCGTCGGGGCCGCGAACGAGATCGGCTCCAAGGTCGCGCGGGCCCTGGACCTCGACGCGGCAAGACGGCATTTCGTGCGACCGGAACACGTGACTTTGGCGCAGGCAGGCGATCCGGACGGCGTCGACGCGACGGTCGCCGACGTGGACTATCTCGGGCCGATGACGCGGGTATTCCTGGACGTGCTCGGCGAACCGCTGCAATGCCAGGTCCCGAGCGATCCCTCCGTCGACCGACTGAACGCAGGGATGAGCGTGAAGGTGAACCTGTCCCGCGAACGGATCCTCAGCTTCGACAGACCGTCATGACACCGTCAGGAACAAGCCGCATTCCGCTGGTCCGTTCGGTCCTGCTCGTTGTCGTGATCTGGTGCGCGGCCAGCTTCATCTACGCACCCATCTTCTCGGTCCTCCGGTTCGCGTTCGCGCCCGAAGGAGACGTCGGCCTCGGAGCGATCGGCGAGCTGGCCGGATCGCGCCGCGTCCGGACCGCCATCGTCAACACGCTTGTCGTGACGGGCCTTTCCATCGTCACGGTGAACGCGATCGGGATCTTCCAGGTCGCGGTCCTCGAATACCTTAGGGTCGGCGGCAGGGGATTCCTCCGGTTCGCCTATTCGACGCCGCTGATATTCGTTTCCGTGGCCGCAGCGACCGGCTACGGCTTCGTCTACGGCCAGACCGGCGCGCTCACCAGGTTGCTGCAGTCCGTCTGGCCAGCATTGCCGAACGACTGGTTCACGGGCACGCTGGCGGTCGTCTTCGCGCACACCTTCCTGCTGACGAGCTTTCATTTCCTGTTCCTGAGGGCGGCGATCCGCCGCGTCGACTACTCGACAGTCGAGGCGGCGAGAGGCCTCGGCGCCTCCAACTTGGAAGCCTTCGTCAGGGTCGTGCTTCCCGTCCTCTTGCCGACGATCTTCGCGACGACCCTGCTTGTCACATACAAGTCTCTCGGCTCGTTCGCGATTCCGTCGGTCCTGGGCGGGCGCCGGTTCGACATGGTCACGGAGCTGATCCTGACGCTGAACTCGCTCAGGCGACCGGACATGGCCGCCATGCTGTCCATCGGGCTCGGGCTTGCCGTGATCCTCTGCATCGCCGCAATGCAGTACGTGGAGCGGCGGGGCAGCTACGTCGGGGGATCGAAGACGCCCGTTCCCGTCGAACGCATCCGCATTGCCAGTCCTTTCGTCAACCTGGCGGTTCATGCGGCCGCCTATGCCATCGCGGTCATCCAGCTGGTCCCGATCGCGCTGGTCGTTCTCTTCTCGTTCGCGCCCGCCAGGTCCATCGCGACGGAGGTGCTGCCCAGCAGCTTCACCTTGCAGAACTATGTCACCGTGTTCTCGCAGAGCACGGCGTTCGTCCCGCTCAAGAACAGCCTGCTCATGGGGGCCAGCGCCACGATGGCCGGGCTCATGATCAGCCTCTTCGTCGTCAACCTTGCGCACAGGCACGCGAACGTCGGCACGACCTCGCTCGATCTTTCCTTCATGGCGCCGTGGATCCTGCCCGCGCCCTTCATCGCGATCGGGCTGATCCTGACCTACGACGAGCCGAACCTGCTTGTCGCGAACCGCGTTCTCCTGGGAGGCTTCTGGATCCTGCCGATCGGCTATGCCGTCGTGAGCATTCCCATCATGATGCGTTTCCTGCGGGCCGCGTTCTTCTCCCTCGATCCCGCCCTGAACGAGGCCGCGCAGTCGCTGGGCGCGCCCGCGTTCTACAGGTTCCTGCGGGTCACCGTTCCACTGGTCCTGCCGGTCATGATCCTCATCGCGGGATTGACGCTGAACGGAATCCTGAGCGAGTACTCCATGTCGGCGTTCCTGTTCAACGTGAACAACAAGCCGCTGTCCATCGCGCTGTTCGAAGGCGCCCGCTCGGCGAACCCGGAGCAGGCCGCGATCAACCTGGTCTACATCTCGCTCATCATGGCGTTCTCGCTCGGCATAATCACGCTGGCAGACAGGTACGGACTGGGCGGCGGGAAATGAACGGAGAGAAAGCCTTGCAGAAACCGGCAACCACCCTGGCGGAACGCTTCCGCAACCCCAACGGCAACCCCGGCGAAGTGTTCGTGATGGCGCACCGCGGCGCGTTCCTTGACGAGGACCGTGTCATCCTTCCCGAGAATTCGGTGCCCGCGATCGAGCGTGCCCGCCGGATCGGCTGCGACTTTGTCGAGATCGACGTGCAGTTCACCTCCGACGGAACCGCCGTTGTCATGCACGACACGACCCTGGACCGCACGACGGCGGCCAGGGGCGAAGTCGCGTCATGCAGGCATTCGGATCTCAGGGAAGTTCCGCTTGTCCATCCGGAGACCCGACAGGAATTCGCCGCAAGAATCCCGACCCTCGAGGAGGCGTTCCTGGCCCTGGGCGACGAGATGCTCGTAAACGTGGAACTGAAGACCGGAATCGAGGCAATCCCGGAAATCGCGCGAATTGCCGCGGACGCCGGCGTCTCCGGCCAGCTCACGGTCAAGTCGAACCTGGGAGACGCGACCCGGTTCGAACGCGTTGCCGAGATCGTTTCACGGACGCCGCATCCGGTCGACTTCATTCCCGTCCTGGTCGACAGCCGGGACGGCCTTGAAGGCATGAGGGCCGCCTGCGAAACCCTGTCTCCGAACTGCGTCGAGTGCATCGTGGACTACGGGTTCGGCAAGGACGCCGGCTACAACCTCCTGGCCCGCAGGGGCATGACGATCGATGGCGGGCCCCTGTTCTCGCTGGAGGCGCGCAGGATCGCGGCCGGCAGGAACCTGCGCCTCTTCGTGAACACGCTCTTCGTCAATCCGCACATTCCCGGGCACCATCACTGGAACGGGGGGCGAAGCTGCGAGCTCGGGAGAATCGCCCCGGACAGCGTCTACGGCTTCTGGATCGCGCACGGCGCCAGCGTCATCCAGACGGACGATGCGCCGTTCGTTCTGGACTGGCTGAAGGCGTCGGGGTTTCGCGGATGACGACCGGCCCGCAAAGGACCTCCGGGCAGCAGGACATCGATACCGTCATGGCGATCCTGGATGCCACGGGAAAGCAGGCCCTCGGCATGTTTGACCGAATCGACAAGCGACGCATCCGGGAAAAGTCGCCCGGGGACTTCGTCTCGGATGCCGACCGGGCGCTGGAGATCGCCTTGTGCGAGCGGCTGCGCCTGGCGTTTCCCGGTGACGGCCTGAGCGGAGAGGAGCTGGGCGGAAGACCCACCGGGACATACTGGACGATCGACCCAATTGACGGGACGTCGAACTTCCTTTCCGGACTGCCGCTCTGGTGCATATCCGTTGCCCGGATGAAGGATGACGTGCCGCACCTGGGCGGCATTCATGCCCCCGCCCTCGGCCTGACCGCGGCCGGCGGGCCCGGAATCGGATTCGAGGTCCGCGGAACGACCGTCCTGCCGGACGGGCGGCCGCGTCCCTGCTTTGGCGTCGGGCGTAACGCGAACTGGAACGGCGCCGAGCGGGCGTCGCTGGAAAGCAGGATCGAATCCCGGGGATTCAACATCGTGTCGCTCGGGTCCTGCGCGGTCTCCCT
>JAPPCV010000077.1 GCA_028824715.1 Boseongicola sp. | reverse complement strand
AGAGGCGGACATGCCCAAGGAAGAATGGGGCACCAAGCGGGTTTGCCCGACCACCGGCAAGAGGTTCTATGACCTCAACCGGGATCCGGTCATCAGCCCGTATACGGGCGAGCCGATCGTGCTTGACGTGGAAAAGGCAAGGCGCATTGCGGCTGAAGAGGACAAGGAAGCGGCGAAAGGCGCGACCGAATTCGAGGACGAGAACATCGTGCTTGAGGAGGACGATGACGATTCGGACGTAAGTCTGGAAGACGAAGTTCTCGAAGACGATGATGACGACTCCAATGTCTCGCTTGATGAAATCGCGGATGTGCCTACAGAAGAAGACGATTCATGAATTCGCTTGCGTGACGCCACCCAAGCCTTTACCCACGTTGATGCCGACGACGCATCGTCGTTCTTGATGGGGCCATAGCTCAGCTGGGAGAGCGCTTGCATGGCATGCAAGAGGTCAGGGGTTCGACTCCCCTTGGCTCCACCACCATCCTCGTGAACGCCCGAAACTCAAGACGATCCGTTTCAGGCTGTCTGCCGAAAGTTGACCCGATGCCAGTGGGAGTTCGCCTCCTGCGAACCTGATTCCGGGCCTCATCGCCGATCGTGCCGCTTGGCCTGTGCCAGCACGGCCCTGGCGCGCGCTTCAACGGGCGCGTCAATCATTCTGCCGTCCAGGCTGGCAACTGCCTGCCCATCCCGGCGCGCGCGCTCTGCCGCCTTGACAATGCGCCGGGCGGTTTCCAGCTCCGCCGATGTTGGTGCAAAGGTCCGGTTCAGGACCGCGACCTGGCCGGGGTGAATCGCGAAACTGCCGGTGGCACCCAGCGCGCGGGCCCTGCCCGCCGCCGCTTCGAAGCGTTGCAGGTCCCGATGGTCCGCAATCGTGTCTGGAAAGGCCAATGGCTCTCGCCCCGCGGCCCGCGCCGCCTGGATCACCAGAAAGGCCGGAGGAATCAGCAAATCGGGCGTGGGAGGAGCACCCATTTCGGTCGCATAGTCCTCGACTCCGAACCCCATCGCGGCAACCGAGGGTGCGGCCTCGGCAATCGCGAGCGCCTCGATCACGCCACGCGGATCTTCAATCAACGGGACAAGGGGCACGGCATGTCCGGCCAAGGCCGCAGCCCGGGCCGTCGCTGCCGGAGTCGCCTTCGGCAGAACGATGAAGCCGGCGCCAGCGCCAACCGCCGCCGCAATGTCCCTCTTGCCCCCGTCGTTGCCGCGATTCACTCGTACGGCGACCCGAGTGCCATCGCCGCCGAGCCTCGCGATGACCGGGGCCAGATTTGCGCGGGCCTCGTCCTTGCGGTCCGACGGCACCGCCGCCTCGAGGTCGAGCACGAGCGCGTCCGCTCCGCGCCTCGGACCAAGCGATCCTCCAGCACCGGGACGAAAAGGAGCGACCGCCACATCAGATTGCGCCGCTTTCCCGCAGCGCGGCGATCCGGCCCGACGAAATCCCGATGCCCGCAAGGATGTCGTCGGTATGCTCGCCCAGTCTCGGTGCAGGCCCACGCACGCTGGCCGGCGTCTCCGACAGGCGCGGAAACGGTGCATGCATCGGCAGCTCGCCAAAGTCGGGGTCGCCATAGGTCTCGATGACCTCGCGACCCTGGATGAAGGGATGCTCCATCAAGTCCCGGATGTCGCAGATCGGGCCGACCGTGACGCCGCGTTCCTCGAAATGCGAAAGGTTCTCGGCGACAGTGCGGTCGGCGAAGAAACGACCGATGATCTCCTCCAGTTCGGCACGGTTTCGAACACGATCGGGATTGGTCAGGAACCGTGGATCATCGACCAGTTCCGGCTGGCCGATGGCCTCGGCGAGCCTTTCCCACATGCCTGTCCCTTCACTCGCTGCATTGCGGACTTGAACAGGGCATCGGCGCGACGTTGATCTCAAAATTCTCCACGCTGCCGCTTTGGCGCCAAGGCAAGGTCAATTGTCCAGGGCGGATCCGTTCCAGCGTAGTTTCGCGTTCCCGGCCAAGGGATTGACCCTG
>JAPPCV010000066.1 GCA_028824715.1 Boseongicola sp. | reverse complement strand
CAGCAAGCCTCGCACCGACCCTCGAAACCGACAAAATCCAAACGCGATAGCCCTGGTCAGGTGCGGGTGCGCACGGGGCGCGACACTTGAATCTGGACCTCCAGGCAGTGATGCGTTTGGGGACGCGACGCAGATTGTCCAAGAGATGCGGACTGTCCAGGCAAACGGGTTCGCATCGTCGCGCGGCGCAATGCAGGTTTCAATCAGGATCTGGTAGCGGAGGAGGGACTTGAACCCCCGACACAAGGATTATGATTCCTCTGCTCTGACCAACTGAGCTACTCCGCCACAAGAGACGGCACTCGTAATTTGCCGTCAGCAAGACGTCAAGCCATTTGGACCCGCCTTTTTCCGGGACAAGCAAGTCGCGGAATGCCAGTCTTGCAATGACATTTCGCATCAGTGGATGACGCGGCTTCGAATTCCGAGATGACTGCCGGTTGGAAACCCACGAGTTCCCGGGGACTCTTGGGACGCCCGAATGTCAGAGGTTCGGATAGAGCGGGAACGCGTTGCAGAGTCGGGCAACTTCGCGCCTGACGCCCGCTTCGACATCGGCATTGCCGGTCTCGCCACTGTTGGCCAGGCCGTCCACGACCTCCACGATCCAGCGGGCGATCTGGCGGAACTCGCCTTCGCCAAACCCGCGTGTCGTGCCGGCCGGCGTGCCTAGGCGAATGCCGCTGGTCACGAAGGGCTTTTCCGGATCAAAGGGTACGCCGTTCTTGTTTGCCGTGATGCGCGCGCGACCCAGAGCCGCCTCCGTCGCCTTGCCTGTCACGCTCTTGGGGCGCAGGTCGGCCAGCATCAAGTGGTTGTCAGTCCCGCCGGAAACGACGTCGATTCCTCCCTTCATGAGCTCGTCCGCCATTGCGCGCGCGTTGGCAACAATCGCCGCTGCATAGTTCTTGAACTCCGGCCTGAGCGCTTCTCCGAACGCCACCGCCTTCGCTGCAATGACGTGCATCAGCGGTCCGCCCTGAAGGCCGGGGAAGACGGCCGAGTTGATCTTTCGCGCGACCTCCTCGTCGTTGCTCAGGATCAGGCCGCCGCGGGGACCGCGAAGCGACTTGTGCGTTGTCGACGTGACAACATGTGCATGCGGCACCGGCGAGGCGTGGACGCCGCCGGCGACGAGGCCGGCGATGTGGGCCATGTCCACGTGGAGCCAGGCGCCGACTTCGTCCGCGATTTCCCGGAAGGCTGCCCAGTCCCACGTGCGCGAATAGGCCGTGCCGCCGGCAAGAATCAGCTTCGGCCTGTGCTCCAATGCACGCGCCCGGACTTCGTCCATGTCAAGAAGGTGGTCCTGCTGGCGCACGCCATAAGAAACCACGTTGAACCATTTGCCCGACATGTTGACAGGCGACCCGTGGGTCAGGTGCCCGCCCGAGTTCAGGTCCAGGCCCATGAACGTGTCGCCAGGCTGAAGCAGCGCGAGGAACACTGCCTGATTCATCTGGCTGCCGGAGTTCGGCTGGACATTGGCGAAACCCGCACCAAAGAGCTCCTTGGCACGTTCGATGGCCAGCGTCTCGGCCACGTCGACGAACTGGCAACCTCCGTAGTATCGCTTGCCGGGATAGCCCTCGGCATACTTGTTCGTCAGCACCGACCCTTGGGCTTCGAGCACGGCGGTCGACACGATGTTCTCGGATGCGATCAATTCAATTTCGTCGCGCTGGCGTCCGAGTTCTGACCGCATTGCGGCGAAGAGTTCCGGATCGCGGGTTTCAAGCGGTTCGGCAAGGAATCCGGAGTCGCGGTGCTGGACAGTCATGGCGATGCTCCCGTGCAGACAAGGCGGTTTCTATATTGATTGATGTGGCCCGGAAAGCGCCGAAACCGGCATATCGACACGTTGCGGCGTCCTGTCTCGCGAATTCAAGGGCTTGAGTTTGGAAGAGACGCGGGCAATCGTGCCACCAACGGACGGAGGGATCATGCAGTCGGAAAGGGCGGTTTCATTTCGCGCAAGCGAGGCGAGGGTGGCGCAGGAGGCCCTGTCGGACCTGACCGGGCGGTTTGGGCAGACGCCGCCGGATGAAGCGGACGTGATCGTGGCACTTGGCGGTGACGGTTTCATGCTGGACACGCTCAAGGACGTGCAGCCCTTGGACAAGCCGGTCTACGGGATGCATCGGGGCACCGTTGGTTTCCTGATGAACGAGTTTTGCATGGATGGTCTGCCGAAGCGCCTGCGGGAGGCGGAGGAGGCCGTGATCAACCCGCTCCACATGCGGGCCGAGACTGCCGGCGGGAACGCGGAAGAGGCGCTTGCGATCAACGAGGTGTCGTTGCTGCGCGAAGGATCGCAGGCGGCGCGCCTGAAGATCAGCGTGGACGGCAAGTCCCGGCTTGATGAACTAGTGTGCGACGGCGCGATGGTGTCCACGCCGGCAGGATCCACCGCCTACAACTACTCCGCGCACGGACCGATTCTGCCAATCGGGTCGCAGGTGCTGGCCTTGACGGCCGTGGCGCCGTTCCGGCCAAGGCGCTGGCGTGGCGCATTGCTCCCGGAGACGGCGACCGTCCGTTTTGACGTCCTGAATCCTGCAAAGCGCCCGGTGATGGCGGATGCGGACGGCCGGCCCGTCCGCAACGTGGCGGCCGTCGAGGTCCGCAGCGAACCCGGCGTTCGCCACAGGATCCTCTTTGATCCGGGCCACGGGCTGGAGGAGCGGTTGATTCGGGAGCAGTTCGTGTGAAGGTGCCCGGTGCCTCAGTTGCCGCGCAGAGAATCACGCATTTGGCGTGATCGGCAACGATCGTGGCGACCTACGGGTCATTGGGATACCCAAGGGTCGCCAGAGCTTCCCGAATCTCGTCCAGAATGTCCGGGTCGTCGATCGTCGCCGGCATCTTGAAGTCTTCGCCATCGGCCATCTTGACCATCACCCCTCGCAGGATCTTGCCAGAGCGGGTCTTGGGCAGGCGATCGACCACGACCGCGAGCCGGAAGGCCGCGACGGGCCCGATTCGGTTGCGCACAAGCTTGACGCATTCGTTGACGATGTCCTCGTCCGGGCGAGACGTTCCGGAATTCGTGCAGAGGAACCCCAGCGGCAGTTGTCCCTTGAGCTGGTCAGTCACTCCGATGACGGCACATTCGGCGACGTCGGGATGGGCCGCGAGCACTTCTTCCATGCCTCCGGTGGACAGCCGGTGGCCTGCAACGTTGATCACGTCGTCCGTCCGCGCCATGATGTAGAGGTATCCGTCCTCGTCGACAAAGCCCGCATCGCCGGTCTCGTAGTATCCGGGGAACTGTTCGAGGTAGCTCTTCCTGAACCGTTCCTCCGCATTCCAGAGGGTCGCAAGCGTGCCCGGCGGCAACGGAAGCTTGATCGCGATCGCGCCAAGCTCTCCCGGTTTCACGGTGTGTCCGCCTTCGTCGAGAATCTGCACGTCGTAGCCTGGCATGGCGACGGACGGTGAGCCGTTCTTGACCGGCAGCGGCTCGATTCCCATCGGGTTCGCCGCGATGGAATAGCCGGTTTCGGTCTGCCACCAGTGGTCGATGACCGGAACGCCAAGATGCTTGCGTGCCCATTCGATCGTGTCGGGATCAGCGCGTTCGCCGGCGAGAAACAGGATCTTGAGCCCAGAAAGGTCGTAGTCCCGAATCAGGTCGCCATTCGGGTCCTCGCGCTTGATGGCACGAAACGCCGTGGGTGCGGTAAAGAGGACCTTGACGCCATGCTCCTGGATGACGCGCCAGAACGTCCCGGCATCCGGCGTGCCGACCGGCTTGCCTTCGAACACGATTGTGGTGTTGCCGTGAATCAGTGGCGCGTAGCAGATGTAGGAATGGCCCACGACCCAGCCGACATCGGATGCAGCCCAGAACACGTCGCCCGGGTCTGCGTCATATATGTTCTTCATGGTCCAGTTGAGCGCCACCAGGTGTCCGCCTGTCGGGCGAACGACGCCCTTCGGTGCACCGGTCGTGCCGGACGTATAGAGAATGTATGCCGGATGGTTGCCTTCCACGGGCACACACCCGGCCGGAGTGACGCCGTCCTGGACCTCATCCCAGTCCAAGTCACGGTCGTCGATCATTGCGGCGCGTGCCTGTTCACGCTGGAAGATCACGCAAAACTCGGGCTTGTGCCTCGCAATGTCAATGGCGGAATCGAGAAGGGGCTTGTACTCGACGACGCGGCCCGGCTCTATTCCGCAGGAGCCCGCAATGACCGCCTTGGGCGCGGCATCGTCAATCCGAACAGCAAGCTCGTTGGCGGCAAATCCTCCGAAGACGACCGAATGGATGGCGCCGAGCCGGGCGCAGGCCAGCATCGCGACAAGGGCCTCCGGAATCATCGGCATGTAGATGACAACGCGATCACCCTTGGAGACGCCCTTTGCGGCGAGGGCGCCAGCGAGCCGAGCAATCCTGTCCCGAAGCTCGGCATACGTGATCCGTGACTTTGTGCCGGTCACCGGGCTGTCATGGATGATGGCGTCCTGGTCGCCGCGGCCGGCTTCGACATGTCGGTCGACGGCATTCCAGCAGGTGTTGACCAGTCCGTCGTCCAGCCATTCGTAGAGCGGCGCATTCCCGTCGTTCAGGGCGCGCGTCGGCTTGCGGTTCCAGTCGATGGCCTCCGCGGCCTCAAGCCAGAATGCCTCGGGGTCAGACTTCCATGACGCATAAACTTCCTTGTACCCCATCGTCCCTTCCTTCCAGCCAGAATTCGTCTGCCCCGCGCATGTGCAATTCGCTGCGGATTGTCCAGTTGTTCAATTGTCGCGCCCGGGCATCCGCTGGCTCAACCATATTGCGCAACGGGCGTTCCCGCCAACGCGCTTGTGTTCAGAAGCCCGCGCGCCGTCACCGCCGGCGTGACGATATGCGCCCGATTGCCCATGCCCATCAGGATCGGGCCAACTTCAAGGCCGCCCGCCTTCATCTTGAGAATGTTTCGAACGGCGGACGCCGCATCGAGATTCGCGAATATGAGCACGTTTGCCGGTCCGTCGAACCGTGCATGCGGCATGATTCGTTCGCGGATCGTCACGTCGAGAGCCGTGTCAGTGTGCATCTCGCCCTCGTATTCGAAATCGCGCGGCTCGGCATCCAGTATTGACATGGCCTGGCGCATCCGCTCGCCGGTGTCGCAGTCAAGGTTCCCGAACTGGCTGTGGCTGCAGAGCGCGATTTTCGGCTCGTGGCCGAACCGGCGCACGTGCCTTGCGGCGCCCAGGACGACGTCAGCGATTTGCGGCGGTGTGGGTTCGGGATGAACATGCGTGTCCGCCACGAAGAGCGGACCGTCTTCGAGAATCACGAGGCTGAGCGCCCCGACCGGGCGAAGCCCGTCCCTCGCGAGAACCTCGGCCACGTAGCGCAGGTGCCAGAGATACTGCCCGAAGACGCCGCAGATCATGCTGTCAGCCTCCTGCCTGTGAACCATGACCGCGCCAATGGCCGTCGTGTTCGTGCGCATGATGGCCCGTGCAAGCTCCGGCGTCACGCCGCGGCGCTCAAGGAGGCCGTGATAAGTGGTCCAGTAGTCGCGATAGCGGGGGTCGCTTTCCGGGTTGACGAGGTCGAAGTTCTCGCCCAGCCGGATTGGCAGCCCAAGCCGTTCGATCCGGGTTTCCACCACCTCCGGACGTCCGATGAGGATGGGGGTGTCCGACATCTCCTCGATCATGGCCGTGGCGGCGCGCAGGACGCGTTCGTTCTCGCCTTCCGCAAACACGATGCGCCGGCTTGCGGTCGAGGCCGCCTCGAAAACCGGGCGCATGATCATCGTGGACCTGTAGACGGCCGCATTCAGCTTGTGGTGATAGGCGTCCATGTCCTTGACCGGTCGGGTGGCAACGCCGGTGTCCATTGCGGCCTGGGCGACGGCGGAAGCCACCACCCGCATGAGGCGCGGGTCGAACGGCTTGGGAATGAGATAGTTGCGCCCGAACGTCAGTTCCTCGCCCTTGTAGGCGGCTGCAGCCTCGGCGCTCGTTGTCGTGCGCGCGAGGCGGGCGATTCCATTGACGCAGGCCAGCTTCATTTCGTCATTGATCGTGGTGGCACCGACATCCAGCGCGCCCCGGAAGATGAACGGAAAGCACAGCACGTTGTTGACCTGGTTGGGGACGTCAGAGCGACCGGTGGCAATGATCGCGTCCGGCGCAACCTCCCGCACCTCGTCAGGCATGATCTCGGGCAACGGGTTGGCCAGCGCGAAGATGACGGGCGGTCCGGACATTGTCCGGACCATGTCCTTGGAGAGGACTCCGGGACCTGACAGGCCCAGGAACAGGTCCGCTCCGACGATGACTTCGGAAAGTGCCCTGGGCCCGCCCGGCTGCGCGAACTCCTCCTTTTGCGGCGTCATGTCGGCCTTGCGTCCTTCATGCACCAGCCCCTTGAGGTCGCAGAGCCAGATGTTCTCGCGCTTCACGCCCAGCTTGAGGAGCATGTTCAGGCAAGCGATGCCCGCGGCCCCGCCGCCAGTCGATACCACCCTGATGTCCTCGAACGCCTTTCCTGCCACATGAAGCGCGTTTGTTGCGGCGGCACCCACGACGATGGCGGTTCCATGCTGATCGTCGTGAAACACGGGAATGTTCATCCGCTCGGCGCAAATGCGCTCGACGACGAAGCAGTCCGGCGCCTTGATGTCTTCGAGATTGATTGCGCCGAAGGTGGGTTCGAGCGCACAGACGATCTCGGCAAGACGTTCGGGGTCGCTTTCGTCCAATTCGATGTCGAAGCAGTCGATGTTGGCAAACTTCTTGAACAGGACTGCCTTGCCTTCCATCACCGGCTTGGCGGCAAGTCCGCCGATGTTGCCAAGCCCGAGCACCGCCGATCCGTTGGTGACCACGGCAACCTGGTTCGCGCGCGCCGTGTATCGGAAGGCGTTCATGGGATCGGACTTGATCTCCAGGCAGGCTTCCGCGACGCCCGGGCTGTAGGCGCGGGCGAGGTCGCGCCCGCTGGCGAGAGGCTTGGTGGCCCGAATCTCCAGCTTGCCTGGTTTGGGCAGTTCGTGGTACTCAAGCGCCGCCTGCCGGAGAGCGGTCTCGCGCGGGTCTTCAGACATTCTGTGCCTCCAGAAAGGTCGTTCGGCGTCTCATTTCCGGGCTCGGGAGATTCGGTATTGCCGTCCCTGCATCGAATCGAGGCCACTCTGCGTTGAAGATTGCGATTGGGCAAGCCTGACCGTCTATTGCGTTCCATGAACGGCCGCGCCACCCTTGCCGAAACGGGAGCGATCCATGGACTTGATCAAGGCGGCCGACGAAGTGCGCAAGAACGCCTATGCGCCCTATTCCGGTTTCAGGGTCGGTGCCGCGCTGCGCGCGGCTTCGGGACGCGTGCATTCAGGCTGCAACGTGGAGAACATCGCCTATCCGGAGGGCACTTGCGCGGAAGCCGGCGCCATCGCGGCCATGATTGCCGCCGGCGAGACGAGCTTCGTGGAGATTGCCGTCATCGCAGACGGCCCGGAGCCGGTCGCGCCGTGCGGCGGCTGTCGACAGAAACTGCTCGAATTCGCCGATCCGGCGGCGACTGTCACGATGGCGACCGTTGCCGGAAAGAGCCTGACGATGAGAGTGGCGGAACTGTTGCCGGGCGCCTTTGACAGCTCCCAGATGGGCGATGCCTGAATGGATGCTCGCACGATCATCGAGAGGCTTCGGGACGGAGGCCAGCCGAACAAGGATGAAATGAACTGGTTTGCCGCCGGCCTTGCCAGCGGAGCGGTGACCGACGCCCAGGCCGGCGCATTTGCCATGGCCGTCTGCCTGCGCGGCCTCTCCGAAGAGGCGCGGGTCGCATTCACCCTTGCGATGCGCGACAGCGGTGACGTGCTGGCATGGGATGTCGACAGGCCGGTCGTCGACAAGCATTCGACGGGCGGCATCGGGGATTGCGTGTCGCTGCTGCTGGCGCCGGCGCTGGCTGCGGTCGGCGTGGCGAACCCGATGATATCAGGTCGGGGGCTCGGGCACACGGGCGGCACCTTGGACAAGCTCGAGGCGATCCCGGGAGTTTCGACGGAGATCGACGAGGCCGGGTTTCGGAGGATTGTCGAGGAGACCGGCACGGCGATCGTGGCTGCCTCCAACCGGATCGCGCCCGCGGACAGGCGGCTCTATGCGGTGCGCGACATCACCGGAACGGTCGAAAGCATCGATCTCATCGTGGCCTCGATTCTCTCAAAGAAGCTTGCGGCAGGGCTGGGCGCCCTGATTCTCGACGTGAAGTGCGGGTCCGGCGCACTCATGACCGGAATGGAGGAGGCGGAGGCACTCGCGAATTCGCTGGTGGAGACGGCCAATGGCGCGGGATGCCCGACGGTTGCATTGATAACGGACATGAATCAGCCACTGGCGCCCGCGGCAGGAAATGCGCTTGAAATCGCCGAAGTGATGCGCGCCCTTACCGATGCCGGAAGCGCACGTTGGGTCGCTCTCACCTTGACGCTTGGTTCCGAGCTTCTCGTTCTGGCCGGCGCCGAGGAGAATTCCAGTATCGCAAAGGACAGATTGCGCGAGGCAATCCGGTCGGGCGAGGCAACAGCCAGGTTCGATGCGATGGTGGCCTCGCTGGGAGGCCCAGCGGAGTTCAGCGAAGGATGGCAGACGCGGCTGCCGGTTGCCAGGGTCGTTCGCGAAGTGGCTGCGCCGGTCGCCGGCCAAGTTGCCGCGATTGACGGGCACGCGGTCGGAATGGCGGTCGTGCGCCTCGGCGGCGGGCGCATGCGCGAGGGCGATCGCATCGATCCCTCAGTGGGTTTCTCGGACATCCTGCCGCTTGGGGCCGAGGTCGCAAAAGGCGACCCGCTTGCAAGGCTGCACGCTGCGGATGACGCGTCCGCGGATGCGGCAGAGCGCGCGTTCCTCGCTGCAGTGAGCGTCGGCGTCGCGGACGAGGCAGGCCCGTTGGTCATCGGGCGTGTTGGGTGATGCCGCGCGCCTTCCTGATAGTGATGGACAGCGTGGGAGCCGGCGGCGCGCCGGATGCGGATGGCTATTTCAACGGGGCGGTTCCTGATACCGGGGCCAACACGCTTGGTCACATAGCGGAAGCCTGCGCGTCAGGACTTGCCGAAGAAGGGCGAACAGGTCCGCTCAACATGCCGAATCTCGGAACTCTCGGGCTCGGCGAGGCGGTCAGACTGGCCTCGGGTGCAGACATGCCCGGGTTCGCGACCGAACCGGTCGGCATTTGGGGAGCCGCGACCGAAGTCTCGCGGGGGAAGGACACGCCGTCGGGCCACTGGGAGCTTGCGGGAGTGCCTGTGCCTTGGAACTGGCATAGCTTTCCGGACGAAGTCCCGGCCTTTCCGGCCGAGATCATGACGGCAGCAGCCCGGCTTGCCGGCACAGAGGGAACTCTGGGAAACTGCCATGCATCCGGCACGGAGATCATCGAGCGCCTGGGCGAAGAGCACCTGCGGACAGGATGGCCGATTTGCTACACGTCCGTTGACAGCGTCTTCCAGATTGCCGCGCATGAGGAGCGCTTTGGCCTCGATCGCCTGTTGAATCTCTGTAGGTCACTGGCGAAGCTGTTGCACGAGATGCGCGTGGGCCGCGTGATCGCTCGCCCCTTTGCTGGTTCCGGCGATGCGTTCGAAAGAACCTCGAACCGGCGCGACTTTGCGATTCCGCCGCCTGCGCCGACGCTCTGCGATTGGGTCGCCATGGCGGGCGGCAGGGTTCACGCCATCGGCAAGGTCGGAGACATATTCTCCATGCAGGGAATTCATGACGTTGCCCGCGGCACAGATGCCGAATTGATGGAGCATCTCGTCCGTCTGGCCGATGATGCCGAGGACGGAAGCCTGACCTTTGCGAATTTCGTCGAATTCGACTCGGTCTATGGCCATCGCCGCGATGTCCCGGGCTACGCTCGCACACTGGAGTGGTTCGATGCCCAGTTGCCGCGCGTGCTGGAAAGGCTTGGGAGAGGTGACTTGATCCTGTTTGCCGCGGATCACGGCAACGACCCGACCTGGCGTGGAACCGATCACACGAGAGAGCGCGTCCCCGTTGTCGGTCATGGCCTTGGCCGGCATGCGATCGGGCATGTAGGATTCGCCGACGTCGCCGCCTCGATCGCAGCGCATCTTGGCGTGCCCGCCAGCGGGCCGGGCCGGAATTTTCTTTGAACAGAGGGGATCACGATGCCAGAGCACCTGACCGTAGTCGAGCACCCGCTCGTCCAGCACAAACTGACGCTCATGAGGGATGCCGACACCCCGACCGGGCTGTTCCGCCAGCTCCTGCGCGAAATCAGCACGCTCCTGGCCTATGAGGTCACGCGAGACCTTCCGGTGACGACCCGGCAGGTGCACACTCCGCTGAAACCCATGGATGCACCTGTCCTTGATGGCCGAAAGCTCGCCTTGGTATCGATCCTGCGCGCGGGCAACGGTCTCCTGGACGGGATGCTGGACCTGGTGCCGTCTGCACGGGTCGGGTTCGTGGGGCTCTATCGTGATGAAGAGACACTGGAACCGGTTCAGTATTACTGCAAGCTGCCCGAAGCACTCTCGGAGCGGCGGGTCATCGTGGTGGATCCCATGCTTGCAACGGGAAACAGCTCGGCTGCAGCAATCGCGCTCGTCAAGGATGCAGGCGCGATCGACATTCGGTTCCTTTGCCTGCTAGCCGCGCCCGAAGGCGTTCAGCGCATGGCGGACGCGCATCCGGACGTGCCTGTCGTGACCGCCGCGGTGGACGAGCGATTGAACGAAAGGGGCTACATTGTTCCAGGACTCGGAGATGCCGGAGATCGAATGTACGGTACCCGGTAGCTGCGAACGCCTGCATCCTGCGCTTTTGCAAGTGCCGGTCCATTGCGCCGCTCGCCTGCTGCCGCGTCCCAAGGCGCGACCCGGCGTTCGTCAGGGACGGCGGGCTCAATCCTCGCAGATTCCTTGAAGCGCAATCCAGTCTCCGTCATCCAGGATGGGAAGCGCTCCTGGAGCAACCGCCCTTGCGACCGTCGCTGTTGACTGGCCCGGGACGTCCTCCGGGTTGGCGTTGTCCCTGATTGTCATGCCGACGGCGGCAAGGCGGTCCATCAGGACGCCTGTCGGCACGGGTGACGGAATCGTCGTGACGACATGTTCCGCCATTCGCGCCAGGGCCTCATCCGGCACCGTTCCTTGAGTGAGCAGGACAAGCACGGCCTTGATTCCTGCCACATGCAGCAGCCGGGCGACCGGGTCGCCGTGGTTGCGACGGATGTCTTCGGCAAGGACGTGGACTGCCAGAGTCTCAGGCGATTCCACCTGTTGGAGCAGGTTGTGCGCTAGCAGGATGATTCCTCCCGGCAAGTGCGCGGTTTCGGGCAACGCGGAAGGCAAGAACACGAGCCGCAAGGACTTGGCGCCAAACAGCCGGACTTGAAGATGGTCAAGAGCGCGAATTCCGGATGGCGCTTCACAGGGCGGACCTGTCATCGGGTCCATTTTCGCAAGAACCGCCGTGCCGATTGACGCGCGCGCCACGTCTGGCAGCAGCGATGCGGTGTGCCTCGCGGTCGCGCCCGGCAGCCAGAGCGCCGCACCGCCCAGACTTGCAATCAAGAGCCCGACGGCGACAAGCCGACGCACTCTCCCTGAACGCCTCTGGCGCCGCCGAACGGACTCGAGCACTCTTTCGACCGCCTCGACGAAGGCGTCCTCCGCGAGTTCAAGGGTTTCGCTGGCATCTCCTTCGGGACAGTAGAGGGCGGGCATTTGACCTGGATTCGTGCGTTCCATCGCCGGCAGCGACCAGTGCGTCAGGGCGATTTCGGCAGGGGTCGAGATCGTGATGCTCGTCTTGCCGACGGACACGATGACATCGCGACGCTGTTCGCCCGGACTGCGGTGCCAGATGCCTTCCGCCTCAAGCCGCTGGTACTTCGCCAATACGGTCACGTTCACGCTGCCATTGCTGCCCGCTTCCGCGCACCATAGCAATGCAATGCATGCGTCTCAATCGCGTCCGTGCTTGCCTTGAAGAACGCGAGGGCTTAGCACGGGCGGGCATGGAGAGTGAGCCAGGCCTTGACTGACGACCCCAAAACCCTTGTCTCGACGAGCTGGCTGGCCCGGCATCTTGACGATCCGGACATCAGGATCCTGGATGCATCATGGTATCTGCCCGACATGAAGCGCGATGCTCGTGCCGAATACGACCTGGGCCATGTTCCGGGCGCGCGTTTCTTTGACATCGATGAAATCAGCGATCACCGGTCCGGGCTGCCGCACATGGCTCCGCAGCCGGAGATGTTCATCAGCAGGATGCGTGCGATGGGCGTCGGCGACGGGCACCAGGTCGTGGTCTATGACGGTGCAGGGCTGTTTTCCGCAGCGCGCGTGTGGTGGCTGTTTCGTCTCATGGGCAAGTCGGACGTCGCCGTCCTTGACGGCGGATTCCCCAAATGGACAGCGGAAGGCCGGCAGGTCGCGGATACGCAGCCGGTCATGCGCGACAGGCACATAACCGTCAGCCGCCAGAACCAGCTCGTGAAAGACGTCACCCAGGTCGCGGCGGCATCCAAGCTGGAAGATCACGAGATACTTGATGCCCGCTCGCCCGGACGGTTCCGAGGCGACGAGCCTGAACCGCGCGAGGGCTTGCGCTCCGGACACATTCCCGGCTCGACTTGCGTCCATTACCTCGTGCTGCTCAACGATGACGGAACGATGAAACCCGTTTCGGAGCTGAGAGCCGTGTTCGAGGGCGCAGGAGCGGACTTGTCGCGGCCCGTCATCACCACCTGCGGGTCCGGCGTGACGGCCGCGATTCTGAATCTCGGGCTTGAACGGATCGGACATCGGCATCACGCTCTCTATGACGGCTCCTGGGCCGAATGGGGCATGTATGACGACCTGAAAGTGGCCAGGGGATGAGCGTCCAGAAGGCCGGTGCCAAGGTTTCCTACACGATTACCCATCTCGAGATGGAGTCTCGGCCCGACTATGGCTGGCCTAGACTGCCGCCGACGTCGTCATCTGCCGCCCTTCTGAAATCGGAGGACCCTCCTGCCTGGTGGTTTCTGGCGCTCTACGATGCGGTTGGACGGGACTATGCATGGGAGGACATCCACGCCTGGGAACACGACCGGATCGACAAGTGGCTTTCCGCCGACAGGATGTCCCTCTACACCCTGTTCGAGCACGGCTGGCCCCAGGGGTTCTTCATGCTCGAGGAAAGGGGCAGGGACGTTTGCGACCTTGCCTATTTCGGGATCGTGCCGGAATCCGTGGGAAAGGGCCTGGGGAGCTGGCTTCTCAGGACGGCCGTCCTGACGGCCTGGGAGCGCAAGGGCGTCACGAAGCTCACGGTAAACACTTGCACGCTCGACCATCCCCGCGCACTTGCCCTATACCAGAAACACGGATTCACGCCGGTACGCAGGGAAAGGCGCACCCGTCGCCTGACCCGGGACCGGGATCTCTCGCGAATTCCAAGCTGAGGACATGCCATGCTGACCGACCTGACCCCGCAGCCGCCCGACAAGATTCTCAAACTCATGAAGATGTTCCGCGACGACCCGCGGACCGACAAGATCGACCTGGGCGTCGGTGTCTACAAGAATGCGGAAGGCGTGACCCCGGTCATGCGGGCGGTGAAGGCGGCGGAGCGGCGTTTGGTGGAGACGCAGGAGACGAAGTCGTACACGAATCTCAGCGGCGACCCTGCCTTTTGCCGCGCCATGCGCGACCTTCTCCTTAAGGACAGCGTTGGCGAGGAACGTGTTGCCATTGCTGCGGCACCCGGCGGCACGGGCGCGATCCGGCAGGGTCTTGAACTGATGCGGTATGCAGATCCTTCCGCGACGGCATGGCTCTCCTCGCCGACCTGGCCGAACCACGTTACGATCGCAAGATACCTGGGCGTTCCGATGCGCGAGTATCGTTATTTCGACAACGCCAGGCGCGATGTCGAATTTGACGGAATGATCGAGGACTTGAAGGATGCCAGGCGTGGCGACCTCGTGCTCTTGCACGGCTGCTGCCACAATCCGACCGGTGCGAACCTGACAGCCGATCAATGGGAGACCTTGACGGAACTCCTGGCCAAGACGGGAGCCATTCCGTTCATCGACATCGCGTACCAGGGCTTTGGCGACGGGCTGGACGAGGACGCCTTCGGCACGCGCCTGCTGGCATCGCGAATGCCCGAGATGCTGATCGCGGCGAGTTGTTCGAAGAATTTCGGAGTCTACCGGGAGCGCACGGGCGTCCTTGTCGCGATCGTTCCCGATGCGGGATCGCAGACGCAGGTGCAGGATACATTGGCATTCCTGAACCGGCAGAACTTCTCCTTTCCGCCTGATCACGGGGCGCGCGTGGTCCAGACGATCCTCGACGACCCTGACCTGCGCGCAGACTGGCAAGCGGAGCTTGAGGAGGTGCGCAACGGAATGCTGGGGCTCCGCGAGCAGTTGGCCAGTGAACTGCGCATGCGGTCGAATTCGGAACGCTTCGATTTCATCACGCGGCATCGGGGCATGTTCTCGCGCATTGGCGCAACTCCCGAGCAGGTTCTGGAGCTCCGTGAAGGGCACGGAGTCTACATGGTGGGAGACAGCCGCATGAACGTGGCCGGGTTGAATTCCGACACGGTGCCGGTGTTGGCACAGGCCATTGTTGACGTCGGAATTTAGGTTGAATTTTCGGACGGTCCTCGAATTCCGAATGGCTAGGCTCGGGTCAGCTGACAATCAGGTTGCCGTGAACACGCCGGAGACGAGGTGAGTCGCTGCGCCAAGGCTCTCGTCCGTCCTGTCGCAGCGCGCCACCAGCGCCCGGACATGCCTGGCTTTCCATGGCACGCGCTCGCTCCGGCGCCGCCCCTTGAAGTCTCTCGATCATGATCCAGGGGCTCGGGCCAGTTCTGCCTCGAGGGAATCACTGCCTCGGCACCGCGCACTTCGACGTCCCGAAGCAGCCACTTCGTGTCGAACGCCCTTTCGCGAACAGGGCCCCGAACCGCAACTGAATTGCCAACGGCCCTAACGTGCGCCGTCGATGACGTCGGTGCCACGAATGGCGAGGCGTCTGGCCATTGCCCCGTGTGTCCCGGCATCTGCGGCGGCGGCAGTTCCGGCGCGGACGCGGTCGGCAATGCCCACCCAAATCACCGAAAAACGGAAGAGCGCGAAGGCCTTGTGAAACGTCGTCAACGGCGCAATGTCCGGGTTGCCGGCCATGTAGCGACTGATGAATTCCGCCTCTGTCGGCAGGCCCAGTGCCGCCAGGTTCAGGCCAAGGAGGCCGCCGTATTCCTCCGGCGACGTGTGCCATGCCATGCAGCAGAACCCGAGATCGGCCAGCGGATGGCCCAAGGTCGAGAGCTCCCAGTCAAGGATTGCGGCCACGCGTGGCTCGGTCGGGTGAAAGATCACGTTTCCCATGCGATAGTCGCCATGCGCAAGGCTGATCCGTTCGTCGTCCACCGGTTGGTTCGCGGTCAACCAGGCGGCAAGCCGGTCAAGTTCGGGGATCGGGTCGCTCTGACTCTCCTGCCATTGCCGTGACCAGCGCGCGATCTGGCGCTCGAAGTAGTTTCCGGGCTTTCCGTAATCCGCGAGCCCGACTTCATCAGGGCGAACCGCATGCATCGCCGCCATTGCGTCCGCCAGCCCCATCCACAGTGCGCGGCGTTCGGTGTGGTCCGCGTCCGCAAGGGCGCCGTCGGGGAATACGCGGCCCTCGACGCGTTCCATGAGGTAGAAGGGCGTGCCGAGCAGCTCCGGGCCTTCGTGATAGAGCATGGGGCGAGGCACGGGAACTCCGGCAGGATGCAGCGCCGACATGACCCGGAACTCGCGGTCAACGGCGTGGGCGCCGCGCAGGATCGGGCCATCGGGCTGCTTGCGCAGGACCATGCGGTTCGGCCCGTAGGTCACGAAATAGGTCGGGTTGGACTGGCCGCCGGCGATTCGCTGAAGTTCCAGTCGGTCTGCTGCGCCGAAGTGCTTTGCGAGAAACCCATCGAGCCGGACCGGATCGAAATCAGCGTTGGCGGTCATTCACCTACGCCCCACTCCCAGAACTCGCGGCCGTCCTTCTCGGCGTTGCGGTGCAGCACCATCCTGTGCACCTCGTCAGCTCCGTCGACCAGCCGTGCCTGGCGGGCATAGCGGTAGATCCATTCAAGCACCGTATCCTTGGAGTAGCCGCGGGCGCCGTTTATCTGGATCGCGGTGTCGGCTGCCTGGTGCAGCAGGTTCGCGACATGGACCTTGGCCATCGACACCTCTTTCCGGGCGAAGCTGCCTTGGTCCAGCTCCCACGCCGCTTTCATCACCAGCAGTCGTCCAACTTCGATCTGCATGGCCAGATCGCCCAGCATCATCTGGATGCTCTCCCGATTCGAGAGTCGCTCGCCAAAGGCAAATCGTTCGTGGGCATAGGTGTTGGCGATCTCGACGCAACGCTTCGAGAGGCCTAGCCACCGCATGCAATGGGTCAGCCGCGCCGGGCCAAGGCGAATCTGGGCAAGTTTCAGCCCGTCCCCCTCCTCCATCAGCAGGTTCTCGGCAGGAATCTCCATGTCCTCGTAGGTGATCTCGCAATGGCCGCCATGTTCCTCGGGGCCCATGATCGGGATGCGGCGGTCGATGCGGAATCCGGGCGTGTCCCTGTGATGCAGGAAGGCCGAGAGGCCCTTGCGCGGATGGTCCGAGGTGCGCGCGATGAGGATGAAGTGATCGGACTCCCCGGCACCGGTGATGAACCACTTGCGGCCTCGGATGATGTAGCTGTCGTTGGTCCTTTCGGCAGTCGTGATCATCATGCCGCCCGGGTCAGAGCCAGAGCCGGGATGCGGTTCCGTCATCACGAATGCGGAACGGGCCTTTCCCTGCGCGATTGGCTGCAACCAGCGTTCTTTCTGTGCATCGGTTGCGACCCTTTCCAGCACCATCATGTTGCCGTCGTCGGGAGCCGCCGAGTTGAATGCGCATGGTCCGAAAATCGAGCGGTTCATCTCTTCGTAGCAGACAGCCATGCCAACCTTTCCAAGGTCCTGCCCGCCGGATTCCTCTTTCAGCTGGAGGCACCACAGCCCCTCGGCCCTTGCCCTCCCGCGCAGTTGTTCCAGCAGATCGAGGCGGATGTTCTCGTGCGCATCGTAATTCGCGCGATCTTCTTCCAGCGGCATGATCTCATTCTCGACGAATCGCGCGATACGGGACCGGAAGTCCTCGATGCGGGTGGAAATGGTGAAGTCCATGGTTCTTCTTTCAGAGCGAAGAGACAAGGTGGCCGCCATCGACCACGATTTCGGCGCCGGTCATGAAGGCGCTGTCGTCGGAGGCCAGCAGCAGGAGCGGGCCGTCGAGATCGGACATGCTGCCAAGGCGTCGCTGCGGCACGCGCCTGATCAACGCCTTTCCCGCGTCCGAGGCGAAGAAATCGCGGTTAAGATCGGTCTCGATATAGCCTGGGCAGAGCGCATTGACGCGAATGCCGTAGCGCGCCCATTCCAGCGCGAGACTTTTGGACATCTGCACGACACCGGACTTGGCCGTGGCATAGGCCGACAGGTTTCCAGCAACGCGGAGGCCGAGGATCGATGCGATATTGACTATGCTGCCGCCCTTGCCTGCCTCCACCAGCCTTTGCCCTGCGGCCTTGGCTACGCGGAATACGCCAGTGAGGTCGGTGTCGATGACGTGCGCCCAGTCGTCCTCGGTTGTCGCCAAAGCCGGGCCATCGACGGTGACACCGGCATTGTTGACCACGATGTCGAAAGTGCGGCCCTCGAAAACCGCAGCCACACTTGCGGAATCTGTCACGTCCAGTGCCGCTGCTTGCGCCCTTCCGCCGTCGCCTTCTATCTCTGCACAAAGGCTCTGCAGCCGGTCCACACGCCGTGCCGCTGCGGTGACCTCGGCCCCATGCTCGGCCAGGACTCGCGCGAAGTGAGCCCCGAGGCCGGACGACGCGCCGGTGACCAGTGCTGATTTCCCGCTCAGTTTCATCGCGGCCCCTTGGTCGGACGTTGGCAACGCCAGCGCGCATTCGACGTTCAACGACATGATCAGCTCGGTGGTGCCTTGGATCCCGTGCTCGGGAACAGAGGCAATTGTTCGCCACTCACGCCCATGAGCGCAGGGAAAGCATTGAATTGCTGCCGGACGCGCTCGGTCACCTGCAGTCCGATACCATCCTCGGCTACGCGCGCGCAACCGGAAGGATGTTCGCTTCCCGCGACCTTCCGCTCCGCAACTCTCGTCGGAACCTGCATGGCCCGACCTGCCAAGGCAATACCGCATGGAAGCGGCCGGATGCCCGCGAGGGCAACATCACGCCCGTGCCGCACCACGATGTCGTGCTCATCCGGCCACGCGAGGTCGCGGAAATTGGCTTCGCGCACCGCAGGGCCGTCTTCGGCATCCCGTTCCGAATCGCGCACGAGACATTGCGGACCAACTTCGGCGGCCCGCGATCGGAGGGCGGCGCATCGACGGATCCAGCGTCCTGCACACTGGAGACCAGGAGCAGCACTGGCATCGGCAACTGCATGCCGCCGTTCCCGATGCTCGCATCGATGCCGCATTCGGCGATCAGACTACGGCGAGCACGAAGTTCATGGCCCCAACAAGGACCTCGCCAGCCTTATTTGACGCCGGTTCCTAGAGTTGCTCGCCAAGACCCACGCCAAGGGCGGGATCAGGCCCTTTGGACGCACCGCGCAACTTGCTTGCCCGGCGCTGCTTCAGGGCTCGCCTCCCGTTCAAATGTCATGCCCGCACGGACGAGCACGATGGAGCGGTGCGGCCAGGTTGAACTTACAAGGCGCAATCAAGGCATAGTCGTGACGCAGACGGTCTGCGGCCAAATCAAGCCTGATCTTGATCTGATGTACGCTGCTTGGTTCGCCCCATCGCATGCCGCCGAGGTCGCTTGCGTTGATCTGACTGTTCTGGATTGCCCAGTTGAGCCATGGATAGCGCGAATCATTCGTTTTCCCTCAAGACCGCTCCCGCAAGATAGAGCGAGCCACAGACGAGTATGCGAGCTGCCGGATCGGACTTGACGATGTCGGCCAGTGCATCCTGAACCGTCTGGGCGATGACTGTCGGCAGGCCCACGGATTTGGAGGCCTCGGCGGTATCCTCTGCGGGAAGCGTCGCTGACTCGCCCGGTATTGCGACGGCATGGAGACTCTCGACCACACTTGCCAGCGGCAGAAGGTAGCCCGCCACGTCCTTGGTCGCGAGCATTCCGCAGATAAGGCGTGTCGGCCGTTTCGGCAGGGTCTTGAGCGTTTCCGCAAGTGCCTCGCCGGCGGCCGGATTGTGACCACCGTCAAGCCAGAGTTCCGCCATTGGCGCGGCCTCGACCAGCGGTCCTGTCCTCAGCCTCTGCATTCTGGCCGGCCAGTACGCGTTGGTAACGGCGCCGTGGGCCGCGACTTCACCCAGACCCAGGTACCTGAGTGCCGCGATGGCCATGCCCGCGTTGGCCAATTGATGCGGCCCTCGAAGATTCGGCACTGGCAGGTCAAGGAGACCGGATTCGTCCTCGAACACCATTCGGCCATGCTCTTCACGAACGTGCCAATGCTGTCCAAAGGAAATTGTCGGCGCGTCAAGGCGGGCAGCCTCGGCCTCGATCACTTCCATCCCCTCCTCATGCTGGGGCCCGATGATGACCGGTATGCCACGCTTGATGATGCCGGCCTTCTGTCCGGCAATCTCCGTGATCGTCTCGCCCAGGAACTGCTGATGGTCGAGATCTACCTTGGTGATGATGGTCAGAACGGGATTGTCCACCACGTTGGTGGCGTCGTGACGCCCGCCGAGGCCGACTTCCAGCAATGTCCAGTCAGCGGCGGCTTCCGCAAATGCCAGAAAGGCCGCCACGGTCGTGATCTCGAAATACGTGATCGTTTCCCCGCCGTTGGCCACGTAAACCGTTTCGAGAAGTTCCAGCAGGTCCGGTTCCGAAATGATCTTTCCCGCCACGCGGATTCGTTCATGGAATCGGGCCAGATGCGGCGATGTGTAGGCGTGGACCGTCAGGCCTCCGGCTTCGAGCCCGGCGCGGATCATTGCCTGGGTCGAACCCTTGCCGTTTGTCCCGGCGAGGTGGACCACCGGAGGCAGCGTGACATGCGGGTTTCCGACCGACGACAGGCAGCGGCCCATGCGGTCAAGGGTCAGGTCGATGACCTTCGGATGCAGGCGCTGCATTCTTTCGAGCACTGCGTCAGTAGACTTGAATCGCGTTGATGCGGTTTCGTCGCCGAGGTCCGGCATTGCGCGCATGCTGCTATCCAGACGCCGCCGCCGGCTCCGATTTGGCGCCGCTCGGCGGGGGAAGTTCGCCTTTCACGGGAGGAGGCATGTTGAGAAGCATGCGAGTGATGCGTGAAAGCTCGCTCTTCATGTCACGGCGATGCGTCACGCGATCAAGCATGCCGTGGTCCAGGAGATACTCTGCGCGCTGAAAGCCTTCGGGCAGCGTTTCGCGAATTGTCTGCTCAATGACCCTCGGACCAGCAAAGCAGATGAGGGCATTGGGTTCCGCAATCTGGATGTCGCCAAGCATGGCATATGATGCCGTAACGCCGCCAGTCGTCGGATTCGTGAGAACGACGATGTAGGGGAGGCCGGCATCGCGCACCAGTTCGACCGCAACGGTGGTGCGCGGCATCTGCATGAGGGAAAGGATTCCTTCCTGCATGCGGGCGCCGCCGGCGGCCGAAAAGAGGACCAGGGGACGTTTCAGCTTAACGGCACGGTTTGCCGCGGCGATGACTGCGTTGCCGACATACATGCCCATCGAGCCGCCCATGAAGCTGAAGTCCTGGCAAGCTGCCACAATGGGCGTTCGCTCGATCGTTCCCTCGGCGACGAGCATTGCCTCCCTTTCCTCGGTCTCGCGCTGAGCGGCCTTGAGGCGATCCGGGTACCTTTTCTGGTCACGGAACGACAACGGGTCGGCCTTGGGCAGCGGCACGTCCACTTCGGTGAACACGCCGTCATCGAACAGCGCGGTCAGCCGATCACGTGCAGAGATCGCCATGTGATGATCGCAGCTTGTGCAGACTCCCAGGTTCTCGGTCAACTCCCGGTGAAACAGCATGGTTCCGCATTCCGGGCATTTCGACCAGAGATTCTCGGGTGTCTCCCGCCTGGAAAACAGTGAGTTGATCTTGGGTCGGACGTAGTTCGATATCCAGTTCATGAGCCTGCCCGATTTTCGTTCACAGTTAAGCAGGAAGGACGGGAATTGCAATCATGCGGTCTTCGCTTCTTCGCTTGTCGATCCATGCGGCGACGTCTATGCCTCTAGCCGCTGAAATCCCGGGAGCCCATCATGCTGAAGAAGAGATTCGACAAGTCCAGCCTGCCCAGCCGCCACGTGACCGAAGGTCCGGCCCGAGCGCCGCATCGGTCATACTACTACGCAATGGGAATCTCCGAAGAGGAGATCGCTCAGCCTTTCGTGGGAGTGGCAACTTGCTGGAACGAGGCGGCACCGTGCAACATCGCCCTTGACCGTCAGGCGCAGGCCGTGAAGCTCGGCGTCAAGGAGGGGTTTGGCACGCCTCGGGAGTTCACGACCATTACGGTGACCGACGGGATCGCAATGGGCCACGAGGGAATGCGTTCCTCGCTTGCCTCTCGCGAGGCCATTGCAGACACGGTTGAACTCACGATGCGCGGGCACTGCTACGACGCCCTCGTTGGTTTGGCCGGCTGCGACAAGTCGTTGCCAGGCATGATGATGGCGATGGTACGGCTCAACGTGCCGTCGGTCTTCATCTATGGCGGGTCGATCATGCCGGGTCGCTTCGAGGGCCGGGACGTGACTGTGCAGGATGTCTTCGAGGCGGTAGGCCGCCATCAGGCGGGCCAGAACTCGGACGAGGAACTTCGTGCCCTCGAAAGGGTTGCATGCCCGTCGGCCGGGGCTTGCGGCGGCCAGTTCACGGCCAACACGATGGCCTGCGTGTCCGAGGCGATCGGCCTCGCGCTCCTGAACTCTTCGGGCGCACCCGCACCTTACGAAAGCCGCGACGCGTTTGCCACGGCGTCCGGCCTTGCCGTGATGAACCTCCTGGAAAGGGACATACGCTCCCGGGACGTCGTCACCCGCAAGAGCCTCGAGAATGCGGCGCGCATCGTTGCCTGCACCGGAGGATCCACCAATGCAGGGCTGCATCTGCCGGCAATCGCCCACGAGGCCGGAATTGATTTCGATCTCGACGATGTCTGCGAGATCTTCCGCGACACGCCATATTTCGTCGATCTCAAGCCGGGTGGTCAGTTCGTGGCCAAGGACCTGTACGAGGTCGGCGGCGTACCGGTCGTGATGAAGGAATTGCGCAAGATAGGACTGATTCACGAAGAGTGCATCACCGCATCCGGCGAAACCATGGGCGAAGCGCTCGACAGGATCGAAGGGACTGCCGATGGTCGCGTGATCCATCCCGTCGAGAAACCGATCACGAAGACGGGCGGCGTCGTGGGGCTGAAGGGCAATCTCGCCCCGGAGGGCGCGATCGTGAAGGTTGCTGGCATGAGCGAGGAGGAGCAGGTGTTCACTGGACCCGCCCGGGTGTTCGAGTGCGAGGAGGACGCCTTCGAGGCCGTCAAGGCACGCACCTACAAGGAAGGCGAGGTCATCGTCATTCGCAACGAAGGCCCTTCAAGTGGTCCCGGAATGCGCGAGATGCTGGCTACGACCGCCGCGCTGTCAGGCCAGGGCGTGGGCAAGAAGGTGGCGCTGATCACGGATGGCCGATTCTCCGGCGCGACGCGAGGCTTCTGCGTTGGGCATGTCGGCCCGGAGAGCGCGCGGGGGGGGGTGATCGGCAAGCTTCGGGATGGCGACATGATCACAATTGATGCGATCAAGGGTGAACTTAGCGTGGATCTGCGCGACGACGAACTCGAGGCCCGGACCTACACGCCACGGGAAACGATCTACACCAGTGGCGCGCTATGGAAGTATGCGCAACTCGTAGGGTCCACGCGGCTCGGCGCAGTGACTCATCCAGGCGCCAAACGTGAGGCGCATGTCTACGCCGATCTGTAGGGCTTGAAAGCGGCCCCGGGACCATTGGCAGGTTCGCGCGTCGCCCCAGCCAAGGAAAGGCAAGGGAATCATATGCGAAAGGTAACTGCTCACCCCTTCTTGGGGGCAGCTTCGGCATAGTGCAACTTGATCATGTCGGCGGCCTTTCCGGCAAGCGCGATCTGGATGGCGACG
>JAPPCV010000090.1 GCA_028824715.1 Boseongicola sp. | reverse complement strand
TTCGTGCCTTCATCCTGTCCGATGCCGTGGAGGGCGAGGCGCGCGATGTCGGGCGCGTCCACGCCGCGATCGCCCGGGAAACCAGGCTTCGCGACCGCCCGTTCGCAACGCCCGCAGTGATCCTGTCCGGAGGAGAGACCACAGTGACCGTTGAAGTTGGCGGAGGGCGCGGAGGGCGAAACACCGAGTTCCTGCTTGCTTTTGCCGGAGGCGTGGAAGGGCTGGACGTAACCGCTCTCGCCGCGGATACGGACGGGATTGACGGCACCGAAAACTGCGCCGGCGCCTTCGTGGATGGCCGGACCTGGGAGCGGCTGCGCAAGGCGCGAATGGATCCTGGATCGCTTCTTGCCCGGCATGACAGCTGGACAGGACTTGATGCGCTTGGAGATCTGTTCACGCCAGGCCCGACCGGGACGAACGTCAATGACTTCAGGGCCATCTTGGTCCGCTGAACGGACTTTCGGACCGATGCCGCCACAGCGCCCCGGCCGAAACGGGCGCGAAGGAATTCTCCGGTTACGCAATTGAACGCAATCTGGCTTGGCTTGACGTGCCAAGCGCCTTGGCACCCCGCCTTGCGACCTCGTGGCCGCCGCGCGGGACGATCGGGCCGGCGACTCCGTGCGTTCCGTGCGCGATGAGGGTTTCTCTCGCTCTCTCGTCCTCCATGCCTACAGCGTGCCGACAGGCGTGTTCAACCGGGCTGCGGCCCTGATCACCTTGTGCTTGCCGAGATGCGCTCCGTCATCGACGAGGCAAATTGGTGCGGAGCTGCGCCATCATTGGCGTCTGTCGCCATTGCCCCTCGCGCCTGAAACGACGGCGCGCCTTCACAACTGGCTGCCATGGCAAGGCGATGCAGCTCCGCGGCAGGCACGAATTCCTCGGGTCTTCCCCTTCGGGTCGTGCGAGGTCCGTGCCTCCTCACTTCGCCCTCGCCCAGGCCGAACTTGGCCTCTGCCAGGGTGGATTCGAGAGCACTCTTCAGACGCGGCAATTCCGGATGCTCGGTTGCTCTGACGTGCGCATGCCGGGAATCGTTTGGGCTGATAGTGCAAGATTTGAAATTGCTGACGAGGCCTGACCGAAGCGATGCTGGCGCGGGCATCGCCGGACTATGTCGATTGCACGAAGTTGGGAACGACCAGGAATCCTGCACGTCCCCAAAATTGGGGGCATTCGGAGAAATTCAGGGGTTCACATTTTTTGGTGTGTTGCGGGGCTTGCAGACGGGCGTCTATGCCTTTCCCAGGCATTGTGGCCGGTGTGGAAGTCAGGAGACGAATGTGGCGACGGACAGGAGGGAAACCGACGCATCCTTCTGCATTTGGACCCTGTCCTGCAACTGCGCCTTGCTGTTGCCGCATCTTGCATGGGCAAGAGGTGGCGCTGCAGGCCACGCGGCACTGGCGAAATTCGTCCTGTCGCGAACGCAGGTCGTTCCGATGCTCGCGGCAACCCAGGGCGTCGCCGTACCGAAGGGCCGCGTGCGGCCAGATCGTGCCGCCTTGGGCACGCGGCAACCCGAACGGGATTGTCCGCCTCCGTGTTTGCATTGCAGATCGGAAATTCCGTTGTGCTGCGACCAAACGGCATGTCGTTGCCGGCACGTGGCGGCTGCCGGGCATGGCCGCAAGTGCGGCACTTGCCTCACGGCAGCCAGCTGGACGATGCGGCGTGACGTCGGCTGTCGCCGATTTGCCGTCCCAATGTGCTGACGGAGGACTGTAAGCCATGCGTCTGCAAACGGTCATTCCGCCATCGTCGAGAACGGTCGCGCTGGCACATGCAGATGCATCCAGACGACTGCTGGCCATGTCGAACACTTTGGAAAGGGAATGGAAATGATCAGTTTGTTGAACGCAGGGTCGGTCCTCAAGGCTCCACTCGCCGGTGTGGCCGCTCTCATTCTGGCGACGCAGGCGATCTGCGAAACGCCTGCAGCCTCGTCTTTTGACCGGAACCTAAAGCCCGAGCAGGCGGTGGCGAACACGCTGACCGTGCCGTCCGGAGGACTGTCGGTCCGCATCGGCATCGGCAATCCGCGGGGCGTCTACAGCCTCGGGGACAAGCTTGAACTGAGCGTCGAGACGAACAGGGCGGCCTGGGTCACGGTCCTCAACATCGGCGTCGACGGCACCACGACGGTCCTCTACCCGTATCTTGACGGGACCGACAACCTCGTCAGGCCGGACGGTCCGGTCTGGATTTCGGGCAAGGACAGCGGCGTCGACATCCGGTTTCACGCCCCGGCCGGCACCGACCTTGTGAAGGCGTTCGCGTCAACCGCGAAGGTCCCGCTGCTGGATCCCGCCGAGATCACGCGTTCCGCCTCGCGAGTGGGCACGGCACGGCTTCGCATGCGCAACCTGGTGCCCGAAATCCAGGAAACCATCGACGCGAACGCCGACGGGATCGAGTGGGCCGTCGACACGGTTGCGGTGACATCGGTGGCGGGACCGGTGCCGGTCGCCGAGGATGCTGGCCAGACAGTGAGCGTGCACGAGCCGTTCGGCCTCTCCATCCACACGGGCAAGCTGGTCTACGGGATCGGCGAGCCCGTGCGGATCGCGGTCACGTCGGCCCGGGACTGCAGTCTCACGGTCTACAACATCGGCACTTCCGGCGCGGTGCGGCGGATCTTCCCGCATTCGGGGAGACCCGGGCACCTGGTGTCTGCCGGCGAGACCGTGAACATCCCGGGCGAGGACGGCAACATCCTGCTTGCATCGGTGGGCCCGGCCGGCGTCGAAAGCCTGCTGGCGCTGTGCACCTCGGAGGCGGCCGCTTCGCTTGGCACGGAGACGGAGTTCGTCGGCCAGCTCTTTCCGAAAGTGGGTGACTGGTCGTCTCTCAGCGCACGCGACCTGTCGGTGATCGCCACGCCGGGCGACAGGCTGCTGGGTCACGGGAAGACGGCGCGCGCCGTGGCGGCGATCCTGGTGCGATAGGCATTCATGACGGTGCTGGCGCGGCGATCCGTCTTCGCGATGCTTTTCGGCAGCCAGCACCTTTGGAACGGCGGTCATGCCTGATCTGGCCCGCCGGAATCTTGAAGGAACCGAACAATGACAGGAAGCCCTGATTGGCTGACATTGCATGAATCCCTGGCGGACCGGCTTGCGGCACTGCTCCTGGCGATCCTGCTGACCGTGGCGATCCCGGCATTCGCCGTCGCGGAAACCTGGCGGGTGAAGGACGGCTTCGATCTCAACGCCCGCTCCGGGCCGGGCACGGAACACCGCATAGTCGAGACGCTTCCCTCTGGAACGATCGTGGAGGAGCTCGGGCGCGACGGAAGCTGGAGCAGGGTCAGGACGCCGGGAGGCAACGTCGCGTTCGTGCACAACGGGTACCTGGTGCCGCCTTCCGCATCCCCGGCCGGGCGGCGGTCCGCGGAAGGCAGGGGCGCTGGAACGCCGGAATGGCAGGTTGTCGTGGAGACCGGCCACACGGATCGCGTCACGAGCGTCGCCTTCAGCCCCGACGGCCGCGTGGTCGCGACCGGGTCGGCGGACGGCACCGTGCGGCTCTGGGATGCAGGCAGCGGCCGCGACCTGCGCGTCCTTGAGGGGCGTTCGGGCGAGGTGCATGACGTGGCGTTCAGCCCCGACGGCCGGACCATCGCGGTCGCCGGGTGGAAGCCTGGTCCCTACTACCGGAGCGCCACCACGTACCTGCTGGACGCGGACAGCGGCCGCGAGATCCGCGTGCTCGAAACGGGCGACTCTTCCTCTTCCGACGAGGCCTTCACGGTGGCGTTCAGCCCCGACGGCCGCATGCTCGCGACCGGCAGCGGCGGACGGCCAAAGCCCTGGGACGTTGGCGATCTGGACCTGTGGGATGCCGTCAGCGGCGCCAGGGTGCGCAGCCTTCGGGGATTCGGCTATCTTGGCTGGTTCTACGACGTGGGGTTCAGTCCCGACGGCCGGACGGTCGCAGCCGTAGCGGAAAACGCGATGGCGCTGTGGAGCGTGGAGAGCGGCCGCGAGCTTCTGAGGGAGTATCTGCAATTGCCCCTTGCGCCCATGTTCAGCCAACGCCGTGGAAGCCAGTCCTTCGCGTTCAGCCCCGATGGCAGGCACATCGTGACCGGCCTTGAGGACGGGATCGCAAGCCTGTGGGACGTGCGGGATGGCAGCACGGTCCGCGAACTGCACGGCCACGCGGCGAACGTGCTTGCCGCAGCGTTCAGCCCGGACGGCAGGAGCGTCGCGACAGGAGCTGAGGACGGGACGGTGCGCCTCTGGGACACGGACAGCGGCCGCGCGACCGTCGAGCTTGCCGGCCATGAGGCCGCGGCCCGCGCCCTGGCGTTCAGCCCGGACAGCAGGATTGTCGCTACCGGCTCGGACGACGGGACTGTGCGCCTCTGGGACGCGGGCAGCGGCCGCAGGCTGCTTGCCCCGGGAGGGCAGAGCAGCAAGATCCACACTGTTGCGTCGGGCGGCGAAGGAGACCGGCTGATAGCGTTTGGCCTGGGGGATGGGACGGCACGACTGTGGGACGCCCGCGCAGGCCTTCAGCTGCGGTTGCTTGAACGCCATTCCGGCCCTGTCCGCAGCGTTGCGCTCGACCCGGATGGCCGGTTTGTCCTGACAGGTTCGGAAGACGGGACGGCACTGCTCTGGGACGCGCAAACGGGGCAAAGGGTCCATGAGATGGACGTGCATGAGGATGCGGTGCGCGCAGTCGCGTTCAGTCGTGACGGACGGATCATGGCAACCGGATCGCAGGACATGACCGTGCGCCTGTGGGATGCGGGCACCGGTTCCGAACTTCGCGAAATCGCGGTCTCGGATTCTCCATTGACGGGAAGGGATGTCGAGAGCATCGCGTTCAGCCCGGACGGCAGGACCATCGTGTACGCTTCAACCAGCTATGGAGGAAACGCCCGCATTCCCGGCGCACTCTGGGATCTGGTTGACGTGGACAGCGGTGCCGCGATGCATGACGGCTATGCCGGAGCCTGCCGAAGCGGCGGCGTCGCGTTCAGTCGTGACGGACGGATGATCGCTCATGCATCGGAGTGTGGCACCGTACTCCTGGCCGATGTCGAAAGCGGCCGCGAACTCAAGGAACTGGGGGCCTATGGGGGACCGTCTGTCCGCGATGTCGCTTTCGCCCCCGAAGGTCGCACGATCGCCCTCGGACTCGGTGACGGGTCGACGCAGATCTGGGATGTCGAAGGCGGGCGCGAACTGCTCGCACTGGAAGGCCATGGCGGTGCGGACGGCGAAATCGTCTTCAGCCTTGACGGCCGCATCATCGCCAGGGGCTCTGCGGACGGGACGGTTCGCCTACGGGATGCCCGCACCGGGGCCGAAGTGGCGCAGTTCGTTTCCTTCGCCGACGGCTCCTGGATCGCGCTGACCCCGGAAGGCTTCTTCAACGCCTCCGAGGGCGCCGCGAGGAAACTCCATCTCTCGAACGGCCTGGAGACCCTCTCCCTCGACCAGCTCTACGACGCGCTCTACCGCCCTGACCTCGTGCGCGAGGCGCTGGCCGGCGACCCCGACGGCAAGGTCGCGGCGGCAGCCGCGAGACTGGATCTCGGCAAGGCCGTTGCCTCGGGATTGCCGCCGGAGGTCGTCGGGCTGCGGTCGCTCGACGGCGAGAGCGTGGCTGGCGACGTCGCCACGATGTCCGTTGACATCGAGCCGCGCGACGGCGGCATCGGGCGCGTCGAGTGGCGCGTGAACGGGATCGTCCAAGGCGCCGACAGCCGGGGCCTGGGCGGCCTTGCGGTTTCGGACTACGGGATCTTGCGGCGCGAGAGGCAGGTGCTGCTTTCGCCTGGCGAGAACGTGGTCTCCGTGACGGTCTACAACGAGGCCAACCTGATCGCCTCCACGCCCCTGGAGACCACCGTTCACAGTTCCTGGCGATCGGTCTCGCCGCCTTCGCTGCACGTGCTCGCCGCAGGCGTGAACGACTACTGGGACGGCCGCCTGCAACTCAACTTCGCGGTCTCGGACGCGCGGGCGGTCGGCGCGGCCCTGCAGAAGGCGGGGCGCGGCCTCTACGAGGACGTGAAGGTCACCTACCTGCTTGACGAGGAGGTCACGCGGGACGGCCTGTCGGCGGCCTTCGACCGGCTTGCCAGCGAGATTCGCCCGCAGGACGCGTTCGTGCTCTTCCTCGCCGGCCACGGCACGACCCATGACGGGCGATACTTTTTCCTGCCGCGCGACTTCCGCTACGCGGGCGAGGACGCGCTCAAGGACACGGCGATCAGCCAGGAGCTGCTGCAGGGCTGGCTCGCGGGGGTCCCCGCGCGGAAGTCCCTGCTGCTCTTCGACACCTGCGAGAGCGGGAGCCTGACCAAGGAGCTTGCGAAGCGGGGCCTCGAGGAGAAGACGGCGATCGCGCGGCTTTCGCGCGCGGTGGGCCGGACCACCTTGACGGCGTCCACGGACACGGCGCCGGCGCTGGAGGGACACCGCCAGCACGGGCTGTTCACCTACGTGCTCCTGGAGGCCCTCTCTGCGAGCGACACGGACGGCGACGGACAGGTCGAGATCACCGAGTTGATCGGCTACGTGGACGAGCGGCTGCCGGCGCTCTCCGAGGCGGTGTTCGGCTACCGCCAGGTCCCGCAGCACCGGAGTCAGGGCAGCGTCTTTCCGATCGGACGTCCGGTGACGGTCCTTCCCGAGACGGAGGAGCCGGTCCCGCGCACGCCGACGCACGTGGTGATCTCGGCCGCCGAGGTGATCGAGACCCCCGAAGACCCGCTGGCGGTCCTGGAGACGGTCGTGCCCGGCACGACGGTGCGTGTGGTGGAGGCTTCGGGCAGGTGGTCGCTGGTCGCGGTGCGGGGCGTGACGGTCGGCTGGGTCGAGACGGCAAGCCTGCTCGAGCTGCGCTGAGCGGGCCCGGTGGGGCAAGCGGGCAGCCGAAAGGATGGAGGAATTGACTTGAAGCGCGGACAGGGTTGGCATTGGGGATTTTCGCGTGTCGTTGGCGCTCCCGGGCAAGATCCGTCTCGGACCACGGGGCCGGTGCGCTGCGGGCATGCAGCAAACCGAGGGAGCCGGGCGCTGAAGGAACCCGGCGCCAGGAAAGGACGCCCCGTGCGTTCGATGGCCCGTGCCTGCCCGGCGAGTCGGTTTGCAGCCCTACTGCTGGCCGTCATGATCCCGGCAGTTGCCCCGGCCGAGACGTGGAGGGTCCTGGAGGGCTTCGACCTCAACGCCCGCTCAGGGCCAGGCACGGAGTTCGCCGTCGTCGAGACGATTCCTTCCGGCGCAATCGTGGAGGAGCTTGGACGTGACGGCAACTGGAGCAGGGTCAGGATTTCGGGAGGCAACGTCGTGTTCGTGCACAACGGGTACCTGGTGAAGCCCTCCGCCTCACCGGCGGGCCGCGCCGCGCAGAAGCGGTTCGCGGACGGGAGGGGCGTCGAAGCGTCGACGCGCTGGGCCTTGCAGCTTCAACTTGGCCACCGCGGCGACGTCGATCACGTCGCATTCAGCCCCGACGGCAGGATCGTCGCGACAACATCCAGTGGCAACGTGCATTTCTGGGAAATCGAGACCGGACGAGAACTGAGGGTTCTGCATGGTGGTGCGAAGGAAGTCGCGTTCAGCCCCGACGGCCGGATGCTCGCGACAGTGTCCGGTGGAGACGTGCAATTCTGGGATGTCGAGACCGGCCAGGAGCTTCAGCATCTCGAACTGGGAATCGACAATGAATTCGACAGGATCACCGCAATTGAATTCAGCCCGGACCTTAAATTTCTTGCTGCGGGAACCTTCGCCGGGGAAGTGCCTCTCTGGGACATCGGAGCCGGACGAGAGCCGAGGGTGCTGCACGCGCGTGATGGCAGCAGGGTCGGCGCCGTTGCCTTCAGCCCGGACTCAAGGCGTCTTGCTGCGGGAACCTTCGCCGGGAAAGTGGCTCTCTGGGACATCGGAACCGGTGGAGAGCCGAGGGTGCTGCACGCGCGTGATGGCAGCAGGATCGGCGCCGTTGCCTTCAGTCCAGACGGTCGCACAGTAGCAGGGATTGAAGATTCCAGAGATCTGGCGACCGTCGAGCTGTATCTGTGGGACGTCGAAACGGGGCGAGAACTGCTGCATCGGTCCACGGACATTACCAATCACCTGGGGCGTCGGGGGGTGAGTTTCAGCCCGGATGGCGACACCCTCGCGATCTGGTCAAGTGCGGCGGGCGGAAACGGCGGCTATCCTGGACTAGGCAGCGTGCACCTCCTTGATGCCGGGACCGGCCAGGAGTTCCTGGTTCTTGACGAGGGTCAGGGGGTGGTCCTTGACATTGCGTTCAGCCCGGACGGGCAGACGCTTGCCGCGGG
Source organism: Boseongicola sp. (assembly GCA_028824715.1). GTDB lineage: Bacteria > Pseudomonadota > Alphaproteobacteria > Rhodobacterales > Rhodobacteraceae > JAJEFO01. The sequence continues at coordinate 15,215 of JAPPCV010000090.1, read as the reverse complement.
AACCGAGGTCGGGGTTGCGGTTCTTTGGGATGCTGAAACCTGGCGTGTGGAGCGGGAACTGCGGGGACATGCGACCACTGCCGTCAGCACTTCGTTCAGCCCCGATGGCCGCACGTTCGCAACCGGGCAACGGGCCAACGACTTTTGGAGTGGCGCATTTGTCCACCTCTGGGACACTGAGACAGGGGGTGCAAAGCGAATTTTCCGCGGCCGCATGAATACCGTTCGCAGCATTGCCTTCAGTCCTGACAGCCGCACGGTCGCGACTGTTTCGACTGGAATATGGCAGAACAGCATCGTGGCCTTCCGGAATGTCGAATCTGGAAACGAACTGCAAGTGATGGGCGAAGAACTTGCAATTCTTGATGCGGAATTCTGCGCTGAAGGCCGTGCAGTGACCACGACATCCTGGCGCAATCAAGCGGCGCTCTACGTCAGGACCGGGAGCAACACGTCCTTTTCCAGAAAGGAAATGCCAGGCCCGACCCATACTTTTTCGTGCAACCTGGACGGTCGCATTCTTGCAGTCCCTGGCTTTTTCCAAAGCAAGCGCATACGGCTTCTGGATGCCGAAACCGGTCGCGAATTGCATGTGCTTGAGGAGAATGATTCCCTGGTCTTCCAGGACGGCTCCTTCAGCCCGGATGGCCGAACACTTGCCACGTTTTCGTCCGGTTCCGACTCACGCAGAGTGGTCCGCCTCTGGAGTACGGACAGCGGTCGCGAACTTCGCGAAATCGAGATCCCAAGCCAATTCGGCCGCGGAATGGGCGCAGGGCCGAAAAGGATTGAGTTCAGTGCTGATTCCGAGGCCGTTGCCATTGCCGGAGGCAGAAACCAGTTCGGTGCCTCCATGCCCTACCTTCCGCTGCTCGTGCTCGACGCGCAAGACGGCACCTTGGCATTTGCGCGGGAGTTCACGCCTGGCCTGGGAAGGCATGTTGAAATCGAATTCAGCCCGGACAGCCGCATGCTTGCAATCTCTTCGGGCAACTGGACACGTCTCCTGGACGCCGAATCCGGTCGCGAACTGCACGTGCTGGAGGGGCATGGCGGATGGATGACGAGCATCTCGTTCGGTCCGGACGGGCGCACTCTCGTGACCGCCTCCTCAGATGGCACCACGCGAATCTGGGATGTCGAAACCGGCAAGGAACTGGCCCTGCGGAGCGTGTTTGAAGACGGATCGTGGGTTGAGCTCACGCCAAATGGTTTTTTCAACGCTTCGGAAGGCGGTGACAGACACCTGTATTTTGTCCGTGGTCTCGAAACACTCTCCCTCGACCAGCTCTACGACGCGCTCTACCGGCCGGACCTCGTACGCGAGGCGTTGGCCGGCGATCCCGACGGCAAGGTCGCGGCGGCGGCCGCGAGGCTTGATCTCGGCAAGGCCGTCGCCTCGGGACTGCCGCCGGAGGTCGTCGGGCTGCGGTCGCTCGACGGTAGGAGCGTCGACGGCGACGTCGCCACGATGGAGGCCGGCATCGAGCTCCGCGACGGCGGCATCGGGCGCGTCGAGTGGCGCGTGAACGGGATCGTCCAAGGCGCCGACAGCCGGGGCCTGGGCGGCCTCGCGGTTTCGGATGACGGCTTCTTGCGGCGCGAGAGGCAGGTGCTGCTGTCGCCCGGCGAGAACGTCGTTTCAGTGGTCGCCTACAACGAGGCCAACCTGATTGCCTCGCGGCCCGTGGAGACGACCGTTCACAGTTCCTGGCAGGCGGTCTCGAAGCCTTCGCTGCACGTGCTCGCCGCAGGCGTGAACGACTACTGGGACGACCACCTGCAGCTCAACTACGCGGTCTCGGACGCCCGCGCGATCGGCGCGGCCCTGCAGAAGGCGGGGCGCGGCCTCTACGAGGACGTGAAAGTCACCTACCTGCTTGACGAGGAGGTCACGCGCGACGGCCTGTCGGCGGCCTTCGACCGGCTTGCCGGCGAGATTCGCCCGCAGGACGCGTTCGTGCTCTTCCTCGCCGGCCACGGCACGACCCATGACGGGCGCTACCATTTCCTGCCGCGCGACTTCCGCTACGCGGGCGATGACGCGCTGAAGGACGCGGCGATCAGCCAGGAGCTGCTGCAGGGCTGGCTTGCGGGCATTCCGGCGCAGAAGTCCCTGTTGCTGTTCGACACCTGCGAGAGCGGGAGCCTGACGCGGGAACTGACCACGCGGAGCCTGGAGGAAAAGGCGGCAATCGCGCGGCTTTCGCGCGCGGTGGGGCGGACCACCCTGACGGCGTCCACGGACACGGCGCCGGCGCTGGAGGGACACCGCCAGCACGGGCTGTTCACCTACGTGCTCCTGGAGGCCCTGGCCGCAAGCGACACGGACGGCGACGGCCAGGTCGAGATCACCGAGCTGATCGGCTACGTGGACGAGCGGCTTCCGGCGCTCTCCGAGGCGGTGTTCGGACATCGCCAGGTCCCGCAGCACCGGAGCCAGGGCAGCGTCTTTCCGATCGGACGTCCGGTGACGGTCCTTCCCGCGACGGAGGAGCCGGTCCCGCGCACGCCGACGCACGTGGTGATCGCCGGAACCGACGTCATCGAGAGCCTCGGCGATCTCCAGTCGGTCCCGGAGACGGTCGCGCCCGGCACGACGGTGCGCGTGGTGGAGCGGGCGGGCGGATGGTCGCTGGTCGCGGTGCAGGGCGTGCGCCTTGGATGGATCAGGACTGCGAGATTGGCCGAACTGCGCTGAAGCGGATGGCCCGGACACGGGCGGAGGAATGCATGGAGGAAACGAAATGAACTGCAGAGACTGCTTCAGGAACACAGGAAGCGCGCTTCTGGGCATCGCCATCCTCGCGATCGCGCCGGCGACGGTATCGGCGGAGGAGGTGCGGTCCAGGACCATGTTCGATCCAGGGACGAGCACGGCGCGCGACCTGGTCGTCGTCCTGGACCCGCAGGATGCGCCGGCGCCCGGCAGCGAGATCTCGGTGTACCTGCCAGTGCGGTTCGCCTTCGACTCGGACCGCCTTTCGGACGAGGCGCGCTGGAACCTCGCGGTGATTTCGGAGGCGATGCTGGCGCCTGAACTCGGCGACGTGGTCTTCACCGTCGAGGGGCACACCGACGCAAGCGGCAGCGCGGCCTACAACGAGGGCCTGTCGCTTCGACGAGCCAGGTCGGCCACCGACTACCTGGTGCGACTCGGCGTGCCACGGTCGCGGCTTGCCGTCCGTGGCCTCGGCGAGAGGGCCCTTCTCCCGAGCGCCGACCCGCTGGCCGCCGAGCAGCGTCGGGTCGAGTTCGTCCGGCGATTCTAGCGGAAGTGGGCCTTGCAGTGCATCTCTCCCGTGTCCGCCAGGTCCGCGGCTTCGTGACGGCTGTTCGGACGATTCCTGACGTCATGCCGGTCTTGGGACGGCACGCCCTCGCCCACCAGGACGGACGCGGCGCCGGCCGTCCGGCGTCCGGAAGCTTGCGCGCAAGCCGTGGCACGGCGGGCGGCGCCGGACGCCATGCAAGAGAGGGGGACGTTCGGTGACGCCTGCGAAGCCCATCAGCGAGGTGGAGGTCGTCATCGCCATGCGCAGCGCGCGGCTGGCGTTCTCGGACGGCATCCTGGCAGCGGCCCGGACGGAGCGGCGAGACTTCCGGCGGAGGCTCAAGAGCGACAGCGTCTTCCAGATCGCGGAATTCTTCTTCCTGCTGAAGTGCCACGGGATCAGGACGGCCCGGCAGGTCGCGGAGTTCGCCCGCCTGCACAACGAGCACCTTGCGCGCGCGATCGCCTCGCCTGAGAAGCTCGAGCGACTCGACCGGACGCGGAGCCAGGTCGACGGGGCGTGCTTCTCGGAGGTCGGCATCGAGAAGCTCGTCGAGAACTTCCGGCGCAAGCCGCCCAGCTTCGACCAGTCGGACCTGTGCCGGTTCCTCGTGACGCAGCAGTCGTTCGAGAGCTGCCGGAAGAGTCTCAAGGTGCTCCGCGACGTCAGGCTACTAGACGAGACGCGGATCGCCTACGGCTCCAAGATACTGCACTCGCCCGGAACCCTCGAACAGGTCTACCGGAGCCACATTGACGCCCTGTGCAGCAGGCTGCTGCTAGATGCAAGGAATCAGGATCATGAATGACATCGCACGCAACTTGGCTGGGGCCGTTGGCCTCGCATTGGTCATGAGCGCTTCTCCCGCAGCCGCCGACATTCTGGGGATCTTGCGGTCCGGGGACGGGAGCCCCGACACGTCCGTCGCCGAGTTCGTCGCCCGCACCGACGAGCTGAGACGGCTCGCTGAGCACGATCCCGACCTGGCGCGGCTCTTCGCGCTTCGCCTCCTGGAAATGATGTCTGGGGAAGGGGTCGCACCCGCTCACGGCGGCGACAGTGGCGCCGGGGCGGATGCCGGCCTGCTGCGACGGTCTTCGCCGGAGGCGGTGCTGGACCTGATCGAACTCATGAAGAAGGCGGCAAGGGCCCGCGGGACGGTCCCCGGGGGCGGTCACGGAGGACATGGAGGACATGACTGATGAGAGCTGGAGCTGCTGCAGGAGCGGTGGCGCTCGCGAGCCTGCTTGCGGGACGCGCCGGAGCCGGCCTGATCGACTGCGCGGTCGTCGTGGACAGGTGGAACGGGGCGGGCATGGCGGCGCCGGTCGCGGAATGGATCGAGATCTACGAACAGGCCCACTACGACAGCGACTGCGAGGGCCCGGTCGTTGAAGAGATCGGTCTCGGCATCATCAACAGGGAACTCGGGCCGATCCGGCGCGCGTACGAGCTGGGCGGCGACGATGACGCGATGCGTGCGGTCCGTGACCGGCTTGACGCCCTTCAGGAATTCGGGAGCCACTGGCAGCTGTCGTTCTTGCGCGGAGAGGCGTCCCGCAGGCTGAGAGACGTGGCGGGCGCCCTGCGGGCCTACCAGGACGCCCTGGCTCTCGTCGACGACGAGGAGCTTACCGTCGTGGCGCCGACGCGGGACGAGGTGCTGCTGCTCCGCGACAGGCTTGACGAGACGGCGGTGGTGGCCGCACAGGTGCTGCCGTCCAGTGTCGCCCTGCCGGCAACGCGCAGCGGCGATCTGATCTCCCAGTACAGCTTCGCGACACGCGGCTTCACGCGGAAGAAGGTCCTGGTCCCGATACAGTTCGTCTACGCGCAAGACGTCATGACGGAATCCGGCCGGGCGAGCTTCCGGGACGCGTTCGAGACGCTCAGCGCACAAGGCGCGCCCGCCATAACCGTCATCGGCCACACCGATCCGGTCGGATCCGCCGAGTACAACAGGCGGCTTTCCCTTGACCGGGCCAATGCCGTGCGGTCGGCGTTGACGGCCTTGGGCTATCCAGGAGCGATCACGGTCGTCGGCAAGGGCGAGGACGAGCCCTTCCGGTTCGACGACCCGGGCCTGTACAGCCTGGAAGTCCGGCACCAGGCGCACCGGCGCGTCGAGTTCGTCCTGCAGGAGGGCTGAGCGTTGCCGTCGCCGGAATCCGGAACGGAACGCCTCCGATGCGTCTCCCTGTGCGCGGCCCTGGTGTGCGGCATCGCGAGCGGTTTGCCGGTCGCGTCCGCAGGCGTCTACGGCCTTGTTGTCGGGATCGACGGGTACGAGCACCTGAACCCGCTCAATGGCGCAGTCAACGACGCAAGGGACATCCGCGACGCGCTTGAAGGCATGGCGGCACGCGACGTCCGCCTCCTTCTTGACGGCGAGGCGACGCGCGAGGCCGTCTTCCGCCACTGGGAGGAACTGGCCCTGCTGGCCGGTGCCGGCGACGTCCTCGTCTTTCACTTCGCCGGGCACGGCGGGCGTCAGGTCGCGACGCTCCGGGACGGCCACGAGGCGAAGGACAACATGTTCCTGCTCGCGGGCTTCAGGAACGCAGGAGAGGGCGCGCTCCAGCGCATCGTCGACAACGAGATCGGCCACATGCTCGCGTCGGAGGAGGAGGCGACGGTCGTGTTCGTGGCCGACAGCTGCTTCGCCGGCGGCATGGTGCGGAGCATGGAAGACCGTCTCCGGGGCGGCGTGAGGACGGCCGGGGTGCACCTTGCCGATGCGGACGATGCGGTGAGCCAGCGCGTGCGCGCGCTCGGGGAGGTCGACGAGAGCCGGCTTGGACGGGTCATCTGGATCTACGGCCAGGACGAGAACAAGGTCACGCAGGAGATCCCGATCGACGGCCAGGTCCGGGGCGCGCTGTCCCATGTCTTTTCCCGCGCGCTGAGGGGCGAGGCGGATGCGGACGGCGACGGGAGCCTGGACGTGCGCGAGCTGAAGCTGTTCGTGAACAAGGGCGTGAGCAGGCTGACCGAGCGCCGGCAGCGGCCCCATGTCAATGCCGGGTCCGGGGATCTCTCGATACGCCTGGCCGCGAGAGGCGCGGCGGGCGCCGGAGGCGTCGACGTGCCGACCCTCCGGATCCACTATCCGGACGCCAGGCCGCCCGCTGGCCTGGAAGGCACGACGGAAGTCCGGGACGCGCGGCTTGCCGACCTTCTCTATTCGGGCGCGGACCGGAAGCTGGTCTACAGGACCGGCGACACAGTCGCGGCGTTCGATGCCGGCGACGACGCGCGGGAGCTTTCCCTCAAGCTCCAGGGCGCCGTGGACAAGTGGCGCTTGCTCGAGATGCTGGCCGGGCTTGCCTCCTCCGACGACCCGCAGGTCGACCTCGCCGGGGGCGACGGCGTCTACACGGAGGGCGAGCAGGTGGATTTCCGGATCCTGTCCGCAAGCGATCGCACGGCGCTCCTGTTCAATCTCGCCTACGACGGAACGGTGCAGCTCCTGTCCGGCTCCGGCGGAATCCGGCTTCGCGCCGGCCGGCCGCTGAACTTCAGGGCCAGGGTGCAGGAGCCGTTCGGCGCCGATCACCTCGTGGCAATCACGACCGGGGATGCCTCCCCGGCACTCCTTGGCACGATCCTGGAGGCTGATGGGACGCGGCAAGGCGCGGAGCTTGCCAGGGAGCTGGCCGCGACCCTCGACGGCACCGCGTTCGGCGTGAACTGGGTCGGGCTCTTCACGAGCGACGGAGGGGACGGGCAATGAAGCTGCGGTGCCTGGCATGCAGGCTTGCCTGCGTCTTCCTGATGGCGGCCTGCCCGGTGCTTGTCCAGGCAGGCCAGAAGGCCTTGCTGGTCGGCATCGGCGAGTATCCCCACCTGCCGGCGGCGTTGCAGCTTCCGGGGCCCGCCAACGACGTTCGCGCGATGCGCGGGCTTCTCGTCGGCGAATGGGGGTTCGCTCCGGACGACGTCCGGACGCTGGTCGATGCCGAGGCGACGAAGGCGGGGATCCTCGATGCGCTCGAAGGATGGCTTCCCGCCGTGACGCAGGCGGGCGACCGGGTCGTGATCTACTATTCCGGGCACGGCTCCCGCGTCCGCGACGTAAGCGGCGACGAAAGGGACGGCATGGACGAGACGTTCGTGCCCTCGGACCATGACCCTAGGGCCGCCCGCGACGGCAGCATGCTGCTTGACGACGAGGTGGCCGAAGCCCTGGAACGGCTGGCCGGCCGACAGGTCGTGTTCATCGCCGATTCCTGCCATTCCGGCACCGTCACGCGGGCGCTCGGCACGGGACGCGCCGTGTCCGGAGACGGCCCGAGACCGCGGTTCCTGCCGCCGCCGGGCGCGCTGGTCCGGTCGATGCCGCTGGTGCGGGACGAGGAGCCGATCTCGGAGGACTTCGCGGTGCACCTGACGCTTTCCGCCGCGCTGCCCTACCAGCTGGCCTGGGAGGACGACGGGGAAGGCATCTTCACGCGGTACCTGATCGAGGGGCTGACCGGCCTGGAGGCCGACCTGAACGGCAACGGCCGGACAACGAGCGCGGAACTGATCGACTACGTCAGGCCGAGGACCGAGTCCTGGTGCCGGGAGACGCCGTCCTGCAGGGACTTCCGGTTCACGCCCAACCTGGATCCGAAGGACGGAACCGTCGTGCTGCAGCCCGTCGCGGCCCCCGGCATCCAGCTGGCGCAGGATGACGTTGGCCAGGAGGCGGTCTCGGACATCCTGCCCGAGATGCTCGCCGACCAGGTCACCATCGACATTTTTCCGGACCGCCGGATCCGGCTTGGCGAGGAGGTCTCGTTCAGGCTGGCCAGCTCCGTTGACGGGCATCTCACGCTGCTGGACCTGAACGCGGCGGGAGACCTCGTGCTCCTGTTCCCCACCGCCGAGGACATCCGGCGCGGAAAGTCGGGGCGGATCCGCGCCGGCGCTCCGCTGACGGTTCCCGACCTGTCCTACGGCGTGGCGTTCGAGGCGGCGGAGCCCGTGGGGCGGAACGTCCTGATCGCGATCGTGACGGAGGATCTCGTGGACCTGGGCAGCCTCCTCGACGGGCATCGCGAATTCGAGCCTATCGAGGACGGCCTGGAGTTTGCCGGCGCGATCTCCGGGCGCCTTCGCGCGGTGTGGACCGGAGACCCGCAAGCGAACCGGAGCGCGCGCTGGGCCATCGGGTATGTCGAGTATGAAATACATGAATGAAGCCTTGCGAGGACGTGGTCCGCCGGACCGTCCCGGGTGCCGGCCTGCCCCGGCATTGCAAGGCGGCAGGGAATGGCCGCCATGGACCGGATGGCGTTGCCGGGCCGAAACGACGGGCGGTTCCATGAATTGCGGCTCCGGCGTTGCGCCGGGTTCCCTGGCCCTGTTGCATCGGCAAGCGGAACGGACCGTTGCGGGACCTGGAGAGGCGCCTGCCATGAGGGGAATTTGACAATGGGACTTGCGAGAGCGGCGAGGGCGCTCACGCTTGTGCTGGCAGTGTGGCTGCCGCTCCTTGCCCTGACCGAAGCCGCGTCCGCGGAGCGGCGTCTTGCACTGGTGGTCGGAAACGGCGGCTACGCTGCGGAGAACGCCGTCCCGCTGGACAATCCCGTCAACGACGCGCGCCTGATCGCCGGCGCGCTGGAGACGGTCGGCTTCGAGGTCCGGCTCGTGGCCGACGTCGATCGCGCGGCACTGGTCGAGGAGATCGACGGATTCGGCGAACGGCTCGAGCGCGCGGGAAGAGACGCGGTCGGGCTGTTCTACTATGCCGGTCACGGGGTCGAGGCGAGGGGCCGCAACTACCTGATCCCGCTCGGGGCCAGGATCGGGCGCGAGCAGCATCTCAGGACCCGCGCCGTGAGCGCGGAACTGGTGCTCTCGTGGATGGAGGAGGCGGGGAACGGCCTCAACATCGTCGTGCTGGACGCCTGCAGGGACAACCCGTACGGGGCAAGGAACCGGGGCGGCGCCCGCGGGCTCGCGCCGATGGACGCGCCGTCCGGCTCGGTGATCGCCTACGCGGCCGCTCCCGGGGAGGCCGCGAAGGACGGCGACGGAGAGAACTCGCCCTACACGGCCGCGCTGGCGCGGGCGCTTGTGCAACCCGGGCTGAAGATCGAGGACGTCTTCAAGCAGGTGCGGAGGGAAGTCGCCGACGTGACCGGCGGGCTGCAGACGCCGTGGGAGAACACGTCGCTGTTCGGGGACTTCCGTTTCGCGCCGCCGAATGAAGACGATTCCGGCAGTCCGGACAGGATCCAGGGCGACGCCGAGGAACGCATGGCGACCGAGAGGTTGGCAGCGGACCGCGTGTTCTGGGAGTCCGTGAAGGGCAGCGCCAGCCCGGATGACTTCGAGGCCTACCTGGGGGCGTTTCCGGACGGGGTGTTCGCGTCGCTGGCGCGCAGCCGGTTGCGAAACCTGGGCATTGAGACGGGTTCGGAGGAAGACGAGCCGCCTCCAGTCCTTGTTGGCGGGGCGGCAGCGGAATGGCAACCCGCATTCCAGTTGGGCCATGCGCACGATGTCAACAGCGTGGCGTTCAGCCCGGACGGCGGCACGATCGCGAGCGGGTCGGGTGACGGTACCGTGCGCCTCTGGGACGCGGAAAGCGGCCGCTTATTGCGGGTGCTTGCGGGCCATTCGGACTGGGTCGTCGGCGTCGCGTTCAGCCCGGACGGCCGGACGGTCGCGAGCGGGTCGGAAGACAGCACGGTGCGTCTCTGGGACGCGGCGAGCGGTCGCGGGCTGCGCGTGCTGGAGGGCCATTCCGGCCGGGTCGACAGCGTAGCGTTCAGCCCGGACGGTCGCACGGTCGCGAGCGGGTCGCATGACAAGACTGTGCGTCTCTGGGACGCGGCCAGCGGCCGCGAGCGGCGCGTGCTGGAGGGCCATTGGAGCGAAGTCAACAGCGTGGCGTTCAGCCCGGACGGCCGGACGGTCGCGAGTGGGTCGGGTGACGTAACCGTGCGCCTCTGGGACGCGGCGAGCGGTCGCGAACTGCGGGTGCTCCGGGGCCATCGGGGCGGGGTCTGGAGCGTCGCATTCAGCCCGGGCGGCCGCACGGTCGTAACCGGGTCGAATGACGACACGGTGCGTCTCTGGGACGCGGCGGGCGGTCGCGAGCTGCGGGTGCTCGCGGGCCATTCAAGCTCGGTCCGGAGCGTGGCGTTCAGTCCGGACGGCCGGACGGTCGCGAGCGGGTCGGGCGACAAGACGGTGCGTCTTTGGGACGCGGCGAGCGGCCGCGAGCTGCGCGTGCTTGAGGGTCTTTCGGACCGGGTAAGGAGCGTCGCGTTCAGCCCGGACGGCCGGACGGTCGCGAGCGGGTCGGATGACGACACGGTGCGTCTCTGGGACGCAGCCAGCGGTCGCGGGCTGTGGGTGCTTGAGGGCCGTTCGAACTGGTTCGGAAGCGTCGCGCTCAGCCCGAACGGTGGCACGGTCGCGAGCGTGTTGGGCGACAAGGCGGTGCGTCTCTGGAACTTGGAGAGCGGTCGCGGACTGCGGGTGCTTGAGGGCCATTCGGACTGGGTCGGAAGCATCGCGTTCAGCCCGGACGGCGGCACGGTCGCGAGCGGGTCGGCTGACGGCACGGTGCGTGTCTGGGACGCGGTGAGCGGTCGCGAGCTCCGCGTGCTTGAGGGGCATGGGTATGGCGCAACCGGTGTCGCATTCAGTCCGGACGGCGGCATGATCGCGAGCGGGTCTCTTTACGGCAAGGTGCGTCTCTGGGACGCGGCGAGCGGTGGCGAGCTGCGGGTGCTTGAGGGCCATTCGGACTGGATCGGCGACGTCGCGTTCAGCCCGGACGGCGGCACGGTCGCGAGCGGGTCGGGCGACAAGTCGGTGCGCCTCTGGGACGCGGCGAGCGGTCGCGGACTGGGCGTTCTTGAGGGGCATTCGGGCTGGGTCTACAGCGTGGCGTTCAGCCCGGACGGCAAGATGATCGCGAGCGGGTCGGGTGACGGCACGGTGCGCCTCTGGGAGACGGCGAGCGGTCGCGAGCTGCGGGTGCTTGAGGGGCACTCGGGCTGGGTCGGCGGCGTCGCGTTCAGCCCCGACGGCCGGACGGTCGTAAGCGGGTCGAGCGACGACACTGTGCGTCTCTGGGATGTGGAGAGCGGTCGCGGATTGCGGGTGCTTGAGGAGCATTCGGGCTGGGTCGGCGGCGTCGCGTTCAGCCCCGACGGCCTGATTGTCGCGAGCGAATCAAATGACGGATCGGTGCGCCTGTGGGATGCGGAGAGCGGCACGGAACGCTTGATGCTGGTTGGTTTCGCCGACGGCACATGGATCGTGCGGTCGCCTGGCGGGCAGTGGGAAATGTCGGATGGCGCGGCCAGGCACATGAACCTGGTCCGCGGGTTCGAGGTCATGTCGAGCGAGCTGTTCGACGATCCGGTCGCCTGGCGAGAACTCGTTGGCGAGGCGCTGGCCGGAGACCGCGACGGCAGGGTCGCCGCGGCAGCCGCACGCCTCGGCCTGCAACAGGACAGCCGGCATGAACGGTGACGGGGTGATCTCGACGGGAATGACGGCCCTTGCAGGAGTTACCGTGGCCCTGGTTCAGCGGCGAACGGAACGGGCCATTGCGGGATCTGGCGAGGCGCCTGCCATGAGGGGAGGCTGAAAATGGGACTTGCGAGAGCGGCAAGGACGCTCATGCTCGTGCAGGCCGTGTGGCTGCCGCTCCTTGCCCTGACCGATGCCGCGACGGCGGAGCGGCGGCTCGCACTGGTGGTCGGAAACGGCGGCTACGCCGCGGAGAACGTCACCCCGCTCGACAATCCCGTCAACGACGCGCGCCTGATCGCCGACGCGCTGGAGACGGTCGGCTTCGAGGTCCGGCTCGTGGCCGACGTCGACCGCGCGGCACTGGTTGAGGAAATCGACGGGTTCGGCGAGCAGCAGGAGCGCGCGGGCGGCGACGCGGTCGGGCTGTTCTACTACGCCGGACACGGGGTCGAGCGCGGGGCCGCAGCTACCTGATCCCGCCTCTGGGCCAGGATCGGGCGCGAGCAGCATCTGCACACAGGACGACAAGGCTCTCGTCTGCGACACCTTTTGCGTCAAGGCACGTCGCGCGTTCCTGGTACCGCTCGGCCTGGCGGTCGGTGAATTCCGCCGCGATCTTGTCTTCGATCAGGACGGCGATCTTGATTCCGTCGGACTCCGCGAATGCCAGGACATCCGTCTCGCCCCATTTCCCGCCGACCTTGGCGATTGCGGAGTGCTCGGCAGCAAGGAGCGTGCACCCGTCAAGGGCCAGACGTTCGGCGAACCAGACCAGGAATCCAGTGTCACTGGAAGGCTCCTCCAGGAGGATCAGGTCCAGGTCGCGTTCGGTCAGTCTGTATGGTGCGTCTGTCACTTCAGCCTGCATTCTCTGGGAGCCGCAAGGCATTGGCCCGTTCGTGGCACATGCGCCCGGTCGCTGGGGTCGTTCAGGGGGGCAACGGACTTCGCGGCCTGGCTTCGTTTCCGGCTTCCCGCCAAGCCTGCGTTTCGTGCCCGAACTTGGGCTGAAACGCCCCCAAAACGGCCGTTCTCGTTGAGCTGAGGGGCGTTGCCGATTCGTCTGCATCATCATCGCAAGAGTGGGGATTGCAACGCGCAAGCCTTGTGCCGTTCACGCTGCCTCGTCAACGGAAACGATGACGCGCCGACCCAGGAGGCGCAACGCCCGGTCGATGGCCGCAGCCCTGGTCGCGTGATCCGGATTCAGCATGCGCCGCACTTCGCCCTCGGCAACGCCGAGCTTGCGAGCGAGGCCGCGCCGTGAGAGACCGGTTCCGCGAAACGTCTCGTAGAAGGCGGCCTTGAGCGCGATCTGCACCGGGGGCACGACGAGCACCTGCTGTCCAGAAGGGATCGAAGGGTCCGGAAGGCCTCGGGCTTCCCGCATCGTGCAGGCAATGAGTTCTCGCAGAAGGTCCCGGGCCTCGGCCAACGCTTCGTCCAGAGTTGCGCCATCCGTCGCTCCCCACCCGAAATCGGGAAACGAGACAACATGACGCCCGTCTTCGTCGAGCGTGACTTCTGCCGGATAACCAAAGCTGTCGGGCATGATTGATTTCCTCCTGGCAAGGGACGCCTGAAAAAGACGCCGGGCTAGAATTCGTTCCGGGCGATTCCCAGATCGTCGAGCATCTTGGCGAGAAGTCCCTTGCCGATCTCCTTTTTCCTGTCCTTGACGGTTGTCTTGCGGTCGCCCAGATGAAGCGTTCCATGTGAACCTGGACCGGCCGCCGCGTCAAAATGCACCTGCATGGACCTGGCCCGCGCCCATTTGCGAACCCTGGAGATGAACTGCCGGCCCGTCACGATGCGGCCAAGAATAGTTGCATACATGTTTGTGCGCAACACGGATCCTGGCCAAGTGGCCAGATCGCGAGCTGAATGGCGGACCTCTTCGACTCCCCATCACGGTCGGGGCACCGCAAGTGACTGGCCAGACAGTGCCTCCCGTGGCGACATCACAAGGATCCGCTTCGGTCGCGGGTCACAGACAATGCACTCTCTCCAGTCGAGTGCGCAACAACCCGTCGCCCTTCAATCCCCGAAGCACGGGCGCATGAAGATGGCGTTCACCAGATTCCCATTGTCTTCGAAGCTCGTTCAGCGTCCGCGATTGCTCGATGCTGCACTCCGCCAATGCCATTCCCAGCGATGACCGCGACCCGAGCACGTCACGAAGGAGAGCAAGATCTTCCAGGCACTCAGAACGCGCCCGAGCCGTTGTCTCGAACACCAGGTAGGCAACCCGGCAGCTTGCCGCCTTTCTCTGGTGGCACGCGGAGGCCGCTCGGTGGACCATTTGGTACGGCAGCCCGTGCAAGTCTCCAGTCGCTACCCGGCTTTCCGCACGCAGTTCCAGCAAGTCGCACCAACCCTGCAGGACCTGCTTCCGGTTCTCAGTGCCATCAAGCCAGTCCTCAACGACAGGGTATCTGGGCTCCGTCCATTTCGCCTCGATGGCCACGACGAAATCTGGTGAGATCACCATCAAGTCCGTGCACGATGGCTTCCCACGGCCCTTCGGCGGATGCACCATGTGCTCGAAGTCCAGCTGCACTCGGCGAGGCACCGGAAGACCAAGAGCACGCGCCAGTTCCCGCACGCGCTGTTCGGTGGATCGCCAATGCTCCAGCAGGGCTATGGTCGAACGGGTCGGCGAATCGAATGCCGTCTCGGGGAAGCAGTCGAGCAAGCGGTCACGTCCCGCCAATGCGACGCCCTTGAATGCCCATTCGATCTGCAATTCGTGATCCTCGAATCCACAGGCAGCCGCCCCACCGGGCGCGCATACCCGGCATGCCACCACTTTCGCAAGGTCGTCACATCAATGCCCTGCACTCTGTCACCACGGACTCCCGAAGCGTCCCTTCATGGGCCGCGTTCTCCGCCGAGGCTCGCCGGGCAGCCGATCGACAAGCATGGCAAACGCGGTCTGGTCGCGTCGCTTCGGTCCCTGCGTCCGGCGCGCAGCGCGGAGAAGAAACCAGGGACGCTCCGCTGACGGTACCCGACCTGTCCTACGGCGTGGCGTTCAAGTCGGCGGGGCCCGTGGGCAGAGGCACGCTCATTGCGATCGTGACCGAGGATCTCGTGGAATTGGGTGACCTGCTTGACGGCCGTCGCGCGCCTGAACCGATGATGGACGGGTTCGCATTTTCCGGCGCGGTTTCCGAGCGTCTCCGCAAGGTATGGACCGGAGACCCGCAAACGAATCGCAGTGCCCGCAGGGCCATTGGGTATTTTTAGTATGAAATTCGCGAATGAACCCCTGATTCCAGGTGCCGTTGCAAGTTTGCAATGTTGGGTTCAGCATCGACATTTGCCATTGACCGGCGCCATGGCCGTCGCCTGGGGTCGGGAAAGACCGTCAGACTTGCGTGGGGACGCCGCGTTGACGCGCGACTCAACGGTTGCGAAGGCGCTGCCGGCTCCAGTCGATCCAGGAACCGT